>DATAXN010000120.1:0-14757 GCA_036273015.1 Bryobacteraceae bacterium | reverse complement strand
CACGTTGTATCCGCGCATCCACATATAGCGGGCCAGCGCATCGCCGATCGAATAATTCCGGACGTGCCCGATATGCAGCGCGCCGCTCGGGTAGGGCAGCATCTCGAGCACGTAGTACTTCGGCTTGCCTGAGTTCTCTTCGGCCTTGTAGAGATCCGGCTGCTCAAGCCATCGCTGGTGCCACTTCAGTTCGATCTGGTTGTGGTCGTACGTCTGTTCGGGCATGGACGTCGGGAAACTTCAGTTTCGCAAACCCGGGGCTTCGGGGGATTCAGAGAACACTCAGCCGCTTGAGATTGTCCACATTGCGACGGTCGTCTCCCTCCTCATTTACCGGGGTTTCCAGAATGAACGGCTTGATCCTTAGCGCCGGGTGGGTGAGGATGCGGCGAAAGCCCTTTTCGCCGATGTGCCCCTCCCCGATGTTGGCGTGCCTGTCGAGATGCGAGTTCAGCGCTCCTTTGGAGTCGTTCGCGTGAATCACTTTGACGAGATCCCATCCGAGGACTTTATCGGCGGCGTCGACCGTCTGCCGGAGGCCGGCCGCATGGGCGACGTCATAGCCGGAAGCAAGCAGGTGACAAGTGTCGAGGCAATAAGCGAGCGGCAGATCAGTCTTACGACCGGCGAGATCGCGAATCATCCGCAGTTCCTCGAACCTGCGCCCGATTTGATTGCCCGAGCCAACCGTGTTCTCGAGCAACACAGTCAAGCCTGGAGCGCGAAAGCCATGCGCGGCTTCCATCAGTCCTGACGCAAATGCCGCGATTCCCTGTTCCGGCGACTGGCCTTTGAAGTTTCCCGGATGCAGCACCAGGTATTCGGCGCCGATGACCGCCGCGCGATCCAGTTCGCCCCGGAACGATGCGATCGATTTTTCACGGATTACCGGATCCAGCGCTGCGAGGTTCACCAGATAATTGACGTGGATCGCCAGCGGAGCCAAATCCAGGCGCGCACGAGCGTCACGGAGTCGTTTTACGTCGACCGGGTCGGGAACACCCGCGCGCCACATTCGGGGACTGGCGGAAAAGATCTGAAAAGTATTCGCGCCCAGCCTGGCGGCAATGACCGCGGAGTCTTCAAGGGACTTCGCGCGCGACGTATGTATTCCGATCCGCAGAAGCCGTCATAGTAACAAGCGCAGGCAGTATTCTCAGTTGCGGCGCTTCAGTCGACTCATCGCAATCAGGCCCAGGCCGAGCAAGAGGATGGTCCGGGGTTCCGGCGCTGCCGGATCCTGATTCGCGATGTCGCCGGAAATCTGAATGGCGCCGAGAGTTCCGTTGGTGGCTTGCCAGTCGCCCGACACTATTTCGGAATACCCGGATTGGAGCATGTTGTTGTAGTTCCACGTCACATCCCCCGGCGCAGGCCCATCGAAAGTAATCCAGTAAGTGACGCCGGCCAACAGGTCCAGCGGAGTTGAAGGCAGCCAGGAAAGGATTTGCGGGCCGTCCGGCGGATCGTCGGTCTCGCCACCGAGGATACCCATGGCATTGTCGAATTCCTGCGAAGCCAGCAGGGTGCCTGGATGGCCTCCGGCATCGGAGGACAGGGAGACAGTCACCTGATTCACGTCGGTTGACACGCCAATCGAGGTGACGAAATCCACTTCGGTCAGCACCATGTCCACGGCCGTGGAGAATGCGAATGAAGGCCGGAGATCGACAGACGCCGATACGACGTCGCCGGCATCGGGATCGTAGGAACCTCCGTCCCCAAAGTCGGAGTAGATAGTGTCGGCATGCAACGCGGCCGAAGCGGCAGCGATTACACCTGCGAGAGTCAGTGCTCGAATCAGTGAGTAGCGCACTACTGACTCGTAACATCGCGTGGCGGTAAATACTACGCTGACGATGGCTTTGCGCCCGGCACTTAACTTCCGGCTATTGAACTTTTGGGTATCTTGACCGGGTCCGGAATATCGCGGATCATCCAGATTCAGAGTGGACGACTACCGACAGCTACGGCGCAGCCCAGGCTCACAAAAAGGGAACAGCCTGATCGAGTTTACGTTCCTGGTGCCGTGGTTTGTCTTCCTGTTCGTGGGAAGCTTCGACCTCGGCATGTACTCCTATGCGCTCGTCGCTGTCCAGGACGGGGTCCGGGCGGCTGCCGTGAACGCATCCCAAAACGCCACGACTGCCGCTGACGGAGGCACCGCAGGTGGCTTCGTTCTGGACAGCATCAAAGATCTTCCCAATATCGGCAGCGCCGTGAGCGGTACCTCATCGGCTCCTATCGTTGTTACCGCAACTCTGGGAACCGGCCCGGACGGTGGGAATATGACAACCATCACCGCGACTTATACCTCTCCTCAGTTAATACCGATCCCGGGCCTTATACCCGGTCAACTCACGATCGTCAAAACAGCCAAGATGCGGGTCAGGAACTGAGTCCATGAGAAACCGCAGGCGCGGCAGCACGCTGCTGGAATTCACATTAACCGGGCTCCCGGTGATGTTCCTGAGCTTGTCCGTGGTGGAATGCGGCATTTCGATGTTTGAGTACAACTCGATGGCCAACGCGGTTACGGTGGCCGCCCGCTACGCCTCCACTCATGGCGCCACCTGCGGGAGTCCGAACTCCTGCACGATCAAAGTGTCAGACGTGGCGAATCTGATCGCCAACACAGCCTGGATTCTCGATACCTCGAAGCTCAACGTGGTGCTCACCGCCAATGGCGTCGCCACGAACTGCAAGCCCCTGAATACCTGTCAGACCAACGCGGCGCCCAGCACAGGTCAATTTCCACCCAGCGGCGATAACGCTGTGAACATGGACATCACGATCACCGCGACCTATAAAGGCACAAATCCGATGCCGATGTTCTGGCCTCCCAACGCCGACGTGGATGATTCCGGATATACGCTCGGCGCTCAATCCCGTCAGAGGATACAGTTCTGAGTCCGCTCGCCCGAAATCGTTTTGGCAGCAGGCGCGGTCAGGCCGCGTTGCTTACTGTCTTTAACCTGACGGTTTTGTTCGGCACGATCGGTTTCGCGGTGGATGTCGGACTGGGGCAATTCAAAAAACATGCCGAGCAGGCAGCCGCGGATGCCGCGGCGTTGGCGGCAGCTTCCTACGCGGCCGCCAACAGTTCCTCCTGCTCCAGCGGCATAACCTGCAACGCATTGACCAACTGTACGATTCCGCAATCGGTCAGCACGCCTTTCGGCGCCGCATGTGTGTACGCAAAAGCAAATGGATATACGCAGGGTGGCGCCGGCAGCCAGACCGTGACCATGCTGGCCAACAACACCAATTCGCCCGTTTCCGGCAACTCGACCGGTCTCTGGTTTCAGGCAACAGTGGGCGAAAGCTATTCCACCGCTTTCGGCAGTTTCGGAGGCATAACCGCTTTCAATATCCATGCCAGTGCCGTGGCCGGGGTCAACACAACCGGAGGCGCATCCTGCATCGTTGCCCTTTCGCAGAGCGGTACCGCATTCGGTGACAGCGGCTCCGGCAACATCACCACCTCAAGCTGCGGAATCTACGACAACTCCAATTTCAGTTACACGGGTTCCGGCAATATTAACGGCGGGACATCGATTCAATACATCGGCACCAAGACGATGAATGGCTCAGGTAACGTAACGCCGACGCCGACTTCCACGACGACCCCAATGACCGATCCTTTCATCAATGTTCCGGCGCCTTCCGTGGGAGCCTGCACCCAAACAAACTACAAAATTTCGGATTCCAGCAATCACACCATCGGACCGGGGGTCTATTGCGGCGGCCTCAATATCTCGGGTTCGGGCAACGTCACCTTCACGAGCGGAACCTACATAATCAACGGCACCGACAGCAGCAACAAGAGCTTCGACTTCAGCGGCTCCGGTAATCTGAGCGGCACAAACGTCATGTTCTTCATCACCGGGCAAAATGGCTACACCGCCGGACCTGTTGACCTGGAAGGATCGGGGAATTTCACTTTTTCAGCGCTCAATTCGGGCACCTATGAGGGAATTCTCATCTATCAGGACCGAAGCGTTACCTACGCGGCGGCCAACAAGTACACGGGCTCCGGCAATGTCACCGGCACGTTCTACTTCCCGACAACCTCTTTGACGTATTCCGGCTCCGGCAATGCGAAGGCTCAGGCCATCGTGGCCAACAAGATTACGATGACGGGCAGCGGCAACTTCACCAAGGACACGAGCGGAACACTGACAGGCCTCGTCAAGACCACGGCCTCTCTGATTCAGTAATCGACTCGTCTACTTGCTGAGAAGCCGAAAGCGTCGTTTGCTTGGCTGGTTGTCTTCCGCATCTCCCAATGCTCTCCCGATCGCTTCCAGCGCGATGGGAGACATGACCCGATATCCCTTTGAGTTCGGATTCAGCCCGTCATCGGACAAGTCCGCCTGCAGTTGGCCGGCGGAATCGACCATTGAGGAATAGTAGTCCATGTAGACGAGCCCCTGGCTTTGGCAATAATTTTTCAGCCAGGCGTTGATTGACTGAATCACAGCCACAGGACGGTACGCCGTCATATCCGAACGGGGATCGGCATCCTTGTGGTAGTTGCTGACCGGCAGAATGGAAGCGAATACCGCCCGGATTCCGTGCGCCTTCGCCAGATCGCCGATCGTCGTCAAATTATCTTCGATCTGATTTGCGGAAACTCCGGCCGCGATATCGTTGGTTCCTCCCAGAATAACGACCGCTTTCGGATTGACGGACACCACGTCCTGTCGGAAACGGGCCAGCATTTGCAGGGTGGTCTGACCGGCAATGCCCCGGTTGATGAAGTCTCGTCCGATGAAATATTCGTTGAGCCGCCAGGCGTCCATGATCGAATCGCCGAGGAAAACGACACGCGGCAGTTTTCCGGGCGGCTGAACCTTGGAATCGGCCTCCGCATAGCGCTTCAGGCTATTGGGGTCGGAGTCGCGTTTTTGCTCGGCCTGGTTCTGCTGCTGGAGAATCCCTTCGAAATTGAGCTGCAGCCGCCGGAGGCCCTCACGCAGCTCCGCATACTGCTGGTCGACGGCGGCCGGAAAAGGATCCGGCCGGGGCATGGAGTCGAAAAGCGCGAGATAAGCCCGGATTTGATTCATGAACTGATACAGCACTCCGGCATTTTGCGGAGTGTGCCGCATCGCCGTAAAGGTCGTCTCGGCATTCTGCTTCAACGCCTCGCTGGCGTGTGTAAGTCCGGGTATCGCGACTGCGGTTGACTCCATTAGCTGCAGCATGCGCGTGGCAAGCTGCTCCACGTCCTTTTGTCCCTGGCCCGCGCTCCCCGCAGGCGCAGTAGTCTGGGCCGGAAGAGCCCACGCGACCAGAAGCAGGATCAGTGCCTTCACAGCTTTTCTTCCTTCTCCAGCTTCAAGGTGATGGTGCCGATCGCAAACGGAAGGCGCACCTGCAGCTGGACCGGCAAACGGAGGTTGTCATCGGTCAGCCATACATGCAGATGGCCGGAGCGCTTGTAAAGCACGTTATCGAAGAGAAAAACTTCGTATCGAATCGTCTTGCGCGTTCCGACTCCGGTGCTGATCTCTTCGCGGCGCTGGGACTCTATCCTCACCTGGACAAACTTCTTTCCATCGCTGACCGGAATCCGCACCGTCTTGCCGGGTTCGAGGTGAAGGGTTCGGAGCACCAGCAATCCGCCGAGAACGTCGTGAACGCACGGAGGAATATCCACCTCGTGCATAGCCGACGAGTTCTTGTTCAGGTCTTTCTCAATGTTGATGGCTTTGTGAGCCTGGTTGTCGTAGGTAACTCGTGTTTCCCTGTTGCGGCTGCCCTCATGAGCCGAAAAAAAAGAATTTTGGGCGCACAGGTTCTGCCCAAGCGACGATGTGTAGTCATCGTCCACTCGATAGAGGCGTGAAACCAAACCCGTCGATTCCAGGTGCAGCCGGAGTTCGTTGGGCGCCGCGGCGGAACGGGGCATCATCGTCCAGGTCATTTTGGCGGAACCCGCGGGGATGAGCCGCCATTCGATCTGGTAGTTCAGAACCTCGCTTCCGGGAGCTGTGTCGCCCGGCCCGAAGAGCAATGTCCGCGGCGAGTCCTGTCCGGTGGCGAAAGGCGATAGGGCAAGGAACGTGGACAGAATGGCGGCGCGCCATCGCAATCCGGTCATGACGCCGTCAGTGTCTCACACCGACGGTAGTCTACCCAACGGGCCGCGCCAGAGCGGTCGTGCCGAGCATTCCTCCCAATCCCATGGTTTCCACCGCGGAAGACGGCACGATCACCATCGAGCCCTTCTCTTTGATCGCTTCGTAGAGCATGTTCATGGCGCGCAAGTGCATGGCCACGGGGTTATCGACATAGACTTTGGCTGCTTCGGCAAACTTGCTCGAAATCCCGGATTCGGCGGTGCCGAGGATGATCCGCGCCTGCCGCTCGCGCTCCGCATGGGCCTGACGGGACATCGCGTCTTCCAGCGCGGGCGGAATGTGCACGTCGCGAATCTCCACCGACTGCACGGTAATCGCCCATGGATTCGTCTTCTCGTCGAATACCCGCCGCAGCTCCTGGCCGAGCAATTCGCGCTCTGTAATCATCTGCGCGAGTTCGTGTCGTCCGATCGTTTCGCGTAAGCCTGTCTGAGCACTCATGTGGATCGCCTGGCGAAAATCCTCAACTTCCAGAATGCACTTCTCGGCGTCCCATACCAGCCAGAAAACGATCGCATCCACATTCACCGGAACGGTGTCGCGGGTCAGCGCCGATTCCGCGCTCACATCTGTTACGCGGATGCGCTGGTCAACATAGCCGCTGATCTTGTCGATCACCGGAATGATGAAGAACAGTCCCGGTCCGCGTAGCCCCTTATAGCGCCCCAATCGCAGGACGGCCGCTTTTTCCCATTGGTCGGCGACTCGGATCGAGAGCAGCAAATACACACCGATCAACCGCCGGCAATCACCCATGCCGGTGTTTTCGTAACCGCGCTCCCAATTGCTCCCGCAGTCAGGAGCAGGAAGAACACCACTATTCCTTCGGTCCTGATTCCCGAAGGCAAATTCTCTTTTGACCCCATGCTTTGCTTTACGGCGCTGTACAAGTCCGGCATTTCATTTCTCCTGATTCGCAAACTCTTTCAATCGAGCACCTAACTCCCGGATCGTGAAGCCCTCACGGCCGGCCCGCGCCGCAAACTCGGCTACCAGTTGATCGAGCTGACGGTCGCGCTCATTCGCGGTTCGCTCGACTTTTTTGTCCGCGATGAAGGTGCCTGTTCCCTGATGAGTGGTAAGGGCGCCGGTCAGCTCCAGTTCGCGATAAGCCCGCACAACCGTGTTCGGGTTGATCGACAGATCGACTGCGAGCTGCCGCACAGTGGGCAACTGATCTCCGGGGCGGATGGCGCCCGATGCGCGCGCGCCGTGTACCTGATCGATGATCTGCCGGTAGACCGGCACGCCGCTCTTCATGTCGAGGCCGAATCGCATTTCTATTTGCATTAATACACTAGAACACTAGCAGAATGCAACAATAACGATTCGGCTATGAAATGCGTCATATCGGGCGGCACCGGATTTATCGGCCGTCGCATCGTCGATCGATTGCTTCGGGACCGGCATTACGTGGGCGTCTGGAGCCGGCGGCCGGGCAAAGAGGAGCGCACGGCCGTTGCTTCGTTCTATTGGGATCCGCTGAAGGGAGAACCGCCCGCGGACAGCCTCAACACGATGGATGCCGTGATCCATCTCGCAGGTGAGCCTGTAGCGCAACGCTGGAATGCGGAAGTCAAACACCGCATCCGCGACAGCCGTGTGCTGGGTACGCGCGCGCTGGTAGATGCCATTTCCCGTGTGCCGCACAAGCCGAAGGTGCTGGTCTGCGCCTCGGCGATCGGCTACTACGGCGATCGTGGAGATGAGGTACTGACGGAATCCTCCGCGCCCGGCAGCGGATTTCTGGTCGACGTGTGCCGCGGCTGGGAAGAGGAGGCCAACCGTGCCGCCGAGTTTGGATTACGAGTCGTCCGGCTGCGCATCGGCTTTGTGTTGGGCAAGGATGGCGGGGCGCTCGCACAAATGGCCCCGGCATTCCGCGCATTCGTGGGAGGACGGCTGGGCTCCGGAAAGCAGTGGATGCCCTGGATCCACGTCGATGATGTCGCGGAGATGTTCGTGCATGCCGTCGAAAACGAAATCTCAGGCGTCTGGAACGCCGCTTCTCCGAACCCGGTTACGAACGCCGAGTTCACGCGCGCGATGGGGAAGGCATTGCACCGGCCCACGCTTTTTCCGGCGCCGCCATTCGCTCTGAAGATTGCTTTTGGAGAACTCGCTCAGCACATGCTCGACAGCGCGCGTGTGATACCGGAAGCAGCGCTCAAGGCTGGTTTTCGCTTTCAATATCCGGAAGTGGGTCCGGCTCTCCGTAATCTGCTGAGCTAGGGCCGCGCACGGAAGTAATCCCGAACCAGCCGAAGCGGGCGAACAAGAGAGTAAAGAGAGGCAAGCGCTCGCGGCAATGGAATAAGGTCGCGATCGCGAGCGTTCGGCGCAGCCAAACCCGCTTTCAGCACCAGCCGCATCCGGTCTCTGAAGTCAAGGACCCAATACTGATACGGCCATCCATCGAGCTGCGAATAATTCCCATCGAACAGATGTTTTTCAATATGCCGCGCTAACCGGCGGACTCTGGTGTCCGCGTCGAATCGCCGCAGCGCAACTTCCTCCACGCTGATGCCTCCGAGGCGCCAACTGAGCAGCACACCCAGCGCAACACATCCCCACACACCGAAGCGCCGGGCTTCCCGCTCCACCAAACGCCAATCGATTTCCGGATGCAGCGACAACAACTGCACGATGTCGCGAACCCAAAAGAGCCGCGCCCACTCGTGCTTGATCCCGTGGACACTAAGCACGATCAGCGTGTGCTCCGGTGAAAGGCCGGGGATCTCAGTACCGAGCAGCATCGAAACGCACCGCCGGCGCCACAGCGCATCCATGCCGAACTCACGCCGAAACCACGACGGGGAAAGACTCCAGCAGAGCTCGATCGTGAGTCCGTCAGACTCCCGCCTGAATTGGAGCTCGATGTCGCCGGGGTCGCCCGGCACGAGGACGTAGCCGGCAGCTTCCACAATTTCCGCAGCGCGGTGACGATCTCCGAGCTTGATCAGGATGTCGATATCGCCGGCAGGTCTGTGGGCGAGATTTCCATACAACTGTGCCGCCAGTGCCACGCCTTTGAACGGAAGCGCGGGGATGCCTGCACAGTCGAATGCCGCGATGATTTTGACGGCCTCGGATGCCAACACTCCATTTCTCGCCGTGTTCTGGTAGCCTTCCTCGCGTATGCTCCGAGCCTGATTTTCGGGCATCGCGGATTCCCACTCGGCAAGCCGCTGGAATAATTGAGGAAGTAATCCGTGCCTGCGAACGATATCGGACGCCGCCTCCCAGTCTTCGATGCGCGGCACAAACGGTGTGTCCTCCACCACGCGGACCAACGAAAGCAACAGTTCCGCCTGTTCGCGATTGGCGCCGATCCTACGCAAGAGCGGCCTCGACGGGGAACATCACGATGCATTTGTAGCATGAAGATGAGGGCCGGTAGTTAATTTTGTTGCGGGCTACAATGGCTCGAAGATTGATGCCCTGTACACGCGACACACAGCGATGTGAATTCTGGAACGATGGAGACAACTATCTCCGTCCGCACTGTTGTACCGATCATCTGCGCGAATTGCTTTTCTTCACTGAGGATCTTCTGACCCGCAACGGCATTTTTCACTGGCTGGACTATGGCAGCCTTCTGGGAGCAGTTCGCGATCAAGCGCTGATCCCCTGGGATTCCGACATCGATTGGGGCATCCTCAGAAAAGACATGGAGAAGGTGCGCGCTCTGGAAAGCGACATCGCCGCCGCCGGATACTGGCTGGACACCAGCCAGCCCGATGTCTGGCGTATCAATTTCAGCCGCCTCAACACGCAGCACGTGGACTTGTATCCGTGGTGGGAGCAGGACGGCCTGATGAAGATGAACTGGATGGATTCGTCGCCGGACCAGTGGGCGTTTCCCACGCGTTGGCTGAACAAGCTGGAGCCGGTCGACTTGCTCGGACGAACTTTTCCCGCGCTGTCGCCGGTTCATGAGTTCCTTGCGAAATACCGTTATGGTCCGGATTACCTGACACCGCGCAGACCCGAAGCAGAGGCGAACTCCAGAGGCGTCGATCAACTCAGAAAGAGCGTTGACGGCCTTCTGATGCGCCGCGAACAAACCCGTGTCTTCGAGCAGAATCTGGTTCTCCTTCACGATCTGCTGCAGGACAGCCCCGTGGGCGATCGTTATTGGATGATTGGAGGACTGCTGATCGGCTGCATTCGCGAAGGCCGCGTGCTTCCGCACGATTCACGGGACGCTGACTTTGGTTTTTTGCGAGAGGACCGCGAACACTTCCTGGCGTCGATTCGCCGGCTGACCGACGCGGGTTTTCACCCGCTCTACTGTTATCGCAATAACGCGGGACATCCCGTAGAGCACAACTTCCGGAAAGACGGCGCGCTGTTCGAATTTTTCGAACATCACGATGTTCAGGGATGCCTTCGTTATTGGACATTCGGTACACCCGCAAACGGCGAAGAGCTCGGCGTTGAGGTCATCAGCCAGGTTGCGGCCTACGATCTGGCGCCGGTTGAATTTCTGGGACGCACCTGGCAAAAGCCCGCCGACCATGAAGCGTATCTGGATGCTATCTACGGAAACTGGACAGAACCAAACCCCGCTTACAACTGCATCAGGGATGACCTGAGTATTGTGGAGCAGCATCCCTGGACTGTTTCGCGCACCTGGACCATGGAAGACAACGCCGGGAATCAAACATGAGAGCAGTAGTGCTGGCAGCCGGAGTCGGCGGCCGGATGCGTCCCCTCACCGATACCCTCCACAAATGCCTGCTTCCGATCGCCGGCGCGACGATTCTGGAGCGCATCGTCGACGGCCTTCAGAGCATCGCGGTTGAAGAGATCCTGATCGTCACCGGCTACCTTGACGGGCAGATCCGCGATTACCTGAGCGAGCGCTATCCGGATTTTCCGTTTGTATTTGTCCATAACGAGCGGTACCGCGAAACCAACAATATCGTTTCCCTGTCGATGGCCATGGAGCGAATGACCTTCGACTCCGACATGATCCTGGTGGAGGGCGACGTGCTCTTCGATCCGGCGATTCTGCGTCCTCTCATCACTCCGGAGCGTGGCAACATTGCGTTACTCGATCGTTATCGTCCGGGAATGGATGGCACCGTAGTGAGCGTCGAAAACGGGCTCATTACTCAGGTTTTCCCGCCGCACCTGCAAACCGAGGATTTTGATTACCGGGATAAATTCAAGACGGTAAACATCTACCGTTTCGATAAAGACTTCTGCCGAAAAACGCTGCAGCCATTGCTTTCCTGCTACGCCAACGTAATCGACAGCGGCTGCTATTACGAGTTGGTGCTGGGCATGTTGATCAACATGCAGCGCGAGACGGTCCGGGCGGAAGTGGTGAATCGCAGCCAGTGGGCCGAGGTGGACGACCCGAACGATCTGGCCGCCGCGCGCTTTGTTTTTGAGCCGGATCAGCGCGGCAAAATATTGGATCACGCCTTCGGCGGCCATTGGAACTTCGATGTTCTTGACTTCTCGTTCATACGGAACATATATTTCCCCACGGACGCGATGCTTGCCGGGATGAAGCGCGCTCTGCCGGCTCTGGTGCATTCCTACGGTTCAAGACAGGAAGTCCTGAACGAGAAGCTGGCCTACGTCCTCCATTGTCAGGTTGGACGAGTGCAATGTCTGAATGGCGCCAGCCAGATATTTCCGCTGCTGGCCGACCTCATTCCGGCGCAACGTGTACTGTTGCCCGATCCCACCTTCGGAGAGTTTCCACGCTGGTTTCGGAATCACTCCCGGTACAGCGACGCAGTCGGCGTCGATTGCGATGCGCTCGCCGCTCGCGCCGGGGAATTCGATCTGGTTGTGGTGGTGAACCCGAATAATCCGACGGGAACGCACGTCCCCACGGCGTGGCTGCATTCGCTGATATCCAAAAATCCCGACACCATGTTCCTGGTAGATGAATCCTTTGCCGCGTTCTCGAACGAAGAACCGCTGCTCCAGCGCCTCGAACGCGATCCACTCAGCAATGTTCTGGTAATCACGAGCCTGAGCAAATCTCTCGGCGTGCCGGGCCTCCGCCTGGGTTATGCATATGGGTGCGATCACGATCTCACGGAACGCCTGCGTGCGCGCATTCCGATATGGAATCTGGGGTCGATGGCCGAGTTCTTTCTGGAGTTGCTGTTGAAGTTTCAGCCCGAACTGACGGTATCGCTGGCGCGAACCGCGGAGGACCGCCGCGATTTCGCGGAGCGACTGAACGGCATACTCGCAATTCGAGATGTCTACCCGAGCGGCGGAAATTTCCTTCTGGTGCGTCTTGCAGAAGGCGAGACGGGCGGCGCGCATCGTCTGACGGAAATACTGCTGAGCAAATACTCAATAAACGTGAAAGATGTCTCCGCGAAATTCGGGAATACCGCGCCGTACCTTCGTTTGGCTGTTCGCAGGCCCGCCGAGAACCTCCGGCTGCTGGAGGCGCTGACGGAATGTCTCTGACCTGGAAGGAAGTCTGGGAGAAACGCTCGATCGATGCGACCCGGGGTTCAACATTGGCGCGTCTCCTGGCAGTCGATGGCTTCGATACCGGATTCGGCACCGCCGGCGAGGATGCATGGCGCGCCTACGTTCGCCGAACCGCGGACGAAATCGGCATTACGCCCGATTCCAGCGTGTTCGAAGTGGGCTGCGGCGCCGGCGCATATCTTTTCGACCTGTATCAACGGGGCTGCGATGTAGCCGGGCTGGACGCTTCTTCAATCCTGATCGAATATGCGCGCGAAACGATGCGGCGCGGAAACTGGCTCTGCGCGCCCGCGGCCGAGTTGGATGTCACACCTCGCTTTGACTTCGTGATCTCGAGCGGATGTTTCCTATATTTTCCCGACCTCGACTACGCTCAGGAAGTCCTGGAGCGAATGGTGCGGAAAGCACGCCGCGCCGTGATGATTCTCGATGTGCCCGATCCTGCGAAGCAGGGGGAAGCGATGGCATTCCGCCGCCGTAACGTCGGGGAAGAAGTTTACGCGCAAAGATACGCCGGACTCGATCACCTCTACATCGAGAAAGCGTGGATGGAGAACACGCTGACGTCGGCGGGAGTAAAGCAAATACGAATTGCCGATCAATCCATCGACGGCTATGCGAACTCAGCCTGGCGCTACAACGTATTTGGCCGGCTGGACGAATAGCGGTCCAGTCGGCGCAGAATCTGGCGTGCGGTGATATCGGCTTCTCCCCGGATGCCTTTCAGGGCAGGCGTCGATGACGCCACTTGCGTGAGCGTTTCCATAGTGAGTTCGGGCTGCTCCTGCGCAGGCACGGTATTGTCGATGAGCGCCAGAACTGTCTGACCGTCCGTGAGAGTCCGCGGACGCCAGCGCGCACCAGACCGATAGCTCGTGAAAATAACCGCTGCCGGACGCAGAGTCCCGGCGCCCGCCTGCCCGCCTAACTCCTCCACCGGAACCTTCGCGGCTTTGCCGTTCGCACCGCGAATGGAGAGGGGCTTGGCATAGGGATGGATACATCCGCTGCGATCGATCACCGCGTATTCATCCGAATAATAAGTGGCGCCGGCGCGTACCAGCGCCGCCACCAGGGAAGTTTTCCCGCTCATGCTTCGGCCGGGGATCAGTACCGCCCTATCCTTCCAGGCAACCACTCCGGCATGCACAAACAATGCGGTACGCGCATGCCGCGCAACCTGGAAATGCAGGTCGGATTCCAGCGCCTTCAGCATTTCATCCAGGTCTCCGGATGAAAGACAGACATCTGCCCGGCGCAGTTCGGCGGAGGCAATCGTGTATTCCACATCCGGCGTTGCATCTTCCGATACAATCGCCTCCGACACAACCGCGCCCGGAGGAAGGATATGCCGAAGAATATCCGGCAACCGGCGGCGTATAACGCCGTCATAGACGGAGATGCGGATCCGCGCTCCATGGCTCGCAAATGTGAGCCGGTCCACAGCGGACTTCAATAAACCCTCAGGGGAGGAAAGTCGATCCGTGGAAAATGCTGGGCGTCGTTCCCGGGAAAAAGCTCCCAGGCCCGATCGACGAGGACGCCTGTGCGTAAGCATTCGGTACGGCAATGGAGTCGATGAGAGGCAGCAGTGCAGCTGCGCCCGCCACGGCGCCCAACTTCCTGATCAGACTGCGGCGTGAGGCGGACTGCGCCGCAACAGTCTTCGGCTCAGTGGCCGCCAGTAAGTCGGCTTTCTGTAGTTGATCCAGCGCGAGAAGCACGATGTCCTGATCCGCGGGAAGGCCTGTCTCCTCCAGCTTCGCAGCCATTTCCGCTATAGTGGAGCGGCCATCACACATCTTCCACACCAGAGCTGACGTCGTGTTCAGGACATGGCACTTCTTGCTGAGCAGGTCATACACACAAACTTCGTTGTCCATCGACTGTACGATCAGATCTTTTGTCCGCGCTGATACGGTCATTTTTCCTCCGGATTCACATTATTTTAACCTAGCGCTTCGTTAACTGTGGGAAACCATACTCAGGATGTCGGCGCAAAATGATAATGTCCTATTTGCGCAAAGTAGAAATGTCCTATTGACGGCCTTCAGGCTGGGGAGGTGCAAGAAGGACAACTACTGATGACACAAGCCGAGCGGGATCGACTGGTGGCCTTGAAGAAGGCGAA
>DATAXN010000119.1:0-46912 GCA_036273015.1 Bryobacteraceae bacterium | reverse complement strand
GGTGAGCAACTGCATGAAAGCGCTCGAAAAAAAAGATCTCAAAGTCACCATCGCGGATCTGTTCCGGCTGCGGGAGTTACAGAAGGAACTGGCGCCGAAGGAGCCCGAAAGGGCAAAGGTGACCTGGCTCGACAGCGGAATAGAAGCCGGCCGGGATTGATCCGCCGCCCCTGATAATTCCGGGTCTTATAATGAGCGGTGCGGGTGAAGGCAGTGCCGGGCAAAGCACAACGAAAAGCCGGAATGGAAAGTAAACGACGCGTCAGGCCTTTTTCCTTTTCCGGCGCGCTGCGATTCTCGATTGCGGTCATTCTGATCGCGCTGCTGATCGAAGCCGGGTTCAACGTTCTGATTCCCCTGAGTGTTCGTTTCTTCATCGACCGCGTTCTCAGTGCCGCAAATCACGACCCCTTCTATCTGATGATCGGCGTGCTGGCGGTCGGCGCGGCGGTTGCCATTGCAGCCGGCCTGTTGCGCGATTTTTTATCGGCGCGCGTGCAGAGCCGGTCCCTCAGCGGTCTGCGCCAGACGATGTTCGAGCGCCTGCAGCGTGTCTCGATGGCGTTTCATTCCCAGTCGCGCGCGGCGGACCTCCTCGATCGTTTTTCCACTGACTTTGCCTCCATCGAGAACGCGGTCGCGTTCACCATACCGTGGGGTGTGTTGCCGGCCATCGAGTCTCTTCTCTGCACCGTATTGGCCTTTGTTCTGGATTGGCGCGCCGGGCTTGCCGTATTTCTGCTGTGGCCCTGGATCATCCTGGCTCCGCGGACTGTGACGGCCCGCGTGAACCGGGCAAGTGCGGCCTGCAAAGAAGAGGAGAAACGCGTGTTGGGCGCGCTGCGTGAAAACCTTTCCGCGCAGGCCATCATCCGCGCGTTCTCACTGGAACAGATGGGGCTGACCGGCCTCAGAAACCGCAACGACGTCTTGTCCCGAAGCATGATGCGCGCCGGTCTGCTGTCGGCGTTCATGGAGCGCTTTACGGGAGCGGGCATTCTCGGCATCCAGACCTTCCTTCTCATGCTGAACGCCTGGCTGGCTTTTGAAAAACAGATGAGTTTGGGAACCCTGGTCGCGCTGCAGATGCTGGCGGTCACGCTGAGCAATTCGCTCCTTTTCATCATTGAGTACCTGCCTTCCATTGCGGTTGCGCGCACGGCCTGGAACCGGATCGAAGAGATTGTGAACGCTCCGCAGGCGGTGGGGAATCGCGCCGACGCCCGTTTTCTGCCGCCGCTCCAAACGGAGATTGTTTTCTCCCACGTGGATTTCAGCTACGACGGAAAGAACCGCGACATCGCCGATATCAAGGCCCGCATACCGCGCGGCGCCAATGTGGCGTTCGTCGGAGCCAGTGGGTCCGGCAAGAGCACGATCCTGAATCTGCTCATGCGCTTTCACGACCCCACGGCCGGATTTATCGCGATCGACGGACACGACCTCAGGTCCGTAACTCAATCGTCGTTGCGTTCCCGCATCGGCGTAGTGCTGCAGGAAAATTCCGTCTTCAACGTTTCAGTGCGCGAAAACATTCGGCTGAGCAAGCCCGATGCCTCGGAAGAGGCGCTCCTCAATGCTACGAAAATCGCCGGACTGCATGACTTCATCAGCGGCCTTCCGATGGGCTATGGGACACTGCTGGGCGAACAGGGCGCGCGCCTGTCGGGTGCGGAAATGCAGCGCCTTGCGATTGCCAGGGCGGTCCTGAGGGATCCCGAAATCCTGCTGCTTGACGAGGCAACTTCGGCGCTGGACCCGGCGGACGAAACCACCATAAACGAAACGCTGCGGACGATTTCCAGTGGCCGCACCGTAATATCCGCGACGCATCGCCTTTCCACGGTGGCGGACGCGGATCATATTTTCATGTTCGACGGCGGAAACATCGTGGAACAGGGCAGCCACTTTGAACTTCTCGCCGCCGATGGACCTTACGCAAACCTCTGGCGCAAGCAGGCGGGCTTCACTTTTTCAGCGGACGGACGGCATGTCGACGTGGACGTCCAGCGTTTGAAGGCCTTCCCGATTCTCGACAATCTGGACGAGGAGACACTCGCCGAGCTCGCGCCGTTCTTTGCTACGGAGACTTTCCAGCCGGGTCGTGAGATTGTGCGCCAGAACGACCCCGGCGACAAGTTTTACATCATCGCGCGCGGTAAGGTCGAGGTCTGGCGAACGGAGGAACAGTCCGGCAATACCAAGCGCGTCGCGGTACTGCAGGACGGCGACTTCTTCGGCGAGATCACGTTGATCACAGGCTTTCCCCGGACGGCTACCGTACGCACTATGACGGTCTGCACCTGTATTTCGCTTGAACGTGGCCAATTCAACCGGATGATGGATCGGTTTCCTGATTTGCGGCGTGAGTTGTCTGACGTGGCGGTGCAGCGGTTACGCGAATCCAGCAAAGCCATCGCTGCCAGTGCGTTCGTCGGACTCTGAACTGCTGTCTATGTACCACCGGCGGTCGGAGCCGCCGTCCCGGACGAAGTGAATCGGGGAGCGGAAGCCGGAGTTACGAATCACCAAAGAAGGAGACCGTTATCTGCGAACAATGCTGGTGCAGGGAGCGCACTGTATTCTGTCGCCGCGGGCGCCGGATACGGACCTGAAGCGCTGGGGCGTGAAATTGGCCGGGCGTGGGCTTCGGAGACGAAACCTCTTCACTTCGCTACCGAGATGGCAGCGCCCATTTAAGATTGAGAACTCCGGACGGCGCCGGAGCGGACAGCTCCACACAAGAGTGCGAATGGAAGTCGGGCGTGTTCGGCGGCAGGGGAAGACGGGACGAGGACGCATGGTGCGCCTCCCGTTGGTCGGCGCACTGCCTTACGGTCGCCCTCGCCAATTTTAGATTTCGGTTGACAAGACCGGCCTTCTCATGGAAACCGCGACCGTGAGGGAGCGGCGTATATGCCTTGGAACTGACGTAATATTGAAGGCGCTATGCGAAGCCTTCTACTGCTGCTCTGCCTCGCCACATTCGAAGTGCAGGCACAAACGCCGCCAACCGCGCCTTGGCGAGGGGCGGGGCCGACGCCCTGCATGGGGTCCGACGGCGGATTCTTTCAGTGCCCTCCGGCGTCCCGAATCGTCGCAGTTCGCGCCGGCCGTCTCTTCGACAGCAAAAACGGCCAGATGCTGAAGAGGCAGGTCGTCCTGCTTTCCGGCGATCGAATTACGGATGTCGGACCGGAAGGCAGGATTCGAATTCCGGCGGAAGCGCAGGTCGTCGACCTGAGCCGCGCAACGGTGCTGCCGGGGCTGATCGACGCACACACTCACATGTTCAACCAACGCGGAGCGAAAGGCACGACGGAAGCCTCGATGCTGATCGCCGTGCAGAACGCCCAGGCGGACTTGCGGGCGGGTGTTACCACGGCGCGCGACATGAGCTCCCACGGAAACGGGTACGGCGACATCGCCATGCGGGATGCGATCAACGCAGGCCGCATCGATGGCCCTCGCTATCAGGTGTCGACCCTGGGAATCGTTTGGGGCGCCACTCCGGCAGATCCGGCCCATCCCGATAATCCTCTGGCCAGCACCGTGGTGCGCTCGGTGGACGATGCGCGCGCGGCGGTCCGTGAACAGATCCGGCACGGCGCGGACTGGATCAAGCTCTTTCCCGCGGGCGCCTATTCCTTCACTCCCTCCGGCAAGGCCGAATACGTGGTGACTTACCCGCTGCCGGTGGTGCAGGCGTTGGTGGATGAAACGCACAAGCTGGGCAAGAAGGTCGGGTGTCATGTTTATGGCGGCGAAGGACAGAGGAATGCCATCATCGCCGGCTGCGACACCATCGAGCACGGGTTCGGCCTCGATCAGGAGCAGATCGACATGATGGTTGCGAAGGGCCTTTATTACGATCCGACCCTCCAGCGCTACACCGAGCCGTACATGGACGATAACGACGCCAAGAGCACGAGCGGCAAGTACCGCATGATTCCGATCTTCGAGAAGGCGGTCCAGATGGCTGCGGCGACCAAGGGGCTCAGGATCATGGTGGGCAGCGGCGTTGACGGCGCGACTTTCGTGCATGGAACTCAGGCTCTCGAACTGGAACAGCTTGTGAAGCACGGCGGATTGTCGCCCTTGCGCGCGCTCGAAGGCGCCACGACAATCAACGCCGAGGCACTGGGCTGGCAGGATCGGATCGGGTCAGTCGACAAGGGTAAGTACGCCGATCTGATCGCTGTCTCCGGCGATCCGCTGACCGACATCACGGAACTTCAGCGAGTGAAGTTCGTGATGAAGGCCGGCAAGGTGATCCGCAACGAACTGAAGTAAACAGCCTGTACCACCGGCGATCTTTGTCGCCGGTAGGGGCGACATCCGGCAGAGCAAACGCCGGCGGCAAGACCGCCGGCGGTACAACTACTTCAAAAACGTGCCGTGATCCAGTTCCTGGAACGCCTCGCGCAACTCAGCCTGAGTATTCATCACGATCGGACCGCGCCACGCGACAGGCTCCTGCAGCGGTTTCCCCGACACCAGCAGGAAGCGGATGCCCTCAGGGCCGGCATGCACGGTGACCTCGTCACCACGATCGAAAAGCACCAGTGAGCGGTTACCCGCCTCAAGGGCCGCAGCGCTTTCCGACCCGACTTCTTCCGTCATTACCGGAAGAGGCCCTGAGGCGTTGCCGAAAGCCCCGGACCCGGCGAATACGTAAGCGAAGGCGTGACGCGTCGTCTCGACCGGCAGAGTCTTTTTGCGGCCGGGCGGAACGGAAACGTCGATGTAAGTGGGATCGCTGGCGATCCCCTCAACCGGACCCTTTTTGCCCCAGAAAGTGCCGCAGACGAGGCGGACGCCGGTGCCGTCGTCGTCAGTGATCAGAGGAATCTCGGGAGCTTTGATTTCCTGATAGCGGGGCGCAGTCATTTTAAGATGCGCGGGAAGGTTCGCCCATAGTTGAAATCCGTGCATCCGTCCCTGCGGATCGCCCTTGGGCATTTCCTGATGGATGATGCCGCTGCCGGCGGTCATCCACTGGATATCTCCGGCGGCGATTGCGCCCCGGTTGCCCATGCTGTCGCCATGCTCGACGGTCCCGGCGAGAACGTAGGTGATCGTTTCAATGCCGCGATGCGGGTGCCACGGGAAACCAGCCAGATACTCTCGCGGGACGTCGTTACGGAAATCGTCGAGAAGCAGGAAGGGGTCAAAGTCTGAAGTGTTGCCGAACCCAAACGCGCGGCGCAGATGGACGCCTGCGCCTTCGAGCGTGGGTGTGGACTGGCTGACACTTTTGACAGGGCGGATAGACATACCTATGAGATTAGCTGAGTGGCGGAAGGATGCGAGAGCACATCGGCATGAGGGTGGTGGTTTCCATCCCAGACGAGATTCTGGAACGGCTTGCGAAAGACATGGGGAAGTCGCGGCGCCCTTTCTCCGCGGCCGGGACCTAAATAGCGGGCATGATAATTTGGAAATCGTCCTGAGGACGCCGGACAACAGTTCGGCGGCCGGGCGGAAACCCCGCCCAAAAGAGGATTTTGTTGGACGTGAAACGAATACTCGGCCTCTTATTTCTCGCGGTTCTTCCCGCATTTGCACAACTCGATCTGTCCGGCGTGTGGGCGGACCGAATTACCGAAGACTCCTATGAGCGGTCCGGCGGTCCGCCGCTGGGCGATTATCAGGGGATTCCCCTCAACGACGCCGGGCGGATGAAGGCTGACAGCCATGACCACGAAGAGTGGAGCCTGCCCGAATTCCAGTGCCGCCCGCATCCCGGACCTTACCAATGGCGCGCCCTCGGCGCTGTCCGCATCTCCGAGGAAATCGACCCCGTATCGCGCGAGCTCACCGCCTTCCACTTTGAATACCTGCGCTCGATGGAGCGCCCGATCTGGATGGACGGACGTCCGCATCCGCCGGAATATGCGCTGCACACCTGGTCCGGTTTTTCCACCGGGAAATGGGTGGGCAACATGCTGGTAATCACCACCACGCATCTCAAAGGCGCTTATCTGCGGCGCAACGGCGCTTCGTTCAGCGACAAAGCCACGATGATGGAATACATCACGCGGCACGGCGATTACCTGCTGGTCACGATGATCGTTACCGATCCGGTCTGGCTCGAGGAGCCGTTCATTCAGACCACGAATTATGAGTTGGATCCGCACACCACGCTTTCCTATTACCCGTGCACGGTGAGCGAGGAGAACATCTCCAAGGCGGTACCGCACTTCCTGCCCGGTCAGAATCCGAATCTGGGCGCGGACGATATTCCTCAGGTCGGGGCGCGAGGCGGCAAGGAATCGACGTACCCCGAGTTCCGGCTGAAGCTTCAGGCCGGCACGGCCAAAGAACCTCACAGCGGTCTTGCGGCGAAGATGGCGCCCTCGCGCTTCGATCTTCCTCCCACCGCCGATTCTGAAATCAAAGTTCTGCCCGTACAGGGAAACGTTTACATGCTCATCGGCGCGGGCGGGAACATCACAGCGTCAATCGGGCGTGACGGGATTCTGCTGGTGGATTCCGGCACGGCGGCCATGAGCACGAAGGTGATGGCCAAGGTGCTGGAACTTGCGACAGCGCTGACCTCGTCACCGATGCCGAATCATTGCGTGGGCCTGCATTGTCCCGGCACTCCTTATGGATGGACCAGCCCGTCGCTCAACGCGATCATTAGTTCGCCGGCGCCTCCGAAGCCGATTCGGTACATCATCAATACCAGCGTCGACGCCGATCATACCGGTGGTAATGAAAGGCTGTCTGCCCTTCCGGCGGACGCCAAGATCGTCGGAGTGACCTTTCCGCCAGTGGGAATTGCACCCGGCGCGACGATCATCGCCCACGAGAACGTTCTCACGAGGATGAGCCAGCCGGGGCCAGGCGAAAAGGCCGCGCCCGTCAACGCGCAGCCGAGCGATACTTACCACTCGGACAGTTATAAGCTCAGCGAATTCTTCAACGGCGAAGGAATCCGGATTATCCATCAGCCCGCCGCGCACACAGACGGCGACAGCATGGTCTTTTTCCGCTATTCGGATGTGATCAGCGCGGGCGACATCCTGAATACGGACAGCTATCCGGTGATCGATGTGGCAAAGGGCGGCACCATCCAGGGAGTCCTCGACGGCCTGAACAAGATTCTCGACATTGCGATTCCGGAATTCCGATCGCAGGGCGGCACGCTGGTGATTCCGGGCCACGGACGCCTGTGCGATACCGGCGATCTCGCGAACTATCGGAACATGGTGGCGATCATGCGCGATCGGATTCAGGACCTGGTCAACAAAGGCATGACGCTGGAGCAGGTGAAAGCAGCCAAGCCGACGATGGACTACGACGGATTGTACGGATCGGACACGGGTCCGTGGACTACGTCGATGTTTATCGAAGCGGCATACAAGACATTGAAGAAACAAGGTAAGGGGAAATAATGCGAAAAATTCTGCTTCTGGTGTTTGCCGGTGCGTTGATGTCGGGCGGGACCGCGTACGCGCATCACTCTCTCGCGGCAACCTATCATGCGGATCAGGAGGTCAAGCTCGACGGGAAGATCATCGATTTTCTGTTCCGGAATCCGCATTCGTTTCTCCAGATCGAAGCGCCGGACGAAAAGGGTGTTATGCAGCGATGGTCGCTCGAATGGCGCTCGTCGGGCCAGTTGGGGCAACAGGGAATCAAGCGGGACACGCTGAAAGTGGGCGATGAGGTGGTGGTCACGATCAACCCATCGCGCACGCCGGCGGACCACCGGGGCGCGCTGAAGACTTTGCACCGGAAGTCGGACGGATTCGGTTGGGGCGACAAACCCGGTGACACGATTGAATAATCGACAGTGGGGCAGGCTGGCAGCCTGCGCGGGACTGGCAGTCCCGCTCTTGCTGGCGGCAAATGCGTTCGCGCAGCAGACTGTTCCTTTCAATCCCTCCGCCAATCCCGGCGCAGGACGTGGACGTGGGCGCGGGCGCGGTCCCGCGCAAACCGCGAAGCAGGCCGCACCGATTGACATGACCGGCTACTGGGTTTCCGTCGTCACCGAGGACTGGAAGTTCCGGATGGTCATGCCGAAGAAGGGCAACTACTCGGGCGTCCCCCTGAATGCCGAAGGCCGCAAAGTGGCGAACACATGGGATCCGGCAAAGGATGAGGCTGACGGAAATCAGTGCAGGTCGTATGGCGCCGCCGGCCTCATGCGCGATCCCGGTCGTCTGCATATCACCTGGGACAACGACAGCACGATGAAGATCGAAACGGATGCCGGAACGCAGACGCGTGTGTTTCACTTCGGCGGCAAAGATGCCGATGCGGGAGCGCCTTCCTGGCAGGGGTACTCAGTAGCCCAGTGGGAAGCGGCAACGACGGGAAGAGGACAACCGAAAGCCGGCGATCTCAAAGTTGTTACCACGCATCTGCTGCCCGGTTACCTTCGCAAGAACGGCGTGCCGTATAGCGCCAACACCATTCTTACGGAATATTACGATCGCATCAGTGACCCGAGTGGCGAGTGGCTGGTGGTCACGACGGAAGTGAAAGATCCGCAATATCTGAGCTCTCCATTTATTACAAGCACCCACTTCAGGAAGCAACCGGATGCCAAAGGGTGGATGCCGGAAGCATGTTCCGCCAAATGATTTGACCCGCACGTGATTTACGAGCGGGATTGACGGACAATGGATCGAGGGGCCTGACAAACAGGGCCATCTTTCATGGACAAGGTTTTATCCACTCACGTTTTCGTGAATCACCGTTTGACCACGGCATGGTTGAATCGGGTGGCGGGCGCGGGAATACCGGCCGTCGAAATTTTCTGCGCGCCGCAGCACCTGGATTACCGCGATAAGTCCCAAATCGCCGAATTGGGGCACTGGTTTCGCGATTCGGAGCTGAAACTTCATTCGCTGCATGCGCCGATGTACACCGACGATCTTTGGGGGCGCTCGGGACCGCACTCGCATATCAACATTACCGATCGGAACAAGGCGGATCGTATTCAGTGGGTGGGTGAAATCAAGCGGGCGATTGAAATCGCGGAGATCATTCCCTTCCGGTACCTCATTCAGCATCTCGGCATTACCGGACAGGAGTTCTCCGAGTACGCGGTGGAAGCGGCTTTCGGTTCACTGGAAGAACTGATGGTTTTTGCGGGGCAGCGCGGAGTCGAAGTCCTGCTGGAAAATACGCCGAATGACCTGGCAACGGCCGAACGCCTCCAGTTGTTCAACTCAATGACTCACCTCAAGCTCAATTACGTTTTCGACACCGGGCATGCCCATATCGGCGCGGGGATCGAGCACGAATTCGAGATCATGAAACCCCGGATCCGCTCGCTGCACGTGCACGACAACGACGGCAAGGAAGACCAGCACCTTTTCCCCATGAGTGAAAAGGGAACGATCGACTGGACTGCCACCATGGAATTGTTGCGGTCCTGCCCCGGGCAGTATCCCTTACTTCTTGAGTTGCGCGAAGTTCCCGACATGCAGCATCCTCTCGACGAGGTCAGCCGCATATTCGATCAATTGGAGACTCTGCAGCCCGCCAATGCCTGAGCGAACAACCGTCGCCGCAATTCAGGCCGGCCGACATACCGATCAGATTGTGGAGATTGCCGGCTGGCTCTACAACCTGCGCAAATCCGGCAAAATTGTTTTTCCGATTGTGCGCGACGGCACGGGGCTGATCCAGTGCGTTGCGCTGAAGAGCGAACTGCCCGAGGATCTCTTTGAAGAACTGAAGCATCTGACCCAGGAATCGTCACTCATCGTCCGCGGCAAGGTTCGCGCGGAGGCCCGGGCGCAGGGCGGATACGAAATGGATGTCCAGGGTGTCGACATCATCCAAAAGGTTTCCGAGGCCGATCCTTATCCGATCACTCCCAAGGAACATGGCGTCGATTTCCTGATGGATCATCGGCATCTCTGGCTGCGCTCGCAGAGACAGCACGCGATTATCCGGGTGCGGCACCAGGTGATCAAAGCCGTCCGCGATTATTTCGACAACAACGGATTCACTCTGGTCGATACGCCGATCTTCACTCCCGCGGCGTGCGAGGGAACCACCACGCTTTTCGAAGTCAATTACTTCGACGACGATAAGGCGTACCTGACGCAATCCGGCCAGCTCTACAACGAAGCGGATGCGATGGCCTTCGGCAAGGTTTACTGCTTCGGGCCCACGTTTCGCGCCGAAAAATCGAAGACGCGCCGGCATCTTACCGAGTTCTGGATGGTGGAACCGGAAATGGCGTATGCGGATCTCAACGAGATCAAACGCGTCGCCGAGGAGATGGTTGTTTACGTTGTCGGCCGCGTTCTCGAGACGCGCCGCGAGGAACTGAAGGTGCTGGAGCGGGATGTGTCGAAGCTCGAAGCCGTGCAGGCGCCGTTCCCACGGATGACCTATGACGATGCCGTCAAAAATCTGCAGGAGCACGGATCGGAAATTCAATGGGGCAGCGATTTCGGCGGCGGCGACGAGACGATCCTGACTCAACAATTCGAACGGCCCATCATGGTGGACCGGTTCCCCACTGCCATCAAAGCGTTTTATATGGCCCCCGATCCGGATCGCCCGGAGGTCGCGTTGGGTGTGGATGTGCTGGCGCCCGAAGGCTACGGCGAGATCATCGGAGGCGGCCAGAGAATCCACGATCCCGAATTACTGCTGAGGCGGATCGAGGAGCATCAACTTCCCAAAGAGGCGTTCAATTGGTATATCGACCTGCGCAAGTACGGAACCGTGCCGCACGGAGGCTTCGGCATGGGAATTGAGCGCTGCGTAGCCTGGGTCTGCGGTCTGGAACATGTACGCGAGACGATCGCGTTTCCCCGAATGCTGTACCGGCTGCGGCCGTGAAGAGTTCGCTCGCCATCATCGGCGTCCCGCTCGATCTGGGCGCCGGACGCCGCGGCGTCGATATGGGTCCATCCGCCGTTCGCGTGGCTGGATTGGGCAGGCGTCTCGCGGCGCTCGGTTACGACGTGGCAGACCTCGGTAATATCGCGGTGGCGCAACCGGAAGCTCTGGGCGATACCGGTCCGCGCAACGCCAAGTACATGCCGCAAATCGCGGCGTGTTGTGAAAGTCTCGGGGAGCTTGTGGAACGGGCGCTGGCGGACGGTCGAACGCCTGTGGTGCTGGGCGGCGATCATTCCATGGCGGTAGGAACTGTCGCGGGCGCCTCGCGGTTCGTTCGCAAATCGGGCGGCAATATCGGACTGATCTGGATGGACGCGCACGCCGATATGAACACGCCGCAATCGAGCCCCAGCGGCAACGTCCATGGAATGCCGCTTGCCTGCTGCATCGGAATGGGGCCGGATGAACTGGCGGAGATGTTCGACTTCGCGCCCAAAGTGGACCCGGCGAACGTTGCTCTGGTCGGGATCCGCGATGTCGATCTGCTGGAGCGCGGGCATGTGCGCAACAACCGCATGCGCGCCTTTACGATGCGCGAGATCGACGAGCGGGGCATGCGGACAGTCATGGACGAAGCGCTCGCCATTGCGACGAAGGGCACCGACGGATTTCATCTTTCACTTGATATGGATTTCATCGATCCGGAAGACGCTCCGGGCGTGGGAACACCCGTGCGCGGCGGCGCAACGTACCGGGAAGCGCACCTGGCAATGGAGATTATCTGCGACTCCGGCCGTATGCTCTCGATGGAAATAGTGGAAGTAAATCCGGTAATCGACGAAGTGAACCGCACTGCCGATCTGGCGGTTGAACTGGTCCTCTCGGCCATGGGAAAGAAGATCCTATGAAAACACGTGTGGCTGTTGTCTATGGTGGGCGCAGCGGCGAGCACGAAGTGTCGCTGGTCTCGGCCGAGTCGGTGATCGCGGCGATGAATCCGGAGCGTTTCGAAGTGGTCCGCTATTTGGTTTCGAAGGAAGGCCGCTGGAATCCGAGTCCCATTCTGCCGGAACCGGGCATGAATCCTGAGATCGATGTCGTCTTCCCGGTGCTGCACGGAACGTTTGGCGAAGACGGAACCATGCAGGGCTTATTCGAACTTGCCGACCTGCCCTATGTCGGAGCGAGCGTTCTCGCATCCGCGGCGTCCATGGACAAGGACGTAATGAAGCGCCTGTGCCGCGACCGGGGCTTGCCGGTGGTGGAGTACACGGTAACAAGCCGTGATGATGTCGAAGCCGATGCGGTCAAATGCGAGTTCCCGTTCCCCATGTTCGTCAAACCCGCCAACCTGGGGTCGTCAGTGGGAATTTCGAAAGCTCACGACTGCGTGGAACTGAAGGCCGCGCTGAAGCTGGCCGCTCAGTATGACCACAAGATCCTGGTCGAGCGGGGTATTGAGGGGCGCGAATTCGAATGCGCGGTGCTCGGCAATGACGATCCCCAGGCTGCCATGCCCTGCGAGATCCTGCCTTCACGCGAATTTTACGATTACGAAGACAAATATGAGTTGAATCTGGCCCGGACCGTAGTCCCGCCGGACTTGCCGGACGACGTGATTCTCGAGATGCAGCGACTGGCAGTCGAGTGCTTCAAGGCCGTCGGCTGCGAAGGCATGGGTCGCGTCGATTTTCTCCTTGAAACCGCAACCGCCGGACTATACGTAAATGAGATTAATACCGTGCCGGGATTCACGTCGATCAGCATGTTTCCCAGGATGTGGGAGTATTCCGGAATACCCTATCCCGCGCTGATCGAACGTCTGATTGATCTCGCAATCGCGCGGTACAAGACCAGGAAAGCCACGCGGTTCACGAGATAATAAAGCAATGCCAAGGGTTTTCTATAAGGCGCTCGCCCTGCTGTTTGCCTGCGCTTTTTTGTCTCTGGCGGACGACGCGCCGCGGGATGACGACGCGCGAGAGATGAAGAAGTTCATCGACGCTTACAAGATCCTGGAACAGAATACTTCCGATCCATTCGATGTGGATAAGGCGTTTTATGAAGGCGCCATTCCCGGATTGCTCCGCCATCTGGACCCGCATTCGGTTTTCTTCGATCCCGGGCAATACCAGCAACTTCAGCAGATGGAGTCGTCGACGACGAAGGGATTCGGCACGGTCGTATCCGTGCTGCCCGGACGCGTGGTGGTGCTCCAGGCCCTGCCCAACACTCCGTCCGAAAAAGCCGGCATGTCGCCGGGCGATGAGATTTTGGCGGTGAATAACTATCGGCTCGATCGTCTTAATGCCGATCAGATCGTTGAACTGCTGAGCGAGTCCAAGCAAAAACCGGCGCAGCTTGTGGTTCGCCGGCCGGGGAATGCAAGATTGCTGGAACTGCAACTGACTCCGGAGAACATGAAAACGTCGAGCGTAGAGCGTGTTTTCGAGCTTCAGCCCGGCATCGGATACATCCGCGTCTCCGCGTTCGAGGAGAAGACGGCACGGCAGATTCACGACGGGATTGAAAAGCTCGGCGGCCGCAATCTCAAAGGGCTGGTTCTCGATCTGCGCAATAATCCCGGCGGCCTGATGACCGCCGCGCTCGAAACAGCGTCGTTCTTTCTCAAGCCGGGGCAGGTGATTCTCTCGGCGAAAGGCCGCAATGTCGCGGAGACGGTCGAGAAGGTTCCGGAGGACAACAAGCCCTGGACGTTTCCGGTGGCCATCATCGTAAACGGTAAGACAGCCAGCGCATCGGAGATCGTTTCGGGATCGCTGCAGGATCATGACCGCGCCACCATCGTCGGAGAACCGAGCTTCGGCAAAGGGCTGGTGCAGAGCGTTTATCCGTTGTCCGAGAATACAGGTCTCGCGCTCACTACGGCGCTCTATTACATTCCCAGCGGCCGGTCCATCCAGAAGACGTTCAGTTCCCAGCGGGCGTTCGGAGCGGAGGATTTTGCGCTCGGAGCCACGGCGACACACCCGAACGAGCGCACCGATTTCAAGACCGACAGCGGAAGGCCGGTACCGGGCGGCGGCGGCATCGTGCCGGATATTGAGGTAGGACCTGCGCTGCTGACGAGATTCCGCGCAGTGCTGGAACAGTCCGGGGCGTTTACCAGTTTTGCCGCCGAGTTCCTCCAGACTCACAAAGTTCAGGACGGATGGGAAGTCACCGGCGAGGTCCTGGATCAGTTCCAAGCCTGGCTTTCCGACCGCCGCATTCAGCCGTCGCTGCGCGAGTGGAGCGACAACCGCGACTTCATTCAGTCCAGGCTGAAGACCGAACTCTACAACTTCGCGCTTGGCGTCGAGAAGGGCGATGAAGTCGACGCGAAATCCGACCCGCAGATTCAGAAGGCGCTCGAAGCGGTGCTGAAGCCACCGCTGTAAGCCAGAGGCAAAGGAGCAACCAGGTATGCCGATATTGACGCGGGAGCAGGAGACGAATCCGTGGGTTTCCGCCGAAGCCCGCTTTGATAACGCCGCGGAGAAGCTGGGGCTGGACGATGGCGTACGCAAGGTTCTCCGGACGCCGACGCGCGAGATCACGGTTAACATTCCCGTCCAACTGGACGACGGGCGCCTTGAGGTGTTCACCGGCTACCGTGTTCAGCACTCGCTCGTGCGCGGGCCGGGGAAGGGCGGCATTCGTTACAGCCCCGACTTGAATCTGGATGAGGTGCGCGCGCTGGCTTCGTGGATGACTTGGAAATGCGCCGTGGTCAACATTCCTTTCGGCGGCGCCAAGGGGGGCGTGATCTGCGACCCTTCTAAAATGTCAGACGGCGAACTGGAGCGCATCACCAGACGCTACACCGCGCAGATTATCGATGTGATCGGTCCCGACCTCGACGTTCCCGCCCCGGACGTTAACACCAACGATCGCGTGATGGCGTGGATCATGGACACCTATGCGATGCACAAGCGTCAGGCGACCACGGCAGTGGTGACAGGCAAGCCGATGGAACTCGGCGGGTCGCAAGGCCGAAAGGAAGCCACGGGCCGCGGATGCATGATCGTTACGCAGGAGGCACTGAAACAAATCGGTGTGGCTCCGCAGGATGCGCGCGTGGTGATTCAGGGTTTCGGAAACGTCGGCGGGATGGCGTCGAAACTGATGGCGGCCAATGGCTTCAGGATCGTGGCCATCGTGGAGTACGATGGCGCGGTCTACAACGCCAAAGGGCTGGATATCGCTGCACTTGCCGAGTACCGGCACGATACGGGTTCGATCAATGGCTTCCCGGGCGGCGAAGCGATCGACCGGAAAGAGGCGATGTTTCTGGAGTGCGACGTCCTGTTGCCTGCCGCGACAGAGAACGTGATCACTTCTGAAAACGCGGACCGCCTGCGATGCAGAATTCTCTGCGAAGGCGCGAATGGGCCGACGACCGCAATCGCAGACGAGATTCTCGCCGACAAGAAGGTCTTCGTGATTCCCGACATCCTGGCAAATGCCGGGGGCGTGACCGTTTCCTACTTCGAATGGGTGCAGGACCGGCAGGGATATTTCTGGAACGAAGACCGGGTGAATAACAGCCTCGGGGACGTCATGGTTCGCAGCTTCGGCGACGTGACTGCCTATGCGGCGAAGCACAGAGTCGACAACCGGACGGCGGCGTACATGCTGGCGCTGGATCGGGTTGCGACTGCGATGAAGCTGCGCGGGATTTACGCCTGAAGTCAGAGATCCTCGGGCTTCAATCCAGTCCTTTTCGCCATTCTGGCCAGCATGCGCGGTCCGATCTCGTCCTGATCGTGGAATGAAAATTCGTAGTCTGACCAGCCCGAACGCATGAGCAGCCGGTGAGAACCGCGCTGTCGTTTCACGTTCCAACCAATCTTCTCAAGCGGCGAGAACGCGCCTGGCTTTACTGGCGGGCCAATTGCTCATCCGGGATCGTAAAAGAAACGCCCAGCGCGGATGAGGGGAACTCGCCGTGGGAAATGCGGTCTGCAATGACGTCGATTGCGAGCCGCTCAACATTGCCGATCGCTTCCTCACGAGTCCGGCCATAACAGATCACGCCCGGAAGCTCAAGAGCTCGGCGATCCAGCGACCGTCTTCCTCGCGATCCAGATCGATCGTCACGTCCATAGCCTAATAATAGTGGATTTCAATGGCGGCTTGCCTGGTTGACGCGCGGCATCTGCCCGTAATAGTAACGGCTCCTTAGTCACGCTGGAGCGCCAATTGCTTCCCTCAATACGCGGGAGGTCGACATGAAGTATTTGGCAATGATCGCGCTCGGATTTGTCGGAGGCGTGGGAATGCCGGCGGCACAATCCGCGGGTGTGGGGGGCGCCGGGTTGGGAAACTCCAAGACAGGGTTGCCTAACTCGGGACAGAAGCAAACCGGACAACCCAGCACATCCGGAACGGTTCCCGGCGATTCAACACCCAAGACGTCTCAATCCAACAGGACATCACAGAAGAACACCAGGAAGAAAACCAACTCGACAACCAGACCTTCGAGCCAACCCGGGCAGTCCCGAATCACTCCGCCGCCAGGAAAATAGCCGTCTGGGTTAACGTCCGGGGCCTGCGCCAGCACGGCCACCGCCGCCAGCACCACCGCGGCCGCCGCCACGACCTCCGCGGCCGCCCGCGGGCAGTTGGATATTCGTTCCGGCGATTCCACCTTTGGCCATTAGGAGGTCGGCAGTGTCTTTGTGCACATCGATGCGCTGGCCGCCCCGGCTGTTGCCGCCGGCGCGACCCATCGCGTAATCGACGGCCGTATATCCGCGCGAGTCTTTGGCGTTGATGTCGGCGCCCTTGGCGAGAAGATAGTTGACGACCTTATTCCAGCCCCAGAACGCAGCGCCGTGCAGAGGCACTGCCTCGAAGCGACCCGCCCCGCCATTCAACTCTCCGCCGTGGGCAAGCAGTAACTCCAGCGATGCGATAGAGCGGTCCTCAACATCCGAGGTCGTGTAATAACCGCGCGTGTCGGCATCCACCGATCCCGTGCCTGACGCAGCCACGGTCGGCGTCCAACCCTGGGTGTTTGCGAGATCGACAATCGCTCCATGTTCGAGGAGCAGCTTGATCGCGGGCGCGTCCTGCGCTTTGGCCGCACGCAACAATGGCGTGGTGCCCACGTTGATCATCGAGTCGAGACCGCGATCGTTCCCTGTCGCGCGATACGGCGGGAAGAGTTTCAACTGCGGATTGGGATTCGCCCCCTTGTCCAAAAGTATGCGAATGATGTCGATGGGCAGGGTTTCATCGAGCGACGGCTGATCGGGACGCCCGCCATGAGGCAGCGTGTTGTAGTCCACCGCCAGATACAAAGGAGTGCGGCCCCACCAATCCCACCGGTCGACATTCGCGCCCTTTTCGATCAGGTACTTCGCGACGTCGAAATGGGTATTGAAGATTGCCGTGATCAACGGCGTAACGCCCTCGGGATCGCCCAAGTCGATGTTCGCGCCTTTTTCGATCAGCGCCTTCACGCAATCCATGCACCCTTCGCGAGTCGAAAACAGGAGCGCTGTCTCTCCTCCCGGCGGACGAGGTTGAGCGCGCGGCTCTCCACTGACCAGAGGCGTCATGAGATCGGTATCGGACGCAGTGTCCACAGTCGCCCCGTGCGCGAGGAGTTCGCGCATCATGGGCGCCTTACTGGATGCAGCCGCCCACATCAGCGCCGTCTGACCGCGCTGGGACTCCTTCGCGTTCGGGTTCGCGCCTCTGTCCAGCAGGAGCTTCGCGGCCGCGACATTGGACGATCGCGCGATGACCATAATCGCTGTCTGACCGTCCGGCCCCGCGGTGTTGGGATCGGCGCCGGCAGCGAGCAGCGCTTTGATCAGGTCCGTGTTCGAGTTGAACGCCGCTTCGGCGAGCGGGGTGGAGCCGAGCCGATTGCCGACTTTGGGATTGGCTCCCGCCTTCAACAGACGCAGAGCAAGATCCGTGTCATTCAGATTCGCCGCCCACAGCAATGGAGTCGTGCCATCCGCTTCCGCCGTATTCACGTCGGCGGACTTCTTTGCGATCATGTCGATCGCAGCCACGCGCTGACCGGACTTGATCGCGTTGACGAGCGCAGCGTCGGGACCGCCCACGGCCGGCGCCGCGAGCACAGGCATTACGGCAAACGCCGTAATGATCAGGGTCTTCATCACGGCCTTCATTGGATCCAGCACCTGATTGCAGGAGTTCGCGTACACCGCTCCCCTGAAGACGCGCTCCACCCGGGATGCATAAAGCTCCGGGCCGGGCGAAGCCGGCCTGCAGGGCCGAAGCCCTGCCCCACAAAGCGTTACGGCGTCTTCGTGGCTATTGGTGGCCCGAAGGACCATTGCGCAATCAAACATGCGTGACTTCATGAAACCAGGCACTAGACCTCCGAGAGCTCGCCGGTGCTGTCGCCGATCTTCTCCTGTGGCACGCCCGCGCGGTCCAGCATGGTCAACAATACGTTGGCGAGCGGGGTGTGGTCCGGCGGCACGATATGCTGCCCGCCCTTCACCGTCTTCCAGCCACCCACGATCGACGTCGGCAGCGGATAGTGGTTGTGCGCGTTGCTGTTGCTCATGTTGCTGCCATAGAGGAACAGGGAGTGATCGAACATCGTGCCATCGCCATCCGGCATTTTGGCCAGCTTGTCGAGGAACTTCGCAAACACCGAAGTGTGATACGTCTGCACCTTCGCGAGGCGCTCCATCTTGGCCTGCTCGTTGTTGTGATGGGAGAGCGGATGGAACGCATCGGGCACGCCGATGAAGCCGTACGTCTGGCCGCTGACTTCGGCCGCCACCATAAAGGTGAAGATGCGGGTCATGTTGGCCTGAAGAGCCAGCCCGACGAGATCGAACATCAGGTTGATGTGCTGGTCGAACGGGAGCGCCTGAGCGCCCGGCGCATCGGGGATGGTGACGTGCGAGAGATCGCGCGCTTCGGTCTTCTGAATGCGGCGCTCGATTTCGCGGACGCTTTCCAGATAGTCCGAAAGAGCGGCTTTGTCCGACGGGCCAACGACGCGCTGCAGATCTTTGGTTTCATCGGCGACCATGTCGAGCAGCGATTTGTACTGGCCGGACAAACGCGTGCGCTCGGCAGCGTTATCGCCCTGACCAAACAAACGGATGAACAGCTTCCGCGGGCTGGTTTCGACGGGCAAAGGCGTGGTGGGCGTGCGGAACGAGATCGTTCCCGCATAGGAGCAGCCGTAGTCGCGATCGCAGAAGCCGCCGCCGCCATGGTTGTCCGTGGCGACTTCCAGCGAGGGTAACGGCGTGTCCTGGCCGATGTGCTGCGCGGCGATCTGATCCGCAGTGGTTCCGGCGTGCGCTTCCTGACTGATCGCAGGGTGAACGCAGGAGAGCCAGGTTCCGGGCGCGAGAGCATGCACCGGACCGACGGGCGCCTGATTGTCCAGGTTGCTGAAGACGGTGGTCATCGACTTGTACTTATCGAGCGGCTCCAGAATTTGCGGAAATGCCGTGATTTTTCCGGCGCCGCCGGCGGGTATCCACTTATCCCAAACCGCGCCGTGTGGAAAGTAGATGAAGCCGAGATGCGGCGTGGGTTTCGCAGCGGTCTGCGCCAAAGCAGTGCGCGCCGGAATCATGGCGTCGAGCAGCGGGAGGCCGAGTGCGACCCCGGCTCCCCGCAACACAGAACGGCGCGACAAGTGCTTTTTGGTAACAAACATTTCAATGACTCCTTAAAACTGTTGCTTGCTTCTCTATTTCGCGGCCACCTGGACCGTGGCAGGTTTCTCTGACTTCTCCGACTTTCCAACCCTGGCCGACTCAACCTTCGGATCGGCTTTCGTGGGTTCTACGATGCTGGACCGGAAGGCGGGCGTCGTGACAATGCCCGCCACGATGTCCGAGAACTTATAGTTATCGCGCCCTGCATCTCTGACGATTTTGCGGATGGCGGGCATGTCGTAATACTCGACACCGCGGCCCAACGCATAGGTCATCATCTTTTCGGTCATCGTCTGCACAAATTGCGCGGGATGCTTCAGCAGCGCGTTGCGCAGATCGACCGGCCCGCCGATCACCGTGCCGTCGACCAATTTGCCGCCGACATCGATTTTGGTGCGGGTGAAGCGATCCATGGTGCGATACGAACCGATGGTGTCGAAGTTTTCGAGCGCGAAGCCGAGCGGATCCATAATGCCGTGGCAGGCGTTGCAGGTGGGATTCGCGCGGTGCTCTTCCATTATTTCGCGAACGGTGTGAGCCTTCTCGCCATCCTTGTTTTCCTTGAACGCCGGAACATTGGGCGGCGGCGGCGAGGGCGGCGTGCCCATGATGTTCTCCAGAATGTAGGAGCCGCGCAGGACCGGCGAAGTGCGGTTCGGATAGGCAGTCACCATGAGTACAGCGCCTTTGCCGAGGAGACCGAAACGGTTCGGATCGGTGAGCGTGACACGGCGGAACTCGTCGCCGCGTACGTTTTGAATGCCGTAATGCTCGGCCAGACGCTCATTGACGAACGTATAGTTGGCGCTGAGCAGGTCCACTACGCTGCGGTCGCCGCGGAAGACACTGTCGAGGAACAACTCCATCTCGGTTTTCAGAGCTGCGCGAAGCGGAGCGTTGAAGGACGGGTAAACGTACGGATCGGGCTCCAGAGCATCCATGTCCCGAATCTTGAGCCACTCGAATGCGAAGTTGGTGATCAGGGTTTTGGCGCGCGGGTCGGCCAGCATCCGGCGGACCTGATGGTCCAGAACTTTGGGATCGCTGAGTTTGCCCTGCTCGGCCACAGTGCGGAGTTCCTCATCCGGGATGCTGCTCCAAAGGAAAAACGAGAGGCGCGATGCGAGCTCGGCGCCATTCAGCTTGTATATAGAGCCCGGCTTGGCGTCGGCGGGAGGCGGTTCCACACGATAGAGGAACTTCGCGCTCGCGAGCATGGCGACCGTGGCGTTCTCGATGCCGCCTTCGAAATTGCCCGCCTTCCTTCCTTCGTCGTAGAAGCGCAAGAGCGGCGCGAGGTCTTTTTCGGTAACCGGGCGGCGGTAAGCTTTGGTCGCAAGGTTCGTCAGGATGCGCGAAGCGCACGCCCTCTCTTCCCGCGGATCGGGAGCGCGGCAGATGAAGACGCGCGTGCGGCTGACGGTATCGACCGGATTGCCGGTGGGGTTGAACGGACCGTCGACCGTTACGCTCGGGCCGCCTCCACGGCCTCCACGGCCACCGCGTCCTCCGCCGGCGTTGCCGTTTGCAATGATGCCGCCAACGACAGTGCCCGTACTGGAGTAACCGGTTCCGGCGGCGCCCGGAACGAATCCGAACAACTCGCCTTCGCTCTCAACGAAACTGTGACCCGCGTTTGCGGCAACGATGGAGTGCTCTCCCGCGGTGAGGTGCGTGCGGCCTTTGCTGTCAACGGCAGTTCCGTCCACAGTGAAGACCGCGGGGTTGTTCGTCGCGCGAATTTCGTAATCGCCTTCATAGGGCGTGAGGAACCGGGCGGTGATGCCGCCGCGAGCGCCGGGAGGCAGCGGAATATCGTGATCCATTCCGCGCAGGGTGGTTTTCACGTCCTCTTGGGTGAGGGGCGTTCCAATCGCTTCTTTGGCGACGGCGCGGGCGGCCATAATGTACTGATCGAGGAAGGACGGCGATACCTTCAGGGCTTCCGCGATGTTGTCGAAGCCGTTATTGATGTCGTCGCTGGGGAGCAGAGCGGCGGAATCCACATCGAGACCGAACAAGTCGCGCATGGCGTTGGCGTACTCGGCGCGATTCAGGCGGTGAATGCGGACAGTGCCGGGATCGGGGTTGGCAATCGCTGCTTTGTCGAGCGAGGTTTCGAGGTAAGTCGCCAAGGAACTGACGGATTCGAGCGGAGGCCGAGGCATACCCGGGGGCGGCATCATGCCGCCGCGCAGCTTGCGGATGGCGCGCTCCCAGACGATCGGGTCCTTCTCCGGGTGCGAAATATCCATCAGATCGAACGCCAGGCTGGCGGTCTTCAGTTTCTTGTTATGGCAGGTGACGCAGTAGCGATCCAGCAGCGCCCGATTCGGATTTGCGGGACCGGCGGCGGCCGGAGCGGCCTCCTGTTTTGCGGTCTGTGGGGGAGCCGCGGCAAGCGTGCCGGCAGCCAATGCGACGAGGAGTAAGTTACGCATTTTCAAGAGCAACCGCTCATATTGTATCTCCTTGCGGCCGGGGTGGAGGCGGGTGGATTGTAACTTTAGTTGAATTGTTTGTGGCTGTTGTCAGCGATGGCGCGCCCGTGGTGTCACGACCGAACAATTCCTGCGAGATCGCTCTTGCCGTGAATGGCGCGAGGAATCATTGACTCTTCCAACTTCAACGCTGCACGGATGGGTTTTGCCAGCCAATTGGTTGATGCCCAAAAATCACTTCTTCCGGGCCAATGGCCCAATCTGGCCTGCCGAAAACAGCCTGACGATCTCTTCCAGCATGACTACCTGTAATACATGTCCTTCGCCGTCCTTGCGGAGAACGTGCGTGATGCCGGGATAATGCCGTTCATGCAAATTCAACTCCGTGATCGGGTCAAGAGTGTACCAGCGATGCTGCGTTTCAATTGAGCCCCAGCACACGCATATATGTATGTTGTGAAAGGCCTTCTTGCTCGACGGATTGTCTAGCAGGGTGCTGAAAAAGTAGGTGAAGGCTGGTTACCGTACCAAACAGAATCGCGTCTCAATGTATTAACCGCGATGCGAGGCAAAGACACCCAACAAAGTGCGATGTTCAGTTACCTTTCGCCGGAGGATCGAGTGCCGGCGGATCATCCTTTGCGGCCGGTTCTGCGCCTTCTGTTATCCAGGAACGCCGGCGGCAAGACCGCCAGCGGTACATCATTTTGTGGGAGATCAGTCCTACGGTACATGCGGCTTCAGCCGCCTCCTTCGGCTGCAGAATCAACGCGGGTGAAGCCGCGAGTACCGAGTTTAGTGAGGGACCGCAGAAACACCACACCAGCGCCGTTCGAAGACGCGCCCCCACGTGCGGTGCGCCGTATCCAGAGAACGCCACATCGCCGTATCTCCCGGTCTTCACCGCGCCATTGATTAAAATCGATATTTCATGTCCAAACGCGAATTTCAAACCGAAGTCAATCAATTACTGCATCTGATTGTTCACTCGCTGTACTCGCATCCGGAGATTTTCCTGCGCGAGTTGGTCTCGAACGCATCCGATGCGCTGGATAAGCTGAAGTACCTGACATTGACCGAGGACCCGTACAAGTCCCTCGTATTCGAGCCGCGCATCGATCTGGAACTGGACGAAATCCAGCATCGCCTCATCGTCAGCGACAACGGCATCGGCATGAGCGATGAGGATCTGGTCGAGCATCTCGGCACCATCGCGCGTTCGGGCACGAAGAACTTCCTCTCCAACCTCTCGGGCGACGCCAAACGCGACTCCAATCTGATCGGCCAGTTCGGCGTTGGCTTCTACAGCGTCTTCATGGTTGCCGACCGCGTCGAGGTCGTTTCACGCAAGGCCGCGGAGGAGCGGGCATGGAAGTGGTCGAGCGACGGCAAGACCGGTTTCGAAATTGAGCCTGCGGAACGCGATCGGCAGGGCACCACCGTTACCGTCTACTTCAATGAAGAAGGCAAGGAGTACGCCAACAGTTGGAAACTCCGCGAGATCGTCAAGAAATACTCCAACCACATCGCTTTTCCGATCTGGCTGACCGCCGAAAAAAGCGAATGGGATGAAAAGGAAAAGCGCTCGATCAGTAAGCGGGACACAGAGCAGATCAACTCCGCCAGCGCGCTGTGGAGACGCTCGAAGAGCGAACTGAAAGACGAAGATTACAAAGAGCTCTACAAGACCATCGCCGGCGATTGGGAAGATCCGTTGTTCTGGTTCCACACCAAGGCCGAAGGAACCATGGAATATACGACTCTGTTCTATGTCCCCGCAAAGGCTCCGATGGGGATTTACCAGGCGGATTACAAACCGGGCGTGAAACTTTACGTCCGGCGGGTCTTCATCATGGACGACTCGAAGGAACTGCTGCCGACTTACCTCCGTTTTCTGCGCGGCATTATCGACAGCGAAGATCTGCCTCTCAACGTCAGCCGCGAGATTCTGCAGCAGAACAAGGTTCTGAACGCGATCCGGACCGCAAGCGTGAAGAAGGTGCTGGCAGAGCTGAAGTCGATCGCAGCGGAGAAGCCCGAACTGTATCTGAAGTTTGTCGAAGAATATAACCGGCTGCTGAAGGAAGGCCTCTACCGCGATTTCGGCAATCGCGAAGCCCTGCTCGATCTGGTGCGCGTGAAATCCACCAAGGCGGACGGTTGGACGAGCTTTGCAGACGTGAAAACGCGCATGAAGGAAGGCCAGAAAGGCATTTACTTCATCACCGGCGGCACAGCGGATGTGCTGCGCAACTCCCCTCTTCTTGAAATCTACAAGAAGAAGGACATTGAGGTGCTCATCCTCGATGACGAGTTCGACGAGATCGTATTCGGCGCGGTCGACAAATATCAGGACGTTGAGCTCAAAGCCGTAAACAAGAGTTCGGCGGGTGAAGATCTCAAGGACGAAGCGGATCAGGATTCCACCAAGGACAAGATCGAGGAACTGAAGCCGCTGCTCGAAAAGATCAAAGGCGTTCTGGGCGACAAGGTGAAGGAAGTGAAGGCGTCCGTGCGCCTCGCGGATAGCCCGTCGTGCATCGTTTCCGATGAAGACGAGCCTTCCCTGCAGATGCAGCAGATGTTGCGGGCGATGGGGCAGAATCAGCTTCCCTCACTCAAACCGACGCTCGAGATCAACCCGGATCACGAAATCGTAAAAAAACTGCGCGGCTCGACGGACGAAGCACTGATCAATGACGCCTCATGGCTTTTGCTGGAACAGGCGCTGCTGATCGAAGGCATGTCGGTCGAAAATCCGGCGGTTTTTGTGCAGAGACTGAACCGCGTTTTAAGCCGCGCGGTGTAAGGTACATCAAGGCGTCCATCGCTTATATACTGGTTCGCACCTGAAGACCTGCACTTCGAGAATGCCATCGAACAGGCTAAACAGATAGCCGCCAAGACGAAGCCGAGGAAGAGCGCAAAATAATTGGCGGGCTGAAGCCGTGTCGCAAGTACTAAGGAACCCGCCGAAAAAAGGAAAAAATATCCTTTGCCAAACGAACCCAGGTTTCGTGGCAAACTTTGATTGTGAAAGCCAGGGAAAATATGCGCCCGTCAGTCACATTCCCCTGCCAGTGATCATGCCCTTCAACGGTCTCCGCGTTCTTTCGCTCGAAAGCCGCCGCTCGGAGGAAATGGCGACGCTGATCCGCAAGCAGGCCGGCGATCCATTCGTTGCGCCGTCCATGCGCGAAGTACCGCTGGACCGGCATGAGGAAGCCTTTCTGTTCGCGGATCGCCTGCTGCGCGGTGAATTCGACTGCGTCATTCTGCTCACAGGTGTCGGCGTGCGCCTACTCTGGAAAACGCTTCTCACGCGTTATGCGGAAGCCGATCTGAAGAGCGCCCTAAAGAGTGTGACGCTGATTGTGCGCGGACCGAAACCTTCAGCCGCCCTGCGCGAAATCGCTCTCGTCCCCGATGTTCAGGTTCCCGAGCCGAACACATGGCGCGATGTTCTGTCGGTTATGCGGGACCGCACCGAGAAACGAATCGCTCTGCAGGAGTACGGAAAGCCGAACGTCGATCTGGTCGATGGGCTGCGCGCACTGGGAAAGGAAATCACCCCGGTGCGGATCTATGGCTGGGAGCTTCCCGAAGATACCCGCCCCCTGCGGCAGGCAGCGGCCAAACTGATTGCAGGCGACTTCGACGTGGTGCTTCTGACCACCTCCACCCAGATCGTCAACCTGATGAAAGTCGCCGAAGAGGAGGGAATTGCGAAACAGGTGGTGGAAGCGCTGACCTCCGCTTTCGTCTGTTCGATCGGTCCCACCACCAGCGAAACCCTTGAGGACTATGGGCTGAAGGCCGATTTCGAGCCCAGCCATCCCAAAATGGGCCTGCTGGTGAACGAAGCCGCAGCCATTGCACAGGACGCCCTCGCCCGCAAGAACCGAGCCGGCAGCCGGTAAAAAAGAGAGCCGACAGGCGATAATGGAACAATTGTCGTCATCGCCGCTTAACGTTCATCTCGATCAATACCAAGGGCCGCTCGATCTCCTGCTGGATCTGATTCGCAGACAGCAGATCGATATCCGCGACATCCCGATCGCGACGATCACCGCGCAGTATCTCGCCTATCTGGACAAGGCGCGCGAAATGGATCTCGACATCGGCGCGGAATTTGTGTTCATGGCCGCCACGCTGATCCATATCAAATCGCGGCTGCTGCTGCCGGTCGATCCCGCTCTGCGGAAAGAAGGCGAAGGCGTCGAAGATCCGCGCGAGGAACTCGTCCAGCGTCTTCTGGAACACCAGCGTTTCAAGGACGCCGCCGAAATGCTGCAGCAGAAGCGCATCATCGAGGAAAACGTCTGGTCGAATCCGCAGATGAAGCACTTCGTCTCCGAAGATGAGGACCCCGGGCTCGCTGTCGGTCTGTTCGACCTCATCAAGGCATTCGAAGAAGTGCTGGAACGGGCCAAATCCAGACCCGTTCTCGAAGTACGCGACGAGGAGATTTCGATCGGCGACATGGTGCTGGAGTTGCGTTCGCTCCTGCAGGCGACAAAGAAGGACAAGCCCCTGTTCATTCTGCGCGTGATGGAACGGCAGCGCAGCCGCCGCGCGATGATCTGCCTGTTTCTGGCCGTGCTCGAAATGGTCAAATCGCAATCGGTGGTGATCCTGCAGGCCGATTTGTTCGGCGAGATCGCGCTGGCAAAGGGCGAGCGTTTTGAAGAGGCCGAAGCGCAGCCGCCGGCCGCAATCGAAGAAGAATACAAGTAGGAGCCGAAGAGTCACAGTGAACGATCCGGAAGTAGTCGAAATCTCCGCCGAGGAACTATTGGGTTCCGATCCAGGCGCCGAGCCCGCCGTCGAAGCCATCACGATGGAAGATGCGAAGCTCAAGGCCGTCCTCGAAGCGATTATTTATGTAACCGACGAGCCGCTCTCGCTCGAACAAATCTGCGTCGCGATCGAACAGCCGCACGAACGCGTCGTCGTGCTGCTGGAGCAGTTGACAGCGGATTACGAGCAGCCGGAGCGCGGCCTCAGCATCCGCGAAGTAGCCGGTGGTTTCAAAATGACCACCAAACCGGAGCACCATGAGGCGGTGCGCCGGTTTGTGAAGAACCTGAATCCGCCGCTGAAGCTTTCGCTGCCGGCGCTGGAAACGCTGGCTGTCATCGCGTACAAGCAACCGGTCACAGCGCCCGAAATCATGGAAATCCGCGGCGTGCAGGGCGCGGGCGTATTGAAAACACTGCTCGACCGGAAACTGATCGGAACCGCGGGTCGCAAGCAGGTAGTCGGGAAGCCGATTCTCTACAAGACGACGCGCGAATTCCTGGTGCAGTTCGGCCTGAAGGATCTGGCGGAACTACCCAGCCTGAAGGAATTCCAGGAACTGGCCCGCTTTGACACCGGCAATTCAGAAGCGCCCCCCATTGCTCCGGAGGCAATCACTCAGGAGGCAATTGCTGAGGAACCAATCGCCGCTCAGGAAACCAGCGCCGACAATCCACCGGCGGCCGCTCCGGAACACTCGCCGGAACTCCCTCCGGAATCAGCGCCGGAGCCCGAATAGTGGCTGAGCAGCCTGCCGGCGGCGAGCGACTGCAGAAAATTCTGGCAACGGCAGGCGTTGCCTCGCGCCGTAAAGCCGAGCAACTGATTGTCGAGGGGCGGGTAACGGTCAACGGGAAGACCGTCGTCGAACTGGGTTCGAAAGCCGATCCCGAGCACGATCACATCAAAGTGGACGGCCGCCTGATCCGGCAGCCGGACCATTTCGTTTACCTCGCGCTGCACAAGCCGGATAGCGTCGTCAGTACGGCGAGCGACCCCCAGGGACGGCCAACCGTGCTGGATTTTATGCACAGCGTGAAAGCTCGTGTCTACCCGGTCGGACGGCTCGATTACCACAGCGAAGGGCTGATCTTCCTCACGAACGACGGTCAATTCGCCAACGCGATGACGCTTGCCCGCAGTCATGTGCCGAAAACCTATCTGGTGAAGTCGAAGGGTCAGCTTTCTCCTGAAGCCGAGGAGCAGTTCCGCACCGGGATTCCCATCCATGGGCACCGCACCGCACCTGCCGGCCTGCGGTTGCTGCGCCGCGCCGACAACCCCTGGTACGAGGTCCGCCTGATCGAAGGGCGCAATCAGCAGATCCGAATTATGTTCAAGCACCTGGGCCATCTGGTCGAGAAACTGAGGCGCGTGAGCATCGGAACGGTTGATCTGGGGTCCCTGAAAAAAGGTGAGTTCAGGCGCCTGACGCCGGAGGAAGTGCGAAAATTGATGCGGATGGCGAACAGGAGTGCCGGTGGCAGGCGAGAACCTTCTTAGGAACTCACGGACGATTGCGGTTGTGGGCCTCTCCAGCCGGCGGGCGCGGCCGAGCTACGGCGTCTCCGAGTACATGCAGACGAGCGGCTATCGGATCATCCCGGTGAATCCGAATGAGACCGAAGTCCTCGGCGAGAGGGCCTGGGCGTCACTCGAAGAGGTCCCCGAGCATATCGATATCGTGGACATTTTTCGTCGTCCGGAATGCGTGCCGGAGATTGTGGACGCGGCCATTCGCATCGGCGCGAAGGGCGTCTGGATGCAGGAGGGTGTGGTTCACGAGGAAGCCGCGGGGCGAGCCCGCGCCGCCGGCCTCGAGGTCGTGATGGACCGCTGCATTCTGAAGGAGCATCGGAAGATGCTCCACAGATAACGGCGCTCGACGCAATGGCCCTGCAGGAAACCGAAATTGACGAGTTATTCGCATTTGAAGTGGATTTCAGCGCACCGACAGGTTTAGTTGGCCTTGCATCGTACCTGTTCGTGTAACCCTCAAATAAACAGATTTCTATCGCGAAATAGCGAGACCATAAGGTGAGCTATTGCAGCGAGATGACAACGCCGGGTTGGGTCTGAACTCCGGCAACGGTTGCTACCAGTAATTGGTCGCCGGTTCCGAGTCCTGTGGGAACTGTCAAATTGATTTGGTACAGTCCCGCAGAACTTAATCCGGCAAAAGATGGCGTGACAGGTATACCGTCAATCGCGAGCTGAACCGTGTTTGTAGTCGATGCTGAGCCAGAGAATGGTTGTCCTGCGTGGACAACTGGATTAGTAGGCCCAAAACCGACGCCGTATAGCTCAATACTGTCTCCTGCTTTTCCCGCGACGGTCCGGTAGCCGAGAGACGTTCCGCTCGGACCGGCAATGTCATAAGTTCCGCCGCCGTAGGCACCAGAGCCGTCCGACCTGATGATAATGGCAGCAACGTGCTTGGCATCGAGGAGTAGAAACGAAGGGCTAACCGAACCGAGGGTCACAATCGATGTCCAGCTTCCGCTTCCATTGGTCACGGTAACTGGTACGACACCGGTTGTGGTGTCATCTGGCGCCTGGAGATTGATTTGCGTGGGAGTCACGAGCGAAAGGTATGCATTCTTTCCGTTGACGGTCACGGTCACTCCCCCGAGCTGGGTAGAGAAGTTACCAGTCCATGTGGTGATGGTACTTGCGAAATTGACACCGTAAATAGATATCCACGAACTGGGCTGAATTGTCGTAAGGGAACTGAACGCTGGCACGATACCTCCTCCGCTCACGACCGGACCCGCATACGCAGAGGCCCTCACCCCAAACCTTTGCGTAACCGGTATCGCGACAGCATATTTTGTGTTACCGCCTTGGGTCGCAGTGATCGAGCAGGTTCCGACGGCGATCAGATCCACTGTCATTCCTGAGACAGTGCAGACGGAACTGGTGTTGGAAACAAAGCTCACCGTTAGGCCAGAACTTGCCGTGGCATTGATCTGGAAAGGAGGTGCGCTGAGAAGCTCGTCGCTCAGCGCGCCAAAAATAATAATCTGGGCGTTGGCAACAACGTTTATCTGCGTCACGTCACTCGCCACATCATTGGAGGTGTTTGTCTCGCCACCACCAGAAGCTGTCGCTGTGTTCGTGACGCTTAGCGGCGCCGCTAACGTGACATTGACGGCCACATTGATCGGAGGATAGCTTCCGGATGCCGCGAGTGCATCCGAGCGCGAGCAGGCGACAGTGGCAGAAATACAGTTCCATCCCGCTCCCGACAGTCCAGCCAAGATGAGGCCCGCTGGCAACGCGTCAACAACTTGAATAATTCCTGACGTTGCAGCGGTCCCGATATTCGACACACCGATCGTATATGTAGCTCCGGTCTGCCCTTGTGTAAAGTTGCCCGTGTGGCTTTTCGTTATGGCCAAGTCCGGCGTTGGCGACCCGCTCAGCAGCACACTGAGGCCATTAGGACCTGCATAGGCTAAATCGGGTAGTCCGCTCCCGTTGAAGGCTCCAACTGTCATGAAATTCGCTCCGATTGCGGCTTGGTAGTTCGGGCCGATTCCAAATGTGCCGTCGCCATTGCCGTATAGGATGCGGACTCCGTTGGATGACCCTACGGCGAGATCGGCTCTTCCGTCGCCATTAAAGTCGCTAATTGTGACCGCCTGGGGATTACTGCCGATCGTGTACATGGCTGGTGGTCGAAATGTGCCGTCACCATTTCCCAACAATACGGCAACCGTGTTGCCTGAGGAATTTGTAAGTACGAGATCGGCTTTGCCGTCTCCGTTGAAGTCACCGGTGGAGATTAGTGTGGGTGCGACGTCGATTCCACAAAATGCGAAACAAGAGTTCGCGATGGGTCCCCACTGCAGCGGGGCCTGAAAAGTCCCGTCGCCATTCCCTAAAAAAACGCTGCCAGGAGTCGCTCCTGCGCTCGCCGAAATTATACCGCCACCCGCGATTAGGTCCGGCTTCCCATCGCCATTAAAATCCGCGATCGAAACAGACCCGGTGAGACTGTAGTTAGACCCGAATCGAAATGTGCCGTCACCATTTCCCAACAATATGCTTGTGGCCAACTTGTTACAAAGGGCGTAGCATTCGTCTGCCAATGCAAGGTCCGGATTTCCGTCTCCATTGAAGTCACCCACGGCCATGAAAGGCGGGTTTCCGCCAGTGGCGTAGCTTGATGACGCTCGGAAGGTTCCGTCTCCATTTCCCAGGAATATAGATACCGAGCCATCACAGGACATACCAGCGGCGATGTCTGGCTTGCCGTCACCGTTGAAGTCCGCGACTGCGACAGGCGGGGGCCAGCCACACCCACCTCCCACCCTAATCTGGGGCTGGAACGTTCCGTCACCATTCCCAAGGGCTACAGCCACAAAGCCAAAGCTTCCTTCGCTGATAGCCAAGTCGGCTTTCCCGTCACCATTAAAGTCCGCCGTTTGGAGAAATCCAGAATCGCCGCTAATGACAACCGGTGCGCCAAAAACACCTGGGAGGGTTTGAATCGTTTGCGGCATCGACGGTGACTCGCTGGGGGAAAAATTGGCATCCCCTTTGTAATAGGCCCGGAGCGGTCGTGTTCCGGATGGCAGCGCGATCGTGAACAAATTAGCGGTTCCACTTGCAACAGCGCTCGTGCCCAATATCGAAATACCGTCGTAGAACGTCACTTCTCCCGTGGCGGAAGCCGATGATACTGCGGCAGAGAGCGTTACAATCTGGCCGTAAAGAGCTGGATTCGGAGTAGTCGTCAACCTAACGCTAGTTGCGACGCCGCCATAAAGAGCACCTGGGGCAATGGCGCAAACGACAACAATCCACCGGGTCAATCGCATTTACGTAATCATAATCCCGACTTATGGCTGGAGTGTGGACCGCATAGCCTTGGGATAGTATGCATGAGAAAGCAAGTGCTTCGGAAGTTGCTCCGCCGGTCGGCACGGACACCGATGTTCACTCCCGGAACCTGCCTGCCTAAAGCCGTCCTGCAAAACGACCTGTTGCAATTGGCTTCCGCACTACACCACGGGACCGCGCCAAAGCTCGGATCTGCAATGGACCGTTCTGTCCCAGTCCCTATTGTCCTGGCTGGGTGACCGGGAACGCGCGAAACGCCGGGCAGCCCGAACACCCGGCGGTAAAATATCATTTTGAACTCGCACCAGCAGGTGACCGCGTTGATCACTGGGGCCGGGCGCGGAATCGGCAAGCGCCTCGCCATTGGTTTTGCCAAAGCCGGGATGCGTATCGGACTCCTCGGCCGCAGCCAGGGCGAACTCGACGTCACCAAACTTGAAATCGAACACGCCGGCGGCAGTGCCCACCGGTTTCGCGCCGACGTCAGGGACTTCGAACAACTCTCCGCCGCTGTCGACCGGATGACCGATTTTTACGGCGATGTGCATATCCTCGTGGCCAACGCGGCGATTCTGGGTCCGATTGGTCCGTTCGTCGAACACAGGCCGCGCGATTGGAAAGAGATATTCGAAACCAACGTGATCGGCGTGATGAATGCCTGCCGCACCGTGCTGCCGCAGATGATTCAGAACCGGAGCGGGAAAATCATCGTGATCGCCGACGGTTCCTCATCGAACCCGCGCCCCAATTTCGCCCCGTACAGCGCTAGCAAAGCGGCGGTGGTCCGGTTCGTCGAAAGCGTCGCCGAAGAGATACGGGAGCATAACGTACAGGTGAACTGCTTTTCACCCGGTGGCGCGTATACGACCATGACCGACGAAATACTCGATGCGGGCGACCGCGCCGGCGCCAACGAGATCGACGAAGCGGAGCAGATTCGCCTCACAGGCGGCGTGCCGGCGGACAAGCAGATTCAGATTGCGCTCTTTCTCGCCTCCGAGCGGTCCAACCATCTCACCGGCAAGCTGATCGATGTCACCGACGATTGGAAAAAGCTCGAACGCGAGAATTCCCGCCCGGACTCCTGGACCCTCCGGCGTCACATGAAATAGAGCATTTTCACAGATTTTGTACCGCCGGCGATCTTGTCGCCGGTGATTTGCCTGCGGCGCTGTCGATCTATAGGGCGGGGCGGCCTCCTGCCGAGTCATACCTTCTGTGAAAATGCTCCAGGCCTCTTTGGTATCGATCACGGCAGTTTGCGCAGCAGCGCCTTCGCTTCTTTGAATTTCGGGAAGAGCTTTTCGTGCGCCTTGAACTCCGGCGTATGAACGCACCGCCGCGCGCCGGCGTGATCCACGGGATATTGCAGATGCAGCATTTCGTGATACATCACGTACTCCAGTGCGAGCCGGGGCGCGCGGGCATCGTCGAAAATCCGGCTGATCACGATCATGTTGTGCGAAGGGTCGAAATGACCCAGACGCGTGCGTGATCTCAGACGGCTCCAGCCGAGCGCCGGGCGCGCCATCATCCCGCCAAAATACGCCGCATTGATCTCTTCGAAGAGCTGTTCCAGATTGTGTACGGATCCCGCCGGATCGGCAGGCCCCTTCCGGCCGCGCGTCTGACGGATCAGGCTGATCTGCCTGCGAACGTCCTTCCGGTTCAGATACAAGCGGTAGCGATGCGCGTATTGCCGGGGCACCGGTTTCCGGTAGAGTTTTCCCAGCAGAATGTAAGCCAGCGCTTCGGTAACCGGGGCCGGCGCGCTTTCCAGCAGATCCGTGATGCGAACCCGGATCGTTCCGCTCTCCAGCCGCACGTCGCTGTTGGCATTCGCGAAACGTTTATACTCGACATTGATTTCAGGTACCGGCGTGCGCGGCCGAAGCTCTCGATGAACGCGCCGGAACAGCTCCGGAGCGGATTCAAAGAAAAGAGAGCTCGCGACATTTACGGGCGTTAGAAAGTTTCCCGGTGGCCCGTCCTGATCGAACATAATAGAGAATTACTATTTTCTCCCGATGGCCTTTGCTAAAGCTGAAATTACCGCGGTGGGATCTTACGTTCCACCCGGTATCCTGACGAACGCCGATCTCGAAAAGATGGTCCAGACCAACAATGACTGGATCGTGGATCGCACCGGAATTTCCGAACGCCACATTGCGGCGCCGGACGTGGCCACGTCCGATCTTGCCACCTGCGCCGCCCGCGCCGCGCTGGCTCAGCGCGGTGTGGACCCCTCCGAGCTCGATGCGATATTGGTCTGCACCGTGACCCCGGACATGCTGTTCCCCTCGACGGCCTGCCTGGTGCAGCACAATCTCGGCGCGACGAAAGCCTGGGGCTTCGATCTCATCGCAGCCTGCAGCGGATTTGTTTACGGACTGACGACCGGAGCGAGCCTCATCGCTTCCGGTACACACAAGAAAGTTCTGGTGATCGGCGCCGACACCATGAGCCGGATCATCAACTATGAAGACCGCACCACCTGCGTGCTGTTCGGCGACGGCGCGGGAGCCATGCTGCTCGAACCGCGCGCAAACGGCGATGCCGACGACGCGCATGCTCCGGGTTTCATCGACTTCATTGGTGAGATCGACGGCTCCGGCAGTCCGTATCTCAACATGCCCGCGGGAGGGAGCCGCATACCGGCCAGCGCCGAAACGGTCGAAAAGAAAATGCACTACGTCCATCAGGAGGGCGCGCAGGTCTTCAAGTATGCCGTCTTGAAGATGTTTGAAGTTTCGAGCGAACTACTGAGGCGCAATGGCCTCACTGCCGCCGATCTCGACCTGATGATTCCGCATCAGGCCAACCGGCGCATCATTTGCGCGACTGCGGAGCGCCTCGGAGTTCCGATGGAAAAAGTAATGGTCAATATCGGCAAATACGGCAACACGACCGCCGGAACCATTCCTCTTGCAACCCGCGACGCGATTGCGGAGGGCCGCCTCCGCAAGGGCGATCTGGTCATGTTTACCGCCGTGGGAGCGGGCTATACCGTCGGTGCGAGCCTCTGGCGCTGGGGCTTCTGATAAGGCTACTGAAAAGACCGCCGATCACGCCGCCGCAGGTCTCGGTCCCAGCCTGATTCCTCCGGGCGCCACCGATGCGAGGGAGACGATCCCTCCCGGATCGGCTGTCTCTTCGATCATCTCTTCACCGTCGATTTCAACGTGATACGCGCGCTTCGGATCGAGGCCGACAATAAAGACGTCCGCAAAGACGGAATCGTCCGCTTCCCTGGCTTCCTTCGCGCCCTTCTGTTTCTGTGCGGCAGCGCCCGGAATCACAAACCGCTTCGATTCGCGCGCGAAAAGCACGACGGCCGCATCGAGATCCAATGGTTCCCGAGTCGCTTTCGGATCCATGCGGGTCACCTCGCCTTCTTTGAAGAGCTGCAACTGGCCGCCGAAGAAACCGAGCCACGCCGCGTCGTCTTCCCATGACGAACGGACAAACAACTGCCCTCCAATCTCGTCATGGATCGTCAGCGGCACATGGTAGTAACTGAGCCCCGGTTGATAAGGATTTGCCCAGAACAACTCGTATGGCAGGCCGAAGGCTCCCCGAAGAAGGAATCGATCGTTCATGAGCCAGCCCTGCAGAAGCTGCGAGGAGGAGGCGTTTGCGTCGAACGCCACCATCGCCAGTTCGGCGGCGCGCGAAAGGGCCGCCTTCCGCACATCCGGTCCGGCGCTTTGAATCGTTTCATCCGCTGGTATGCGGAACTCGTTCTCGGAAGCGGGCCACGGCGCCGGATAATGAGCCAGCAGATGCAGCAGCGGGTGCTGCCGGAACCACGCCGGGAAAGTCTCGCGCAGATCGAAGTTCAGGTTGTCGCGAACCGCGTGCATGATTTCGAGCATCGCGTACGCGTCGGCATTCGCCACCGTGGCGCTGGCGTTGCGCAGGCCGGCGATGAAATTTCCGCCCCAGAATCCGTCGAAGACCGCTTCAAACACTTTCTGACTGACAGCCGGTTGCGCCTCGGTCAGGGCCACAGCCGCAAAAATTCGCGCGCGCGCCTCTGAAAGCGTCCGCACCGGCTTGGGGTCGTTCGCCGCGCGCGCGAGATTGGCCATCAGTTGGCGCTTGTCGTCGCCTGCAATCAGCGAATCGCACCAATCCGCGATGATCGCCATCTGGCGCACATCGTCCGGCCGCTGAATATCCGCCGGCCCGACGGCCCATGCCACGGCACGGATTCCGGATTCTTTGTCGTCCGCGAGTTGAAAGCGCAGCGCCTGAACCCAGCCCAACTCGGGGAACGGGGCGTTGCCCGTCCAAAGGGTTTCAAACTGGTCCCAGCGAAGCGAACGGCGTTCGCGCTCGCGGCGCAGCAGTTTGAGCCGCTGCGGGCGCAGCAGCAGGCGCGGACCCTCCGTATAAACCTTGAAGGAATCGGGACGAGGCGCGGGCGCGGCCGAATCCGGATTTGGCGCACCGCGTGCAAGTTGGCCGTTACCTTGTGCGTTGCGATTTTGAGCCAACAAGCCCCGCCCACACAAAAATGGCAGGTACCGCAGAGCGTCACGGCGCGTCATCGCTCTCTGATTCTGGCACAGGTGTCTCCCAAATGGCCCACTGGTATCATGCGGATTGACTCTGAAAACTCCCGGCGTAGCCCGCAACCGGCGCAGCCTCACGGGCGTCTCAAAAAACTGGACTGAATGAAGAGCCTCCCAATCGTTTTCGGCCTCGTGCTGGCAGCCGGCGCCGCAAGCGCACAACAGTACACGATCTCCACTGCCGCGGGACTCCGCGATTATCCGGGGGCGTGGTACGGAGACGCGGGCTCTGCCACCAGCGCTCTACTCAATTATCCTTTCCGCGTCGCGGTGGATTCCAAAGGCAATTTCTATTTCGCAGACTACTACACTTACGTAGTCCGCGAGGTTTCGGCGGGGACGATTAATACGGTAGCGGGTTCGGGAACCCTCGGTTTTCAGGGTGACGGAGGTCCGGGAATACAGGCTTTGCTGTCCGATATTCACGGCCTGGCGGTCGATTCGAACGGAAACATCTATATCGCCGACACGTTCAACGGCGTTGTCCGCAAACTCACCGCCCCAGGGGCCATAGCCACTCCCGCCGGCATAATCAGCACTTTTGCCGGTGTCGCACCTTCCGTGAACGGCGTGACGACACAGGGATATTCGGGTGACGGCGGCCCGGCCACCAGTGCGGAGTTATATCAGCCGTCGGGAGTTGCGGTCGATTCGAGCGGGAACGTCTACATTGCCGATTACGGCAATTACACAGTTCGCAAAGTAGACACCAAAGGTAACATCTCGACTATTGCCGGAACGGGCGTCTGGGGCTTCTCGGGCGACGGTGGACCGGCGAAAAATGCCATGTTGGCCTCGCCGTATGCGCTCGCAATCGACCCCGCCGGCAACATCTATATCTCGGACACCAGCAACAACAATATTCGCGAGATCACGACCGACGGCAACATTCACACCGTCGTTTCCAACATCTTCGCCGACAGTATCGCAGTGGACGCGGCGGGCAGCATCTACTTCTCCGACTCTATCGCCACAGTCGGGAAAATACTGCCCAATGGTACACAGTTTGTCATTGCAGGTATAACAGGCAACCCAGGTCTGACAGGCGATGGCGGCCCTGGCACCACCGCCCAACTCAATCAACCGAACGGCGTGGCCGTGGATGCTTCGGGGAACGTTTACGTGGCAGACAGCGGAAATAACCTGATCCGGTTACTGACGCCTGTTTCTTCGTCGATCAATGTCGTAAATTCCGCCAGCGGCGCCGGCGCAACGATTGCGCCGGGCGAATTGGTCACGGTTTACGGAACCGGCGGACTTGGCCCTTCGACGCCGGTTAATGCGCAGCCGGGGAGTGACGGTTATTTTGGCACGCAACTGGCCGGCACCACGGTTTCATTCGGCGGAACGAACGCACCCTTGCTCTATACCTCCGCCACACAAGTCTCGGCAATCGTGCCCTATTCTGTTCCAATCGGCGGTACCGCGGATGTCACCGTGACGTACCAGGGCCAGACGTTCACAGAGGCCGCCGTACCTATAGCCGGTTCCGCGCCCGGCGTCTTTACATTGAATTCATCCGGCGCCGGACCGGCAGTGGTGGTCAATCAGGATGGTTCGATCAACGACCCCGCCTCACCCGCGAAGGCGGGCAGCATCGTCACTCTCTATGTGACGGGGGAGGGACAGACGAATCCTTCCGGCATCGACGGTAAGCCCGCGTCCGCGCCACTCCCTGCGCCCGTTCTGTCTGTTTACGTTATTTTGAATGAACAATATGTGCCGGTAACTTACGCCGGCGGTGCGCCCGGTTTCGTTGCCGGCCTCATGCAACTCAACGCGCAGATACCCGCCGGCATTATCCAGAACTTCACCGGATCCGTTGCCTTTCCCTTGCTGGTTCAGGTTGGTTCCGCATTCAGCCAGGCGAATGTGACCATCAGCGTGTCTCAGTAGCCGCTTCGAGTCCGTCGCACGCTGCCGCCACTCCGTCCTCGCGTTCCATTTCGTGTGAGACCGCCTGCGCAGCAGCCGCATATTGATCCGTCAGCAGCATCCTGAGTTCCTCAGCCGCCCGCTCCGCGCCATACCGGCTTCGCGGAATCACGCGCGCCACGCCCAGTTTCCTCACCCGCATCGCATTGTCCGGCTGATCGTGGCTCCACGGAACTACGATCATCGGCTTTCCCGACCGCAGCGCCTGCGCCGTCGTTCCGATTCCGCCCTGATGGACAGTCGCTGCTGCCCGTGAAAACAGTTCCGAATAAGGCGCATACTCCGCTGTGAAGACCGTCTCGGGGAGCGGCGTGGAAGGCTTGTTACGCGGATCGATTCCAATGAGCAACACGGCGCGGCATCCGATTTTTTGTACTGCTGCGAGACTCTCAGAGTAAAACCTGCCCGCATCGAATACCGCCGACGACCCCAGCGTGAACACTACGGGCGCCGGACCGGCGTCGAGGAATTGTGCCAGCTCCGGGCTCATGCTTTGCGACGGTTCGAGCTTGTCGTAAAACGGAAATCCGGTGATCGTGGTCTTCGCGGGCCAGTCGCTTTGCGGCTTTGCCAGCACTCGCGAGAACCAGGCCTGAGTTCCGTAAGGCGAGAACATGCCGAAGAGCAGCGGGTCGCGCATCTGGCTTAGCCCGAGCCTGGATCGCAGCACGTTCAGCGGCGCGCCCCAGCGGCGCGTCACCATCTTCACGAAACCGAAGAAGAAGCCGGATACCTGAGGCCCCAGTGAAAACAATGGTGAGAGCAGCGGCGCTCCCGAAATTACAGGTGGATCGAAGACGGACATGAAAACCGAGGGCTGCAACGCCACCGATATCCAGGGTTTTTTCAAATACTCCGCAACAGTCGGTGTCGCAAAGGCAATGGGATGTCCGACCATCAGGTCGGCGTCGCGCGCGGCTTCAAGGGTGTCTTCCAGCGTTTGCTCAATCCAGGGCAGGAACAACTTTCGCAGCACATATTCCGTGCCCGTGCGCGGGTGAACAGCCTGCCGCATGACCTCAGGGTCATTAATTAAGTGACCCAGATCCGGGCGTATCGGATGAAAGCGCAGGCCCTCGCCTTCTATCTTTCCCCGATAAACTTCCGATGTTGCGATGGTGACCTCGTGCCGGCGTTCGCGCAGACCGATACCGACCGCAATGTACGGGTGCAGATCACCCAGCGAACCCAACGTTGTGAGGAGGAATTTTCTGGCGGTCAATACCGCCGTCCTTCGCAGCCCACAATACTACGATGAAAAACGGCGCGCATGAGAAACATTATCGTCGGTACCGCCGGTCACATCGACCATGGCAAGACGGCTCTCGTCAAAGCGCTGACCGGCATTGATGCCGACCGTCTCGCCGAAGAAAAGCGCCGCGGCATCACCATCGATCTCGGGTTCGCGCATCTCCAGCTCACAAAGGATCTCCGCGTAGGTTTCATCGACGTGCCCGGCCATGAGCGCTTCGTGCGCAACATGCTCGCCGGTGCGGCGGGAATCGATCTGGTGCTGTTCGTAATCTCGGCGCTCGAATCCGTTAAGCCGCAGACGCGGGAGCATTTCGAAATCTGTCGCATGCTCGGCATAAAAGCCGGCGTGATCGCGATCACCAAGGCCGATCTCGCCGACCCCGAGATGCGGGAATCCGTCCGTCTTGATGTGGACGAGTTGGTCGCGGGCTATTTCCTGGAGCACGCTCCGCGAGTCGAAGTCAGCGCGATAACCGGCAAAGGGATTCCGGAACTGCTCAAAGCGCTCGAACGCGCTGCGCTCGAAATAGAGCAGAAAAAAACCTCCGGTTGGCCGCGACTACCGCTCGACCGCGCCTTCACCATGAAAGGCTTCGGAACTGTGGCAACCGGAACTTTGATATCGGGCACAATCGCGCCGGAACAGGAGCTGGAAGTCTACCCGATCGCACGCCGCGTCAGGGTTCGTGGCATTCAGGTGTACGGCAACACAGCCGCGCGTGCTCATGCCGGTGAGCGCACGGCCGTCAATCTGGCAGGCATCGAACCTGCGGAACTTCGTCGAGGCATGGTCCTGAGCGAACCAGGCCGATTCGCACCGGTCACCAAACTCGACTGCCGTGTCGATCTTCTGCGGTCGGCCAAACCGCTGAAAAACCGCGCGCCGGTGCATTTCCACATCGGCTCGGCGGAGATGGAAGCAGTCGTTCATTGGCTGGATCGTCGTCCGGCGCTCCGGCCCGGCGATTCCGCCTGGGCTCGAATCGCCCTCAAAGAACCGGCTCTCGTGCTTCCGGGCGACCGCTTCATCATCCGCATGTTCTCGCCCGTAACCACCATTGGCGGCGGAGTCGTACTCGATATCAGCGCGCACAAGTACCGAGCAGGCGAAGATGCGGCGTTTCGGCTCAGTACTCTCACTCCGGAAAAGCTGGTTTTGGAAAGCTCTCACGGCGTACTTGAAGAGCAACTGATTGCGTGGACCGGATTGCGCGAAATCGGCGATCTCCCCGGAGTGGAGAGAACAAGGAAGTGGTTGATCGCGCGATCCCGGGTTGTCGAACTGGCGCACCAACTCAGCAGACGCTGCGGAACCTTCCATCGCGAAAACCCGCTCCTGCCCGGCATTCCGAAACAGGATCTCAAGACCGCGGTCATGCCCGATGCCCCGGCGGAAATCTTCGAACATGTTGTGATCGCCGCCGCCGAACTGGTCCGGGATGGCGATGTAGTCCGGCTGAATATCCACCGTGTTGTCCTTCAACAGGATGAAGATTTGGCGCGTACCGCAATCGAGCAATCCTTCGAAAACGCAGGACTGGCTGCTCCCGCCGTCTCAGAGGTTCTGAGAGCTTCCGGCGTCGAGCCGACCCGTGCGCGCGCGATCCTGCGGATTCTCCTGCGCGAAGGCACATTGACGCGAATATCGGACGACCTGATCCTCGCCGCTTCAGTCTTACGACAACTCCGACATCAACTGACGGACAAGCGCGGGCAACGCTTCAGCGTCGCGGCTTTCAAGGATTGGACCGGCGTCTCACGCAAATACGCGATCCCTCTGCTGGAGTATCTGGACCGCGAACGCGTCACGAAGCGTGACGGTGACGAAAGAGTCCTGCTTTAAGCCTTTTCCAGCTCGATGCCCGAGGCCTGCAAGGCTCTCCAGCCGCCATCGAGCGAAATCGGATTTTTATAACCCATCTTCTGAAGGTTGTCCGCAACCAGGGCCGACCGGAATCCGCCGCCGCAATACAACACCAGCGTCGCCTCCTTGTCCGGATATTTGGTCTCGACGTCCCGCTCGATCGTTCCTTTGCTCATGTGCACGGCGCCCTTCACGTGAGCTTTTTCGAATTCATTGTCTTCGCGAACGTCCACCAGGACATGCTTCTCGCCGCGCGCCAGCATTCCTTTGTAGCCTTCAATATCGGTCTCGCGAACCCTTGATTTCGCGTCGTTCACAAGCTTCAGAAATCCTTCGTTGTGCGCCATAACCTCACTCTACCCGCTTGATTTTCGCGCCCGCCCCGGCCAGTTTGGCCTCGATTTTCTCGTATCCGCGGTCAATGTGATAGACACGATCGATCACGGTTTCGCCGCGCGCCGCCAGCGCCGCGAGCACCAGCGAAGCGCTGGCCCTGAGATCCGATGCGATCACGCCCGCGCCGGTGAGATGGCTGCGCCCCGCGATGATGGCCTGCCGTCCGTCCAGCCGGATATTCGCGCCCATGCGCATCAGTTCCTGCGCATGCATGAAGCGGTTCTCGAAGATCGTCTCCATAACAATGGCGATCCCGTCGGCCTGCGTCATCAGCGCCATGTATTGCGCCTGCAGGTCGGTCGCAAATCCCGGATACTCTTCGGTCATCATGTCCGCCGGATGCACTGTTCCGTTTGTCCGTTCCACGCGCAAGGTTGTATCGTCGACCTGCGTGACGGCTACTCCGGCTTCGGCCAGTTTCGCTGTCAACGCTCCCAGATGCTCCGGCACGCAGCCGGTCACGCACAACTCGCCTCCCGTAATAGCAGCGGCGATCACGAACGTGCCCGCCTCGATACGATCGGCGATGATTTCGTGCGTCACGCCGTGCAGCTTCGCAACCCCGTGCACGCGGATCATGCTTGTGCCCTCGCCCTCGATCCGCGCTCCCATCTTTCGCAGCATCTGCGCCAGATCGACCACCTCGGGTTCCCGCGCCGCATTCTCCAGTATGGATTCGCCGTCCGCGAGCACCGCGGCCATCAGAATATCTTCCGTGCCGGTAACGGTAATTCGATCGAAGACCACATGAGCGCCCTTCAGGCCGTCCGGCGCGGCCGCTTCGATGTAGCCGTGCTCCTGAGCGATGCGCGCTCCCAAATGCTCCAGCCCCGCCAGATGGAAATTGATGGGCCGCGCTCCGATCGCGCATCCGCCCGGCAGCGAAACCCGCGCTCTTCCCGCCCTTGCCACCAGCGGACCGAGCACGAGGCTCGACGCCCTCATCGTCTTCACCAGTTCGTAGGGCGCTTCCGGCGATACGATCTTCTTCGTATTGAGCACGACCTGTTCGGGATCGTTCTCATCGACTGATATCTCCGCACCGATATCCACCAGCAGCCGCTCCATCGTGCGGATGTCGCGCACGCGCGGGATACGCCTGAGCACTACCTCTTCATCCGTGAGCAGCGCCGCGGCGAGCGCCGGCAGCGCGGAATTTTTCGACCCGCTGGTGGCGATCGCACCGTGGAGCGGCACGCCGCCCTCGATCACAAATTTATCCATTTTTGTTGTGGGCTTTTTCCCAGATAGCTATGGCTTCACGCACGTTGTCTCCCGCTTCCGCCAGCATCCGTCCCGCTTCATCGTACGAAACGCCGGTCGCCGCGGCGATGATTCTTTTCGAGCGGTCGAGCAGCTTCGAATTCTTCGGCTGCACGTTCACCATCAGGTTCCCGCGCACATAACCCAGCCGGATGAAGGTCCCCGTCGTCAGCATGTTGAGAACCATCTTGGTTGCCGTGCCGGCCTTCATGCGTGTCGATCCCGCGATGACCTCGGGCCCGGTCACCGGCGTGATGGCGATTTGCGCCCGTCTTGCCAGTTCCGAGTCCGGCGTGCAACTGATTCCGATCGTCAGGGCATCCATCCGGTTGGCTTCGTCGATTGCGCCCAACACATACGGCGTTCGGCCGCTGGCGGCAATCCCGCAAAGTGCGTCGCCTTGACGAAAGCCATGCGCCTGCAGATCGCGCGCGCCGATTGCCGGATCGTCTTCCGTTGTCTCCGTCGCGCGTAACAGAGCCGCTTCGCCTCCCGCGATGATGCCCTGCACCAGATTGGGCGGCACATTGAAAGTCGGCGGACATTCCGCGGCGTCCAGCACTCCCAGCCGCCCACTCGTTCCCGCGCCGATGTAGAAGAGCCGTCCGCCATTCCGGAACGTTTCCACAATCTTGTCCACCGCGAGTGCGATCCGCGGAATCTCCGCCGCAACCGATTCCGCCACTTTGCGATCGTCGGCATTGATCACGCGCAGCATCTCCTCGGTGGAGAGCTTGTCAATGTGGGACGATGCCGGGTTCGCCTGTTCGGTGACCAGCGCGGCGAGATCCATGCAGCTATTGTAGGTGGATGTCGTCCCCGGCCAGGCAGCCCGTCGCCCGCCTTTTCGACGGCCCGCGCGTCGCGATCCGGTACCGCCGCAACCTCCGCGACACCGCAGGCAACCCGGCGCACGCCGCGACCTTCATCCGGCAGCGGCTGATCGTGCTGGATACCGCTTTGAAAACGCGCGCTCGCGAGCATCGACGAGTGTTGCTTCACGAGTATTTTCACTTTGTATGGGTGCGCCTGAGCAATCGGCGCCGCCGCGCATGGGAGGACCACGTCGCCGCCGAATGGAAGTCCGGCGGGCGCGGCGAAGCAGGCTGGTCCGCTGAATGGCGCAAGGACAACCTGTCGGATGACGATGTCCGACAACGTTCGCGCCGCTGGCGTGACTACTGCTGCGAAAGCTTCTGCGATACCGCGGCCTGGGTCGCCGGCAATATCGACTCGGAGGTCACTCTGTCGCAGACTCGACACCGGGCGAGGCGCTCCTGGTTCGATGCGAATTTCGGCGATTGCCGGTTCCCGATATAATCAGAATTAGTGAAAAGCCTCAGGACCCATTTGCAATGGGCGGCGGCCGCGGGTGTAGCCGCGATCCTCGGAGTCGTCGCCTGCTCGCCGTCCAAACCCGCGAAACCGCTCGTCCGCGAGGACAGCAAGCGCCAGCACGCACCCGATTTCGCTCTGAAAGACGCGGACGGCAGGCTGGTGCATCTCGCCGACTACAAGGGCAAAGTGGTGTTGCTCGATTTCTGGGCGACCTGGTGCGGGCCCTGCAAAATCGAAATCCCCTGGTTCCAGGAGTTTCAGCGCAAATATAAAGACCGCGGCTTCGAAGTCGTGGGCGTCTCAATGGACGATGACGGCTGGAAAGTAATCACGCCCTTCGTCCAAATGAAAAAAATCAACTACCGCGTTGTGCTGGGCGACGACAAAACGGGCGATCTGTACGGCGGTCTGGAAGCGCTGCCGACCACCTTCGTGATCGACCGAAGCGGGCGCATCGCGTCCGTTCATGTCGGCCTCGCCGGCAAGAAGGATTTCTCAGATGCTATCGAAAAGTTGTTGGACGATCCTGCCGTTCCTGCTAACGGCAACTCTGTTCGCTCAGATGGCGCCGACGCTGACCGTCGCGCCGGGACCCACGGTTAGGACCCACAAGGGCGCCGTCGCTGTTGTCACATTCAAAGCCGCGCTGCCGCCGGGCTTTCATGCCAACAGCAACACTCCGTCCGACGCCTATCTGATTCCACTGACGCTCAAGTGGACCGGAGGCCCGCTACAGGCGGACGGTATCACCTACCCGAAGGCCGCGCAGGAAAAGTATTCCTTTTCCGAAAAGCCCCTGTCGGTGGTGACAGGCCAGTTCAGCATCTCGACCAAATTCAAGGTTCCCGCCAACGCGCCCACCGGACCGGCGGCGCAAAACGGCACGCTCCGCTATCAGGCCTGCAATGACCGGATGTGTTTCGCGCCCAAGACCGTGCCGGTGACGGTGTCGCTCGATATCGAATAGAAGCGCTTCTTTCCGCTCCCCTGGATACATTAAAGCTCGGGGCCGGGCGAAGCCCGGCCTGCAGGGCCGAAGCCCCGCCCCACATCCGCTGTCCAGCGTCTTCATCTGGTTTGGTGGCCCGCAGGGTAATCGCGACTCTCTCACTGTCGCGGTTCGGAAAAGCCGGCGCTAATGGCGCAGGAATTGCCCGATCGCCCGGGTAGCCTGCCGCGTACGCTGCTCGTTTTCGATCAGCGCGAAGCGCACGAATCCCTCGCCCATCGGTCCGAAGCCCACGCCTGGTGACACCGCCACGAGCGCCTTCTCCATCAGGAGCTTTGAGAACTCGAGCGACCCCAGGCTCTGATAGCGCTCCGGAACCGGCGCCCACAGGAACATAGTCCCGCGCGGCGACTGCACCGGCCATCCCGCGCGGCACAGGCCGTCGACCAAAGCGTCCCGCCGCTTCCGGTACATTTCACAGATCTTCACCGACTCGTCTTCGCAATCGCGCAGCGCCACAATGGAGGCAATCTGAATCGGCTGAAATACGCCGTAATCCAGATAGCTTTTGATCCGCGCCAGCGCCGCGATCATCTTCGCGTTCCCCAGGCAGAAGCCAACCCGCCACCCGGCCATGTTGAAGCTCTTCGACATGGAGAAGATCTCGACCGCAATATCCTTCGCGCCCGGCACTTCGAGAATGCTCGGCGGCACATAGCCGTCAAAACCCAGATCGGCATATGCGAAATCATGCACGATCAGCGTGCCATGGCTGCGCGCCAGATTCACAATTTCTGTCAGAAACGGCAGGTCCACGCAGGTGGTCGTGGGATTGTGCGGGAACGAGATCAGCAGCATCTTCGGCGGCTTCGGCGACTCCCGGTACAACTCCTGCAGCCGACCGAGAAACGTCTCCGCATTCGGCATCGGCAGCATGCAGGCATGGCCTTCCGACATGATGACGCCGTACTGGTGAATCGGATAGGCCGGGTTCGGCGACACCACGATGTCGCCGGGTCCGATGGTGGCGAACATCAGATGCGCCAGCGCGTCCTTCGCGCCCATGGTGACGATGGCTTCCGTGTTGGGATCGAGATCGATGCCATGCCGCCGCCTGTAGCGATGGACGATCTCCTCGCGCAGATGCTGAATGCCGCGCGACACGGAATACCGGTGATTGCGCGGATTGCGCGCCGCTTCGATCAGCTTGTCCACCACAATCTGCGGCGTGGCGCCGTCCGGATTCCCCATTCCGAGATCGACCACATCCTGCTGGGCTGCCCGCGCCTTTGCCTTCATTTCGTTGATGACGGCGAACACGTAGGGCGGCAGCTTGCTGATGCGGTAAAAGTTCTCGTTGGCTTCGGACATGGAAACTTCCATTTTAGTGCGTCCTGGGACTCGGAATTGACGCCAGCGGTATGAGGACGATAAATTGGTGTATTACCTTCCTTTAGTCCCCATCGTCTAGAGGCCCAGGACATCGCCCTTTCACGGCGGTAACGGGGGTTCGAATCCCCCTGGGGACGCCAATTTCACTTTGGACAGGCTCCGGCTCTACGCATGATGATCGGGTCAGACGCAGCCGGCTGCTGAGAAAGGCTTCCTGCCGCTCCCCTGAAGACGCTCTCTCCCCGGGATGCGTAACGCTCCGGGCCGGGCGAAGCCCTGACCCGAGGCTGAAACGCTCGGTCACCTTGTCAGGGGATAAGGCCTGTCCAGTACTCTGCGACTTGCCAACA
>DATAXN010000118.1:0-98376 GCA_036273015.1 Bryobacteraceae bacterium | reverse complement strand
CCGGTAGGCGTCGGGGTCTTTTGAGTTTTGAAGAAACGAAGCTGGATCGAACCTATCTGCTTCTATTTCTTCATCGGACTTGTCTTCATCGATGCGTTCCTGACGTTTTCGCATTGCCTGGAGACGCTCGAACTCCTGCTGATATTTGAGCAACTGGCGTGAGAGCCGGGCTGTAATTGATTAGCGGAAAGGGAACTTAGCCGGTGGCGGGCTGCGGAGTGATGAGATCTGTGAGAGAAGCGGCCAGGGCTGAAGAGTCTGTTTTGCGAAAGGTCTGCAGCACGCTGGTGAAGGCTTCGAAGGCTCTGGCGCCCCTTTGATTCTTCGAACAACGGGAAACTTTGCGTGCAATCACAGCTGGCCGGAGATCCCGTTCGGCGCGGTTGTTGGTGGGCTCCACGCCAGCTTCGCTGAGGAAGCGCAGCAAGCGCCCGCGGTCCTGTTGCTCGCCCGCGCCGTTCAGTAGTCGCCGATTGTCCGCATCGCGCAGCGTACGGTCCCGGAGCAGGTTGGTGAGTTCGTCATCGAGGGCTTCGGCCTGCCTGCGGTAATCTTTGAGCCTCATGGCCGCACTGCCCGCCGATAACCGCAACGCACGCCGCAACAGATCGATGAGTTGACGGGCGAAATGCCGGGCGCGCCCATTCTTCTCCTCCGCTATTTTGGCGGCGTTGCGGATCAGGTGGGCCAGGCACTTCTGCTGCGCCACGCCTTCCAGTTCCACAGCATCGTAACTCCGTCCCCGATCACAGACCATCACGCCGCCGAAATCGGCCGGGATCAGCTCCCGCACTTCCTCATTACGATGCCGCGGTCGAATCTGATAGACCGACAGCGCCGGATTGACGAATGCCATCAGAAACGCTCGGTCGCCGCCCACCCGCCAGCCGGTATCGTCGGTATGCACCATCGCCTGCTCCCGTACCGATGCGCGCAAGGTCTTATAGCGTTCTCCCACCGCACCCGCAGCCTGCTGCAATGCGTGCTGCTGACCACTGGCGCAGACGCAACGGTGTCAGCTTATCCAGGATAAGGTCTGCTTTTCTCTTCGCCTCTGGTCCCCTCCCTGTGTCAGCCGCACACCTGTAAGATCCTCCAGAATTGCGGGTGTCTTCCGTACTGGTACGCCGTGTACGTAATGCAGGATATGGGCCAGCGCTTTGATTCGCGGGCCGATCCGATGCGCGGTGGCTCCGTGCTGGCCACGCGCGATATCCGGATGCCGCCCACGCACTTTACCGCCGCACTGCCGGCACTGGCGCACCTCCACGGCGTAACACCGCGTCTCTGGTTTCGGTTGCGCCGGTACGTCCGTGATCGAAACCATCTCCCGGCGGGTTCTTCCCAATTCGCCGCCGCAATCCGGGCAACATCGTTCGGCTACCTCTACGGGAATCGCTTCTCTCACCTCAGCCGATTCCGGCGCCCCGCGGAACCGGAAGAACCCCTGCCCTGGTTTCCGTCCCGCAGGCTTCGGATCTGATTTGCGTTTGCCTTTGGAAAATGGAGCGGCCCCGCCTCGCCGCTTCAGTTCCTCAATCTCGGCCTGTAACCGCTGGTTCACTCGACGCAGTTCGATGATGATCTGAATCAGTTCTTCCCGGCTGACATCTTCCAGTTGTTCCAAGATCCAGGATGCACCAAGCCCTCTATTAAATCCAGGATTTTTTTATCGAGTTGCGGCCCTTCAACTCGACTCGCTAATCAATTACGCCGGGCTTCGTAGCGTCCCATGACGTCGATGAGTGGGCCGTGCTGGGTCCAGGCTCTCGTCTGAGCGCCCATGACTTCGATGCGATCTTCGTTGTCGGACGCGCCGTGCTCGTTTGCGACGATGCCGAAGCTGAACATGTTGCTCTCGATCGCGGTCATTCGATTCAATCTGAAGTTCGTATCGATGATCTTCAAAGCGATCTGACGCTCGGGTTCGGACTTCGGCTTGAGATCTTTCAGCATGTTGTCAGACATGCGGTTATAAGCGGCGAGTTCGGTTTCCTGAAGGATGAGGTGCTGGCCGGAGAGATTGTGCTTGACAGCGTTGAATTTGGCGCGCTGCCAGCCTTGGGGAGTTTTAGGACCCGTGGATTTTTGTGCGTTGAGTTGTCTGACTACATCGACTACTTCTTTTACGAGAGACATGGATGTCCCTCCTTTCCGGAAAGATTGCCTTTCCGGTTGGAGAGTAGCAGCCCTTTTCGGGGCTGGAGCACGGATTTGGGCCAAGTGGTTGAGGGGGTTGAGACAATTTTTCGAGTTCGTCGGCGAACGTTCCGGAACTGACCCGCCCTCGCTGTGCAAGAGAACCAGGCGCTTTTATCCGTTGACGTTCATTCGGTGGGTGGTTTTGACTCGGCAATCGCTGTTGCGATTGCGGCATCCACACATGCGGCAGCATAAGCGGAGAAGCTCTGGTTTGGGTGGTCCGGAAACGTCTTCAGCGCGAACAGCAGTCCCTCATTGCCCGTTTGAACAAGATCCAAGATGTGCATATTCCCGCGAGCATAACGCTCCGCGATAGAAACCACCATGGCAAGATTCGCTTCGACCAAGGTCTTGCCGGCGAACTCCGCTTGTTCGTCGTTGGCCAGCACGTGTCGGGAGAGCTCGACTTCCTGGCCGCTCGTCAACGGTGGGACGGCAGCGACTTCGCGCCGATATACCTGGAGGACGGGATTGTCATCGAATCTCGCCGCATCCACGTAGTCAGTGTATCGCGGTGAGAACTAAGCCGCGCAAGAGAAGGAGGCGGCCGTTCAAGCCAGAGTGTTGATTTTCGCAATGAGCCGGAGGTTATCGAGCCATCTCCTCTGGCGTTGCGCGGTATCCCTGCCAAGTCTCCGGCGCATCAGCAGGCTTCCGGATTCCGCAACATCCGAATAACCAGTGGCGTCTCAAAACAAGGGCATCCGATGAGGTCTTCGAAATCGGTTAATGCGGATGCCGCTTAGGTCTGTTGGTTCGTCGAGTGGAGGATGACAGCAATGCGATTCAAGCGCCGGTATACATGTTTGTGCGTACTGTCTCTATTGGCGGCCTGCGGCGCCTCGGCAATCGCGGGACCTCCATATCCCTGCGTTAGGGCAGTGAGCTCGAAGAGCGGGAACTTCCTCGTTCTCGCCGATCAGTTCGTTCCGGGGCAGGAACGGGTCTCGCTGCAGGTCTTCTCAAGGGAGAACTTCATCAACGCAAGCCAGAGATTAGAAGCGCCAGGCGTTTACTGGGGCCGGCAAGATTGGGGCGTTGTTCTTGACGCCGATCATATGCACAATGTACCGGCGCCGTGCCCCCTGCCATTGATTACCGACGACGGCGAATTTCTCATTCCTCCGCATGTCGGCCCTGCCCTTTCCGGCGACACCGCAGTCCTGCAGATTTATCGGAGGCGGGATCACCCGGGTGACCCCGTCCGGGAAGGCCCGGATCATGGTGTCTTCATCAAAGAAGTTGCTCTTAATAGAATCTGGACGCCAGACAGACTCGCCGCAAACCCCAGTGTTTGGACTGGAGAAACCCCCGAATGGTTTGCAGGCGGGACTTTCGAATTCTCGTCAGACTACCGGCAACTGATTCATAAGACCCGTTGGGGCAACACGGTTCGCATCAACCTGGCCGATGGATCTTTGTCAGACAAATAGCCCAACCATCGAAAATCCTCCCGGAGGCCCCAATTGGGGACTCTATCCGGGTTTGATTGTCCGCATCCGCTTCAAGAACTCGGCGACCCCAAACTACATATTCCCAGGAGTGGTCTGTTCGGCGAACCCGGATCGCGGCAGGAATACAGATTAAAATCGAACCAGCAAAATCCATCCGGCTGAGCATTACATGAAATTTCACTGCGAGGATCTGGAGCAGGCATCGTTTTGATTCCGAGCAATTCTCGCGCATTTCAGCCGCTGTGTTCAGACATCAGGCGGCATATCGAAGCCCCTCCGGCCGGTTCACCGCCGCCCTTCCCCGGCGAGACGCCCGACCTACCTGGCAGGGATGATCCGGCAAGCGCGATTCTTTGGAATCAGAGCGGAAAGCCGATCTACGCATTCACGCTGATCTGGAAATATGGCTGGAAAAACGAGGAGTTCGGCGACCGCACGCGGAGCAGCACGCACATCCACGGAGCAGGATACCCGCCTTCGCTGCTTCTTCCATTCGGATTGCGTGAAGACAGAAGAGCATTTGAGACGTGTTGGTGAACCATCCTGCCGTACTCCAAGCGGTACGTCGACAGCAGTCATCGCGTGCTCGGCGCCAATGCCGATGTGCGGCCGCCCGGCTGCGGACGAACGATGGAGCGGTGGAGTCATGCGTTGGGGCGGTGGACGACGGCAGCCGGAAGATCTTGTCGACACGGTCGTTCTGACTCTCGACGCCGCGTTCTTCTCAACCGGCGAATGCGTCGGACCGGATACGAAGCAGCTTGGGGAGCGCGTCATGATCGGAACAGATTCTGGCTGAGGTTGCGCAGATCACCGGCGATGCCGGTCACGCGCCACCGCCCCCCCCCGCACATGCGAACTCGATACGGAAACGACAAAACGCTTTCATTCCTGCGCGATTGGGCCGATGCCGCCGTACCACAATACCGCCGATCCTGAGTACCCGGGACGACTGCCGACGATGCCGGCGGACTTCCTTTTGATTTTTGAACATGCTAAAAGGGGATTGCAGTAATGAAGTACACCGCAGCTATGATCGTGCTGCTCGCGGCCCCTTTGGTGAGCGCTCCGCCGCTCAAGGTCCTCCGTGAAATCGATCTGAACAGTATCATCCCGGTCGGAAGCGGGTTTACGCCTTTCGCAACCATTTCTTTCTCACCCGATGAGAAATGGGTGGCGGTAGCGGTTGGCGCCCACCAAATGGGCCGGCGCAAAATAGACCAGAACATTGACCAGGGATCCGAGAGCCTGCTCCTTATTCCTCTCAACGGAACAGGGAACGAGACAGTCCAAATCCACCTTGGTCTTCGTCCCGTGGGGAGTCCGGAATGGTCGCCCGACTCGGCCGCGGTTCTTGTGCAGGGGTTTGCCCACGACCCGCGGAATTCATCTACGGACGGAATAGTGAAACTCTGGGACCTCAGGGGCGACGACCTCCTGCGCCGTGCGGGCCGCGGACTGGCCTGTGCGCTGGACTTTCGGCTTCCTCGACAGTAAGCATTTTTTGGCCCGCCGCACCCCGGCAAAGGGGATGCCTGCCTTCTTTGAAACCATCAATCTCCAGGGACAGGTCGTTGACACGTGGGCGGTTCCGAAGCACTGGACGGTCGCCGACCTTAATCCGGAGCGGGGCCCCGTCGCCGTATTGACCGAACGAGCCTCCAAAACGCTCGTCATTGACTACGCGTCGAAGAAGGTTTTGTTGGCCACGGATAATCCATACGGCTACCTGGGCAGACAAGGAGGCTCCTGGCGATATTTCACGGAGAGCGGAAAAACGTTGTGCTCAGTGGGAAGTGTCGGAACGGGCAACCCCGAGTTCGATACCGCCACCGAGTGCCGGGACGTGGACAGCGGCAAAAAGATCGCACAATTCGGTGGCTTCCCCGGCGGCGCCCCCGCCGCCGCGAGCTCCCACGGCTCCCGCCTCGTGTTAACACACGATCCTGCCTTCCGGATGAGGGGCGGGGCGCTTGTCTTTCCTCACGGCGAACGCGTGGTATGGGACTTCCGCTCCGACGCCGATATCGCGGCCTGGGACGCGCCGCGAATCACGTGGGCGAACACAGCGCACACTTTGGATTCCGGCGCCATCTCTTCGTCCGGACGCTATGTGGCTGACGCCGCGGGTGCTCGTTTCCGCATTTACGAGCTTCCTTGGCGCGACGGAAACAGCTACCGATATTTCGTCGTAATAGCTGGGGATTGCTAACGGTAGACAACGCAGCCTCGCGCTTCGAGTTCTCCGAGCCAGGTGGGCGGTTCCAGTGTGTCTACCCATCGCAGATCGAGTTTTTCGAGCCGGGGTAAAGTCGCAAGCGCGGTGGGTAAGTGGGTCAGGGGATTCCCGCGAAGATCAATGTGGCGCAGACGATGCAGGGCCGCGATCGATTCCGGGAGCGATATGAGCCTGGTATTTCTCAAATGTAATTCCCGCAGGTTGGCCAGTTGCTGAAGCGAATCCGGCACCGAGGCGATCGGATTGTCCGATGCCCGAAGCTCGATCAGGCCTGCCATGCCGAACACGCATTCGGGTAGTGCCTCGAAGCCGTTCTCGCTGATATTCAGGTAGCGCAATCGCTTCAGACGGCTGAGAGACGACGGGAGCGAGGACAGCAGGTTGTCGTGCAGATACAGGAAGTCCGAGAGTCCTTCCAGGTCACCAAGGCTTTCGGGAACCGAGGTCAGGACGTTGTGCCCGAGGTCGAGCATGCGGAGTCGCTTCAGGAGGCCGATTTGCTCGGGAAGTTCCGAAAGGTCGTTGTCGGCCAGTACCAGCGTATCGAGACCTGTTTGATCCCATACCGACTCAGGAACCTGGCCCAGCCTCTGCTTCCAAAGGTTCAGGTTCGATTCAGATGGATGCGGCACCCCAACGCGATTCTAACGTGATCTCTCCCGGCAAAGTCGGACAGCTTACCGCTCCAAGTATTCACTACGTTTGTCGATTTATGGTAGAGTGTTAAAAATAATACGTAACAGAGGCTAAAGCTGGAAAATTGGCAGATAGATTGCTTGGGTGAGGCACCCCAAATTTGACAGAACTGGAGTATCTGATCGAACACAGAGGACTGACTCCCAAGCGACTCCTGAAAAAGATTTCAAGGCGGGGGTTCGGTGCGTCTCTCCTGGGCGGTCTCGCCGGTGCGACCGCATCGCGCCTGACCGGCGCGCGTTCGGAAGGCTCCGATTTCACTATCGCCATTATTCCCGATCCCCAGTTCCTGGCTGAATCGTGCCCCAACAATCTCGGTGGCTATTACACTTCGATGATGCAGTGGATCGTCAACAACAAGAACACCGTTCTCACATCCAGCAGACCGTCCTTTGACGCCAACATCAAGGCGGTAATAGGTGTCGGCGATTGCGTAAACGCGACCATGGGCGTCAATGAATTCGCCAACGCACAAACCGCATGGACGATTCTCGACACCAATGGCATTGCATTCACGACGCCACCCGGGAACCACGACTATACATACGACGCGCCTTCTTCCCGCGATAACCTCGGAGCGCAATTCGCAACCGGCTATTTCTCCGCGGGCAACCGCTCCATGATTTACGGCTCCGGGATCGGCCTTGGTGGGCGAGACATGGCTTACTGGGTTGGATCTTTTGATGGCACCGGCGCCAACACGGCCGTAAAGTTCGTTATTTCCGGCATCAAAATGCTTATCCTTGCGATGGATTTTTTTGCCGGCAACACCGCATGGTCCTGGGCCCATGACGTTATGCTGGCCAATTCCGATTGCGAATGCTATATCACCACTCACGCGTGGCTGACCACGAATGGAACGCAATTCCAGAGAACGGACGCTTACGGACCAAACATGTACTCAATGGCCGACGCGCCTTACTCCGCTTCCGCGGACGAAGCGTGGAACAATATGCAGGTTAACACCTGGTCAAACCTGTTCGGAATTTTCGGCGGCCACGATCTTATGGGCAGCCACAATTCCGGTGCATCTCCGGCATGGTATTGGCAGCAGGTTCCGGTAAAAAGCGCCAGCGCCCGCGGGCAGACGGTTCATCAGCTGTTTACCAACTCCCAGCAATTGGACGCCGGGTGCAGTACGTCTGTAAGTCAGTCGAGCGGAACGGGACAAACCGCGAGCGTTTTTCTGCTCAGCCGTCGGCCCGCCCTGGGATTACTCGAAGGCCGTATGATCTCCACGCAATCGGGAAACTGGTTCGGATTGGGGCCTGGGTCCCTCCCGGGAGGGGCAAGCTTCAGCGCTTCCGAAACACTTTTGTTCTCGGTTCCGTTCGAGGGGCTCCGGAGAGAACGAACCGGCTTCCCCCTCGAAAAACGCTGAGCGCCACCCGGGTGCTTCGCGATCGCCGCCCAAATCTGCCTGCAAATCAGATCGCTTACAATCAGGTTTACAATTATGAAGACAGCGGGATGAACACCTCTGCCGCACGACGGAGAACATCGCCGCAACGCCTGCACGGTGTGTAACTGAAGCCGTCGGCATGCGGCTGCCCCAAATACTCCACCTATGAAAGAAAATCAGGTTGTCCGCCCGTCCGAAGATGACGGCAGGCTTCGCGACCTCGATGAACTACGCCGCGCGGTGGCCGCACTGGAGGGACTCAATAACGCGGTGGGGAACGTTAATCCCCGGCATCCCGGATGGCACAACGACCTGATCCAGCTTATTAAGAGATCGATTGCCCGCGCACTGGGCTGGTATACACGGCCGCAGCATGAATTCAACGCCGCGGTAAGCCGATCGCTCAAAGAGGCCGTGTCGGCGCTCGATCGCGTCTCGCTGGGCACGCTTGCTCCCGACGGACAATTGGCGCGGCGTCCCGGCAAGAGGAGCGTTACCCTGATCGAGTCGATAGAAGAGGAGCTTGAGATTCTTCAGGACCAGATAAAGGCGTTAGTCAGCTTACAGAAGATTGCCAGCCTGGAAGCCCCTTCCGCCGGAAGGGACGCGGACCCAGGCCACGCGCGGGGAAACGGCAGAACCGCTTATGTTATCGGGCTGTTCGGCACCGGACGCCGGTATATCAATGAACTGATAACGCAGAACCTGGGAGAAAGAGCGAAATATTTCCGGGATACGATTCGCCTGCATTCCGGTCCAACCCTTCTGATTTACAGCGGCCACGCCACAATCCGGCATCCTTCTTCTTTCCTTCAATACCCGCCGGAGGTAACGAGCCGTATTCTGGAAGCGGTCGGATCGGGATTTGCCGATTTGATTTTTGTTTATCGTCATCCCCTCGACTCATTGCTGACAAACTGGATTTGGTGGCAGACCTACCTTCGCGAAAACAGAATGATCGCCGGTATTTCGCAGGTTTTTAACAATTCCGACGACCTGTGCGATTACCTGGAGCAGAATTTTTTCGAATTCGAGGCCTTTGCCGAAGGCGACCCGAACTACTACGCGGCCGTGCCGGGCCCGCGATTTCTGTCGTTCCCGGAATTTGTCGAGGAAACGGAGCTTCTTCGCAAGTCTGCTACGCTCGCGCTGCGGCTTGAGGACTTCATGATCGATCCGCTCCGGGAGTTTTCCAGAATCGCCCAGGTAATGTCGGTCGATCTTGATTTGAGCCGATCGTCTCCGGCCCGCCCGCGAACCAGTCCTTATGGCCATTTGACGGTCAAAGACAAAGTTCCCCGATTCAGAAACTTTATCGATCAACTGAACACCGAAACCAAAGCGCGGATTGAGAAAATCGGCTACCAGATCTAACCTGGGCTGCCGCCCCCCGGCCTTTCGCAGGCCGAACGCCTGTGCCGTCGCGATCGCCCGGCTATGCGCGCCGCGCCACCCAGGCACGAGTCGTCCAGGTTATCTCGATCGCCGTCAGACCCGCGATCCGCTCCTCGATGAAATCCAGAAACTGCCGGAAAAGCCCCGGACCCAACTGCACCTGCAGATCGTTCACCGACCGCCACGCGCCGATATACTGGTCCGGCGTTTGGCGCATGGAATGCCTGCCTTCGAGATACAGCACCTCGGCGAATTGGGGCTTCGCGCTCAGCATATCGGTCAACTGCCCGGCGATACCTGAGCGTCCCGACGATACACGCCGGATGTCGGGCTTGAGCCGCGCGATCCGCGCCTCGATTTCCACCAGCAGGGGATTCGCCTCGATCAGGCGCGGATTCCACAGGGCAACGAAGACGCCGCCCGGCCGCAGGATGCGGTGGAACTCGTCGCACGCCTTGTCGAAATCGGCCCAGTGCAGTGAAGAGGCCATGCTCACAAGGTCGGCTGAACTGTCCGGCAATCCGGTGGCCTCGGCTGAGCCTTTGCGCCAGATAATGTTCGTGCCGGGCGACGTCTCGATTCCCTGCCCGCGCATGTCGTCATTAGGCTCCACCGCGACCACGGAATGCAGGCCGCGGGCCGCGAGCATACGTGTCCAGATACCGGTGCCCGCGCCGACATCCGCGGCATCGACGCACGCCACATCGCGGCCAACACAGCCGAGTATCGCGGTCGCGACCTGCGGCGCATAGCCCGGCCGGAACCTGGCGTAGTTGCCGGCCAGCCCCGTAAAATCTCCGTGCTTCATGGTCACAGCGCGTCCTCAGGATTGTTCCAGTGCATCGTCGAGCCGGAGTTCGCCTTCCCTCACCATCTCCCGATACAGCGCCACATCTTCCGGATTGTCGATCTCGCCCCACTGGCCGTCGGTGCCGAAAGTGCCAATGGAGATCTCGTTTCCGGCGATCAGCCGGCGCAGCAGTCCGGTCACGTCGAGGCGATCGCGAGTCGCGGCGTCCAGGGTACTCAACAACGCCTCGACGGCACTCCACGCCGGAGGCGTGAATTTCAGGAGGCCCATATACTGGCCCTCAATGTCCTCGATCCGCGTCGTCCTGCCGCCGATCTCCAGCAACTGACCCGCCCCATCGATCCGAAAGGTTTCCGCGTCGGCCAGGGGATCGGCGAAACGGCGAGTCCAGAGACGACGCCACGCCCGGTCGTAACTTATGACCAGCGGGCCGGGAGCACCGGCGAGACCCCGCACCAGCTCACTGCGATAAAAGATGTCGGCATAGCTGACGACGACCGGCCCCGATCGAAGCCAGGGAGCGGCAGCAACCATCGACATCACCATATTGGTTTCGGCCCATCGTTCATTGGTGAACCAGCAGAGGCCCGGGAAATCGATCATCGCGGCGCGATACCCGCGGACAACCCCGATTTCGTCCACTCCGCCGCGCCGGAGCGCCGCGACCTGGCGCTCAATCAGGGGTTTGCCCTCGAGTTCGACCAGGCATTTCGGGCGGTCGTCGCCCAAAGGCCCCATGCGGCTGCCGCGACCGGCGGCAAGAATGATTGCCCGCGTCATTTTACTCCGAGCCCCTCGCCGACCCCGAAAACCCGGCGGAACAGTTCCACGTCAGCAGGCGAGAACGGGTCGCACCGCTCAGGGTGCCACATAATTCCCGTTAGAGGCAGAGCCGCATGGCGAATCGCTTTAACGACGCCATCGTCGGCAACCGCCCAGACCTCAAGCGGAGGCCGCGAGTCGAGGGCGCCAAAGTTGTGATAGCTGTTGACCTCTTTTCGCTCACCGTCGATTCGGATCACCTGGCGTTGCGCCACGTGGCCTTCGACGCGGCATAACGGAACAGCGAAACGCCGCTGAATCGCCTGCATTCCACGACAAACGCCCAACACCGGCAGCAAGCGGCTCTCCGCCCAATCCAGCAGGGTATTCTCGACGGCATCGCGTTCAGGTGCATCGCCCCCCAGCGCGGCAAGATCGTTGCCGCCAGTCAACACCAGGCCGCTGATGCCCGCTCTCTCGCACAAGGCAAAAGCGGCATCGGCGATGTTGGGGAGCAACACGGGAAGCAGCCCGCAGGCGGCCAGGAACTTCGTCCAGGCCTGATCCAGGCAATCGCGGCGCTCGCCATAAGCCGGAACCACCGATACCCGCTGGGTTATAGCGACCGCCTTCATGCGATGGGCACGACCTTCTGGTTGGTGCAGTCGAGGCATAGCTTGCGCGCCGTTTGCCATTGCCGGAACAGAGTTTCGCCCGCGCCGATTACCGCGGGTATGCCGAGTTCGCCGGCGCGGATCGCCATGTGCGAATTGGCGCCCCCGAACTGGGTCACGAATCCTCCGATGCCGCGCGTGAAGATCCAGTCGAAGCCGGGGTCCGCGCTGGGCACGAAAAGAATCCGCCCCGCGAAACTTTCCGGCGGGTCGCCCGCCGACGCGACTGGTGCGGTGACGCTTTTTCGTGTAATGAAATTAGGCTGACTTCGGGGAAGATGAAATGCGAACACTTCGTCGGGCGATGCGACGATCGGCGGAAGCACGAGATTGCGCGTGAACGCGTAACGCTCTCTGCCACGCGCGACGCTCTCCCGCAAGACGTCGCGTACCGAACCGCTCTCGCTGTAAAGCGTGCGAATGGCGTCGTAACTCAGAAATGCGCAATCCTCCGGCGAAAGGCCATGATCCTCGCCCAGTTGTCCGATCAGCGACAGAGCGTTGCTCAGGCTGCGCGTGAACACGAACTTCGCGTATTCGCGGCCCTCGATGCCGGCCTTGATGAACTCGATCAGACTCATGACATCGATGTCGAGCTTATGCTCTCTGAGCAACGCCTCGATGCCGCGCACCTGCCCGATGGAAAGCGCGAAGAGCGGCCGCGCGGGCGTCGCCGGCCGGACACTCGACCAGTCGAAATAGAGATCGGGCGCTTCGTCGTAGCGCGGCGACAGGATGTCGTACGTTCCTGGCCGAAGATGGCCGTAGCGCGCGAGGAAGTCCGCCTTAGGGAGTCGCGTGAAATCCGCCCCGATGCGCGACCCTACCGTGTCGACACCTGCCATAAACGCCGCAACCTCTTCGGCATTGAGAATGCCTGCCGCGACAAAGGACTGCAGCATCTGAACCGCAATGAATCCCGCCCGCGCCAGACCCGCGAACGGCAGTGTGCCGTATCGCTTGCAGTCCTCGATCAGCCAGTAAATACGACTGATTTTGTCGATCTCCGCGTTCCAAATTGTGGGCAGCCGTCCGGCCAGAAGGTCGATCCTGGCGCGGTCGCGCCGCCACAGCGCGGTCTCGCCGTGCATAATCCGGTTGGTGAGACGCCGCAGGGCGTCCGCAAGTTCGGCAAGGTCTTCCGCGGAAAATCCGTGCCCGGCGAGCCTGCCCAGGCGCTTCGGCAAGTCGAGCGTGTAGCAGGAGAAGATAATCTCAAACTCGACCTTGTCGTGAAGATGCGGCTGGGCCAGAAGGCGGTCGATGTAGTAATTCACCAGACGCCCGGCGAGATCGTCGGGTACGTCGCGCGGGATGAAGGAATTGAAGCTGACCCGCACGTCGATGTAAGGCAGTCCGTGAAAGCTGACCAGCAGCGGAAAACTGCGCAGATTCTGATACCCGTAATTGTCACGCTGATAAGCCCAGATCGCGTCGGTGATGAGCTCGCGATAGAGCGACAACGAGAGGGGCCAGGGCCGCAGCCCGATGATTTCGGCCGGGTTCCAATCCGGCATGACACCGAATATTGCCCGGCTGCCGTGCAGGTAAGGATGCGGGCGGCTGAGCAGCTCGACCTTGCGCGCCACATTGGCGGCGGCGTCGTCGACCTTCGCCTCCGCCACCCTCCCCTGGCGTTCGACGGCGAGCGGGCGGACCTGCAGAAGATAGAGCTGCCCGTTGTTGGCGACGGCGAATTCCACGTCGATTGCATCGCATCCCAGGAGGGTTTCGAGTTCGCCGACGAGAGCAATGACCGGAGCCAGCGACGGTGGGCAGGCCTCCCGCCGCGATTTGAGGCAAAAAAAAGTCTCCAGATTCTCGCCGGTTCCGGAGGTCACACGCCCCGTCAGGCCGGAACGGTCGTCGTAATTGACGATGAAATAGGGACCACCGCCGGGGCTGCATGAAAAAGCTACTCCGGCCATCGCCACGTGATCAAGCATAGGCTGCACGAAGATCTGGTCGTCGTCGCATTCGTTACCGGCGAAGGACTCAATCACCCGGTCGATCCCCTGTGCAACCGCTGTGCACCCGAGCATTCCGGGCACGGAATCGTACCTCCCGGCCTGGGAACTTCCCGCCGCGCCGTCCTCGCCCTGTGCACTGCTGCGCACGATGACCAGCCCTGAACCCCAGTGCGCGACGCCGATGGCAGCAAGCACCCCCGCTGCGTTCGCGCGCCAATCGCAAACCGAGAATCTGATCTGTGGCAGCACCATTCCGTTGCGCAGCAGCGGCGCCAGTGCTTCCAGAGTCTCCGCCTTCGTTTTGAAGGCGACGGCCGGGGAGGCAACAAGGCGCTCAACGCATACCGCAACGATGCGATCAACTGCCGTGGCAGTGTCAACCGTTCCGTAATTATCGATAACCAGATCGGGCGCCATGGGAATCTCGGCTTGCACGTCCACGCCAACGACATCGCTGTTATGCGAGTAAATTCCCTTGCTGTTGCGACGCCGCAGTTCCTCCATTGGGACTCGAAGGTAGATTTCGCGATAACCGGGGATGTTCTCGCGGTTCCAGCGCTGGACCTCGTGAAACAGAGAGATAGTTGCGCAGATAACATCAACGCCCTGGCAGGCCAGCAGCCGGCACAGCCGGGCATTGCGCATGGCCGAACGCCGCCGATCGCCTGCGCCATGGCCAAGCTCTTCGGAGATTGCAAAACGGAGCGCATCGCCATCGAGCAATGTAACCGTACAACCGGCCGCACGCAGCCGATTGCACAATTCCCGCCCAACGGTTGTCTTGCCGGCGCCAGATAGCCCGGTAATCCAGAAGACCCGCCCAGGTGAAGCTTCCCGTTCGGCTTCGGGCTCCGGAAATCGGGATGTTTTGTCGAGACAGGGGCTGGGCATAGATCTTGCCGTCAACCGAAAACGTAATTAATTGTCTGGAAACGAGCGAACCGTTCCGCAAACTCCACTTTGGAAACTTGGAGGGCGGCGATGCCACTGAGCCTGGTGTGGCGGACCCGACACATCTCACCGATCCCGCTCATGCCGATGAGGGAGAATATCTCGCAAGGCCCGGGTTTTGTCGCGACGGGGAGCGACATATAAGGATTCAGTTAAGCTTAGCCGACTGAAGATGACGCGTATTCCGGAAGTTATCGGATTGGGGATAGCCGACTATTCGTCCGAAACCCAAGTCCGACGCTTGCCTTAACACCGATGCGCGGGGACTCGATGGCGTTCCGCATTTCGCCGACTTTTAACCGGAGATCAGCGGCGGCAGGGAAACTATCCTGCCCACGGAGCTGCAGCGCCGCAATCAAATCACGGGCGACAAGATCGCCGGCGGTACAAATTCTTCGCGGTCTAAGGTAATTCCAGATCGGGATTTACGGAAGCGGCTTCCGGTTTGCCGATCAAATCCATATAACCTTTAATTAAATCCGCGTCGGGAGTTTTTGGGTTCTCCGCCAGAAATTTGGCTATGTGCTCGCGGGCTCCGGCATGATCGCCTTTGGCGTCGAGAATCCGGCCCAGGACGAATTCGGCCCTGCTCGTCTCTTTACCCGGTTGTCCCAGGGCTTCTCTCACGCTCGCCTCAGCGCCGGCGAAATCCTTAAGTTCGTAACGAGCGACTGCCTGATGCAGATAGACTTCCGGAAGGGTCCGCTTGGGATCGAGTTTGATTGCGCCCTGCGCGGCGGCTTCCGCGCCCTGCCAATCCCGCAACAACACATCCATGCGTGAAAGCGTCACGTAAGAAGCCACCATTTTAGGGTCTGCCTGGATTGCGTGCGTATAAGCATCCCGCGCGTCGGCGGGCATCTGCAGAGCCTCGTAAGCGATCCCGAGCGTGTGCCAGCCCCGTGCAAACTTGGGCGACGCCGCGACCACAGCCTTGAGGTGCGCCGCGAACTGTGGGTAATCAGCCGCGTCAACAGCCTTCATCGCGGCCTTCCACTCCGAGCGCGCAGCGGGAGGAATATCGTCACCCCCGTCCCTGACCACGCGCGGATCTGCGCCACGTTTCGAGAGCACCAGAGGCGGCAACTCGTACACTTTTGTCTTGAATCCGTCGAAGTTTGAAATGTCGATGGTCGTAGAAGTGTACCCGTCCAGCGTCGCCTCCACAGTGCAGGCCCGAGTCGCCATACTATCCGCGCTCATGCGCCAAATGTATTCGCCTTTCCTGCTCGCCAGGGGCCCGGGCGCGGAACCCTCGACGTCATCGCAGTGCCGGTAAATACCGATCCCGGAAGGCAGGGGCGAACCGTCCCGCATCACCACTTTGCCTTTGAGGATCACCTCGTAGGCCTCCGCGGCCGCAGGCGGGGTGAGGGTTGGAATGCAGGCGATCAGGCAAATGGCAACGACTAAGCGAACAAAGGTCATAACCGCTCCCGATCCGATTGACGTTTGAAATTATATCGCGAAAATACGTTGAATAAGGTTGAACGACGACTCGCCGGCGATGCCGGCAAATTCATTTTGGAGAATGTACCGCCAGGTCGAGACTAACTCAGGGAACAACTACTGCTTTCTCCGCAAAGGGACCGCGAAGTACCAACGGTGACCGTCGGGGTCCAGGTAGCTCACATAGAGGCTGTCGACCGGTACTTTGTCGAACCCGACACAGTAGTCATGACGAGGATTCCGTATCGCCATAACGGCGCCGACCGCGAGCGTGCCGGTCCTGCCGCTTTCGAAAGTAACGGTGGATGTGCTGGTCCAGACGAACCCGTTGCAGAGCACCAGGGATGGACCGAAATATTGGGCCGCGGCGGTGGGCAACGCTGCGAGGTAGCGGCGGACATCATCAGGGGGACCGGCGTATTGATCGACGACGATTTTGGCGATCACCTCGGGCGCGACGAACTCGGCCAGGGAAGCCGCGGATTTGCCCCGATCATCCGGGCTGGGATTGTTGCGAATTTGGGGATGAAGCCAATCCTGGGGATGCGCCGCGGAAGGCGGCACGACGACCTCCACCTCGGGCGCTGGTTCCGCGAGGCAGGCGACGCAGAGAGCGAAACCAAGGAGAACTGTCCGCACTCAGAACCTCCAAGCATATTGTAGTCCGGGCGGGCAGGGTTAAACGGGCGACAGGCCACGAAAAACGATGGCCTGTCCCACAGTAAGATTGAACCGTGAAACTGCTGGTGTTTTCCGATATCCACAGCGACGCGAAGGCACTGGAAAGGCTGATGGCGGTCGAGGCAGATTACTATTTCTGCGCCGGGGATCTGGTGAATTTTTCGCGTGGACTCGACGCCATGGGCGAAATTCTGAAGAAGCGCGGCGACCGGGTCTACGTGATCCCGGGCAACCACGAGTCGGCGCAACAGGTCGCGGACCTCTGCGCGCGGTTCGGGCTGAACGATTTTCACGGCGGAAAGATTGAGATCGAAGGGTTCCACGTGGTCGGGCTGGGTTACTCGAATCCGACGCCCTTCGACACACCGGGAGAATACTCGGAAGAGGAACTGCAGGAGCGTCTGCATGCCTTCGACGGTCTGAAGCCGATGATCGCGATCTGCCACGTCCCGCCGCAGGGAACAATGCTCGACCGAATTACGAATCTGCGTCACGCCGGGAGCCGGTCGATGCGCGAGTTTCTGCAGCGCGAGCAGCCGCGCTACTTCTTCTGCGGACATATCCATGAAGCGGCGGGCGCGCAGGAGAAGCTGGGCGCGACGTCGGCCATGAATGTCGGCAGGAAGGGCTATCTGCTCGATCTCGATAAGCAGTCCGAGCTGGGCCTGATCTGAGAAACCCCTTTCGTTCCCTATGCTGCTCGCAAACGTGGTGGAGACTTCGGGGCGAGTGGCGGCAACGCCGAAGCGGCTCGAGAAGATCGAGCTGCTGGCGGGCCTGCTGAAGCAACTGGAGGCGGAAGAGGCGGAGATCGTCGTGTCTTATTTGTCTGGTGCGCCGCGCCAGAATCGCCTCGGCATCGGCTATGCGCTGGTGCGGGACGCGTGGGCCGTACCGGCATCCGACGCGACGCTCCACGTTCGCGACGTGGATCAGGCTCTGGCCGCGTTGGGGGACGCCAAAGGGCGCGGGTCGGCGGACCAGAAGCGGGCGCAATGGCAGTCGTTGATGGCGCGGGCGACCGGCGAAGAACAACAATTTCTGAAAGAACTTGTGCTCGGCGGATTGCGGCAGGGCGCGCTGGAAGGACTGATGTTCGATGCACTGGCAAAAGCGTCGGGAGTTAGCGCGGATCGCATCCGGCGCGCGGCGATGATGGCGGGCGACACGGGGTTGGTGGCGCGGTCGCTTTGGGAATCCGGCAAAGCGGCGCTGGACGTTTGGAGCATCAAACTTTTCCAGCCGGTGCATCCGATGCTGGCGCAACCCGCGCCGGACGTGGAGACGGCCCTGCAGGAGATCGGCGAAGCGGCGCTGGAATACAAGTTGGACGGCGCGCGCATTCAGGTTCACAAACAAGGGGATGAGGTCCGCATTTATACGCGTGGTTTGAACGATGTCACGGATTCCGCGCCGGAGGTTTTGGAAGCAGCGCGGGCGCTGCCGGCGCGCGAGGCGATTCTGGACGGCGAGGTGGTCAGCTTCACGCCGGACGGACGGCCGCAGCCGTTTCAGATTACGATGCGTAGGTTCGGGCGCAGGATCGATGTGGAAAGCCTGCGCACAGAGTTGCCGCTGACGCCGGTCTGGTTCGACATTCTTTATTGCGATGGACAGCCGCTGATCGACCATCCGCAGGCGGAGCGATTTGCGATCCTGCGCGGACTGTCGCCGCATGAGCACCTGGTGCCGCACACGACGACATCGAGCGTGGAAACTGCGGCGGCTTTTCTAAGTGAGTCGCTGTCGGCCGGACATGAAGGCATCATGGCGAAGGCGACCGGTTCGCTTTATGTGGCCGGCGCCCGTGGGCAGAGCTGGCTGAAGATCAAAAAAGTTCACACGCTGGATTTGGTGATTCTGGCGGCGGAGTGGGGCAACGAAAGGCGCAAGGGCTGGCTGAGCAATCTCCATCTCGGCGCGCGCGATCCGGGGAGCGGCGGATTCGCAATGCTCGGTAAGACGTTCAAAGGCATGACCGATGAAATGTTGCGTTGGCAGACGGAGCAACTGCTGGCGATCGAAACTTCGCGCGACAGTTACACCGTCTATGTCGAACCGAAGATCGTGGCCGAAATCGCGTACAGCGATATCCAGGTCAGCCCGCACTATCCCAGCGGCTTCGCGCTGCGGTTTGCGCGGGTGAAGCGATACCGGACGGACAAGAGCGCCGCGGAAGCCGATACTATCGAGACTGTCCGGAAGTTGGCGGCGTTTTGAAGGCGCGTTTTCGTCCAGACAACTGCGCCGGGCAGAAGCCCTGACCCGAGGCTGAAAGGCTCGGTCGCCTTGTCCGAGGATAAGGCCTGACCACTGAGCTGCGACGGAGCGGAAGCGCCGAAGCGCTGGCCCCACATTACTAACTGCGGCTGATGTTCTCGACGTGAATGGTCTTGCCCGCGGCGTCCAGTTTTCCGCGCACCTTCACATCCTGACCGGCAAACTCCTCAGGCTTGGCCTGGTCATCGAGTTCATAGGTGGTTTTCGTCGCCTGATCGTAGAGCACGTATTTGGCTCCGTTTTTCACACAACCCAGGGTGCATGCTCGAGCGTCTTTGATTTTGTGCTCGTTCATCATGGCGGTATGGCTGCCCGCCGCGGCGCACGAGCTGTCCATGATTTCGCCGTTGAAAGTCATCCGGTCGGCGGTGAACGCCGAACTGCTGAAGAGAATGACGGCTGCCGCACAAAGCATTAATTTGTTCATGATTGTTCTCCCGATTTTTTCGGGCCCCTGAGACGATGGTGTCACCGAGTCGGCGCGGCGGCGATGCCCGAAAACCACATCCAGTGCCCTTTGACACGCCTGCGGGCTTGCTTGTGGCCGCGCTGATACAACCGCTGCGACAGGTTCCCTTTAAACCGCTAATCTGGTCTTCATGGCAACTCTTGGATTGATGGAATACGATCAGGCGCGTCCGGAAGTACGTGCGGTTTATGACGACATCATGGCCACGCGCAAAACGGACTGGATCAATAATTTCTGGAAGGCGATCGCGCGCGACCTGACCACGCTGCGCCGCACATGGGCCAGTGTGAAAGAGATCATGCGGCCGGGGGCGCTGGATGCGCTGACCAAGGAGATGATCTACGTGGCGGTGAGCGCCACGAATCAGTGCGGGTACTGCATCGCGTCGCACACGGCGGCGGCGCGCAAGGCGGGTATGACGGATGAAATGTTCGCCGAGCTGATCGCGGTGGTGGGTATGGCGAACGAGACCAACCGGCTGGCCAGCGGATATCAGGTTGAGATCGATGAGAAGTTTCTCACGCATTAATGTTTGAAAAAGTGCTGGGCGTGGTGCGGCGAATTCCGAAGGGAAAGGTCGCGACGTATGGCGATGTTGCGACGGCGAGCGGATATCCAGGTGCGGCGCGGCAAGTGGTCTGGGCCCTGCGTTCGGGCGCCAAAGGCGTGCCGTGGCATCGCGTGCTGGGCGCGAAAGGGCGGATTCGGCTCACCGGCGAACACGGCTTCGAGCAAAAACTGCGGCTGCGTTCGGAAGGCGTGGCGGTGGTCGGCGATAGGGTCGATCTCAAAACGTTCGGTTGCGTTTTCAAGGCCGGTCGCGCGGTTCGCAGGCGATAGCCACGCGGCTTCGGGCAAACGGTAGAAATCCGTACGCCACTGTGAGGCTGCCGCTTTGAAACTCTGTTAGTCTGGCGGGCGATGGGCTGTGGTGAGTGCGCCCGGCTGGAAGCGGAGCGTGAGCGTCAGGAACGTGTCCTCGCAATCGCGACCACATTCATGAATGCCGTAATCGGTGAAGACAGTTCGGAGTACCGGGATCTCGAGTTCGCCGTTCACGATGCACACGTAGACCTGGAACTCGTGATGATCGAAATTGCGGAGCATCGGAAAAGACGGCACGCCGGTGCGGCTGTCTGAAGGCGAGCGGCCAGGCAATTACGCCCATGCTTTCCCTCCGCGAGTAAACTTGATACTTGGAAAATCGCGAATTTTCGAAGATTCTGTACGAGACGGCGGACCTGATGGAGATTGCGGGCGAGGACGGGTTTCGCATCCGCAGTTATCGCAACGGGGCGTCGGCGATCGAAGGGTATCCGGAAAATATTTCCGGGATTCTCGGCAATCCGGAGCGCAGGATTACCGATGTGCCGGGTATCGGCAAAGGCCTTGCCGTGGTGCTGCAGCAGATCGAAACGCGCGGCAGTTGCGACAAGCGCGATGAACTGCTGCTGAAGTTTCCTCCGGCCTCGCTGGAGTTTCTGAAAATTCAGGGATTGGGGCCGAAGAGCATCGCGCTGTTGTTCGAGCATTTTCAGGTGGCGACGATGGACGAGCTCGAACAGCTCTGCCGCGACCAGAAGTTGCGCGAACTTCCGCGCATGGGGGCGAAGCTCGAAGAAAAAGTCCTGCGAAGCATCGCGCAATACAAGGAGCGCAGCGGCCGCTTCCTTTTGAACTTCGCCGATAATACCGCGCGGGAGTTGACCGCTTACCTCTCGGAACTGGAGGGGATCGAGGCGATCACGCCCGCGGGGAGCCTGCGGCGCGGCAAGGAGACGATCGGCGATCTCGATCTGCTGGTGACCGGTCCGAACGCGGCCGCTGCGCTCGACCGCGTGGCGGCGAATCCGCGCGTGCACGAAATACTCGGGCGCGGCGTCAACAAAACCAGCGTGAAACTGGGGCGCGAAGGACTGCAGGTGGATGTGCGCGCGCTCGAACACGCCAGCTTCGGCGCGGCGATGCAGTATTTCACCGGCAGCAAGGAACACAACGTCGCGCTGCGGCAGCGGGCGATTCGCATGGGTTTCAAACTCAGCGAATACGGGCTGTTCCGGGCGGAAGACGATACGCGCGTGGCGGGTGAAACTGAAGAGGAGGTCTACGCGGCGCTGGGACTGGACTGGATTCCGCCGGAGTTGCGCGAGAATAACGGCGAAATCGAATTGGCCGAGGCGCATGCGCTGCCGAAACTGGTGACGCAGGCCGATCTTCGCGGGGATCTGCATATGCACACTACGGCAACCGACGGACGCGCGACTCTCGAGGAAATGGCCGAGGCAGGGCGGGCTCTGGGTTATGAATATGTCGCGATCACCGACCATTCGAAAGCCATCGCAATGGCATTCGGGCTGGACGAGAAACGCGTGGTGGAGTTCGCCGCGACGGTGCGAAAGATCAATGAGACCGGGAATCTGGGGATTCGCGTCTTATCGGGCCTCGAGTGCGACATCATGAAGGACGGCGACATGGATATCGCGTGGGACGCGCTGGCGGAGCTCGACATTGTGATCGGCAGCGTGCACAGCCATATGGGCCTCGAACCGGACGCGATGACGGATCGCCTGCTGCGGGCGCTCGAATGTCCGCATCTGAAGGCGTTGGGACATCCGACCGGGCGATTGCTGTTGCACCGCGACGCTTTCACTTTCGATTTCGATCGCGTTATCGGCGAGGCGGTGCGGCGGGGTGTCTGGCTGGAAGTCAATTCAAGTCCGGAGCGGTTGGATCTCAGCGCGAACCATGTGCGGGCGGCGAAAGCGAAGGGCGCGAAGTTCATCGTTTCGACGGACGCGCATCATCCGAAACATCTGCTGAATATGAAGTACGGCATTCTGACGGCCCGGCGGGGTGGGTTGGAGGCGGCCGATATAGTCAATTCGTATCCCACAGACCAATTTGTCAGGACCTTGAGAAAACGCGAGTAATGGCGATCACGCCGGGATACGCCTTTCCATCCTTCCAGTGTTGCCTCCTCGCTGGTTTTCCGCGTACCTTGAAGGGCATGGAAGTACACTTCACGCCGGAGCAGGAGAGGCAGCTTTCGCAAATCGCCACTCACGCCGGGACAGGCGCCGAGAGATTGGTGAAGGATGCAGCCCTGCGCCTTTTACAGGAGGAGGCCCGCTTTCGTGCTGCCGTGCGGGAAGGCATCGCGCAGGCAGACCGGGGTGAGTTCATTGAAGAAGAAGAAATGGACGCTCGTCTGGAGCAGATGTTGCGCTCATAGTCCGCAGGTCCGTGCGCAATAACCTGAAATGCGAATTCGCTGACGCCCGCAGCAGCAGCAGATTTGCAGGGCATCAGTGACTACCTCAAAGAACACCATCCGCAGTACCGCGATCCCACCACGCACCGGTTGTACGGCGATATTCGAGCGTTAAAGCAATGGCCGGGGCGTGGCCGGCCCGGGCGTGAGGAAGGCACCCGCGAGATCTTGTTTCCGCCAACACCTTACGTGGCGGTTTACCGCGTAAGAGAAGAGACCATCGAAGTCATGCGGATTTATCACGTTGCGCAGAGCCGACCTTAAGAAAACTATCCGGCTGTCCCGGCGAATCGTCTAATGCGGAGAACTTCGGGCGGAAGCCCTGACCCCACACCAGCCGGTATACTCGAAAACATAGCCTGCGGCGGAACAATTCGGTTCCGCGCTGCGTACATTCCGAGGGTGATTTCCATGCGAAAACAAGCACGTACAGCGATCGCGATTTCCGTGCTGATCGGGGCGGTGTCGGCGTATGCCGCGGCGCCTTCGGATCTGCATATCCCATTCGAAAAATACAAGCTGCGGAACGGAATGCGCGTGGTGCTTTCGCGCGATACGGCGGTTCCGGTGATCGCGGTCTACCTGATCTACGACGTCGGCGCGCGGTCGGAAGAGAAGGGCCGCACGGGCTTCGCACATTTGTTCGAACACATGATGTTCGAAGGCTCGGCGAACGTCAAAAAGGGCGACCATTTCAAGTACATCGAAGCCAACGGCGGCGAGATGAACGGCTCGACTCACCCCGACTACACCGATTTCTTCGAGACCCTGCCGTCCAACAAGCTGTCGCTCGCGCTCTGGCTGGAGTCGGACCGGATGCGCAGCCTCGCGATCACTCCGGAAAATCTCAAAAACCAGCAGGAAGCGGTGAAGCAGGAAAAGCGGTTGAGTTTCGATAATCAGCCCTACAACACGGCCATCATCGATAAGTGGCCGACTGTGGCGTTTGAGAATTTTCAGAGCTCGCATTCGTTGATCGGGTCGTATGAAGATCTCGAAGCGGCCAGCGTGGATGACGTCGCGAAATTCTTCAAGACGTACTACGCGCCCAACAACGCGGTACTGGTGATCGCCGGCGATTTCGAAGCCACCGACGCAAAGAAAACGATCGAACAGTATTTCGGCAACATCCCGGCGCAGCCGCAGCCGAAGCGTCCCGACACGACTGAGCCGGTACGGGCCGAGGGCAGGCAGGCGACGGCGCTCGATCAGCATGCGCAGGTTCCGGCGGTCGTGATCGGCTGGCCCGCGCCGCATCGGCATTCGCCGGAATTTTACGCTCTCGGGATGCTGGATGCGGTGCTGAGCGGCGGGCAAAGCGCGCGTCTGCAACTCGATCTCGTAAAGGGTAAGCAGTCCGTGCTGCAGTACGAGGCCAATCCCGGATGGCCGTTCGAGAGTCTGAATGACTTCAAAGATCCCGGCGATTACGCGATTTTCGCGCTCTATAAGCCCAACTACAAACCCCAGCAGATTGTGGATCAGCTGCAGGGCGAGATCGATCAGATCGCTCAAAAAGGCGTGGATGCGGCGGAATTGGAGAGAGTCAAGGCGGTGCTTCGCTATCAGAAGATCACGAGCCTCGAGAGTTCGTTATCGCGCGCGCGGCTGCTGGGGCAGTACGAACTGCTGGACGGCAAACCGGAAATGATGGATCAGGATTTCACGAATCTGTTCGCAGTGACATCCGCGCAGATTCAGGACGTGGCGAAGAAATACCTGACGGCCACGAGACGCGACGTGCTGATGATTCAGCCCGCTCCGCCACAGCAACAGCCCGCGCAAAAGGAGGGCAAATGAGAATCAGATGCTTATTCGCGCTGTTAGCGGCGCTGCCGCTGGCGGCTCAGACGGTCGACCTTTCGAAACCTCCGGCGTCGGGCCCGCCGCGGCCTTACAAGCTTCCACCGGTTTTCGAGGCGAAACTGGCAAACGGGCTCACTATTGAGCTGGCCGAGGACTCGCGCTTTCCGGTGGTGAGCGTCCGTCTGATCTTTCTCGCCGGAAACAAGCGCGATCCGAAAGAGATTCCCGGTCTGGCGGCGAGCGTCGCCGATATGCTGATGCAGGGCACGGTCAAACGCACTTATCAGGAAATCGCCGAAGAACTGGACAGCCTGGGCGCCGTGATGACGGCAAATACGGGCGCCGATGCGCTCACCATAGAAGCCAGCGCGCTCGCGGAGAATACCGGCAGGATTCTGTCGCTGGTATCCGACGTTTCGCGAAACGCGGTTTTCCCCACCAATGAGTTGACTCTCCACAAACAGAATCGGAAACAGAGCCTGCGGGTGCAGCATTCCCAGCCGGCTTTTCTGGCGAATGAAGAATATCGGAAAGTGGTCTTCGGCGACACGCCCTACGCGCACGTCGGGCCGACGATGGAATCGATCGACAAGATCGACCAGAGGGCGCTGGAGAACTTTCGGGACACGTACCTCGTGCCAAATAACGCGTACCTCATTATGGTGGGCAAACTGCCGGCGCGGGCGGAGGTGATGAAGACGATCGCGGATGAATTCCGGAAGTGGGACCAGAAGCCGGTTCCCGCTTATGTCGCCTCCAAACCGCCCGCACCCAAACGGGAACTGATTCTGGTCGATCGGCCAGGCTCCGTGCAGGCGGACATGCGGATGGGGCGGCTTGCCGCAACGTATAACGACCCGGACTATTTCCCCGAAACCGTTGGCTCCACGATTGAAGGCGGCGGCGCAAGCTCGCGGCTGTTCCTCGACATCCGGGAGAAGCGCGGATATGCGTATGACGTCCACACCGAAGTGGGCGCGCTTGCCGATGCCGCCAATCTCGCCGCCGTCACCCAAGTGCGGAATGAAGTGGTGGCCGACGCGCTGCAGGGAATCCTCGAGCATCTGGATCGCATGGCGAAAGAGCCGGTCACACGGCAGGAACTGAGCGATACCAAGAGCTACATGAACGGCAGATTCCTGCTCAGCCTGGAACCGCAGCGGGGACTTGCGGACCGGCTGGCGCAGATCAAAGTCATGAACCTTCCGAAGAACTATCTGGAGACGTACACGACGAAGATCAACTCAGTCGAGCCGGATCAGATCGAATCGGCGGCGAAGAAGTACATGGCGCCCGCCGACGACACGATCGTGGTGGTGGGCGACGCCTCGGCGATTCAGAAGCCGCTGGAGAAGTTCGGGACTGTAACAGTAGTGAAACCAAATCAATGAAAAACATTTCATCGAAGGAAGTCTACCGGTGCAGTCTGTTTCGCGTAACGGAGGATGAAGCCGAGGACCGCACCGGCTGGCGGATGAAGCGCAGCATCGTTCGGCACAATGGGTCCGCTGTGATGATGGCGGTCGACGCGAAGAACCGCGTGATGCTGGTGCGGCAGTACCGCATGCCCGCCGATCAGTCCCTCTGGGAACTTCCGGCGGGGAAGGTGGATGAAGGCGAGAATGTCGCGCAGGCCGCAAAGCGGGAGTTGATCGAAGAGACCGGCCTGCGCGCAAAGAAGTGGAAGAAGCTGGTGTCGTTCTACCCCAGTCCCGGATACGTCGAGGAGAAGATGACGATCTTTCTGGCGACTGAGCTGACGCAGGGCGAATCGCAGCCGATGGAAGATGAGCGCATCGAAACACGGTGGTTCACGAAGAAGGAACTTCGGGATCTGATTGCGTCCAACAGGATTCAGGATTCGAAGACGATGATTGGATTTTTGTACTGGGCGAGACTTTAGGGGAGGGTTTTATTGGGGCAGGCGTTTTCTTCAGGGATGAAGAGCGCCTGCCCCGGGGACCTGCAGCTACTTCTTCTTCGCTGCCTTTTTCGCTGCCTTCTTGGGTGCTGCTTTCTTTTTTGTAGCCATCGTAGTGATTCTCCTATTGATTTTGAGTCCACCTTTCGATGTCCTCAATGTTCACTATTATGAAACGAAACGGGTCAAGATACACCAAAAAAGTTTAAAAATGTTTTGGCGCGCCCGGAGGAGGTCCGGCCTGTCCGGGGTGGTAAAACCGAGTCTGTGAAGAAAATTCAACTGATCACCGACGGCGCGTGCCTCGGAAATCCGGGGCCTGGAGGATGGGCCGCGATCCTGCGCTACGGATCGAACAGCAAGGAAATCTATGGCTGCGAAGCACACACCACAAACAATCGAATGGAGCTCACAGCGGCTATTGAAGGGCTTCGCGCGCTCAAAGAGAACTGCGAAGTGGAAGTGATCACCGATTCCGAATACCTGAAAAACGGCATCACGCAGTGGATCACGGCGTGGAAGAAACGCAACTGGATGACGTCGCAGAAAAAGCCCGTGATCAATCGGGACCTGTGGGAAGACCTCGATGTTCAGGCTGCACGGCACCAGACGAAATGGTCCTGGACGAAGGGACACGCGTCGCATGAGGACAACAACCGCGCCGACGAACTGGCCTCGCTCGCCGCGCGGGAGCAGCGCTGTTCGGTGTAAAAGTGCGCGAGAACGGAAGGAAACCAGCAAGGCATCCGGCCCGTCGGTAAGCGTGGCCGAATTTCTCCGAGTGGCTTTACAGCGCCGAGGCGTTACTGCAATCCGGGAAAGATGCTGCCGATGTGCCGTGCGGAGCCTGCGCCGTATGCTGCCGCTCTTCACCGTTCATCCATATCAAGCCGGAAGAGACTGAAACCATCGGGCGGATTCCCGCGCGCTGTTGTTCCCCGCCCCCGGTTTACCGAAGGGCAATGTCGTGATGGCTATAACGATCGAGGGCATTGTCCGATGCTGGTCAACGACAAATGCTCGATCTATGAACATCGTGCGCAGACTTGCCGCAGTTACGACTGCAGGGTCTTTACCGCAACAGGCGTGCCGGTCGATGAGAAGACTCAGGCTGAGATCGGGCGCCGCGTTCAGCAGTGGGTGTTCCGATACGAAAGTGACGACAGCCGCGAAGAGCATCGCACCCTGAACGAAGCGGCTGCTTTTCCCCGGCACAACAAAGACCTGTTCCCACCGGGTCCCTGCCCGACCAGCCCGCGCAATTGGCGGCGCTCGTCGTCCGAATCTACGGAGCATTCCGTGATGCGGCGGGAAAGGGTACGTCCTCAGTGCCCGATACCGCGATCGCCCGAGCCATCGTGACTGCGTTGGAACAGCCACGTTAGAGCGCTTTCGCAATGAGCGTAGAGTTGTTTCCGCAATTGGTACATGCGCCTGCCAGGCGCGTTGCTCGGTTACACAAGACGCGGCTGGTAGCCGCATGTCCGCGCGGTCTCTACAAGAGATACGAAAATGCTCCAGACCAACCCCGGGTTAATTTTCCGGCGCGGGCAACTCATCACAGTCCGAACGCAGCCGAGTACCGAACCGCGCCGCGAACTCCCTCCAACGCGCCGTTGCACAGTTCCAGCGCCATGTATGCATCGGGCGGAAACGGGCTGGCCAGGGAGCGGGCCATCTCCTGTGAGAATCCAAATCGCGGATAGAAATGCCTGTGTCCCAGCACGATGACGATACATTCCCCTCGGACGCGCAACTGCGCCAGACCTTCCGAAACCAGCCGGCTGCCCACACCATGGTTTTGATGATCCGGGAGAACGGACATCGGGGCCAGTGAAACGGCAGGCACCGATCCCCGAGCGGCCTCCACGAACATTCGGCTGAACAGAATATGTCCCACAACCACGCTGCCTGCCTCGGCGTTGTCCGACTCGGCGCTGTCTAACTCAGCAACGAGCGACAGCAAAATGTCGCCCGCCGTCCGCAGCCGGTCGATCAGATCAGCCTCATCGGTGCGACCAAACGCGGCTTCATTCACTTTCCGAACCTGCCCGCGATCGCCCGGCTGTTCTTCTCTGATAAACATCTTCGATTAAATGGCAGGGATTTTTTCCGCTCAGCTTTTGCATTCTCTCACCTCATGAAGACTTCCGATTCGGCGCTGAATCATCCCAATATCCGCATGCTTCACGACACGCATCAAAGAAGGTCCGGCGACGGAGCCTTCTGCCGATCGATTGCGGCATCCACGCGGCAATGCGGAGCAGCAAGGCCAGGGTCTGAACTCAGATCCATGGATCAGAGTATTGCAATGAGCGAGGAATACAATAATCGGAGCGATACAGGGTCACCGCGACCGGTCGCTCGGTAAACATCCTGCGGCAGCCAAATAGTTGAGCAGTCGGAAACGATGACGGACGAGGAGCGCACAAGAAACGATGTTGATCGATTCCTGCAGGAGAAAATCGACACCGTGCCGCATCTGGAAGCGCTGCTGTTGGCCTGGAATTCCCGGCCCCGGGCCTGGTCCGCGGAGGAGATGGCCAACCGGCTGTTCCTCTCGGCCGATGACACCCGTGCGATCCTGAACGATTTGGTGGGAGAGGCGTTAATCGCGAAGGCGGCGGGCATCCCGGAAAGCTATCTCTACGAGGAGGAGGCGAGCCGGAGCGAATTGCTTGCTAATGTGGACTTGATTTATCGCCGGGAACTGATTCGCGTGACGAGGTTGATTCATTCCAGACCATCGGCTTCCGTGCGCGCGTTCGCGCGCGCTTTCCGGCTCAGAAAAGAAAGCGATTAGCATGGCGCCCGCTGTATATATTCTGGGAACCCTCATCTGCTTATGCAGCGCTGTCCTGCTGCTCCGGGCATACCGCCAGGTCAGAAGGCGCCTTTTATTGTGGAGTGGCCTCTGTTTTGTCGGGCTCACGATATCGAACGCGCTCGTGTTTGTCGATCTGGTTATTTTCCCCGACATCGATCTTTACCGATTCAGGCTTGTGGCCGCCGCGGTCGCCATGTTGCTGTTGCTGTATGGATTGATTTGGGAAAGCGAGTGACAGAACATGATTGACGGGTTCCTGCTCGGACTGATTGCCATGGCATCGATTATCGCGGGGATATTTTTTCTGAAGTTCTGGCGCGATACACGCGATTCCTTCTTCCTTTCCTTCGGAGCTTCCTTCGTCATCGAAGGTTTGAACCGGTCAGCCGTGCTGTTCACAGACAAGCCTAACGAGGGGAGCCCCTGGACGTACCTGATCCGGCTGCTTTCATTCCTTCTGATTCTGATCGCAATTCTGAGAAAAAACTACAGTAACAATTAGCTGGGTTGGATCAACCGCGAAGCCGAAGTTCACGTTGCCGCTCCCTCACACGCGAATTTCCGCAGGTCAGCACCAGGCCGGACGCGGTTCGTCCGATAAACCTTCAACGAGGGATCTCTCCCATCCTGCGGAGAAATGGCGTCATAGTCAGACCCTGCACAAAGACGGAGAAGGCCACGACCGCAAAACTGATCGTAATAATCTTCTCGCGCTGCGCCACTTCAGGGGGCAGCCCAAGAGCAAGAGCCAGAGCCAAAGCTCCGCGCAGGCCGCCCCAGAACAATATGTGTTGATGCTTCCAGGTGACGTGGAGCGAGGAACGTGAAAACAGCAGACAACAGGGATAAATCGCGACGGCCCGTCCCAGTGTTACCAGTGCAATCGCGATCATCGCCGGAAGCCATATTGCCGCGAACTCCTGTCGCGCTTCGCGCATTCCAATCAGCAGGAACACCAGCGAGTTCGCGATGAATGCGGCATATTCCCAAAATGCCTGAACGGCTTCTTTCCCCCGCTCGGAAATCGCGTTCAGCGGCTTGAAATTGCCCATGATAAGGCCTGCCGTGATGGTTGCCAGTACACCCGACAAGCCGAAATGGTCGGCAAGCAGAAACGAGCCGTAGGCGGCGACTGTCGTGAAAGTAATCTCAACGAGATGATCGTCCGTTCGTCCGGCGAGCAGAAGCGCCCCCAGCGCGACGCCTGCGCCGCAAAGGATGCCGCCACCGATCGTCTTCAGGATCATCGCCGTGATGTCCAGGGACGTGAACTGCCGGCCCGAGGCCAGCGCGACCATGACACCGAAGAGGACTGCCGCCGTGCCGTCGTTCAAAAGACTCTCCGCCTCAATCAGCACCAGCAGGCGACCGTGCGCTTTGGCTTCCTTGAACGTTGCAATTACGGAAACCGGGTCGGTAGCCGCGATCAAAGCGCCGAAAACCAGAGCGCCCTGCCATTCCCAACGAATCAGGTAGTGCATCCCGCCGGCCGTTACGCCCGCCGAGAGGACCACGCCGAGCGTTGCCAATAAGGAGATGACGGCAAAGTCCCGGCGCATCTGCTTCCAGTCCAGGTACAGCGCAGCTTCAAAAAGGAGCGGCGGCAGCAGTACTGTGAAGATGAAATCTTTCGTCAGGTTGACCGTCGGCGCGATCGGCAGGGTCGCGAGTATGATTCCCGCCGCGACCAGGCCGACGCTGTAGGGAAGGCGAAATCGCCGTGTCAGCATCGCGACGACGGCGGCGATCAAAAGCAGCAGCGCTCCGGTTTCAAAATGGAGTTCCATGAGTTTGTGTCTTACTCAGAGCGGCGTGGAATCGGCGATCTGGTATACAGACCCAGAGTAAACCCGGAAAGCGTGGTTTCCCGCGGAAGGGGTAATGGCTTCACCGCCCTTCCGGTGTCGCAATCGCCGGGCCGCTTTCGCCGGTTGTAATTGTCGCGCTTCTTCGGAAGCGACGATAAAAAGGCCGCGACCTCACTCCAGATCGAAATCGGCCGTACGCGTGGCGAGTTTGCCCGCTGTATCCCTCGCCTGCATCTCCAGGGTGTACTGGCCCGCGCCAACCGAATCGAGCGGTATGCGTGCGGCCATCGGAATCGTCGGGTTATCGCTTTTGTCCGAATAGTCGAGTCGCATCAGCCCCGTCGTGTACTTCTGCTCTTTGGTCTTCCGATCCAGGATGCGAATCTGGATTGCGATCTGCGGCTTATTTGTCGCCTCGGCGTTTTGCAGCAGGGGCTCGTAGAGTTCCACGTAGAAGAGCACAGGCTGCGACTTTTGGAATTTATTGGAACCGAAAGGAATCACCTGCATGCCGTCATTCGTGATCAGCGGCACCCGATCCTCGATCAGTGACGCATCAAGGCCCTGGGCCACGGCCGCTGCCTGCCGAACCTCTCTGCTGAGCGCGAGCCCGCTCAGGCCGAACTGGCTTTCCCAGGGATCGATAGTGAGCGGTTCCTCAATCTTTCCGAAACCGGCGCCGCCCGCATTGAAAACCACCTTCAGGTTGTACTTCCCCGACGCTACTTCGAATTCATTCTCGTAGTGGAATGGATGCTGTTCGAACGCCTCCACCTGTCTTTTGTCTTCGAAATCGCGTTTCAGGGTGTCGCTGAAACGCGCCGCGACGGAGCCGTCGGTGTTGTAGGCGATGCCGAGAACATTCATTTCCCCATGGAATTTCCCTTTTCCCTTTTCGAACTTCACCACATCGCCGGGAATCTCCATCGCCACATTGACACGCGCCACGTTCGGGGAGCTGTAGAAAAACGGCAGTTGCATCGAAGCGGCAACGGTGCCCGCCTGCGATGCGGAAGCGCGACTCTCGAGAGTCTTTTCCGCCGCGCTTCCCGCGAGAATGTCCTGGGGTCTGGCGTTGCAGTAGCCGGAACGCGCCCGGACCGAGGTCCCGCCCTGATCCACCTTGACGCGCAATGCGTGGCAGGTTCCTTCTTCCGATGGTGGCGGCGTATAGCCGAGGACGTAATACTCATCCATTTCGTGGCCGATTTTTTCCAGGCCGGCGAACAGATCGTTGGAATTCCGGATGACGAAGCCGCCTGTGCCATCGGCCAGCATCTGCATGACGTTCTGGTTGTCGACGCCGGAGTCGGGTATTTTCGGAAGCAGAATATTGCGCGCCTGGCTGGGGGGAGGAATCATCCCCATGTTCGGCATGGCTCCGCCGGTTGCTCCGCGGCCGCCCGTGTTGCCTGTAGTGGGCGCCGGCGCGGACGTTGTTCCTCCCGTGCGTCCGCCAACACCGCCCGGTGCACCGCCAGTCGTACCGCCTGCTCTGCCACCTCCGCCAGTTGCTCCACCACCCGTCGTTCCGCCGCGCTGAAAGAAAGACATGCCGGGAGACAGCGTTCCGGAGGCAAATCCGGTTCCCAAGTTAAACGCCACGGGCTGCAGGAGGGCTCCAAACGCGCGGGCAAATACGCCAGGAGAAGGCGCACCGAGCGCCGCGGCCGGCGTGCCGGCGATCAAGCCGCGCACGTCAATAGGATAAACAGCAACATTCGACTTGTTACACGCATCGACTGTCGCGGTGACTTCCGAGATCCGTTCCGAATTCAGCGGGAATCCAGCGGTGAACAAGATCAAAGTCTTACGTCCGGGAGTGGCGTTCAGATTTTTCGAAAGACTGCGCAGCGCCATCAGCATGTCGCGCGCGCCGAAATCCATTGCCGCCCGGGAAAGCCCCCCGCCGCCGCTCCGCCCTACAGCGGACATCTTCACGCCGCTGACTACCTGTTTGAGGCGCGCCGCGTCATCGGTGAAGTTCTGGGCAATCTGAATCGATCCGCCGAAGTTGACGACCGCCATCAACCGGTTCGGCCCCGCGTTGGAGTCGATAAACTTTGCCGCTGCCTGCCGGGCCTGCACCTGCCCGCCTGGATCCATGGTTGAGTTATCGAAGAAGAGTACGATGTAACGCCTCTGCGCGCCGCCGGGACTGTTTGGGTCCGACTGGATCCCGAAGGATTTGATTTGCTGCTCTTTGTTGTCTTCCCAGACCTTGAAATCCTTTGCCGTCAGATTGCGGACGTAGTTGCCTTTCTTGTCCGTCACCACGGTATCGACCAGAACTACTTTGGTCTCGGTCCGGATGACGGTTCCCGAATCCGCAATGCCGTCGGTCGCCGGCTGCTGGGCAGGCGCGGAAATACCGGCCAGCATGAGAACCATCCCCCAATTCAATGCACGTCTGGTCCACATACACTGCGTCCAGATGCACTGCGTCCGTATGCGCCGAGCAGTCACGGTTTCACCTCTTTCAAAGACTTTACCTGCGTTCTCACGGGATTTCCACCGAGCCGTTCTGAGCCGACATTACCTGTCCTTCGGAATCTCTCACCACCAGGCGGACCACATAACTACCGGACGGGATATCCAGCGTGGATTTTACGGTAATTCCCGAATCCGGCATGTTCTCGAGCGTCTGGTCTTTCAGGCGCATCTCGACCACCTTCTGCGTACCGCTCACATAATTGCCATTGCGATCGAACACTCCCCCAACCACGGTCAGGGTATTGTTGTTCCGCCCATCCGCCTTACGATAGCGAAGATGCCTCGCATCCACGCGCGCGAGAATCGCCACTCTGGCTTTGTAGGCATCGATCTTGAAAAACTGCGTGTGCAGTTCGACCGGAAGATCGCGGATCTCATCGCGCGAAAAAAAGGCTTCCTCGACTTCCTGCTTCGCCTGTTCGGCGGGATCCAGCGCATGACGCCGCTCAAAATATCCGCGGCGAACCTGCAGTTGATAGCTGGGAAGCCCCTTCGCCAGCGTGACTTTCAAAGCGTGAAAGCTGCCGTCGAGCTTCAGGTTCTGTGGTGAAAATCCAAGTACGTAAATGAATTCCGGCTGCGCGGCGATTCGTTTGAAGCCTTCCACGAAATCGTTGTTGTTTTGGAAAAATGTCCCGCCGGTCGCGGCTGCCAACTCCGCCATCACATCGGCATTGGCAAAGGCGGTTGCGGAGACCATTTGATTCTTTTGGACGGAGACCGCGGCAAATCCCGCGGGCGTACTCGCGTCTCCCCCCAGAATGAGTGTGTAGAGGCCGCGCGCATCGAGCGAACTGATCGTGACATTGGCGCGAATCGCGCGGTCCATGAGATCGCTCTCGTCGGTCCTGTGCTCCGTCATGAGCAGGAATCCGGGCGAGATCAGCACGATGCTCCGGCTGCCGGGAAGCGACGCCATACGCCGGACCAGCAACTTCAGAATGTCCAGCGAAAGGCGTGTATCGTGATCGCCAAAACCCAACGCAGCACCCGCAAGACCTCTTACGATCGGCTCGGCCTGCTGCATTGCCTGGGCCATAGTCTCACCCGGCGGCGGAGCGTTGCAGCTCACGTACTCGGCTTCCGCCACCTGCAATGCCTGGGAGTCGTTCTTGTTGACGATCAGGTCGGCCTGGTAGTAGCCGATATCAGGACAGTCCGCGATGCCATTGCCGCGGGGGTCGGTGGGCGAAGGCCGGATACTGAGCAGAGTCTGGTGGAGCATGTCGCGATCGTCCGTGAAGTCGAGCCTGACGCGCCCCGAAGTAGTAAAGATGGCCGCGCGAGCGCCGGGCTCGAGGGTCTGCAGAGTTTTGTCCGCGGCATCGCGGGAACGAACCAGGTCTTCGAACTTGATATGCAGGTCGTCAAAGATCCATGCGACGAAGCGAGTGGCAACCGCCGTTTCTTTCGCCGCACCCGGAGCATCCGCCGGTTTCGCTGTGCCCTCAGCGTCCGTTTCCACCGCGGCATTCTTCACGGTCAAAGGAGTTGCCGGAGTCTCGATGGAAAACTTCGAGATGAACTGGGGCTTGCCCTTATCGAAGAGCTGGAAGTCTTCCTTATGAAGAGTTCCGATCGCACGGCCTTTCTCGTCCCGCACGACCACCGGCGCCAGAACCAGATTCACGCCGCTGCTGAAGGTCGGCGTTGTATCGTGCGTGGCTACCTCGGCGGTTTGTACCGGGGCTGTGGTTTGGGCGTGGAGCAGAATGCTCCCAAAGAGGACTGCCGTCATGAAAAGTGCCGGCCGGAAGCGCGGCGATAGGCCCAAAGCCCCACTCCTCCGCGTTTTCCTGGAATTTCCGCAACGCGTTGCCCCGCGGAGGTTCGTCAACACTCTCAGATTTTACTTCTTTTTTATGCCGAGTCTCCCGCAAGCTCCCCAACCTTTGCGGATCACGGACCAGCGGTGAAAATTCCGCTGGGGAGATTTTGCGACAATGTATAGAACGCCATATAAATCGCCGGGGATGTCATTTACCGGCAAACGGAGGAGTTGTACCCGACCCATGCCTCATACCCAACCCATGTCTCATCCTTTGAAGGCTTTACAGATTTTCGATCCGAAGACCCGCTGGTATGTAGTCCTGGCGATCGGGCTGATCGGCCTCGCCGGCTGCGGCAGCAATCCGAAAACGTATATCGATCGGGGAAACAAGTTCTACGACGCGGGCAAGTATGACGATGCGGGGCTGCAGTATCAAAGGGCGATCCAAAAGGATGCCAATTCCACCGACGCCTACTACCGGCTGTCTTTGGTTGAGTTGAAGCGCGGACAAGTCGCCGAGGCATATAAGGATCTGCAACGCGCGGTCGAGATCTCGCCGGACAATCTTCCGGCCGTCTTCCGCGAAGGGCAGCTGGCGCTGCGCAGCTACACAGCCGATCCGAAGCATCCGGAGCGGCTTTTTCAGCAGGCCAAAACGAACGCCCGGAACTTACTCGGCAAGCAACCCCTCGGATATGAAGGCAACCTGCTTCAGGCAGCTCTCAATCTCGAAGACAAGAAGCCGGCCGATGCCATTACTCACCTCCGAACGGCGCTCCAGGCAAAACCGAAAGATCCGGATGCCATGCTGGGTCTCGCCCGCGCGCTGGTCGACGATAATCAGACCGATGCCGGGCTCAAGGAAGCGCTCGAACTCATCAACACCGACAAGACCTTCGGCCCGGTCTACGACTTTCTTTTCCAGCACTACGCGCGGCTCAACGATCTGGCAAGCGCGGACAGCGTCCTCAAGTTGAAGGTCTCCAATAATCCGAAACAGGCGGCTTTCATTCTCGAGTTGGCCCGATTCTACGCAGCTACCAAACGCCCGGCCGACGTGACTACGACCTTGAAACTTCTGACGGACAATCCGAAGGATTTCCCGAACGGCCATGTCCTCGCCGGCGACTTCTATTCCTCGGCCGGCGCCCCGGATCTCGCAATGCCTCAGTACGAAGCGGGACTGCAGACCGCATCGAAGGACAAGAACGTTTACCGAAAGAGAATCGCAGTGCTGCTGGCGGGGCAGAGGAAATATCCCGAGGTTTACAAGCAAATCCAGGATTGCCTGAAGGACGATCCCAAGGATCAGGAAGCGAAGCTGATGAGGGCCGTGGCATGGATGGATGAAGGAAAGCCGGAAAACCTCGATCCTGCCATGGCGGAGCTGACTGCCCAGCTCAAGACTCGTCCGCAGAATCCCGGTGCGCACTTTGAACTCGGGAACGGCCTGATGCGCAAGGGAGATCAGGAAGGCGCCCGCCGCGAGTGGGTAGCCGCGGCGCGGCAAGGCCGAACGTATCTGCCGCCGCGATATGCGCTGGCTCAGTTGGATCTGGCGAAGAACGATGCCAGGGACGCACTCCGCGTCGCGGAAGATATCGTCAGCATTGCGCCGCGGGACGAACAGGCGCTTGTACTGCGCGCCACGACTGAGATCGCGGCCGGGCAATATCAACGGGCGCACTCCGATCTGGACCGTCTGGCGCTGCTGTACCCGAAGTCGGCGCGCGTCGGAATCACCATCGGCGTGTTGGCTCTGGCCGAGAAAAGATATCCCGATGCCGAACGCATCTTCACGAAACTGGCGGCCGCGGGCGTCCAATCCACGGAAGTGCTCTCCGGCCTCACGCAGGCATATCTGAGCGAGAAACAGCCGGAGAAGGCGCTGCAGAATCTACAGGATGTCCTGAAGCGCAACCCGAACTCTCTGACGCCGCGCGAACTGCTGGCGCGGGCGGCGCTTTCCACCGGAAAATACGACATCGCGATCGAGCAGTACAAGCAGCTCGCGGCGGCGATTCCCGGGTCGATCCAGGTGCAGCGCGAGCTGGCCGCCGCATACAACGCGCAGGGGAACGCCGCGGCGGCAATCTCAACTTTGCGGCCGGCGGTTCAGAAGAACCCTTCGGACACTGCGCTTTCGCTCGATCTGGCTCACACACTCCTGAAAACGGGGCGCATCGACGAAGCCAAGACAGAGTACCGACGGATGCTGAAGATCCAGCCGAACGACGCCAACGCGCTGAACGATTTGTCGTATCTGATGTCGCAATCCGGCGAGAGTCTCGACGAGGCGCTGACGCTGGCGCGGAAGGGCGCGCAGATCGCCACCGATCAGAATCTGAAAAATTCACTGCAGGACACGCTGGGCTCGATCTACCTGAAGAAAAACATGTACGACAGCGCGCTGCAGAGCTTCCAGGTCGCCGTGAACAGCAACCCGGCGAGCATGACGTTCCGCTATCATCTCGGGACGACGCTGTATCAGATGGGAAACAAGCCAAGAGCGAAGGAAGAGCTGCAGGCGGCGTTGGCGGCGAAGGCGAAGTCGGAAGACGAGCCGAAGATCAAAGAGTTGCTGTCAAAGCTCTGAGGGTCAACCCTGCCGCTCAGATTGTTCTTTCAGTGCCTGCCGCGGGACGGGCAGCATCGCTGTATCTTTCGGAAATCCGAGTTCTTCTTTAACCGCGATCAGCGTCTCCGGATCAAGCACGCGCACGGTCACGCCTGCGTCAATCTCCATGCTGCGAGCCTGAGCGTCCAGGTCCTCCCAGGTTCACGACTTTCCAATCATTCCCAAAACATCCAGTGGGGCCGACCTGGTCAACAGAAGCTGATGGCCCGTGCTTGTCAGATGCGATTCATCGGGGCGCAACCGCCGCTCGGGCTGGTTACGATATACCGCTTCCAATTCTTCAAGCGCAGTCATCAGTCGAAGAACGTTTTCCCGATTGCGGGCGTGCACAACAGCAAGATCGAAGGTGGTACCGGCGCGTCGTGAAGCACCGCACTGACGCCGCCCACGACGATAAAATCAACACGGCGCCGGGTCGGAACTTTCAGTATTTCCAGAAACTGCGGACTCGAACCGGGCACGGAGCTTGAGTAACGAGTCTACCTGATCCTGCAGGACCGCCAGTCTTTCGCCCGGCGTCAGCGACAGCATCCATCGGATCAGCGTGAGATCCACGCCGTCGTCACTGCGCTCGGGCATCACGAGTTCAGTGTACTTCTGTGGATCGGGTTTCATCCCAGCGGCAAATTGTACACGCAGAGTACGGTGTCCCTGCGCCACCCAGCGAATTCGTAGAGAGCCTGCGCGGTCGCATTGTCGAGCGCCGTGGACAGCGTCAGACGCGCGGCGCCCGCCTTACTTCCAAACTCCGCCGCGGCCTGCAAAAGCAGATAACCGACCTTCCTGCGCCGAGCCTCGGGGACAACAAAGAGGTCGTTCAGGATGTAGATCGGCCGGCACAGTCCGGACGAGAAGCTCGGATAAAGCTGTGTAAAACCCAGCGGGGAGAACCCTCGCGAATCGACCGCCAGAAAGATGACGGATTGATTGTTCCGGAAGCGTTCCGCCAGGAACGAGCGTGCCAATGCCAAATCCGGCGGTTGCTTATAGAACTGCCGATAGGCATCAAACAAAGGAACGATTCGGTCGAGATCGTCCCCACCGGCCTGACGGATCAGTATCCGCTCGTTACCCGCATCCAATTCCTCAACCATCGTGCTCGCGCATCGGACGAATATACCGCGGCGCGTCGTTGTCGGATGCATGCTTGTCGATAGAATCGACACATATGGCAAATGAAACCTACGCAGTGTTCGATACGACCGAAGGCCGATTCAAAGTGAAGCTCTTCCAGGAAGAAGTGCCCAAAACCGTGGCCAACTTCGTCGAACTCGCCGAAGGCACAAAAACGGGCAAGCCGTTCTATGACGGCATCGTCTTTCATCGGGTGATTCCGGACTTCATGGTTCAGGGCGGATGCCCGCAGGGTACCGGCCGCGGCGGTCCCGGGTATCAGTTCGAGGACGAATTTCATCCTTCGCTGAAACATTCCAAGCCGGGCGTCCTTTCCATGGCCAATGCCGGACCGAACACCAACGGCAGCCAGTTTTTTATCACCGTCGCTCCCACGCCCCATCTGAACAACCGTCACTCGGTCTTCGGTGAAGTGACCGAGGGCTATGACGTCGTCGAGAAAATTTCGAAGGTGCCGCGCAACTCGCAGGACCGGCCGAACAAAGACGTAAAAATCAATTCCGTGAAAATCGAAAGGAGCTGAGTGGGGCGCTTAAGTACCGCGCTGTTCGGCGGTACCTTCGATCCCATCCACAACGCTCATCTGGAGATCGCGCGGGCGGCGGCGGACCGCTTCGATCTCGCGAAAATTCTGTTCGTTCCCGCCGCTAATCCTCCTCACAAGCCGGACGGCGCGACGGCGTCTTATGAAGATCGTGTGCGCATGGCGGAGTTGGCGTGCGCGGTTGATTCTCGATTCGAAGTTTCCCGGATTGAAGCGCCGGTTCACGGGAACTCCGCGCGCAGCTATTCGATCACGACTATCGAAAAGCTTCGGGCGATGGGGATCGAGCCACTCGGTTTCCTGATCGGCGCCGACGCCTTCCGCGAGATTCAGACCTGGCATCGCTGGCGGGACATCGTGGCATCGGTGGAATTCATCGTGGTTACTCGACCGGGTTCCAACTGGGGAACCCCGCGGGGGGCGAAGGTACACGAGTTGGATGGAATCGATCTGCTGGTGTCTTCGTCGGAAGTTCGAAGACTGGTAGCCGAAGGCGGTTCTCAGATTCCCGTACCGGAAGCGGTGCTCGGTTATATTCGGGAGCGCGGATTGTATGGTTCAACCGACTGACGACCTGCCGAAATCTGCTAGGCTGTGGGCATGAAGATCACGGTCGAACTGCCGGACGACGTGTCGCAGCATCCGGATCCTGGCCGGGAAGCTTTAGAGGCCTTGGCTATCGAGGGCTACCGTTCCGGCGCGTTGTCGCATCATCAGGCATCTCAGCTTCTGGGACTGACCCGATTCGAGTTCGATGGCTTTCTGAAGGCGCGAAACATCTACGATCACGCTTACGGCATTGAGGACCTCGAACGCGACCTGGAAGACCTGCGCACGTTTGAGGCGCGCCGCATCACACAGCATCCGTGACGGCCGTCGTCTCGGACACCTCACCGCTCAGTTACCTCATCCAGATCAAGTGCGAGCATTGTTTGCCCGCACTCTACGAACGGGTGTTGGTTCCGCAGGCAGTATTACAGGAACTTGAGAACGCGCGTACACCCGAGGTTGTTCGCGTTTGGCTGAAGCGCCTCCCGCAGTGGCTGTCGGTCCGGGAGACTTCCGTATCACCTGATCCCGAGCTTGATGGACTGGACGCCGGCGAACGGAATGCAATTCAGCTTGCCGTCGTGGAAAATGCAGACCTCCTGCTGATGGACGAGCGTGCCGGAGTTGCCGTGGCTCGCAATCGAGGTCTGATTGTAACCGGGACACTGGGGGTTCTGCTGCAAGCCTCGCAGCGTAGCCTGGTCGAAATCGAATCGGCACTCAGCGCGCTGCAGGCGACGAACTTTCGTTCGACTCCGGCGCTGATCGAAGACATGAGAAGAAGGGCACGAATACGGAAACGAATTCCATGAGGTACGCGAGTTATGGCAGGCTCTTAGTCAACCGATTCCCTCGCCGATGAATACTCGCCGTTTGTGGCAAACTGGTTGACACGACCGACGGATACCAGTCGGCAGGCACAAGCATCGCTACCGAACAAGCCACTCTTTTCAGAACTCCCACCGCGAACGATGCAGCTTTGGCCGAAGTAGTGCGGCGTCTGGTCGCGGCGTACCGCCCGGAGCGCATCTATCTTTTCGGTTCTGTCGCCAGAGGAGATGCGGGTCCGGACAGCGACTACGACATCATGGTTGTGGCGCCTGATGACGCACTACCGGAACTCCGGCGCAGTCATACGGCTTACAGGACGCTCTGGGGCACAGGCGTTGCTTCCGATGTGTTGGTCTGGACCACCAGCCAGTTCAATAGCCGCGTGCATCTGACCGCATCCCTTCCCGCCACCGTCATTCGTAACGGCAGACTACTGCATGCCGGATGATCCCGCCTCGTGGCCGAGCTTCGGGCGTGGATCTGGCGGCGGCCGGCTACCGCCGTTCGCCGAAGGATGCTGGTCGTCAGGCCGCTTCGAAGTGCGCAGATACAGAACCGAACACCGCCCACCAAACCGGCATCTTTACGATGCGTGTTTGCTTCAACGCAGAGCAGATCGACGAATTACGGGCAAAGACAACCCCAGCCGGGGCATGTTACCTGACGGTGGTCTTCGAGGCGATATTCAGCCGACCCAGAAATCCGATCAGCTTTTTCGATAGTTTTGTGGCGTGGACGATCTCGCATTCCCACAGAATGAGTACTCGCCAGCCTGTAGCGATCAGTGATGCGCTGTGTGTTTTATCGCGCTGCTTGTTTCTTTCAATCTTTCGCACCCAATAGTCGCGATTGGTTTTAGGAATGCGAGCGCCTCGCCGGCAATCATGCCCATGCCAAAAACAGCCATGAACAAAGACGATTTTTCGGCGGCCGGGAAAAACCAGATCCGGTTTTCCCGGCAGATCTTTGCGATGAAGTCGATACCGGTATCCGAGTCCGTGAACCAAACGGCGAACGAGCATTTCCGGCGCAGTGTCCTGGGATTTCACCGCGCGCATGATCGCGCTGCGGGACGCGTCAGTCCGGTTGCTCGTCATCGACCGCTCCGGAGGCGGCCAGCCCAAGAAGCAACTGATGGTATTTCGCCAGTCGCTGAAAGTGAGCGCCCATCGCTCTCGCGATCTGCCTCGACTCCTTCACCGCCAAAAAGTGCCCGACGATCTGCGCGTAGTGGGCGGCCTGTCGCGGGAGCCGTTGGACCGGATCCTGCTTTTCGCGAATTTCCGTGTCGCTCATAACCTGTATCGTCTGGGCCGGCTCCGAAATGGAGCCAGGAATGTTCGAACGCGAAGGCACAGTGCCGTTCATCAGCTGCGATTTCGGATCAAAGTGGTGATACAACGTCGCTTCGAGCGGCGCGATTTTGGATCGATCATCGACGGGGTAGGCCCACACCCATGCGATCTCCCACACGTCGATTTGGCGGTTGGCGATAATATCGGAGCGCGCCGAAGTCAGATGGCGCGCGACACGGCTGCGAATGCCGTCAACGGATTGTCCGACATAAACCGGCACGCCGTCGAGATCGCAAAGCGCGTAAACCCCGATGGAATTGGTCAATTGCCTGACGGCATTTTTTCTGAACGCGAAATCGGTAGCCAGATGATCTCCGATCCGAATCGTTCAGTATAAGGCAGGGCGGATCCTCAGGCGGCTTCCGCAGCGATCCGGTTCGATTTCAGCAACGGCTCGATCAGATGATGGGATAGATGCCGTACGACCGGGACCACCACCCCGTCCCCGCTGAGATGATAGGCCTCGTTGTAGTTGGACGGCAAAAGGTACGTGTCAGGCAAACCCATGAGGCGCGCCGTTTCCCGCGGAGACAACAATCGCGATCTCACCTGGTCACCTTCGATCGTCATGATGGTTTGTCGACTCGATCCGCCGTTTGGGGTTCGGAGGCAACCGGCAACGTCATCGAATCGGATCTCAGCTCTTTGCGCCCTGACACCTTCGCGGTCGACGCGCGTGCGTTTGTAGAGCGAGCCAACCATCAATCGATTCATTCGCTTCGCTTTTGAGACTTTGGCGCGATTGACGGGGGACATCATGTTCAGCAGCGTTCGCGTCTGCGCTGACGTATGCCAGTCTACGCCTGCGGGAGTTGGCTCGATGATGTCGGCAAGGCGCGCCGCGCGACGGGCTGGAGTCGGAAGATTCCACCAAACCCAGGATGCTCTGGCGGTCTGCGAGAGCGTTGCATGGGCCGTTATAAGGGCGTCGGTATGGAATAGAGTCCTGGGCCCGTCGGATATCAATCCGGGATCGCTCGCGATATCGTGCCGGATGCCTATCACAAATAAACGCGGCCTGGAGTGTGGAAGAAACAGGGCCGCATCAATCACAAGCCCGCCGCAACGATACCCTGCCGACCTTAAGGCGTCGACGAGAGAGCGGAAATCCGAACCCTCATGAGAGGTAAGAGCGCCGCAGACGTTTTCGAGGACTACGACCGCAGGCGCGCGCCCCTCCTTTTCCAGCGCCTGCATGAGACGCCAAAACGGCCAGAATGCTCCCGATCGGGCGCCCTTTAACCCAGCTCCCATGCCCGCGAGGGAAAGATCCTGACAGGGAAATGATGCCCAAACCAGATCCGCCATCGAGGGCAAGTCATCCGTGGTCAGGACTCCGACATCTTTAACCGACATCTCGCCACAGCCCCAATTCCGCTCATAGGAGGCAGCCTTTTTGGGGTCGATATCGTTCGCGAACAGGCAGGTCCATTTGCTGCCAAGGCCGGCGCGGGCCATGCCTCCACCTGCGAAGAATTCGTAAAAAGACGGCACGTCAAGCCTGTCCTTTCAATAGGGGCCACTTTTCGGCGATGTAATTCTCCGCGGCCTCTCGAACCACCCACGCCAGCGATACTTTCTTTTGCCGCGCTATACCCTCAAGTGTTTGGTAAACGCCGGGCGGAAAACTAATTGAGGCTCTGACGCTCACGACGCTGTCGCTGTTCATGCTTTTCCCTTCCATCTGTTTTTTCGTCATGAGGCGCCGCCAGCCGTTCACCACATTACACCACATCGGTGAAAGCTCGGTTCGTATCTCAGTGCGGATACCCTATCATGTTCTCTTTTTGTTCGCCAATATCTCGCGCTCACAACAAGGCGCTATTCCCAAAAGAGGTGGTGGCATTTGTGGGAGGTTCCCGGGATAGCAAGCACTTCGTTCACCGCGCGCGCAAATTTTACCAACTCCCGTATTCCCTGGCAGTTAGCGGCTACTTCGCATCCTGAAAAAATCGGTTTTCCCCGCCTTCAATGGTAATGATGAGCCAGCAACGAACATTCGAGTTCTGCGAGAGGGATGATGACGCTGGCGAAAAAAATACTCCTGCTGGCCGCGTTTTGCGGGCCAGCCTGGGGACAAACGGGATTTACAACCATTCAGGACACGCTTTACAAAGCGGACGGCACAAGATTTACCGGCACATTGACGATTCAATGGAGCACGTTCGACTCAACCAATATCGGCACCATCGTTCAGCAGAGCAAAGCTGTGGCGGTCGTAAACGGCAATCTTCAGGTGCAGTTGGCGCCCAACGCAACGGCCATGCCGCCAGCCAATATCTACACGGTGCTCTATCAAAGCGACGGCCGCAATCAGTTCGCCGAAACATGGACCGTTCCGGTCAGCTCGGTACCGCTGACCGTCGCGCTCGTGCGGACCGGAACACTGTCCGCATCCGGCGGATCGTCGGGATCGGGGTCCGGATCGGGATCGGGAACGGGCGGAGAAACCAGCGGCTCGACCCCGGTCCTCGAATCGACCGTTGTCGGACTCGTGGCTGATCTCGCGCAACGGCCATTGAAAGGCGTCGGTTTCGGCACGAACGCCGTCGCGGTGGTCGATGACAACGGGCAGATCGAAACAGCGGTTGGCGATCCAGGCAACTGCGTATTTATCGATGGCACCACCGGCCCCTGTACTCAGCCGACATTTTCCGACGCCGAGACTCCTGGCGGAATTGTGGACGGGACAAACAACACCCTGACACTCTCCAACACGCCGTTGGGCCAGAGCCTGATGCTGTTTCGCAACGGCCTCTACCAATCGCCTTCCATCGACTTCAATGTGAACGGTTCGATGATCGTGTTCAGCACGGCCGCGATCCCGCAGCCGGGCGATACGCTGACCGCGTCATATCGAATCGACACGTCGGCCGGCTCGAATATCGTGGGCGCCACTGCTCCGGGCGCGAACATCCATACGGGCGCGGCGCAGGTGCTCTGCAGTTCTTCGGGCACAAGCACGAGCGCGGCTACCTGGACCAGCCTGGGCGGATGCGATATCCCCGTGGCCGGCCTGCTGGCGGGCGACCGCATCGAGGTCCGCTTCAGCTTCGCTCATTCGGGTACGACTTCAGGATTCCAGTTTCAGGTGAAATGGGGAAACACGACGTTCCTATCCCGGACCGGCGGCGCACAGGATGCGGCGGTGGTCGGGCGCGCGGATGCGGCAATCACGACGACAGGCGCGGAATTGAGCGTCGAGAGTTGGGGGACGGTGCTGTCATTCCTGCCCGGCATTGTAGAGGCACCGGCACAGGCAGGACTGGAAGTGGTCTTTCAGGCGCTGCTGCAGCAAAGCGGGTCGTCGGATGCTGTCTCGCTGACGAACTATACCGTTCTCCGGTATCCCGGCAGCTAGTGTCATGTCCCGGTTAACACCTTACGCTTGTGCGGTCGGAAGTGGGGCAGGCGTTCCGGCCTGCGGACTGGCTTTCCAGCCAGTCCAGCCGCCTGAAGGGCGGCAGCGGCGACGCTGCCCTCAAGGGGATGGTGATCGACTGGAGGCAGGTTTCGCAGGAAAAGATGATTAAGGCCTCCCGGCGAAGCCCGCGCGTGAAGGCCGCTCTCGACAACGAAGCAAACCGGCAATGGAAAATGAAGCGCAGGTAAGGCGAGGGAAGGCGAGGGAAGGCGAGGGAAGGCGAGGGAAGATGGGAACAGAACTGCTGCGATTCAACGGCGCGGTCGAACGCGACCCCGCTATCGACGCGTGGATGAAAGAGCATGCGGGTGAATTGGGAGCCATCGCGCATCAGTGGTTTGAGGCGATGCGAAACCGCGGGGACGAAGTCCGTGAACTCCTGCATGACGGCTGTCCGGTTGCCTGTTTGGGAGATGCGCCCTTCGGGTACGTCAATGTATTCACTTCGCACGTAAACGTGGGGTTCTTTCAGGGCGCGGCGCTGCCGGATCCGGACCGCTTGTTGCAGGGCGCCGGCAGATTCATGCGCCATGTGAAGTTGAGACCGGGAACGGACGTAAACGCAGCAGCGCTGAAAGGGCTGATCGACGCGGCGTAGTCGGACATCAACGCGCGCGTCGAAAATGGCTGACCGGGAAAAAAGAAGCGGGACACCGGCAAGATCAGCGGTCGGTGGCCTGTCGCTCTTTTACGGTCACGGTCGAGGCCAGCCGGAATCGGATGACGGTGCCTTCGGCCAGGGAATCCCCAAACGCCGTCGGTCGGGTCCAGGGATCGGTTGAGATCGCCACTTGCTGGCCGTCGGAAGTGGCCAGGGTCGTCAATCCCAGTTCGACCCGAAACTGGTCTGAACTGACAATTTTTCCCGTGACACGCGCGCCTTTTTCCGCGATCGCCAAACCGTCGACCACAAACGGCTCGACCAGTGATGCTTCAAACATCGCGCCTTTCACCGTCTGATCGCTTGTGAGGGACTCGTCCAGCCGGATGGGTATGGTCATCCCGGCTTTCAGGGTGACCTGCCGGGGCGGGTTCGCGGGCGCTGCGGGAGCAGCGGGTGCTGTGGCGTGTTTCTGCGGCGGCGCGGCAGGCGCGGCCGACGTGGTGGGAGCGGGAGCCTTCGTTTGGCGGCTCGTCGTCTGGTAGGGCTCGGGGGTCCATTGGGTTGGTTTGCCGTTGGCCGTCAAAATGGGTTTGAATTTGCGAATGGGGGGAGTCGCCGGTTCATCGTAGACCGGCTCAGGAGCGGAAGCTCGCGTGGGTGGCGCAACTCGCTGACGAGGAACGGGGATCGGGCTGGGCTTGGCCGGGGCGGGGTTAACAGTTTCGGGAACATTCGCCAACGGAACGGCAACGCGATGGACCGGCGGCTCGACCGGCGGAGCGGTAACCACCGGAGGAGGAGGCGCCGAGATCGAAGGAGCCTGCGTCATCGTCACAGCCAGTCCACCAGCAAGGGCAGCGCCGGCCACCAGCAAAACGATGTGCAGTGGCTTCATTACAGAAAACGTACTCTTTTGAATGCTAAACCCATCGACGGTAAAATGTTTCTGTGAGTTTCCCTCAAACTCTACGGATTGGTCCGATCGCCGTATCCCCGGCGACCGTGCTGGCGCCCATGGCAGGCGTGACCGACACCGTTTTCCGGCGTTTTATCCGCAATTTGGGCGGATGCGGTCTCATCATGACCGAATTTACGAGCTCGCACGGGGTGAGCGCCTCTCTCCGGGCGGATCAGTCCAAGCGGTCGAACCGGACGCTGCAGCGTTATCTGACGTTTTCGCCGGACGAGCATCCGATTTCGGCTCAGTTATTTGGGGCCGACCCGGAAACCATGGCCACCGCCGCGAAGGTCTGCGAAGATCTCGGCTTCGACATCCTGGATATCAACTTCGGCTGCCCGGTGAATAAGGTGGTGAAGTGCAACGGAGGGTCGGGGCTGCTGCGCGATCTGCCTTTGGTCGAAACGCTTCTCCGGACTGTACGGAAAGCGATCGGCATTCCCTTCACGTGTAAGTTCCGCGCCGGCTGGAATGACGCGGAGCTGGTAATGGTCCAGATGGCGCGCATGGCGGAGGACTGCGGTCTGCAGGCTGTGGCGCTGCATCCGCGCACACGCGAGCAGGGCTATTCCGGCAAGTCTGATTGGTCGAGGATTGCTGCTGTCAAAGACGCTGTGAAAATACCTGTGATCGGAAACGGGGACATCATCACACCCGAGGACGCCGTCCGGATGGTGGAGCAAACCGGCTGCGACGCGGTCATGATCGGACGTACCGCTTCCTCGAATCCGTGGATCTTCCGGCAGATCGACCAGTTTCTCGCAACCGGCAGCTATGACCAGCCCACTCATCGCGACCGCTACGAAATTATGCGGACCTATTACGCGATGCTGCTCGAACGGGGCGAAGACGATTCCATCGGCAAGATGAAGCAATTCGCCACATATTTCACGCACGGCGTTCGCGGCGGCGCGCACCTTCGCGTCTCGATCTATCAGGCGAAAGAGGCGACTCAGATCGTGGATCTAGTCGACGAGTTCTTTACCTGCGATGAAGAAAGCTCGCGACTCGTTCTCGCCTGAAGCAATCTCCCTCCATCCCGGGAAGACTTGCCGGAATTGTGCAAGCGAAGTCGCGAATCGCCCGGATGTTTTTCCGGCGATGGCGACCCGGCCGCCCCGGCGCACACCGTTCGCGATCGTCGGCAACAGATCGGGCTGCCAGTAGAGCCAGCAGACGATGAGGTCCCATGCGCCGGGCTCGATCCGGTACTGGTGATTTTCAAGATCGGCCCGAACGCAGTAGACATTGGGAATTTCTTCGAGCTCAATATCGACCGCCGTAACTTGCCATCCGCATTCCGCGAGCCAGCGTGAATGACGGCCCGTTCCGGCGGCGAGGTCGAGCGCCTTGCCCGGCGGCAGATCGGCCAGCGCAGCGATCAGAGCTTTGTCAGCATGAAAACTGTCGGCGTCAGGCATTCTGCTTCTGTTCGAGCAGCACTGTCCGGGTCGGGAATGGCATCGTAATACCCTCGCGCACCAGCCTTTTGTAGAGACGCTTGCGCAATTCGCTCTGCACAACATACTGGCCGGCGTACTCCACGACGCTGAAGCTCACCTGGAAAACCAGCGCCGATTCGCCGGGACCGGGGTTGAACAGAACGTAAGGCGTCGGATCGGCCTGAAGCCCTCTGATTTCCGCCGCGGCGGCGATGGTCTCTTCCAGCAGGACGGCCTGAACGCGGTCGACGTCCGACTCGTACCCGACGCCGAAGGAAACGGACATCCACATGCGCGGCTCGGGCAGCGAGAAGTTCGTATAGATGGCCTGGCCCAGTTTGCTGTTGGGAACGATCACGAGATTGTTGCTGGTGCCCCGCATCATCGTGCATCGCCAGTTGATGTCGGTGATGTAGCCTTCTTCGCCGGTATTGAGCTTGATGTAGTCGCCGATGTGCACCAGGCCGGATATGGATACATAGAAGCCGGCGAACAGGTTGGAAAGCGTGTCCTGCAGCGCGAGCGCAACAGCCAGACCGCCTACCCCGAGAGTGGTGAGGATGGGAGTCAGGCTGACGTTGAAGACCCGCAGGAGAAACGCCAGGCCGATGAAGACAATCGCAATCTGCGCCAGTTTTCGCGTGAGGCTGGTGACTTCCTGCGTGCCGGTCGCGCGTCCGCCGTAAAAGCGCACGGCGTTCCCCACCAGCCGGCTCATCGCCATCGTGAGCGAAACAATCCAAAGCACGGCCAGCGTCTTGGGGATGTAGTTGAGGTATACCTTCGGGATTTCGGAGTGCTGAGTGGCCAGATGCAGGCCCAGGATGATGGACCAAAGAACAACCGGGCCGCGCAGGCTCTCGGCAATCAGCGATTCGAGATTGCGTTCGGTGTTTGCGGTCCAGGCCCGCAGAGCGCGAAACAGGATGCTTCGGACGACAAGCCCCGCGAGTATCGATGCCGCCAGAAACGCCAGCGGCACGACCAGTTGGAAAGGGTCGCTCACCATTTCGTGGATTGCGCGCATGAATCTGCTATTGTCCCGCAGACGGGTCTGCACGTTGGCCGGGCGGCCGGCGTCAACCGTAACAGATGGGTTTCCGTCTGACAGGTCGAAGTGTGTTCGTTGGCGTCCTGCTTGGCGTTTTCCTGTGCGTGGGAACCAGCCTGTTGGGTTCGAGCGGACAGGAGGATTCGCCAAAAGAAAAAGCCGCGGCCCTGGCAAAGAAGGCAAAGAGAGCGGCGAAGTCCGGCGAGCAGGCGAACGGCTACCTGCTTTATTCCGAAGCCGCCGCGTTGCAGCCGGCGAACAAGAGGCTCAAGGAGAGGATGGACACGCTGCAATCCCGGGCGGCGCTCCAGTCAAAGCCGGTGCCTGCTGTCGATCCGGACGCGGCTCCGGACGATGCCGAGCCGGAGCATCCCGTGCTGTCGCCGGAAGATGTGTTCGACAGCGTCACGGCCCGTGAGTTTGCGCGCGCCCGTCAGCCCCAGGCGCCGCCGGAACTGAAACCACTTCCCGATAAACAGGACTTCGACCTGAACGGTACCCCGCGCGTGCTCTTCGATGAGGTGGCGAAACGTTTCGGGCTCGAGACCGTTTACGACGGCGACTACCCGGCAGCGGGCCGCTCGATTCGCTTCCGCATTTCGGGCGTCGACTATCGCGATGCTCTGCATGATCTCGAGGCCATAACCAATTCCTTCGTCGTCCCGTTGTCGTCGCGTCTGTTCATGGTGGCCCAGGATACGCCGCAGAAGCGCAACGATCTCGAGCAGGACATTCTCGTTTCGGTTCCGGTTCCCTCGTTGTTAACGACACAGGAGCTCACTGAGATCGGGCAGGCGGTCAAGCAGGCTACGAACATCCAGAAGATTGCGTGGGACACATCGACGAATGAGATTGTGATTCGCGACCGGATCTCACGGGTTCTGCCGGCGCAGGCGCTTCTCCAGCAGCTCTTGTCCTACCGGTCGCAGGTTTCTATCGAAGTGGAGTTTCTCGAAGTATCCGACAGCGACATCATCAATTACGGCTTCAATGTTACGAACCAGTTTTCCGCGATCTACCTCGGCCAGATCATGAACAACGTGGTCTCGTTCCCTTCCGGCGTCACGGCTCTTCTTTCGTTCGGTGGAGGCAAGACTCTGATCGGGCTGAGCGTCGCGCAGGCACAGGCGATGTTCAATCAAACGACATCTAATGCCAAGACTTTATTCCGCTCGCTGGTGCGCTCCGTGGATGGGCAGGCGGCCACTTTTCATGTCGGTGAAAAGTATCCGATCATCACGCAGCAGTATGCGGGAGGGGGGACGACGGTCACAACGGGCACTGTCTATGCCCCGCCTCCGTCATTCACCTACGAGAATCTGGGCGCCGAGGTCAAGGTGACGCCACACATCCACGGAGACGACGGCGTAACGCTCACGGTCGAAACCAGCTTCGAGCTGCTGGCGGGAACGTCGGTGAACAACATCCCGGTGATCGGCCGCCGACAGGTTAATACGAGCGTCCGGCTGCTCGATGGAGAGTGGGCAGTCGTGGCCGGACTGTTGAGCTCAACCGATTCGAAGACCACCAGCGGATTTCTGGGCCTCGATCAGATCCCGCTGATCGGCAATCTGTTCAAACAGAAAACGAGAGACAAGGAACACGGGAACGTGCTGATCGCAATCCGACCGCACCTGCTTTCGCTGCCTCCCGATCAGATCGTGACCAGGGAAATCCGCGTCGGTTCGGAAACTCGCCCGTTCACTCCGCTGTAGACCGCTACGACCGCTCTCTGAGTATCCGCTTCAGATTGCGCTTGCCGCGCAGTACGGCCAAGATACGGACAGGCCGCACTTCCGGTTGATATACAACCAGAAATGAATACAGTGGAAAGAACAAAACAGGCCGGGCGGTGAGGTCTTTTCGGGCGTGTCCCTGTGTCGGCATCCGGCCTAATGAAGCAAACAATTCGTAAAATTCGGTTTCAATTCGATTGGCCAGCTTAATGCTGTCTTCAGCGATCCGTACCCAGATCTCGAAAAGGTCGTTTTGAGCTTCGGCAGAAATGTCGTAGAGCGATTCAGTCAACCGTGATGCTCACGCAGCCAGTCTGCTTTACGCTCCTCCATATCGGACCTTGATTCCTCCGCCGATAGAAATTCACCACGCTCAAATTGGCCGAACGCCCGTTCGATCTTTTCGTTGATTGCGGCTTTGTTCTCGTTCAGCCACTCATCCTCCGAGCGAAGAACTTCCAAAGCACGCCCTATGACTTCGTCGGGGTTTTGATACGAGCCTGTCCTGATTGCCTGAACAATCAGCTGTTCATGATCCGGTCGTATGGTAAAAGGCATAACCTATCCTTAACGTTATCGCAAATCGCCTCGTCCCTGCGTTACAGCCGGGGCGCGTAGTAGCCTTTACGGGCGCGCACCACGAGATCCTTCCGGCTCTTCGTCTTGACTGTCACGGGATGATACAGGCCGTCGGTCTTGAGCGGTTCGGGGCGGTAGAAGATGTTGTACTGGTGGCGCAGCTCGTTGGCGATGTTCTCGAACGACTGATCGAGATCCTCGATCTTGAACGGGAAGAAGGCCTGCCCGCCGGTCTCCTCGGTCAGGTAGCGAAGAACCTTGTCGCCGTCGGTGTCTTCGCGCGTGATGTTGGTTGAGATCGCATAGATCACGACGTCGGCCTTTTGAGCCATCTCAAGAGCCTGATCGCGGGACCAGCGGCTCTCCGTGTCCATCCCGTCGCTGATCACGATCATGGCGCGGCGGAATTTGTCGCGCGGCTGGTCCATCATCAGCTTCTCTTTGGCAGCGAAATAGATGGCGTCATAGAACGCCGTGCCGCCGCCGGGGCGCATGCTCTTCACGCCGTCTTCCAGTTTCTTCAGGTCGTCAGTCAAGTCGCTTACCAGCTCGGCGGCGCTGTCGAAGCTGACCAGCATGAGCCGATCCTCGTGCGGACGCACGACGCTCTGGATGAACCGGATCGCCGCCTCCTGTTCGAAGCGGAACTGCTCACGGATACTGTTGCTGGTGTCCACCAAAACAGCCAGCCGAAGCGGAAGATCGGACTCGGCCGTGAACTGCTGAATCGTCTGCGGCTTCTTGTTCTCGATGACGTCGAAATCCGACTTGTTCAGATCGGTGACAAACCGGCCTTTTTTGTCGGTGACCGTGAAGAGAATGTTGACGCGGGTCACGTCGAGGATGATTCGGGTCGGATCGTCGGACTCGGTGACGGCGCCGGCCGGCGCCTGGGCGGCAGCGGCTTTCGGCTGCGGCGACTGAGCTTTCTGGGCGGCCATGTTCTGGGTCACCAGGAGCGATACGAGACACAAGACCCCGCTACAGGCTCCTATACAGAGCGATTTCATATGGCTACATTCTACCGTCCCAATAAATATCGCCCCAATAAAATTCTCTAGAAATGCGCGGGCTCTGCCGATACGTATGTTAGTGAGTACGGTCAGTTCTGTAAATCCCGGGTTTGCCGACCTGTCTCAATTGCTGTCGAGCACGGGTTCGGCAACGGTCACTTCCGCCCTGTTTACACCTGCGGTGCAGTCTGCATTGCAGAATGCGTCGCCGACCGATCTCGTGCAGTTGAGCGCTCAGGCGCTGCAGCTCCAGGCGGTGGGCGGCTTGTTCGCGAACACTGATTCGTCATCGACCGAAGCGACACCCGAAAGCCTTCTTTTTCAGGCGCTGAGCAGTTCGCTCACACAGTCGACCAATGCGGGATCATCCGGCTCCGGCACGACAGCGGCGTCTTCATCGGAATCATCGGCCGACGCCACTGCGGCTCTGGCGTTGCAACAGGCGTATGGGCTCTTCGGGAATAATTCCAGCTCCGGGCCGTCAGTGAGCTTTCTGGGCTAAGAGTTCTGTCCAGCCAGGGAAGCCTTCCATTCCACCAGATCGGCCGGTAGCGGCGATTCCACAATCACCTGCGCACCGGTGGCAGGACTGCGGAATCCGAGGCGATACGCGTGCAGAAAGTAGCGATTCCAGGGCGAAGCCTTCCCCCCATATAAGCGATCTCCCGCGACCGGGTGCCCAAGGGCGGCCATGTGCGCACGGATTTGATGCGTGCGTCCGGTGCCGATCCGGATCTCAAGGAACGTGAAGCCGGGGTAGTTCTCAATTGCCTTCCAGTCCGTCAGCGCGCTGCGCCCGGTGCTCAGGCGCGCCGTCATCCGCGCACGATTGTGCGGGTCGCGCGCGATCGGCTTCTGAATCCGTCCGGCCCCGGCCAGCATCCCTTCAACCAGGGCAAGGTACGTCTTCTCCACCTTTCGCGATTGGAACTGCGCGGCAAGATCCTGATGAGCCGCATCTGTTTTCGCGACCAATAGAACGCCGGTCGTGAACCGGTCGAGCCGATGCACGATGCCCGGCCGCAGCTCGCCGCCAATCGTCGAAAGCAGACTGAACCGATGCAGCAGCGCGTTTACGACCGTTCCGTCATGGACTCCCGCGCCGGCATGCACCACCATTCCAGCAGGTTTGTCGATGGCCACCACACTCGCATCTTCATAGAGAACGACGAGCGGGATATCTTCGGCGCGAGCCTTCAGCGGAGCGAGATCAGCAGGCTCGACTTCGATTTCCTCAGAGCCGTGCAGGACAGCGGACGGCTTGCCCGGCGATCCGTTCACGCGCACGCGCGCTCCGCGAATCCAGGTCTGCAATCGCGAACGGCTGTATTCCGGCAGCTTCTCGTGGAGAAAGGCGTCCAACCGCTTGCCCCGGTCCGCCTCTTCAGCCTTCAGCAGCATAAGTCCCGGCATAAGTCCCAACGGTACATTGGTAAAAGTCACTGAAATGCTGGAAGAGATCACCGTATCGGGCGCGCGTCAACATAACCTGAAGAACGTCAGCGTACGAATTCCGCGCAACACCCTGACAGTGATTACCGGGCTGAGCGGGTCCGGGAAGTCTTCGCTGGCATTCGACACTATATACGCTGAAGGGCAGCGGCGCTATGTGGAAACACTGTCGACCTTCGCGCGGCAGTTCCTCGATCAAATGGAGCGGCCGGATGTCGATTCGATCGACGGTCTCAGCCCTTCGATCTCCATCGATCAGAAGACGACCGGCAGAAGTCCGCGCAGCACGGTCGGTACGATCACCGAAATCTACGACTATCTGCGGCTGCTGTATTCGTCGATCGGGATCCCGCATTGCCCCGTTTGCGGCAGCGAAATCTCGCGGCAGACCACCGAACAGATCCTGAAGCACGTGCTGTCGCTCCGGCCGGAGGATCGCATACTCGTGCTCGCGCCGATCGTGCGCGGCCGCAAAGGCGAGTTCAAAAAGGAGCTGGAGAAGCTGGCTCGGCAGGGATTGCTCAAGGCCCGCATCGACGGAATCATCCGCTCGCTCGAAGACAATATTTCGCTCGACAAGCGCCGCAATCACACGATCGAGGTGATTGTCGATCGGCTTCTCGTGAAGCCCGGCATCGACAAGCGGCTGGAGGCTTCGATCGAGACAGCGACCAAACTCGCGAACGGCCTGGTGCTGATCTCGGTAGTCGACGGCGAAGAACGGCTTTATTCACAGAAGCTCGCCTGCGTGGAATGCGGGGCGAGCGTGCCCGAACTGGAGCCGCGATCGTTCTCCTTCAACAGTCCTTACGGAGCGTGTGAAGAGTGCGCTGGTATCGGCAGCACCTGGGCGTTCGATGCCGACAAGATCATCATCGACCCGGCCAAGCCACTGCTGGAAGGCGCACTGGGCCCCGGAGCGGGATCGAGCCGCGTGACCAACCGGGTGCAGGATCTGGCGAAATTGCTGAAAGCCAAACTGAAAAATCCCTGGGAGAAGCTGCCGCGCGCTGCGCGGGAGGAGTTTCTCAAATGCATTCTGGCCACGCTGGACGAGATTTACCACGATTCGCTGGAAGAATATCGGGAGTGGCTCACGGAGTACATGTCTGCCGTCCCCTGCGCCGCCTGCGGAGGCAAGCGCCTTCGTCCCGGCAGTCTGGCGGTGCGCGTCAAGAACATTTCGATTGCCGAGTTCACCGCCATGCCTCTCTCTCGCGCGCTGATCACCGCGCGCTCCTGGCAACTGACGGATCGCGAGAAGCAGATCGCGGGGCGGATTGTGGATGAGATCCGCCGACGGCTGGAATTCCTGGAATCGGTGGGGCTGCACTATCTCAGCCTTAGTCGGGCAGCGTCAACCTTGTCCGGAGGAGAAGCGCAGCGAATCCGGCTGGCCACGCAGATCGGCTCGAAGCTGCGGGGCGTGCTGTACGTGCTCGACGAGCCTTCGATCGGGCTGCACCCGCGCGATAACGACCGGCTTCTCAACACGCTTACGGAGTTGCGCGATATGGGCAACACGGTGCTCGTTGTGGAGCACGATGCGGAGACGATCGAACGTGCGGACTATGTGATCGACCTCGGGCCGGGGGCGGGACGGCTGGGCGGCGAACTGGTGGCCAGCGGAACTCCGGCTGAAATTCGCGCAAGCGCGACGTCGCTCACCGGGCAGTATCTCGGCGGCACGCTTTCCATACCGGTACCCGCGGTGCGGCGTGCGGGCAGCGGGGAATCGATCCACATTCTCGATGCGCAGGAGCATAACCTGAAGGGAATTGACGTCGAGTTTCCTTTGGGGAGACTGATCGTCGTAACCGGAGTTTCCGGCAGCGGCAAATCGACGCTGGTGAATGACATTCTCTATCGCGCGCTGGCGCACGAGATTTACGGATCGCACGACACGCCGGGCACTCACGGAGAGATTTCGGGGATGGCGAACGTGGATAAAGTGATCAAGATCGATCAGTCGCCGATCGGACGTACGCCGCGTTCCAACCCCGCGACTTACACCGGACTCTTCGCGCCGATTCGCGACTTCTATGCGCTGCTTCCGGAGTCGCGGGAGCGCGGTTATAAGCCAGGTCGTTTCAGCTTCAATGTGAAAGGCGGCCGCTGCGAGGCCTGCCAGGGCGATGGACTGAAGCGCATCGAGATGAACTTTCTGCCGGACGTCTACGTGACGTGCGATGTCTGCCGCGGGAAGCGCTACAACTACGAAACCCTCCAGGTGAAATACAAAGGCCATTCGATCGCCGATCTTCTCGCACTCACGGTCGAGGAGGCCATGCCGGTGCTGGAGACCAATCCGCAGATTCGGCCGAAGCTGCAGACGCTGCTTGATGTGGGATTGGGGTACGTACATTTGGGGCAGTCCTCGACAACGCTTTCGGGCGGAGAGGCGCAGCGGATCAAGCTGGCCAAGGAACTGAGCAAGCGGCAGACCGGCAGAACGTTTTATGTGCTCGACGAGCCGACAACCGGTCTCCATTTCGAAGACGTGCGCAAGCTGCTGGAGGTACTGCAACGGCTTGTGGATCTGGGCAACACGGTGCTCGTGATCGAGCACAATCTCGATGTGGTCAAGTGCGCGGATTGGATCATCGATCTGGGCCCGGACGGCGGCGAGGATGGGGGAAAGGTGGTCGCGGCGGGCACACCCGAACAGGTAGTTAAGGTGAAGAAAAGCTATACAGGGGAGGCTCTGCGCAAGGTTCTGCGAAACGGCAGGGCGGCCTGAAAGCTGGATTAAGATAGAGATATGAGCTTTGAAGAGCGCATGGACAGACTGACGGAACGTCACGAGGCGCTTACGCAGACTGTCGAACTTCTCGCTGCGATGCAGACTGAGAATGAAAGGCGCGCCGCTGAGCGCTCTGCCGATCTGGACAAGCGGTTTGCTGAAAGCGACAGGCGGCTGGGACAGGTGCTCCAGGCGATTACGCGCCTCGGCAATATTGCCGAGGCGCACGAACAGCGGCTGGACCATCTGGAAGATCGCCCGCATTAACCGAAAATGATCCTCCACCTCGGGTCTGAGGTTCCGGCAAACCGCCGCGTACCGGCGACGCAGCCCATTGCGAATCGGTGATCCTGTGATAATCAGAGGTTGGCGATGAACATCAGGGAACGCGGCTGGTAGCCGCATGTCCGACCACTATCCCATTCGACCTATCGACCTGTCCGGGTTGAAAACCATTTCGCTCGCCGAGCGTGGCGGCAAGGTGAAACAAGCCGATTTTGGGCGTGTTTACGAAAAGGGTTCGGGCGTAACCGGCTTTCTCGAAAGCCTGCCGCATATACTGGCGGGCGACACGCTACGGGCTATTGCCGGTGCGATCGTAGTGGCGCGGGCGAAACAGAAGCCGGTGATCTGGGGTATGGGCGGGCATGTGATCAAGTGTGGCCTCGCCCCGATTCTGATCGACCTGATGCAAAGAGGTCTGGCAACGGCGTTCGCTATGAACGGGTCCGCCGCGATACACGATTTCGAAATCGCCCTCGCCGGGCAGACCAGCGAAGACGTCGAAGCCGTGCTGCCGGATGGGCGCTTTGGAGCAGCCGAAGAGACAGGCCGCGAATGGAATGCCGCCCTGAGTCCCGGGATCGGCGCGGGTGAAGCACTGGGGCGCGCGCTGGACAAGCTCGCGCCTGAATCCCACCGCCAAAGCAGTCTGTTGCTGCAGGCATGGCGCGCGAAAGTTCCGGTGACTGTCCACATCGCGGTTGGGACTGACACACCACACATGCATCCCGCCGTCAATCCCGAAGCGCTGGGAAGTGCGACTCACTACGATTTCCGCCTCTTCTGCAGTCTGATCGCATCACTAAACGAGGGCGGCGTTTATATCAACGCCGGCTCGGCCGTAGTAATGCCGGAGGTTTTCCTCAAAGCTGTTTCCTGCGTGCGGAATCTGGGCCATGAGCTGCACGACTTCACCACGGTCAATCTCGATTTCCTGCAGCACTACCGGCCGCGCGTCAACGTCGTGGAGCGTCCGCATGCGCAGTCGGGAGGCCGTGGATACTCGCTCACCGGTCACCATGAGATCATGATTCCACTGCTCGCGGCCTTGCTAATTGAAACCAACTGACAGAAACCAACTGATCGGGATCACTTGAGTCCACCCATTGTTCTTGCCGAGCCGGATCGTCCTTTCTGGGGCTTTGGAGAGGTCTTTCTCATAGCCGCATTATTCCTGCCGGCGGTGTTCGCAGGAAGCGTGGCCGTGCAGGCTGCAAGCGGATACCTGCACATCGATCCCAAGCTGGGATTGCCTTTGCTGACCGCCGAATTCATCGGGTATGCGATCGTCTTTCTGGCGCTTCGCTTACTCTTCGCGCGGCACCAACAACCGTTATTCGAGTCCCTGGGCTGGATTCCGCAGCCCTTCCGGCCGCTGCACCTCGCAGTGATCGGGATTATCCTGGCGCTGGTGGTAGTCGTGCTCGGAAATGTGCTGGGCTTTCCCAATGTGGATACGCCGTTCGACAAGCTCCTGAACGATGCTTTAAGCCGGATCGTCATCGCAGTTTTCGGTGTCACTTTGGGTCCGGTCATTGAGGAGCTCCTGTTCCGCGGATTTCTGCAGCCGGTGCTGATCAGTTCGTTCGGCGTGTTGCCGGGAATTCTCGTGACTTCATTGGTATTTGGCGGCATGCATCTGATGCAGAATGCGTTCCTTTGGCAGAGCGGCGTGCTGATCACACTTGTCGGCTTCGTGCTCGGCGTGGTGCGGCATGTTTCCGGTTCGACGCGCGCCTCGGCGATCACCCATGTCGCGTATAACGTGGTGCCCTTCCTCGCGCTGATTGCGTCGGGGGGACAAGCCGGCCACAAATGATCGAAACAATTCGATGGTCCAGCGAAGGCGTGGTCATGATCGACCAGACGCTGTTGCCTTCCGAAGAAAAGTACGTTACCTGCCGCAACTACAAAGAAGTCGCGGACGCGATCCGCACCATGATCATTCGCGGCGCGCCGGCGATCGGCGTCGCGGCCGCGATGGGCATTGCGATCGGAGTTGCACAGGCCGATCCGAAAAACCTGGATGCTCAGTTCGCGCGTATTTGCGAAGAAATCGGATCGACGCGTCCCACGGCGGTCAATCTGTTCTGGGGCATCGAGCGGATGAAGCGCATCTATAACTCAGTGCGGCACCTGCCGCTGGAGCACGTTCGCGAACGCCTGATTGCCGAGGCCGTGCTGATCCGCGAGGAAGACATCGAAATTAACAAGGCGATCGGACAGCACGGAGCACCGCTGGTGCCGGATGGGCAAACCGTACTGACACATTGCAACGCCGGTGCACTGGCGACTGCCGGATACGGGACTGCGTTGGGCGTCATACGCGCGGCGGTGGAATCAGGCAAGAACATTGACGTCTATGCGGACGAAACCAGACCCTTTCTGCAAGGCGCCCGGCTGACGGTTTGGGAACTGCTGAGAGATGGGATTCGCGCGAAGCTGATCACAGACAATATGGCGGGGCACTTCCTGCACTCAGGGCGGATCGGCTGCGTGGTCGTCGGCGCGGATCGCATCGCCGCGAATGGAGATGTCGCGAACAAAATCGGGACCTATGGCGTTGCAGTCCTCGCGAAGGAGAACAATGTGCCGTTTTACGTCGCGGCTCCCGTTTCCACACTCGACCTGACGCTGCCGGACGGCACTCATATTCCGATCGAGGAACGCGCGGCAAAAGAGGTCACTCATATCCAGGGGGTGCGGATTGCGCCGGAAGGAACCGAGGTGCACAACCCGGCTTTCGACGTCACGCCGAATCGCTACGTGTCCGCTATTATTACGGAACGCGGCGTGGCGCGCGCCCCTTATACGGAGTCGCTGCATGAATTCGCGGCAGGGAGAAAATGAAGCGATGAAACCAGCCGCTCTGATTCCGCCTGGTGCAATTCTGCCTGGCGCCTTTACATTGTTCGGCGCGGGCGAATATTCCAATCGCCGCGCGCCAGGATTCTCGCCGGCGGATTCGCATTTCGAGCAGCACGATACCCAGGATTACCGCGGCAAAGTGCCGATCGTCGACTTCATGCAGACCAAGTGCCCGATCCGCATCCACGTTGCCGATACTATTTGAAAGTCACACCCGCAAACCCGACGGTACACTTTCCAAGCTGCTGAAGTAAGAGCGCCGGTGACAAGATCACCGGCGGTATAAGGGTTTACGCACCCGCCAGTTGGCGGAGGACGAACGGCAGGATTCCGCCATTGCGGAAGTATTCCGCTTCCTGGGGTGTGTCGACGCGCGGCACGGCTTCGAAATCGATAGCAGATCCGTCGTCCGCGATTGCCTTCACCTTCACGCGAGAACCGTTCTTGACCGCTTCCTGAACTCCGGTGATCCGGAACAGTTCCCTGCCCGTCAGTTTCAATGATGCGGCGTTCTGGCCGGGCACAAACTGCAGCGGCAGAACGCCCATCCCCACCAGATTCGTCCGATGGATGCGTTCGAAACTCTCCGCGATTACCGCGCTTACGCCGAGTAACTTCACACCCTTGGCTGCCCAGTCGCGCGACGAACCGGAACCGTACTCCTTGCCCGCAATGATCAGGAGCGGCGTGCTCTCCTGCTTATAAAGCATGGCTGCGTCGTAGATGTACATCACTTCGTTGTCCGGCAGATGAGCGGTCCACGGGCCTTCTTTCCCGGGCGCGAGCTGGTTGCGCAGCCGGACATTCGCCAGCGTGCCCCGCACCATCACTTCGTGATTTCCGCGGCGCGCGCCGTAGGAATTGAAGTCCTTCGGCTGGACACCGAGTCCGATGAGGTATTTCCCGGCGGGACTGTTGACTGCGATGGAGCCGGCGGGCGAAATGTGATCCGTCGTGATGGAGTCCCCGAGAACGGCCAACGCGCGCATGTCCTTCAGATCCGCGATTGGCTCATTCGGGTCGGTCATCTCATCAAAGTAAGGCGGCTTGCGGATGTAGGTGGACGTGTCGTCCCAAACGTATGTGCCGCCTGCGGGAACCGGAAGCTGCCGCCAGTTACGATCGCCCTCAAATGCTTTCGTATACTCGGTCTGGAACATTTCCGCGGTAAGCGTGGAACCGATCACGGCATTCACTTCCTGCGGGCTGGGCCAGATGTCTTTGAGATAAACCGGCTTCCCGTCAGATCCGTTTCCGAGCGAGTCGCTGGTCATGTCAAAATCCACCCGGCCTGCAAGAGCGTATGCAACCACCAGCGGTGGTGAAGCGAGATAGTTTGCCTTTACCTGGGGATTAACCCGGCCTTCGAAGTTGCGATTGCCGCTGAGCACGGCGGCAACCACGAGATCGTCATTCTTCACGGCGGTCGCAACTGCGTCGGGCAGCGGTCCGCTGTTGCCGATGCAGGTGGTACAGCCGTAGCCGACGAGATTGAAACTCAGAGCTTCCAGATAAGGCGTCAGTCCGGCCTTGTTGAGATATTCCGTAACGACCTTCGATCCCGGGGCCAGACTGGTCTTCACCCAGGGTTTGACCTTCAGCCCCTTTTCGACGGCTTTCTTCGCGAGAATTCCCGCGCCAACCATCACAGAAGGATTCGAGGTGTTCGTACAACTGGTAATCGCCGCGATCACGACCGCGCCGCTGGTCATTTCGGCGGACTGGCCGCCGATTTCGATGCGGGTCTTTTGAGTCGGTGCATCTTTGAAGGATTCGCTGAAGTTCTTACTGACATCGCTCAGAATCAACCTGTCCTGCGGCCGCTTCGGACCCGCCATCGAAGGCACGACGCTCCCCAGATCGAGTTCCAGAATGTCTGAAAACGTCGGATCCGGGGTGGAATCCGTGCGGAACAGCAGTTGGTCTTTCGAGTACGCTTCGACGAGGTCGGTGGTGTGCGAATCGCGATTCGACATCCGGAGATACTGCATCGTGCCGTCATCAACCGGGAAGAAGCCCATGGTCGCGCCATACTCGGGAGCCATGTTGGCGATGGTGGCGCGATCCGCAACACTCAGCGCGCTCAATCCCGCGCCATAAAATTCGACAAATTTGCCCACCACGCCCTTCTTGCGAAGCATTTGCGTCACTGTGAGAACGAGGTCGGTCGCGGTGCAACCTTCCGGCAATTTGCCGAAGAGCTTGAAACCGACGACTTCGGGCAGGAGCATGGAAATCGGCTGTCCGAGCATGCAGGCCTCGGCTTCGATTCCGCCGACGCCCCAGCCGAGGACGCCGAGTCCGTTAATCATCGTGGTGTGGGAATCGGTGCCCACGAGGCTGTCCGGATAAGCGGTCCAGGCGCCGTCGGCTGCCTGCGCCCGGAACACAACGGTGGCCAGATATTCGAGATTGACCTGATGAACGATTCCCGTATCCGGGGGAACTACGCGAAAATTGCGGAAAGCCGTCTGACCCCAGCGGAGAAGCATGTAACGCTCACGGTTGCGCTGAAATTCGAACTGCGCGTTGATGTCAAAAGAGTCCTTTGTGCCGTACTGATCCACCTGCACTGAGTGATCGATCACCAGATCGGCCGGCATAAGCGGATTGGCTTTGGAAGGATCGGCGCCCATAGCCGCGAGCGCATCCCGCATGGCAGCGATATCGACGACGCAAGGCACGCCGGTGAAGTCCTGCAACAGAACGCGCGCGGGCAGGAAGGAAATCTCCCTGGCGTTCGAGCCACCGGCGCCCCGCACGAGCGACTCGATATCGGAAGCCTTCACCTTGCGGCCGTCTTCCTGGCGCAGCAGATTTTCCAGAAGAATGCGGTGCGAAAACGGCAGGCGCTCAACGCCGGGGAGCCCGTTTTTCTCGAGCGCGGCGAGGCGGAAAATACGATACGCAATGCCGCCCACATTTAATGTGGCTGCAGCGCCAAAACTGTTCTGATTCATGGGTTAATTTCACTATATCGAACGGGTCGAGACGTGCCTGTGTACATTGGGAAAGCCATGTTCTCGCTGAAATCGAAGACTGCATTGGTCACCGGCGCGGGCCGCGGAATCGGACGTGCGGTCGCGCAACAACTCGCGGCCGCCGGCGCCGGCGTCATGCTGAACGATCTCGATGCCGGTCCGCTGGGTGAGACACAAAAGGCAATCGCCGGATCGGCGCAATGCGTGGGCGATCTGACCGATCCGGCATTTCCGCAGCAACTTGTCGACCGCGCCATCGCGCAGTTCGGCGGGCTCGACATCATCGTCAACAACGCCGGCTATACGTGGGACAACATCATCCAGAAAACGACAGACGAACAGTTCCAGGCGATGCTCGATATCCATATCGTGGCGCCGTTCCGGATCCTGCGCGCGGCCGCTCCGTTTATTCGGGACACGGCGAAGCGCGAAGCAGCCGAAGGTAGGCGCGTGCATCGCAAGGTGGTCAACATCACATCCATTTCGGCAACGGATGGCGGACCGGGACAAGCGGGCTACTCATCGGGCAAAGCGGCGGTGATCGGCCTCACGCGAACGATGGCGAAAGAATGGGGACGCTACAACGTGAACGTCAATGCGGTCGGCTTCGGACTGATCGATACGCGCCTGATTCAGCCTTTGACAGCGGAATCGAAGATCGAGGTGAAGGGACAGGAAATTCGCGTCGGCGTGCAGCAGGCGCTCCTTGACCAGGTGATCGCGGCGTGCCCTCTGGGGCGAGCGGGGACGGTGGAGGAAGCGGCGGGCGCGGTGCTGTTCTTCTGTTCGCCATTGAGCGATTTCGTCACCGGAGAGGTTTTGATCTGCTCCGGAGGCATGCACTTTTAGAAAGTGGGGCAAAACCCTTGTGCAACGAATGCGTGCGCCGCTACAATGCGACCAATGCCCAGGCGCAATGCCAAGTCAGTTCCCACAATCGATGAGAGATTCACAAGTTTCAAACTGGAGGTCAGGCCTTCGAAGATTCACCGCTGGGGGGTCTATGCCGGAGAAAATATTCCGGCGCGGCGCAAGGTAATCGAGTACACCGGCGAAAGAATCAGTCGCAAGGAGACGAAGCGCCGCAGCGACCTGCAGGCGAGCATGATCTACCTTTTCACGCTGGACAACTACTGGACGCTCGACGGAGCGGTCGGCGGCAGTGGCGCGCAATACATCAACCACTGCTGCGATCCCAACATCAGGACGGTGATCCAGCAGGGTCACATTCTCTACGTGAGCAAGCGCAGAATCCGCAGAGGCGAAGAGCTGACGGTCGACTATCACTTCGAGAAGGACATCGAAGATATTCCGTGCAAGTGCGGGGCGGTGAACTGCCGGGGCACGATCAATCTGAAGGAGTAAGGGCTCTCGACACAGGTCAGTCAGGCGTAAACGGTGTTAGTCTGGGGTCATGTCGATGATGTTGACTCTCGACGAGCATGGCGAAGAGTTGCTTGAGGCTCATCTCCGGAGCGGACGATACCAATCGGCGGAGGAGGTTGTCACCCGCGCACTGGAGACTCTGGCTGAAAAGGAACCACCCATTATAGGTGAGCGACAACAAATGACGCCCGCCGAGGCTGTGGACGATATTCGCCGGATACGTAAGGGCGTCACGCTCGGGGGCCTGAAGATCAAGGACCTGATCAACGAAGGCCGCAAGTATTAATGCCGGTTTTTGTTGCCGATGCATCGGTAACGCTCTCTTGGTGTTTTGAAGACGAAAGAACACCCGCTACAGAAGCTCTGTTGGATCGTCTTCGCTCCGGCGAATCGGCTATCGTGCCGACTCATTGGCCTGTCGAGGTCATGAACAGCCTAATCACAGCCGTGCGGCGAGAACGGATCGCCCCGGAAACCGTGGTCCGTTTCGTTCGTGATCTGACATCGCTACACATTCGCGTAGAACAGTGCCCGCTCTCGCCGGAATGGAATTCATTGATGCAACTGGCCACCAAACATCGGCTCACGGCATACGACGCCGCTTTATCTGGAATTGGCCGCGCGAAACAAATTTCCCCTCGCCACGCTCGACAACGATCTGCGAAAAGCAGCCCGTGCCGAGAGTGTTGCTCTCGTGGAAACGTAGAGGTCATACGCCCTTCCTGAATAACGCGTAGATTCCCCACTTCGAAGGTTATGACGGCGGCGCTAACCATTAGGAGCTTTTTTCCATTGACTCAATCGCTCACAATGGCGCGTAGTAGTGATTTCTCTCAGAAAACATATCGAAGCTCACGGCGAGGAGTTTGCCAAATCGACTCTGTCCGCGTTTCAGGCGGCACTCGATTCGACGGCGCAGGCGTGCATGCAGGCGGTGCCGCAGGTGGGCGCCGGTCTTTCGAGGAAGCTGAGCGGTCTGCACGAGAATCTTTCCATCCACAGCGCGCCTGAAGATGTAACACAGGCGCAACAAGAGGCAGAGCGGGAATTGACGGCGTGGGCCGAAAGCGCGGCGCAGTACTCCCAGGAAAAGACGAACGAAGTCAAGGAAATCATGGTCGCGGTTGCCACGGCCGCGGTGGCGGGGGGCGAACGCGATCAGCGCTATTCGACTCAGTTCAACGGGCTGACCACCAGAATGCACTCGATCGCAAAGCTGGAGGATCTGACGAGGGTCCGCCGGTCCGTGCTGGAGATTGCCGCGGAACTGAAAACAGCCGCGAAGAAAATGGCCGAGGAGGGCGAAAAATCCATTACGCAGCTTCGCGCGGAAGTCGCCACCTACCGCACCAGGCTCGCGCAATCGGAAGAGCGGGAATCCATCGATCCCCTGACCGGGCTTGCCAACCGGCGCGAAATCGACAGCCTGATTGAGGAACGGATCCGGTGGCGTCAGGAGTTTTGCCTCGTGATTCTGGACCTCAACGGATTCAAGAAGATCAACGATACCTATGGCCACGTGGCCGGCGACGATCTGCTGAGGCAGTTTGCCGTGGAACTTAAGACGCGGGTCCGCTCGAACGATCCGATCGGCCGGTGGGGCGGCGATGAGTTTGTAGTGGTTTTCGACACCAACCTGCATGAGGCACGAATCCGGATGGACCGCATCCGCGAGTGGGTCTTCGGCGATTACGAAATCAACAACGGCAGGGAAATCGTTCTGGTGAATCTGCGAGCTTCGATCGGTATCGCGGAATGGGACAAGAAAGAAAGCGCCATTGAGTTGCTGGCACGCGCCGACGAGAGGATGTACGCCGAAAAGAAGCTCGTCAGCATGCCGCAAAGCGTAGTCGCCTGAGCGATTTTCCCCCGAACGATTTTCGTTTGAACGACAGGGTTATTGGACCCGATCCGGGAATGAAAAGATCGGGTTGATGTCAACCGGGATGTCCGACGTCGCGGCAAGCGCAGTCTTCAACTCGCCAGGCATGCGGTCGTATTTGTTAAACCACGTCTCCGCGCGCGCTCGATCTCCGGCTGCTTCTATTTCCAACAGCTCCTTTGCCAGTGCGGCAAGGACACCCGGTATCCGCGCGAAATCGATCGTGTAGCGCCCGCCATTGTAAGTCAGCGCATGCTGCTCAGTGAGGTAACTGAACTCCATCATCTCGGCCCGGCCGTGCGCTTCACCGGTGCCGAACCGCAGTGTCCGGAAAATTCCCGCAACATATGAAGCGTAGTATTCCGGCAGTCTTTGTTTGGGCATCGCGCCGTGATCCACGAGCCACTTCAGACCGAACATTCCCACCACGTCCGCCTTCGCTTCTTCAAGACCGGAATAGGCGGGTCCGATGGCTTCCCGAATGTCTACCTGCTTGCCGTTCCGGCGCGCGAAGTCAGGGCCGAGCTCGTGCGAAATTTCGTGCATCAGCGTTGCGCTCAGGTAGCCTTCCGCCGAGGCTTTCGCGGCCTGATCGGACTGCATGAGCTTTCGCGCGATCGGCAGCACGACGTAAGACACGCGCGCATCCATAAAGTTTTTGAAGAAGATTTTCTTCGTTCCCTTTTCCTGATGGATGCGGGGATCGTTCGGGAGATTATCGGCTACCGCCTGGTAGCCATGACGCAGGTCGCCCGCGCGATAGGGGGCGTCCATCACCTCCATGGGAGTCAAGTGGCCGCGTTTGGAAGGACGCGCGGCGGCATCCACCGGAAGGGCGTCCTCAATATCGGGCACATACTTCTGGTACACCGCGAGCCGCTGACTCTCCTCCTCATTGCGGATCAGAACAGAGGCGCCGAAAGACGTCTTCACGCCGAGCAAGTCGTCGAGATACGTTTCGTAAGGCGCGAAGATGACGTCGAACTTGGGATTTTTCAACTCAAGCCAGGCGAGATCGCTCTTGTAATAATCGCTCGACAGAAGCGCATCGGCGCGCAACCGCAGGAAGTTCGCAAACTGGCTGTCGGGGCTGAGGGCTGCCGCGTCGCGCAGGGCCTGCGCCATTGGCGTCATCAGCGATTTGTACTCGTCCTGATACTTCACGCCGACGATCCGGCCGCCCGGTTGTCTCTTGACGACGGTGTAGGGATCGTAGATGGCGGCTTTGTCGCCGGGATGGTCTTTGACGTATTGCTCGACGACGGCGCGGGTGAAGTCGTGAGGGTACAAGTCATGGCCGGGCGGCATGGGCGGCGCGCCGGCAAACGGCCGGTTCTCATCGATCAGATCCCAACGGCCGCCCATGATCATCAGGAGCGACTTGAGGGAAGGATTGGTGGTGGATTTATAAAGCGCGAGACCGTCGAGGTCGCTTTGACGCCAATAGACGTCGTCCAGAAGTCGGCAGGCTTCGACGAGCTTGTCGACCATCCGCCGCTCGTTTGCGGTCAATCCCGCGGATCGAAACGGCATCTCAACGTTTTTCCATTTCTCGAGCCGGGCCGCGATGTCCCGATCGTTATCCCGATTCTGGGCACTCAGAAGACTGGTGGCGAGAAAGACAGCCACGTACCAGGAGATCTTTGGAAACGCCATAACTCAGTTATAGCGTCAGGAGATCATACTTGGTTAGATGATGCACGCGCCGTTCGCCTACCTCGGGCCGGGCTCGGGGTTCGCCTTTTTGGGTTCGTTCCTGACGGTGCTGCTGTCATTGGCAGCGAGTTTTTTGTCCCTGCTGCTTTGGCCGTTCCGAATGCTATGGGGCATGGTGCGGAGGGGCCGCACTATGCGGAGATCTCACGTCAGAAGGCTGATCTTCCTGGATGTTGACGGACTCGATCCCGATGCTGTCGAGAGGCTGATGGCCGAAGGAAGTTTGCCGAATCTTGCCCAGCTGAAGGATCAGGGTTCGTACCGCCGCCTGCGAGCGTCTTCTTCCACAACCTGCTCGACCACCTTGCCTGCGCCTTTCTGGAAAATTCTGAAACGCAATGCGGTGGACAGCACGATTCTTCGCGTGCCGGGTTCTCCTGCGGCAGACGGTTTTGACGGACGGCAACTTTTCGCGGCATCAGAACTTCACGGGATATCGGAAGGCTTTTCGTTGTTCACAAAAAAGACGCGGCGCGGTGTTTTCGAAGGTGGGAAACGATGTCCGCTGGTTGAACTTGACGGCGTTCTGTTGGGCGAGTTGCAAGCCCGCGACAAGCCGGTTCTGTTTCGCGTTATCGATGCGGAGGGTGACGCAAGCCTTGAGGTAGATGGTGAAATTTATTCGCTCAAACCGCACGAATTCACGCCCTGGATCCGGCTGAAATTCGGCGCGGTCCGCGGCATCGTTCGTTTTCTGCTCACAAGCGCGGGACCGGAGTTTTCGCTCTATGCAACTGCTGTGCAGATCGATCCGGAGAAGCCGGTGCAGCCCATCAGCCAGCCTCGTTACTATGCGAATTACCTGGCGAAGCTGCTCGGGACTTTTTCCTCGGGCGACATGGCTGAGGCTTCATTCGCACTGAAAGCGGGCGTGATTGATGACGAGGACTTCCTCGCGCTCGCAAAACTCAGGCTGAATGAGCAGGAAGCCATATTTTTCAGCGCGCTCGAACATCAGCGGAGCGGCGTGCTGGCGTGCGCTTTCGAGACGCCGGAGCGGATGTATGGCGACCTGGATCGGCTGATCGGCAGAACATTGGAACTTGCCGATCGGGAAACCGCGGTTTTCGCCCTGGCGTCTTCCGGTGCGCTCTTCTCCAATCGAAAGCTTGCTGTAGAAATGCCGGCCATCGAAGACATGGCGCCTACCGCTCTGCAACTCTTCGGTATTCAGCCCCCGGAATGGATGGAAGGGAAGTCGGTCATTTCCGTTGCGTAAGTGTGTCTGGCTCTCCCTGTTGTGTCTGGCGTTGTTTTCGGCAGCGTGTGGCAGGCGCGCTTCCCGCGCACAAGGCAAGCAGGTAATCGTGATCGGCGTGGACGGAATGGATCCGGGCTTCGTGGAACGTCATTGGGTGGACCTGCCGCGTCTCGCCAACATGCGTTCGCGCGGCAGCTTCAGTCGCCTCGCGACGACTATGCCGCCGCAGAGCCCCACGGCCTGGTCCACGTTCATTACCGGCCTCGATCCGGCGGAACACGGAATTTTCGATTTCGTGCATCGCGACCCAGGGACGATGCAGCCGTTTCTCTCCATGTCGGAAACGGAGGATGCGCGATTCCGTTTGCCGCTCGGTCCGTGGGAGCTTCCGCTGTCTCGTTCGCATGTTGTCCTGCTGCGCAAAGGAAAGGCGTTCTGGCAAACATTGGAGGAGCACGGCATCCCGGCCACCATCGTCCACATGCCGGTGAACTATCCGCCGGTCGAGTCGGGCGAGGGCCTGGCGGGCATGGGGACACCGGACCTGCAGGGTACCCAAGGAACATTCAGCTATTACACGGACGATCCCGGCGATCCGCCTCGGGCGGTCAGCGGCGGCGTGATCTCGCACGCCGAGGTAGTCGGCGGTCGAGCTGTTCTGCGCCTCGACGGGCCGCCCAATTCGCTGCGAAAAGATCGCCGCACTTCATCGGTGGAGTTGATTGTCGATGTCGATCCGCAACAGCCGGTGGCGCGCGTGACAGTTGGGGATTCAGTTGCCGTTGTGCGCGAAGGAGAGTGGTCGGGTTGGCTGACCGCCGACTTCCCGCTCCTGCCGCATCTGATTTCCGTGCGGGGGATGGCTCGTGTTTTCGTCAAACAACTGCATCCCCGCTTCGAAGTTTATGTTTCGCCGGTTAACGTCGATCCGGCTTCGCCGGATTTGCCGATTTCGACGCCGCATTCCTACAGCCGTGAAATTGCGCGGCAGACCGGGCGTTTCTATACACTGGGAATTCCCGAAGATACTTCGGCGATGCGGCAAGGCGTTTTCGATCTGCCGGAGTTCCTTTCGCAAAGCCGACTGGCCCTGGACGACGAGCGAAAACTGCTCGAATATTCACTCGACCATTTCCGCGACGGGCTGCTTTTCTTCTACTTCTCTTCGGTCGACCAGAATTCGCATATGCTCTGGGGACAGCACGACGCGGAGTTGCTGAACATCTATCGCGCTATCGATGCTGCGATCGGCGAAGTGCTGCGAAGAAAGCCGACGGCCGAGGTGATGGTGATGTCGGATCACGGTTTCGCGTCGTTTGATCGATCCGTGGACCTCAATCGCTGGCTTTATGACCAGCAACTACTCGCCCTGAAAAAAGGCTCGCAGGAAATCGATTGGGCTCGAACCAGGATGTATGCGATGGGTCTGAACGGGCTGTACCTCAATCTGGCTGGCCGAGAGCGACAGGGGATCGTTCAGCCGGGATCGGAGAGTCAGGCTCTCATTCAGCGTGTCACGTCAGAACTGCTGGCCCTGCGCGATCCCGCGAACGGCCGCGCGCCGATTGAAACGTTGGTCGCGACTCACGTCAGCGGGCCGAATGCGCGTATCGCGCCCGATCTGATTGTCGGATACGGTCCTGGTTACCGGGCTTCGTGGGAAAGCGGCGTGGGCGCGATTGCTGCCAGGACGTTTGAAGACAATACCGATGCCTGGATTGCCGACCACTGCATCAACCCGGCGGACGTGCCCGGGGTTCTTTTCACAACACGGAAGATTCAGCCAACCAATCCCAGCCTCAAGGATTTGCCTGTTTCGCTGCTGGCGCTTTTCGGTATCGCGCCAGAGCCGGGAATGACGGGGCGGTCGATCTATCCCCAAGGATCAAGCCAGTGACTTGGACGCTGATTCCCGTCAGTGCGATTTACGGTCTCGCGGCAACGCTAGTCTTTCGGCGTTTCACGAATCGAGCGTCGATCCGGCGCACAGTGAATCGAATGATGGCGCACGCGATGGAGTTGCGGTTGTTCCTCGATTCTCCCGTGCTGGTGCTGCGCGCACAGCGGGATCTCCTGCGCGAAAATATTCGCCTGCTGCGCCTGATGCTCCTGCCTTGCGCAGTTCTGGCCTTGATCTTCGTGGTCCTGTTCCCGCAATTGGACGCCATGTACGGTTACGCGCCGCTCCGGCCCGGCGACCGGTCGGTGGTCACCGTTCGAGATAGTGATGACGCGGTTCTCGAGGTTCCGGCCGGGATCGAAATTGAGACACCTGCGGTCCACGCGGTTCACGACCATCAAATCAGCTGGCGTGTGCGCGCTCTCGGCGAAACTTCCGGTGAACTGAGGGTTCGGGAAACGGGTCGCGTCGTGACCCGACATATCGTCGCCGGCAACGGCTTGATATACGGGATGCGGCTGCCGTTTTCGAAGTCAACGATCGAGATCCGTTATCCACGGCGGACGATACTCGGAACCAACTGGATGGTCTGGTTCTTCGTAACCTCCTGTGCGGCCGCTATAGGCTATAGACGATGACGTTCCGATGGGCATGGGCGGGCGTTTTGCTTTGGTGTACGCTGCTTCGGTGCACGGTAGGGGCGGCGCAGACTCCCGTCATTGTCATTTCGATCGACACACTCCGCGCAGATCATCTCAGTGCATACGGTTCCCGCACCGTTTCCACACCGAACATCGACGCATTCGCGCAGCACGGCACGCTCTTCAGCAACGTCAATTCGCAGATCCCGCTCACGCTGCCGTCGCACACTTCTCTGTTCACTTCGACGTATCCTTTTCAGAACGGGGTCGAGGAGAATGGCGAGGTGGTTCCCACCGGAGCAGTAACTCTCGCGACGGTTCTGCAATCCCATGGCTACAAGACCGCCGCATTCATCGGAAGCAGCCTGCTGGGCCGCGGCGCGGGCCTCGACCGCGGCTTCGACGACTATGACAGCCCGTTCGGATCGTCCGCTGCCGGTGCGGAGAGCCCGTATTCCACACGTGTGAGGCGCGATGGCGCTCTGGTGCTGCGTGCCGCGACTCAGTGGCTCACCACGCACAAAGGACAGCCCGCATTCGTATTCATTCATCTCTTCGATCTGCACGCGCCGTACAAACTGCATTCGGTCCCAGGCTCTGCGTTGCCCGAGATTGTCGGCTACGACGCGGAACTAAGATACGTCGATCAGATCCTCGGCCGCTTCCGGCAAACGCTCGAACAACAGGGCTGGTGGCAACAATCCCTGGTTGTGCTGCTGGCGGACCACGGCGAGAGCCTCGGCGAGCATGGCGAGTCGAGTCACGGATATTTCGCCTACGAAAGCACACTGCATGTGCCGCTGATGGTGCATTGGCCGGAAAGCTCCCCGGCGTTCCCGGCGCGGGCAACGAAAGCCGCAGGGCTGATCGACATCGCGCCCACTATCCTCGATGCACTGCATCTGCCGGCACAACCGTCATTTGAAGGCACGAGCCTGATGAGGTTCGACGAGAGCCCCGAGCATGCGGTCTACAGCGAAAGTGTTTATGCGCGGGATCAATTCCGATGTGCGCCTCTTCGCGTCCTGCGCATCGGTAAATGGAAGCTGATCGCGACACCACGCGCCGAGCTTTACGACCTGGAGAAAGATCCGCGCGAACTATCCAACATCCTGCGAATGAATTCCGCCGAAGTAACTACGCTGCGCACGGAGCTTTCGAAATTGATTACGCGCTACGCGCAGAACGCCCAAGCGCCGACTCCCGACACTTCGCCCGGGGCCAGGAAAGCACTGGAATCGTTGGGATACCTGGCAGGCGGGCAGAACGGGAATGCCGTAAGCAACGGCCCTGATCCGAAGGACAAGCTCCCGGAATACCTTCTCTACGAAAAAGCTCTCGATGCCTTCTATGCCCACCGTCTGGATGCGGCCGTCGCCGGATTGAACCGTTTGCTGGCGCAGGATCCCGGCAACCTGCCCGCGCGGGGCACTCTCGGCCAGGTATATTTCAGCGCCGGGAAACCGGAAGCCGCGGTCCGCGAATGGAAGGTTGCTCTCGCGCGCGATCCGAACTTTGCGCCCGCGGCGGACGCGCTGGCGGAGTACGAAAAACTCAATCGTACGAAGTAAAGGCGATCAGGCCCGCGCCGCGCGCTGCAATTCGGCCGCGTGCCGCAAAGCTTCCGGCGTGAGTTTCTGACCGCTCAACATCCTGCCGATCTCTTCCATGCTGGAATCGGCATCGAGCTCTTCGATCTCCGCCACGGTGCGTCCGGCGCGCTCGAATTTTCCGACCCGATAGTGGTGATCCGCGAAGCAGGCGATCTGCGGCAGATGAGTCACGCACAACACCTGGTTCTCAGCTGCCAATGTCTTCAGGCGCCGGGCGACGCCTTCCGCCGCGCGGCCGCCGATCCCGGTATCGATCTCGTCGAATACCAAGGTATGCACCACCGAAGCCTTCGACTTTCGAGGCCCCACAAGACAGGTCTTCAACGCCAAAGCGATGCGGGAAAGCTCGCCGCCTGAAGCCACACGCTCCAGCAGTTTCGGCTCCTCACCGGCGTTCGGCGATACCAGAAACTGCACCCGATCGGCGCCGGTATCAGACCATGGGGCCGGTTCGATTTCAATCCGGAATACTGTCCGCTCCATCGCCAGCGGCTTCAATTCACTCTCGACGCGCGCGGCAAGCTTCGACGCCGCTGCCTTCCGTTTCGCGGTCAGATCGGCGGCCGCTTGTTCGTACCGATCGGCGAGCCCTTTTTGCTTCCCACGAAGATCTTCCAGCCGTTCACCCGATGTCTCCACTTCAGCGATCTTGCGCGCGACATCTTCCAGAAACTTGACGATCTCGTCGACGGAACCTCCGTATTTGCGTTTCAGCTTGTCGATTGACGCCAGCCGGTTCTCAATCTCCTCCAGCCGCGCCGGATTGGCTTCCAGATGCCCCAGATAATCGCGCAGAGAATCGGAAGTATCCTGGATTGCGATCAACGCCGGCTCCAGTGACTGCCGCGCAATGCCCATGGCGTCGTCAATCTTCGTAAGCTCTTCGAGCTTCCGCGCTACGCTCTTCACAACGGACAAGACGGATTCCGGCGATTCGTACAACGCTTCGAACGCAGCTCCGGCAGTTTCAAGCAGCCGGCCCGCATTCTGCTGTACGCGCCGCTCGGCGTCCAGCTCCACATCCTCGCCGGACCGCAGACCCGCGCCTTCGATTTCATTCCGCTGGAACCGCCAGAGATCGAGCAGGCGCACCTTCTCCTGCTCCACATTCTCCAACTCCGCGATTTCAGCCGATATGCGTTTCCAGCCCGTATAGAGTTCCCGCAGGGCGGTGCGCGGCACGCTTGTTTGCGCGAAGGCATCGAGCATGGCAAGCTGAGCGCCCGCTTCAAAGAGCAGTTGCTGATCGTGTTGGCCGTGAATATCGCCCAAATGCGAGGCGAGATCTTTCAGCAGAGCGACCGATGCGGGCCGATTGTTGACATAGACCCGGCTCTTTCCGGTCGCCTGGATTTCACGATCCAGCACCAGCTCGGCTTTGTCTTCGATCTCAAATCCTGCAGCCTCAAGCACTTTGCCTGCCTGCGCACCGATTTCGAAAACGCCCGAAACGCGCGCCCGCTCTTTGCCGGAGCGGATCATGTCCGCGGATGCACGGCCGCCGAGCAGCAGCCCGAGAGCGTCCACGATAATGGATTTGCCGCTCCCGGTTTCGCCGGTGAGCAGGTTCAGACCGGGATGAAAACGCACCCGAAGGCGGTCGACTACGGCGTAATCTTCAACCGCCAGTTCGTGAAGCACTCGATCCGATTATAGGGGTTTCGAAATCGGCATAAGAGCCGTTGCAGTATTTGTGGCCGAAGTGAGACTTTTTCTCTTCGGAACGCGTCTTTAACCTGGCGGAAGTAAACACTTTATGGTGTCCACATGATAGATTTGAGATTGGGGGATCAACATTGCCGGGCCCGTTAACGGCTCTTCTTCTGCAGCAAACCGACATCTGGGATCTCGTCAAGCAAGGAACGCCGCTTACTTATGCCGTATTAGGCGTCCTGTTCATTTTCTCAGTCTTCTCCTGGACCATCATCTTTTCCAAGTGGTCATCGTTCGGCTCCGCGCGTAAAAACAACCGGCGCTTCCTGCGCGCGTTCCGCAAAGCCACCGGTCTTGAGGCCGTGATGGTGGCGAGCGAACAGTTTCGACCCTCCCCGCTGGTTGCGGTTTTCGACTACGGTTACCAGGAAGTAAGCCGCCAGGTGAAATCGCGCGGAAGCATCGCGAACCGGGAAGCGATTTCACGCAGCCTGCTGCTCGGAGTCAGCGACCAGTTGTCGCAGCTCGAACATAACCTGAACTGGCTTGCAACCACTGCGTCCGTTTGCCCGTTTATCGGATTGTTGGGTACCGTTATCGGCATCATTCGCGCCTTTCAACGTCTGGGCTCCGCGGGCAGCACGAGCCTGACCGCCGTGGGGCCGGGAATTTCGGAAGCACTGATCGCAACAGCAGTAGGATTATTCGCGGCCATCCCGGCGGCGATCTTCTACAACTACTTCGGCCATGCAGTCAAAGAGTTCGGGACCAGCATGGACGATTTCTCGCTCGAATTTCTGAACATGATCGAGCGAAGTTTCGGAGACTGACGCCGTGGCTTTCAATTTGGGTGGAATGGATGGCGGACGTGGTGGACGCCGGTCGCGCGGCCTGCCCGCGATGGCGGAGATCAACGTTACACCCTTTGTGGATGTCGCGCTCGTTCTGCTGATCATCTTCATGATTACGGCGCACGTGATGGAGTATGGGCTCGACATCAACGTTCCCAAAACAAAGTCGGTCGCGACCACCACGAAGGAATCGCCCGTGGTGGTTCAGATCACCAAGGCGGGCGATCTATATCTCGGCAAGGAACCCGTCAAAATCAATAGCCTGGTGGACGAGATCCACAGCAGGTATCCGGGGCAGACATCCGCTTTTGTTCGCGCCGACGGTCAGACCCCCTGGGATCCCATCGCGAACGTCATGAGCGTGCTCGGCGAAGCCAAGCTGGATGTAAAGGCAATGACACAACCGGATGACAAAATAGGGAAAAGACGCTGACCTGTGCAACCTGCCTATCCAAGCGGCTCAAATCCGGCCGGCGCAGATCCGTCGAGAAGGGATTCGATGAGCAAGGCTTTTGCCAGCTCATTGGTCACTCACGGAGTCGTGATCGGATTGCTGGCAGCTTCCGGTCTATTCAATCTCACAAGGAACAATTTCGGCGACCTGCACGCCAGCAGCGGATCGGTGGGCGTAACCATGGTGAAGACCATCCCCATTCCGCGGCGCGAAGGCCCGGTAAACCCGCTGGCCAACGACTCCACATCCGTTGTTCCCCAAAAGCCCGAGCCGGTAAAACTGCAGAAGCAGATCAAAGCGCCGCCGGAGAAGGCGATCCCTATTCCGGACAAAGTGGAAAAACCAAAAAGGCTCTCGCCAAAAGAGCAGGTTCGCGAGGTCTTTAAGCCGCCGGAGCCGTATAAGAGCAATCAGATTCTTTCCCATACTCCGCAGGCCGCGAATTCGCCGATGTTCGGTATGCAGGGAGCGGGCGGTATCGACGTTGGTCCGGCCTCGGTTCTGGGAACGCGCTTCGGCGCTTATGAAACCCTTATGCGGGACCGTATCTCACAGCACTGGAATAGAGCCAACGTACATTCTCTGCCAACGCAGAGATGCGCCGTCAGTTTCACAATTGCAAAAAACGGTACGGTATCTAATGTGCAGGTAAGTCAACCCAGTGGTGACTATCTTCTGGACGCCTCGGCGACCAGGGCAGTTCTGGATTCCAACCCGCTGCCTCCTTTGCCGCAGCAATTTGAACGCAACGATGCAACCGTGGAACTGTGGTTCCAATTGAGACAGTAATGCAAAAGATGATGCGAAAGATAAAATCGCGTTTGTACCGCTGGCGGTCTTTGCCGCCGGCCGGGCTTTTTAGAACGCCTGCGGCAAAGACCGCCAGCGGTACATGGCTCATAGCTCTGTTTCTGACTTTGGCCGCAACAGTGTTTGCCCAGGACATCGTCACCTGGATCAACGGCGCCGGCGGCAAGCCTGCGCTCGCTGTGATCGATTTCCGCGGCTCCGGCTCGCAGCAACTCATGAGCGCGTTCAATTCGACGCTGTTTAACGACCTGCAGGGCTCCGGGCTCTTCGATATGAAATCCAAGAGCCTGTTCCCGCTCAACAATCCGCAGCGGCCGGAAGATCTGCGGCCGGAAGACGGCGGCCAGGGATTTGCTCTTCCCGACTGGGCGGGGGCGCCGGTGAATGCCTCGCATCTCGTGTTCGGCTATACCGCCGCCCAGAACGGTGCACTGGTGCTCTATGGAAACGTTTACGACACGCGGCAGCAGAACGTGCAGTCCGCGCAGCTTTTTTCCCAGCGCTACAGTGGGTCTCTCGATGAGGCCGGAGCAATCCATGCCGCGCACGAATTTGCAAACGACATCATCATGAAATTCGGCGGCTCCGCATCGTTGCTCGGCAGCCGGATTTATTACGTTTCGAAGCACACCAATGCCAAAAAAGAGGCGGTGGGCGAGATCATGGTGATGGACTGGGACGGCAACAACCAGAAGCAATTGACCCGATTGAATTCGCTTTCGATTATGCCGGCCATCTCTGCCGACGGATCGCGTCTCGCGTTCACCAGCTATGCCAAGGGAACGCCGCGCATCATGATGCTGGATACGCTGACCGGTCGTTCACTGCCCTTTTACAATCAGGAAGCTTCTCTGAACGCAAACGCCAGCTTCACTCCGGATGGGAAACAGATTTATTATGCTTCCTCTGCCGCTGGTTTGCCTCAGATCTATACGTCATCCATCGATGGTCAGGGCTTTCGCCGCGTTTCGCATCGCGATGCCGTGGAATCGGAGCCGAAGGTCAATCCGAAAAACCCGAACCTGCTGCTCTTCACCAGTGGACCGCGCAGCGAGCAGATTTACCAGATGAACTCCGAAGGTGTCGGCGTGGAGCGGGTCACCAATGGCGAAGGCGAAGCGTCGAATCCCGCATGGAATCCGGACGGCGTACACTTTGCATTCGCATGGACCAGCGGATATGCAAAGGGTGATTTTAATATCTTCGTTATGGATATCGGCTCGCATCAGTATGTCCAGTTGACCCACGGCGAGGGCAAGAACGAAAATCCGAGCTGGGCTCCGGATGGGCGCCATCTGGTTTTCGCGTCCACACGCAAGGGAAAGTCACAGATTTATACAATGCTGGCTGACGGCAGTCAGGTGAAAGCGCTGACAACTCAAGGCGATAATGAAACGCCCGTTTGGGGCGTTAAGTAATTATGACTAAATACCCGTATTTCCTGCTGAACAAACCGCTCCGCAACAAAGCGGTCCTGACTCTCGCAATGGTTATGGTTCTGATGGCGTCCGCCTGCAGTAAGAAGACGCCGATTCCACCGCCTCCTCCGCCCGCACCCGCGCCGGCGGCCAATACGAACGGGAACACCAACGCCGGAAGGCCCGTGGTCGCGGACTTTTCCGTGGAGCCGTCGAGTGTCGAACGCGGCCAGACTGCCGTCCTTCGGTGGAACGTCACCGGCGCCACGAATGTTGCGATCGACAACGGGATCGGTACCGTGGAGGGAACCGGAAATCGCCGCGTGGTGCCGGCGGCCACGACGACTTACACACTGACTGCCGGGAATGCGAGCGGGGAGACGACCCGCAGCGCGACCGTCACGGTCACCTCGCCCGTGCCGCCGCCACCGCCTGCGAGAAATAACAGCGGGTCAAGAGGCACGCTGGAATCGCGTGTTCAGTCCGATCTGCGCGATGCGCTGTACGATTACGATTCGAACAACGTCCGTGACGATGCGCGCGCGGCGCTCACAGCCGATGCCGATGCTTTGAAGCGCATCTTCGCCGATTTCCCCACCGCCACCGTCAATGTGGAAGGGCACTGCGACGAACGCGGCTCGGCCGAATACAACCTCGGCCTCGGCGACCGCCGCGCAACATCCGCCCGCGACTTCCTGGTGCAATTGGGAATTCCGGCCGACAAACTGAAGACTATCAGCTACGGAAAGGAACGGCCGGTCTGTACGGAATCCGATGAAAGCTGCTGGCAGCGGAATCGGCGGGCGCATTTCTCGGTCGGCCAATAAACGGCGTAAATAGAGTGAATCGCGGAAGCGCAAAATCGCAGTAAAGTAAAACTATATGAAGCGTTATCTTGGTGCTCTTGCTCTCTTCCTTCTGCTGACTCCGGAGGCGGGTTATCCCGCCAGCCGCGAACAGCAGGAAATGCAACGCGATATCGCGCAGCTGCAGGATCAGGTCCGCACGCTGCAGAGCGGGTTCGACCAAAAGATGGCTGCGCTGCAGACACTGGTGGAACAGTCGCTGGACGCGGGGAATAAAGCCAACACGAATGTCAGCGTACTGAGCAACAGCGTCTCTCAAACACTGGACCGCGAGTTGAAGGACGCCTTGCGTCCGGTCGCGGGACTGACGGCGAAGGTGGATAACTCCAACAACGACCTGTCCGACCTGAAGAATCAGGTGGCCGATCTGACGACGCAGCTCAATCGGATCCAGCAGCAGCTCAGCGACATCAATAACGCGGTCAAAGTGATCCAGGCTCCGCCCGCCGCTCCGCCGCCGACGAATACCAACCCCGATGCGCTGAACAGGACGCCGCCTCCGGCGAACGTGCTGTATCAAACCGCCTTCAGCGACTACAACAGCGGCAAGGCCGATCTGGCGGCGAACGATTACACCGAGTTCCTGAAGGATTACCCCGACGATCCCAACGCTCCCGAAGCGCAGTTTGTGATCGGCGAGATTCATCTGGGCCAGCAGAAATACGACCAGGCGGTCGAGGATTTCGACGCCGTACTGGAGCGGTATCCCGAGGGAAAGAAAACGCCGGACGCCTACTTCATGAAGGGCATGGCGCTGAAGCTGGCCGGCCACCGCGATCTGGCTATATCCGAATGGCGCACCCTGCGGAAGAAGTATCCGCGGTCGGATCAGGCCACTCAGGCAGCGGAGCAGTTGCGGGCGTTAGGGGTGAGTCCCGGCGCGGCGTCCGCACCCACCACGCATAAAAGGTAGTCGGCTATTATTTGCCGTCTATCGAAAACGCCAGCAATACATTTCCCGGTTTTCCGCCCGCGGCGGCATAGCCCGAGTTGGCGAATATCATCCCGCCTGCGATCACCGGGCCGGGTCCGTCCAGCGATCCTCCGTGGCCTTCGACGCCGTTCACCGTCTGATAATTACGCTCCGTATCGAAATCCCAGACGACTGTGCCGTTGGACGCTGAATACGCGCGCAGGTGCCCGTCCATCGAACCTGAGAACGCTACGCCCGGCATGGCGCTCACCGCAGCCGATTGCGCGGGGCTGCATCGCTTGCGATCGCCACAGGGAACCGGCGGCGTGTACCAGATTCGCTCGCCGTTATCCAGACGCAGCGCGAACATGCCGCCGCCCTGGCTGGCATCGGTATCCGTCGTGGTCGCATAGTCCAGCATGATTCGTTTGATGTCAGAAACAGCGACGTAGATGTTCGCCTGATCGGCCGCCGAACCCCACTGAACGCCGCCCATCGTGCCGCCCTTGCCGACACGCACCTGCCAGAGAATCGCGCCCTGCTTGTCGGGATCGAGCGCATGCACGATGCCGGATTTCTGACCGGCAAGCAGCGCACGTTTGCCGCTGCGCAGGTTGACAAGAATGGGTGAGGCGCCAAAGTCGAAATCGGGACCGTCGGCATCGGGGCAGTTGGTGCGGTCCGGCAGACGGCAGGCGGACGTGTAGGCATCGTTGGCGGTCATCTGGCGCGTCCAGAGAATCTTTCCGGTCTTCATATCGAGCGCCATGAAGGAGTCGCTGTTCCTGCTGCCGGGCTCGCTGTAGTTGTCGCCCGTGGTTACATAGATTCTGTTGAGTTTCGCGTCAATGGCCGGAACGCTCCAAATGGGTGCTCCGGAAGGACCCCACAACTGAGTGCCGATTTTGTTTTTCTTCGTCGGTTTGGCGGGTTCGTCGATCGTATAGGTCTTCCAGATTTGTTTGCCGGTAGCGGCGTCGAGCGCCACCAGGCTGCCGCGGAATCTGCAGCACTCGTACGACGACACAGAGCCCGCAGCTTCTTCTCCCGAAGCCACCGGGACATAAAGCCTGCCGTCGTAAAATGTCGGCGAACCGGTAATCCGCGCGACCGGAAACTCATCCACGTGGGTCTTCCAGAGCAGCTTTCCGGTGGCAGCGTTGACGGCCCATGCGTTCGCTTTGCCGTCGCCGAAGAACGCCGCATAGAGTGGCCCCGCAGCCATCTGGATCCGGCCTATTGAGATACCGCTCCTTACAAAGACGCCGCCTGCGTCCAGATACCAATGAATGCAGCCGGTTGCAGCATCGAGTGAGTAGACCTTACCGCCTGGACTACCGACAAAAACCCGGCCGCCCGCATAGGTGGGATGCCCGTTGGCCGTCAGTTCGCCGGGAAAGGCGAAGGCCCACTTCAGTTTGAGACGCGGCACGTCCGCGGCGGATATTCCCGCAGTCGCGGCATCCTGAAATCGCGTGTTGGATGTATTCGTGCCCCAGCCGTTCCATGCTGGTCCGGTCAGACTGAAGTCGCTGCCCGAAGCGCACATCGCCTTAGGTGAAGGATCGGTGGTCAAAGAAGTTCCGAACGCTTTGGCCGTCAGAAATTCGGCGATGGATCGTCTTCCCTCGGCGGGCCAGCGCATACCCATGGTGATCATCTCGCCGGTTTCCATGGCCGCCAGAACGCGCTCGGGAGACATGTCGCGGAACTCTTCGCGCTTCGGGGCTCTGCCGACGCCGGCATCGTGGCACTGCGCGCAGCTCGCCCGATACATCTGCTCGCCGGTCTGCGTCTGCGCCGGAAGCGCGACCACAGAGAAAATGAAGCCGATCGATGCGTAAATAAACGCGTAAATAACTGTCCCGCAGGCCCGGTATTTCATATCGCGGGGAGTATATCAGACTGATCGCTTGTCTTGGCTCCGACATCCGACATCATTGACACTCTCATTGACACCGGTTGACGAAATGGCGGCGACCAGGACGACAATAGGTCATGACCCGCGCGCAGGTGCTGGCCCGTTTACGCGAACACCAAACGGAATTGACGGATCGCGGCATCGTGCGGCTGTGGGTTTTCGGCTCGACGGCAAGGGGCGATCAGCAAGTAGATTCGGACATCGATCTGCTGGCCGGCTTTGACGAAAAGCGGCGCATTTCCCTGCTGGATGTCGCAGGTCTCGAACTGAGCCTCGCCGAACTACTGGGCCATCCGGTGGACCTGGTTGAAGAGGGAACCCTCAAGCCGCGTGTACTGAAAACCGTTGAGGCTGAAGCCCTGCGTGTCTTCTAACGATCCGCTGCAGCGTTTCGAAGATATCCTCGAAAACATCGTTCTGATCGAGCAGTTCACGAACGGAATGAGCTCGAAGGAGTTTCTCGAAGATCTGAAGACGATCAATGCTACGGAGCGTTGCCTCGAACGTATCAGTGAAGCTGCGAAGAAACTCCGCGAAACTGCAGAGAAACTTTGCCCTGGAATTGCGTGGCCGAGCCTGCGCGCCGTGGGTAATGTTCTCCGGCACGAGTACGACAAGATTGACAGTGGCCGTATATGGCTGATGGTCGAAGACGATCTTCCCGCGCTTAAAGCATCCGTTCAGTCAGCATTGGCAGGACTCCGATCGCGTGACTAAAGCGGTGAATCCGGCCGCGCAAGCGTGCGCCACATGTGGGCGACCGGGCTGTTATCGTTTCCCAGACCCTCTTTCGGCTGCTTGAAATGACGGCCTACGATATCGAGAAACGGCTCGATCGAGACCTTGGCATGAGGATCAAACGAATATAAATCGTTCAGCGTCACCAGACGCGGCAGCATGTACCATTTGTGCTTTCGCAGCATCTGATACGCGGCCTCGACGTGAGGTGCGGGAACGTAGTCCTCGCCGAACAAATATCGGTACAACTCCGGATATTCGTAGCCGGTTTCCTTATCGGGATAAAATCGGAGAGCCTGGTGATACCGGATGGCGAAAGCGACCTTCTCCGGGACATACGGTTCGTAGAGCTGACCGCCCCACCAGCCGTGATCGCTGCGCATCAGTTCCGCTGCCGTGTCGTGAAGCAGGCAGGCAAGGATAACTTCCTCGGACAAGCCTTTTTTCATCGCCAGTGCCGCGCTCTGGAGACAATGGTTTCTGGTATTCATGCCGAATCGCAGGTTGAAAAAATCGGCGAGCGTCGGGTTCGCCGGCATTGGCGGCAGCTTCTTCACATTGCCGCTATTGGATGTAAAAAGAAAACCCGCGCCCTGCCGGAACGGCTTGGTTTCGATGCGCTCCTCCACCTCCGCGACAGTCGGATAGTGGCCGTTCGTCGCAGCGCCTAAGGTTTTCAGCTGGTTTGCGAGGAAGTCTTCGACGGCATCCGTCCGCGCTTCCGGGTCGAGCTTTCCGGCTGCTTCCGGCCCGCCGAGGCTTTCGAGAAAGAGCCGTTTATCGATTTCCATAAACGCCCCCTGATTTCACTCCTATTATAACGGGCGCAAACATGAGGCCTGACTACAATACGATCATGCCTTTTGCCACCAGCGACCTCGTCGCCATTGACACGCACGTCCACATAGAGCCGGATGTTGAGAATAACGCCGCCGACCTGGCTGCCCGCAAATACTTCGGCGACAGCGGCGTGGCCCGCGGACGCAACGAGTTGGCCGACTATTATCGTTCCCGAAAGATCGGTTGCGTGGTCTTTTCTGTCGATGAGCGCCTTACGGGCCGCCCTCAGGTATCGAATGACGACGTCGCAACCTTTGCCGAGGCAAACAGCGACATCGTGATGGCCTTCGCCAGCGTGGATCCCACGCGCGGGCCCCAAGCTCTCACCGAAGCCCGCCGTTTAATCGCGCGCGGCGTCAAGGGCTTCAAACTGCATCCGCCCCTGCAGCAGTTTTTCCCGAACGACAAAATCGCCTATCCGTTTTACGAAGTGATCGCCGAAGCGAAGCTCCCGGTCATCTTCCACACCGGCCACAGCGGCATCGGCACGGGCATGCCTGGCGGCGGTGGCGTCCGGCTGAAGTACGGCAATCCAATGGACATCGACGATGTCGCCGTCGACTTTCCCGATATGCCGATCATCATGGCGCACCCGTCCTTTCCCTGGCAGGATGAAGCGATCTCGGTCTGCCTGCACAAGCCGCAGGTCTATATCGACCTTTCCGGCTGGTCGCCGAAATACTTCTCGCCCGTGCTGATTCAATACGCCAATACGCTGCTGAAAAAAAAGATGCTGTTCGGCTCGGATTTCCCCCTGATTACTCCCGACCGATGGCTGGCGGATTTCGAGAAAATCGCCATCAAAGACGAAGTACGCCCGCTGATTCTCAAAGAAAACGCAATGCGCCTATTTGGAATTTAAGCTCTAAAACGTTCTTAAAATATCGAGCCGATTCGGCTCGTACCGGCGTCCAACCTGCATAAGGAGTGTTTTTGTGCCAGTCAAAAGCCTCGTCGCTCTCATGCTTTGCGCCGCCCTCGCCTCCCCTGCCGAGTTGCCGGTGCGCACGGTTGTGCTTTACAAGCACGGTGTCGGTTACTTCGAGCGCAGCGGCGCCCTGGGTCCCGGCGAATCGGCGCGCCTCGATTTCAAGGCCGAAGAAATGAATGACGTCCTGAAATCGCTCACGATCAACGATCAGGGCGGCAAAGTCACCGGCGTGCGCTACGATTCCAGCGTTCCTCTGGAACAGAAACTCAACGACTTTCCCTTCCGGATTAATGACGGCGAACCCCTGAGCGGGGTGATCGATCAGCTCAAAGGCGCGCGCATCGAGATGGAGTTCGGACCGCAGAAAACCGCGGGCGCCATCGTATCGGCGCGGCTCATCCCGGGCGATAAGGACCGTCCGGAGCGCGAGCAGCTCACTCTCCTGATGGATTCGGGTGAAATGCGCAACGTCGATCTCGCCGCGGCAACGGCCATCCGCTTCACCGATCCGAAGCTCCAGTTGCAGTTCAAAGACTATCTCGCGGCCCTGACCAGCGCGCGCTCGAAGGACAAGCGCAGCGTTTATATCGATTCCACGGATTCGAAATCGCGTGACGTGAAGGCGGCATACATCATCCCGATGCCCGCATGGAAGTCCAGTTACCGTCTCCTGTTCGACGAGAGCGGGGCGCAGCCGACGCTGGAAGGCTGGGCGATCGTCGACAACACAACCGGCGAGGACTGGACCAATGTTCGCCTTTCGCTGGTCTCGGGAAAGCCGATTTCATTTCTTAGCCAGCTCTATCCACCAAAATTCATTACCCGGCTCGGCGCGGAACTGGCCGAAGACCAGGCGGTCGCGCCCACGGTCTATAGCGGCGCAGTACAAACCCTGGGAGCGCTGAGGACGCCTCCGCCTGCTGCAGCCTTTCGGGCGGGAGGCAATATCGCCGGTGTTCTGGGCGGTGCGGGGGGCGGCTCCGGAGTAGGATTCGGCGGCGGTTCTTTCAAGGCTGAGCAGAGCACGATCGCAGCCGCGGGACCCGCCCAGGAAATAGCCGACCTCTTCGAGTACGACATCGCCACGCCCATCACTGTCCGCAAAGACGAATCGGCGATGATGCCGTTCCTGCAGCAGAAGGTTTCCGCCCGCAAGCTGATCATTTACTCGGACGCCTCGCGGCCGAATCCATTCAACGCAGCCGAACTGACCAACAATACTGGGAAGACGCTCGACGGCGGTCCCATCACTGTATTCGACGCAGGCGCATACGCCGGCGAGGCTCTGGTGGAAACCGTGAAGAACTCCGACAAGCGTTTCATCAGCTACGGTGTCGACCTCGGCACCCGCATTTCGACCAATCTGGATTCTCACAATGACGCCGTGCGCGAAGTGCATGTCCACAACGGCCTGCTGATCTCAAAGGCCGCCCAGGTCCAGAAGAAAACCTACACCGTCCACAACGTCGATCCGCGCGCGAAGACGCTCGTCGTGGAGCATCCCGTCCGCGCAGGCTGGGCGCTGATCGACACTGCCAAGCCGCTCGAAACCGCACGCGACGTTTATCGTTTTGAAATGAAGCTTCCGGCCAATGGATCGCTGGATTTCCCTGTGACCGAGGAGCGGGTTTACGATACCCAGATCTCCATTTCGTCCCTGAACCCCGACGGCCTTCTGACATACATCCGCAACAAAAACGTCAGCGATGCCGCGCGGAGGCAACTGCAGCAGATATCCGACCTCAAGACGCAGATCGTGAATGCCGACGCCGACAGGAAATCGGTGACGGAACAGGTCGGCAATATCACACGCGACGAGGAGCGCAATCGTCAGAACATCGCCAGCCTTTCCTCCGTGAGCGGCCAGCAGCAATTGGTCCAGGATTACGCCCGCAAGCTGAGCGATCAGGAAACGCAGATTTCGACGCTGCGCGACCGCGAGACTGCCATCGAGCGGCAGCGGGCGTCCCTGCAGACACAATTGAACGGTCTGATAGAAAAACTTGATTTCTGATACGCCGCCGGATCGGGCTACATTGGATGTGTGCACCTCGACGACGCACTCCGTGATGCCGCCGAGCGCAACGGAGTTCAACAGGATTTCTGGGACATCTTTGGACACCGGCACTACACAGCGTCCGGGACCAATCGCGCCATCCTGACCGCTCTTGGGTTCGATTGTTCCTCTGAAGAGTCCCTGCGGGCCTCGCTTGAGCAAGCCGGCCGAGTGGAAAGCCAACGCGCGCTCCCGCCGGTGCTGGTCACGAGCGTGAACGAACCGTTACGGATTCCCGGCATTCACGATCTGGATCTCGAAATCGTCACCGAACAGGGCGGCCATCATCGCATCCGCATCGAAAACGGAATGCCGCAGCCAGACGTCCGCTTACCGCTCGGTTATCACCGCGCGAGCGCGGGCGATTGCGTCATGCGCTTGATCGTCACCCCGGATTGCGCCCATGCTCCCGCGCCGGGGAAACACGCGGGGCTGGGAATCAGCCTCTACGGTCTGCGCTCCGCCCGCAACTGGGGCGTCGGTGACTTCCGTGACCTCCGCGACCTGATTGACTGGGCCGTCCCGATGCTCCATGTGGATTTCATCGCTCTCAATCCGCTGCACGCCATCCACAATCGGAGGCCGTACAACATCAGTCCCTATCTGCCGAACAGCATCTTCTACCGCAACTTTCTGTATCTCGATGTGGAAGATGTACCCGGATTCGACCCGATACGCCAGCGATTCGAGCACGGGCATCTCTGCGCGGAACTAGTGCGTGTTCGCGCCTCCCCGACTGTCGAGTATGAGCCGGTAGCCGCCCTGAAACGCCATGCGCTCGATCTCATCTTCGAGTGCAATCCGCCCGGCCGCGATTGCGAAACGTGGATCGCGGGCGAAGGCGATCTCCTGCGTCTGTTTGCGACCTACTGCGCGCTCGACGAGCACCTGCACGCGCAAAATCCCGATCTTTGGGTATGGCCCGACTGGCCGGAGGAGTTTCGCGATCCCGAGAGTGACGCCGTCCGCCGCTTTGCCGCGGAGCATGAGCGCGAAATTCTCTTCCACGGCTGGCTGCAATGGAACGTCGACCGGCAGCTCGCGCGCGTTCAGCAGCACGCGCGCAAAGCCGGGATGCGCATCGGCCTTTATCACGATCTCGCGCTCGCGACAGACCGCTGCGGATCCGATCTCTGGGCCCACCGCAAATTCTATGTAGCCGGGTGCCGCGTGGGCTCGCCGCCTGATGATTTTTCACCCACAGGGCAGGACTGGTCCTTCCCTCCCCCAGACTCCAGGCAGCATCGCGCGGATGGTTACCGCCTGTTCGTGGAGTCGATCCGAAAGTCCACGCAGCATGGCGGCGCACTGCGCATCGATCACGTCATGCGGCTGTTCCGCCTCTACTGGATTCCCGAGGGTTACGATGCGGCCCACGGCGCCTATGTTCGCGATCTGGCCCACGATTTGGTGCGGATTCTTGCCCTTGAGAGCGTACGCAACCAGGCGTTGATCGTGGGGGAAGACCTGGGCACCGTCGAGCCGGAAGTTCGCGAGACCCTCGCGCGCTTCGGAATCCTCAGTTATCGCCTTCTCTGGTTCGAGCGTACAGACGGCAGATTCAAATCGCCCGGCGAATATCCTGCGCAGTCTTTGGCCTCTTCGACCACCCACGATCTCGCCACCATCGCCGGGTTCTGGAAATCGAATGACATCGAAGCCCGTCGCCGCGCCGGAACCATCGACCAGGCTGCCTTCGAAGCCCAGCAGGGGGATCGCGCGCGCGATAAACAGAACCTTCTCGACGCCCTGTTCGCCGCTGGTTTACTCCCGCCGGGCTATACGCGCAATGCCGTCGAAATTCCGGAGCTCACCGGCGAGCTGCATTCCGCGATCGTCGGTTTTCTGGCGAAGACGCCCTCAGTGCTCTGGCTGGTGAACCAGGAAGACATGACAAAAGAGCCCGACCAGCAAAATCTGCCTGGAACGACCTCCCAATATCCGAACTGGAGCCGCAAAATGGGGTGGTCGATCGGCGATCTCCAGAACCTTCCCGCCGTCCGCGATTGCGCCTCGATGATCGCGCACTGGATTGAAACCACCAACAGGGCCACGCCACACCAAAATGGGTAGTTCCCGCCGGATTTGCGGAATCCGCCGGGGTCCTGCTTCAACAGGTCAAAACGGACTGCCGCCAAAGAACATTAAGAGAACATAAATGATTGGCAGAACAGGGCTTGGATACCCCAATACCGTCTTTACACTTAATCACGATCTACTTTTGTAGTAAAAAGTAACAATCAAATATGTCCCCAAGTCTCAAGAGAGACGGGTCTGGACAGAAAAATATATGCAGATGAAGGTGTGGATGAAGTTACAGACGGCATCACTTGCGGTCGTCGCGCTCGCGCTGGCAGGGATCGTCCCCGGTATTGCGTTAGCGCAAAACGTGGGTACGATCCGCGGAACGGTCACCGACCCGTCGGCTGCGGTAATACCCAATGCGACCGTTACCGCTACTGGCAGCAATGGAACGACCCGAACCGCAACCAGCGACGGTCAGGGGCATTACGCGCTGCCGAATATGCCGCCCGGAAAATACAACATCCGCGCCGACGCCTCGGGTTTTATCACGTACACCAAATCGGATATCGATGTTCCCGCCGGTCAGGCGAACGGACTCGATATTGCGCTGCAGATTGCGACCGAAGCGCAGCAGGTCAGCGTCACCGAACAGGCTGCCGCCGCCCTTTCCACCGATTCTTCCAGCAATGTCAGCGCGCTGGTACTGAAGGATGCGGACATCGACGCATTACCCGATGATCCGGACGATCTGCAGTCAGATCTGGAAGCTCTCGCCGGGCCTGCGGCCGGACCCAACGGCGCGCAGTTCTTCGTCGACGGTTTCAGCGGCGGCCAGTTGCCGCCGAAGAGCTCCATCCGCGAAATCCGCATCAACTCAAATCCGTTTTCCTCGGAATTTGATTCCCCCGGCTTCGGCCGCGTCGAAATCCTCACCAGGCCGGGAACGGATAATTACCACGGCACAGTCAACGTCAATTATGGCAATAAAATCTTCGATACCCGGAATCCGTTTCTCACCACCCAACCGGCCTACAACTCCACCCAGTTCAACGCCAACTTTGGCGGCCCGATTAATAAGAAGTCGTCTTTCACCCTCGACTACCAGCGCCGCGCCATCAATGAAGACGCGCTGATCGTCGGCGAGACGCTGCCGTGCGTAACCCTCAACTCCTGCGGCGTTTTAGGAAGCCCGCTCAGTAACTTCGCAGAGGTTCCCTACAGCTCGGCGTTCCGCACTCCCAACGCAGTCTGGCGAATAAACCCGCGCCTCGACTACGCGATCAACCAAAACAACACCTTGGTCATTCGATATAACCACACCCAGTCCTCGAATGAAGGCGGCGTAGGCGGTTTCACTCTCCCGTCCCAGGAAACACAGAGTTTTCAGAGGAACAACGAGGTTCAGATCACCGAAACCGCGGTTCTCGGCACGGTCGCGGTGGACGAAACCCGCTTTCAGTTCCGGGATAACCACACCGACTCGATCGGCCTCGGAGATTTCGCAATTCCAGGGATCAACGTAAACAGCGCGTTCAGTTCGGGGGGCGCGCCTTACACGGCAAGCGATAACTTCAACAAAGGTTTCGAACTGCACAACATCCTGACCACGACGCGGGGGAAACACGCGCTCAAAATCGGTTTCCGCGCGCGCCAGACGGACACCACCAGCCTGAGCAACAGCAACTTCAACGGCAGTTATAGTTTCAATCCGCCGACTCCCGGAGGCAGCCTTCCGCTGTGCCCCAACAGCGTCACTTCTCTCGACGTCTATCAGCAGACCCAGATATTGCTTTCCCAGGGCGTTCCGATCGCGACGCTTCTCGCTGAAGGCTGCGGCCCCAGTCAGTTTACGCTGAGCAGCGGAATTCCGAACCAGCAGGCCCGGCAATTCGACCTCGGAGTCTTCGTACAGGATGACTGGCGCCTCTACCCCAACCTCACAATTAACGCCGGCCTGCGCTATGAAACCCAGAACAATATCGGCGATCATCTCGACCTGGGTCCGAGGGTTGGCCTTGCGTGGGCGCCGGGCGCGAAGGGAAAATCCGCGTCCAAGACCGTCATCCGTGCCGGCTACGGTATATTCTTCACGCGCTTTCCCGTCGGTGACACACTGCAGGCGCTGCGTTTCAACGGCTTCACGCAAACGAACTACATAATTACCGCGGGGGAGCCCAATGCGGCTGCCGCGCTGGCCGCGTATCCCAACATCCCGGCGGTTTCGTTACTGCAGGTGCAGAATCAGGCGATTTACGAAGTTGACAAAAACCTGCGCACACCCTACATCGGTCAGTCGGCGATTGAGCTCGATCGTCAACTGCCTGGCAGGACGCAGCTTTCCATAAACTACGTGAACACCCGGGGGTTCCACCAGCTTCGCGAACGAGACATCAATGCGCCCATTGGTTACATTGGACCTCCGCCGGACAGCGACGTCCCGGAAAATCCGGGCGTGCGGCCTTTCGCGGGGACGAATGTCCCGGGCGCAAGCGGCGATATTTATCAATACGAAACCAGCGGCATATTCAAACAGACCCAAGTGACCGTAAACGCCAATACGCGCCTCAATTCTCACCTGCAGTTGCAGGGCTATTACGTGTGGGGCGAAGCGCACACCAACGCCAACGGTTTCCCGATGAATCAATACAACGACAATCTGGACTGGGGCCGCGCAAGCTTTGACATCCGCCACCGTGGGTTCTTCGGCGGTTCCATAGGGCTTCCTTACAAGCTGAACCTCAATCCGTTCTTTACCATGCAATCGGGCGCCCCGTTCAACATCACCACGGGCCAGGCGTTCGAGGGTGACGGGATTTTCAATGCGCGGCCAGCGTTCGCATCGGCATCACAATGCACCCCTGGCGCTTCAGGTATGTATCCTCCGGGTATACATAGAACCCGGTTTGGGTGTTTCAACGCGAACCCGGCGTCCGGAGAGGCATTGGTTCCCATCAACTACGGCGATGGCCCGGGGCAGGTCTCTCTGAATCTCCGTCTCAGCCGCACTTGGGGCTGGGGAGAGCGGGCAGGCGCGACCCCGAACGGTGGCCGCGGTAATGGCGGTGGCGGGTTCCCCGGTGGCGGCGGACGCGGCGGGTTCCCCGGCGGTGGCGGACGCGGCGGCGGTGGGTTCGGCGGTGGACGCGGCGGCGGCCTTGGAAATTTCGGTGGTGGGAATACCGGTAAGCGGTACAACGTCACCGCGAGCCTTCAGGCCCGCAACGCGTTGAACCACGTCAACTATGCGCCGCCGGTCGGCGTTCTGGGTTCGCCCTTTTTCGGCGAATCGACAGCGCTCAACAACGGCGGCGGCGCGGGTTTCGGCGGCAACAACGGCGCGGCCGGCAACCGCAAGATCGAGCTTCAGCTCCGGTTCCAGTTCTAGCAGTTTGGCTGAAAAAGGCTTCGTGCCGCTCCTTTATCGTCGCGGTTCGGTAAACCAGCGCTGATTCCGAAGCAGTTACTGAACCGCGCGCGTCAGCGGCAACGAAAAGAGCTTTTCCAGCAGCCTGCCTGGGAACATGCGGCTCCCAAGCGCGTCTCTTCGCTGAACGCTACACTGGGCTAATGCAGCCTGACATCGGCGCAGTTTGCCGGTCGCACCTTGAGTTCATGAAATGGGCGGACAATATCGCATACTCCGCCCTTACCCAGACGCCTCACGAGCACCTCGTTCAGGATCGGAGCAGTTCCTTCAAGAGCCTCTTCGACACGCTCACTCACGTCTATCGCGGAGAACTGGTGTGGTTCCGCCGCGTGCAGGGCGAGCAGGACGCGAAGCTGGCCGACATGGATAGCCCACCGGATCTGGGGTCGCTGGGACAACGCTGGACGGGACTGCACCAGGGCTGGATCGAGTGGGCGCGCTCCCATACGCCTGAAAATTGGCAGCAGCCTCTGATCTTCCATACCGCGCAGGGCGAAGAATGCCGGCTGCCGTTTTGGCAAATCGCGCTGCACGTGGTGAATCACGGCAGCTATCATCGCGGGCAGGTGGCCACGATGCTCCGCCAGGCAGGCGCGAAACCCACGGGAACCGATCTGCTCACCTTCTATCGCACACGCTGAGACTTGATGATTGCCATCGAAGTGGCGGCGGTCTTGTTCCTCGCCACGGTCATCCGCTCGGCCTTCGGCTTTGGTGAAGCGTTGGTTGCGGTGCCGCTTCTGGCCCTCGCCATCCCCGTCGAGATCGCGGCTCCGGTCGCCGTTCTTGTCTCAATTACCGTAGCGCTGATCGTCGTCCTTCAGGACTGGCGGCACATTCATCTGCGCAGCGCGGTATGGCTGGTGCTTCCGACTCTTCTCGGAATTCCGCTCGGCCTGCTCGTTCTGAAGACGGTGCCCGAGCACGTGGTGAAAGCGCTGCTCGCCGTCGTCATCATCGGGTTTTCTCTGTGGTCGCTCATCCCGCATGCTCAGCTCGAACTGAAGAACGAGCGCCTCGCCGGACTCTTTGGATTCCTCGCCGGAATACTCGGCGGAGCGTACGGAATGAACGGCCCGCCCTTGGCGATCTACGGCTCTCTGCGCAAATGGGCTCCGGCCAACTTTCGCGCTACGCTGCAGGGATACTTTCTTCCCGCCAGTCTGGCCGGAATGGTGGGCTATTGGGTCGCAGGCCTTTGGACTCCGATCGTGAACCGGTTTTATCTTCTGTCACTGCCCGCCGTTCTGCTCGGCATCTACCTCGGCCGCGTGGCCAACCGGCGGATGAACGCGCGCCAGTTCGTGCTGTACGTTCATGCATGCCTGATCGGGATCGGAGCAATTCTGCTGATTCAGGCGCTATAGACCATTTGCAGAGACTGCATGGACATGCGGCTACCAGCCGCGTTCTTATGTAACCGGGCAACGCGCCTGGCAGGCGCATGTACCGATTGCGGAGCCGCAGGTCCCAATCAGGTGACACCAGTTTGAGCCTCGACGACGGCAGCGAAACCGTTCCTGGCTCCGACTGCCTCTCTCTCCTTCAGACCAATCGACGATTCCACTTTCGAGATCGTCAGCAGGTGAACATCCCCAACACTAATGTCGGGGAAGTAAGCCGTTTCTCATTCTCGTCCGACGACAGAACTTTGACTGAGGCAAAGACGCAAACTCAAAGAGAGGTTGTTCCCGAGGGGGCGGACAAGACCACGGGTGCGGTGATTAAAACCTCCAAATTCGTTCTCGTCTTTAGTAAGGTTCCGGACCAATAACGCCTTTTTCTCAATCGACGTTCCAGACGGCTTTCCGGCTGTCACTGTTGTTGTATAAGAGACCGGTTGAGGAACACGTGCCTCTGGTTCGACCGGTTAGAAGCGATACTCGGAGCCGCGGATGGACATCTTCTTCATGAAGGCCTGAAGCTCCGCCTCCCCGCGAAACTTGGAACGATCGTATCGCTCATGGTGAACCATTTCTTCCAGCGCCCGGCGTGGATGGTGAATCGTTGGACTTCGCCTGGCGAACCCTATGGGAAGCAGATGGTAAATCTGCAACGGCTCCGGAATGCCGAGGAGCGACTTGAGCATGACGCTGAAATAAGGCGAGGCTACATCGCTGATGTACATGGAACTGAGCCCCAACACCTCGGCGGCCAGAAGCATCTGCAGGACGCAGTTCGCCAGGCTGCTGAAATAGTGCGCTTCCCACTTGTCAAGCTTTGTGCGCATTGGATAAGCGTCGTTCGTACGCGGATCGCCGAGCACGATAACATGGACTGGCGCATGGCGGAAGTCCACGCCGGCATTCACGCGGCGGCGCTGACCCCGCGCCGCCTCCTCGATCTCGACCTTGTCGCGCATTTGAGTCTTGAAGATCTCCACGATCTTTTCCCGCATCTCCAACTGTCGGATGACAAGGAATTCCCACGGCTGGGAGTTTCCAGCCGAGGGAGCCCACCGTGCCGCTTCCAGGATCTTTTCAATAAGTTCATCCGGGACCGGCTTGTCCTTCAGAAATCCGGTGCGAATGCTGCGGCGCGCCTGAAGCACCTCCAGAAAGGCGTCAATCGATTCGGCGTGGTGCCGATTTGGGAGTTCGTTCATGTCAGTCATACTTCGCTTGGATGGCGAAAATAGTTATGCGGCCGTGGTCGATTTTTTTGATTTTGAACAAGGGGAAGATGCCCGGATGCTGGCAGCCGGTGGAGAAGTCTTAGATCGCCGCTCCACCATATTACAGAGCCGCGACCGTGAGTGAGTCGGTTTGCCACAGCCTGCTGGTCCGCGGACAGCGGCAATGCGCGTCTTTCATAACCGCGATGGGCTCGCTGTGTCACGGCGCCTTCCGAATACACCAACGCTTCAAGAGCGGCACTCCGCTCCGGCAGATCGGCATCGCGATCTCTCTTGATCGGCGACGCCGCCTTATTCGGCAGGCGTCGAGCCGGGTGTGGCGCATGAAGGCAAATACCCGCGGCAGCACGGGCCGCGTGTCCTGGTATTTGCGGTGGGACCGATGGATCCGAATCCGGCATTCCCGCAGTATATCTTCACGATCCCCAGGAGGAACGTTGCAGTAGCAGAGATATCGCGTCAGGGCGGGAGCCAGGCGATAGACAAGCCGATCCGCCGCAACCCGGTCTTCCTGTTGATAGCGGAGCATGAGTCTGCGGAGGCAATCTTCCTTTATGTTGCCGGATACCGGCACGATAACGCCGTAAAACCGCGGCTGATCCGTAGCCGGCTCCGACACCATGAAAATCAAACCGATGACAGCATTTGGCGGCGCCACCCAGGACCGGTAGCGCTACGCCCGGCCCTCCCCCGGCGGCGATTACGGTGAGAACGGCCTTGGTGTACATGTTGTTTCATGGGCGCAGGGTGCCACAGCGCCGCCCGGAATTTGACCATAACGTTGGATTATCGGAAGCTGTCCCGAGACATCGTCAGGCGTCTTTGTCGTTGCACAAATGACCCCTTGCGAGACGCGACGGGGGAGTAAGAGGCGCGTCGCCGTTATTGGTCCTCCGGCAATAAAATGTAACGTATGAGGCAATCGTGTTTGACGGCCTGAAGACGGCGCTTGCGGTCCTTATTGTTGCCGCTGCTGAAATCTACGCGCAATCGCCCGCCATTGGCCCGACATCCGGCGGATTTGAGGTGGCGACCATCAAGCCAACTGCGCCTGATTGGCGTGGCGGCGCGTACTTTACCATGCAGGGTGGTCACCGGTTCGTCGTGCGGAATTACACTCTGAAGTCGCTTGTAGGGGCTGCCTGGGACCTGCCGACGCGACTGATCTCAGGCGGCCCAACGTGGGTTAACGGCGACCACTACGACATCGTGGCGGAGACGCCGGGAGATATCCGCCGCAACGTTGATGAACAAATGTCGATGCTTCGCGCTCTGCTGGTCGACAGATTCCAGCTCACGTTCCATCGCGAACAGAAAGAACTGCCGATTTATACACTCACCGTCGCGAACAGCGGATCGAAAATAAAAAAGAGTGACGGACAGCCTCCCGACGGACGCCCTGCCCTTGTTTTCCGTCTGTTTCCGGAGCGTCGCGCGTTGCTCCCGGTTCGGGATGCTACGATGGCCGAGTTCGCCTCGGTCCTCCAACATGGCCCCGTCGATCGTCCGGTAGTCGATAAAACCGCGCTTTCCGGCAGATACGATTTCGATCTGGATTGGGCGCCAAACGAGGACGAATTCGGTGGAATGATGAGCGCACGTCCGCCGCTTTCGGACGATAGCGCTAAGCCCGACCTCTTCGCGGCTGTTCAGCAACAACTGGGGCTAAGACTATTGGCAACCCGAGGACCGGTCGAGACATTCGTGATCGACAAGGCTGAGCATCCAGCGGAAAATTAACCAGAACTGTGTTGCGCCGGAGTCCGGTTATGAAAAATTCCTGATTACGCGGAACTCGAAGAGCCAGGGACGCTTCTCATAACAAGCCGGGGTAACAGCGTGACACAAATAGCCCACACTGCGATATGCATGGTGGCCAGTGCGGATGCTTCAGGCCACCCGCCGCCATACCCATGCTGAATGGCCAGCCAAAGGTCGGGCAGAAACGAAACAGCCAGAGCTTTGCGGCGAGCGCGCGGTATTTGTTTACGGGGTCCGGAGTGTCGCGGCACATTGCGTGGAAAACGAGCACCGCGGCGCCGGCGCCCCAGACCGTATCGATAATCGGAGGTTTCAGAGTCAGGGGCAGGAATCCTGGATCGGGTTTTAATATTGCTGCCGCGGCTGCGCGTATCGACAGAACTACGAGGCAGGAAGCGAGGACCGTCAGGGGACCCGCCCAGATCAGGCGTTTGAGCTCAGGCGTCCGCACCGGGTCACTCCTCCGATCGGCGGAAGCTTATCTCAATTTGCCCTTCGTTCCAATTATTTCCTCCATCGTTGGACGCGTCCAGGCTATAGACGAAATTGTCGTGATCCGCAACGTGATAGTGCTCTCGACTCATGGAATCGGGCGCTCCCGAAATGACGGTCACACTCGGCCCGTCCACGGTAACCGATCCGGAGCCGCCATTGACCTGTCTTCGCAGAAAAGAATGGGATACGTTCAGGTACTCGATGATCCAGGTCTTTCTTTTCGCATCGTATTGCCGAAGACTGATGCCCAGGTAGGGGCTCCCATCCGGAGCCAAAGAGTGAAACTCATCCGCGATTGCCGTGCCGTCGAGAATGTAGCGGCCGATCCACGAGACGGCGAACTCGGCGGACTTTCCACCGTCAAGTTTGACTCTCCCCGTCCCCTCCCACTTTCCGACAAGGAAAGAAAATGCCTCCAGCTCGTTCGGAGAGTCGGGGTTTCTTTCTCCATAACTTGTTTTCTGTTTCACGTCCATTTGTCCCCCTCGCTGACGGAACAGCGCCGGCTTTTCCGAACCGTGACTGTAAAGGAGTCGACATGGCCCTTCGGGCCAACAAACCAGATGAAGACGCTGACAGCGGATGTGGGGCGGGGCTTCGGCCCTGTTGGCAAGTCGCAGAGTACTGGACAGGCCTTATCCCCTGACAAGGTGACCGAGCGTTTCAGCCTCGGGTCAGGGCTTCGCCCGGCCCAGAGCGTTACGCATCGCGGGGAGCAGGATGCAAG
>DATAXN010000117.1:0-3694 GCA_036273015.1 Bryobacteraceae bacterium | reverse complement strand
TTTTATCGGCTAACGACATTTGGCACATTCTCCTGTTACTATAATTCGCGCGTCACGCTGACGCCTGTCAATATTCGGTTGTCAAAGAACAGGGGCGACCGGGTCCGGTCGTCTTGCGACGCCGGAGAACAGTACCCCTGTTCAAACTAGAGCACGACTGCGGAGAGCTGGAGTGCTATGTTGTTGAGTCTGTTGCGTAAGATTGTTGTGACTGCGTTTTGGCAGGGCAGGACGCGACTATCGTCGCGTGTCCTAGCAGCCCGTGGTATTAGTCGATTTTTCTCTTGAGCGACTGAGGGGTCCGAAACGGTGGCCGTTTTCGGGACGCTCGAACTTTCTGGAGTTCATCAGGCCGCTTTGGAAAAACAATTGACCGGATTTCTCCCAGGCAACCAGCTGGGCGCGAAAAGGCTCAGCCATGCGTTTCTGAGGGCGGCAAACAGGCCGGTATTCAGGTCCCCGAAGCCCCGCGGCGTACCCGCTCCGAGCGCTTTTCGCAGGATCAGCGACAGATTGAACGCGGCTCCGTGAATCAGCAGACGCTTCAGTATGTTTTTACGGCCTTGTAAGTGGACCCGACGCATCGCTCCGGTCTCATACATGTGAGCGAACGTTCGCTCTGTTAACTCGCTCCTGATCTTCTGCAGTCGTTTGCCCCGCGAGCCGCGAACACGCCTCCGATTCTCGTGCGTCCGCTTCTGCTCAACCGCCTTGCCTTCCCAGTTCCGCTTGCCCCGTGCCGGCTCCGGAAGATAGCTCCTCACGCCGCTCGTATGCAGCGTCTTCAATACCTCGCCACTGTGATAACCCTTGTCGGCCACCAACTCTTCCACTCCGCGCGGATGAATCTGCCGTGCCACCGACTGTGCTTCGGCCAGCGTTTTATGTACCGTGGTTGTATCGCCTTCATTGGCCGGTTCCAGCATGACCGCCAGCAACGCTCCGCTCGACAGATCGACGGCGTGTTCGGCCTTGTGCGCCAAATGCGTGCGTCCATCTTTCATCTTCGTGATGCGCGCATCCGGATCGGCCGGACTCTTCCACTCGTCGTTGGAGCCCTTCTTCTTGCGCTTTCGGTCCATCCGCGCCAGTTGTTCCCGCGTGGGATTTTCGATACCTGCCGCTTGCGCCAGACCGATCAGGTAGTCGTTATAGCTTTGCCCGTTCTCGCGCCGTACGATGCTCTTCATGGCGGCGTTGGCTTCCAGCGTCGTCGCATCGATGGCGATCGTTTGCCCCTGAATCAATCCTTCGCCCGTCAATATCCCGATTACCCACTTGAAGACGGCCTGGTGCGTCTCCAGCCAGAACAATCGCCGCGTCCGCGAAATGGTTGAGTGATCCGGAGTCTGTTCATCCAGGGCGAAACCGAGGAACCGGCGCAAGGACAGAGAGTCAGCCACCCTCCAGGCGATGCCGCGTTCCGAATCCAGTCCTTCGAAATAACCAATCAGCAGCGCCCGGAAATAAACGCCCGGCGCCATGCTCGGCCTTCCATACCGGATTTTCTTATAAAACTTCCGGCAAAGCGCTTCTACCTTGCGGTCGAATCGATGCTCGTCCAGGATCTTGTTCAGCCGATCGTAAAAAGCGTTGCCGGGAGGCTCGACCACATCCTTTGTCGCGATCCAGAACTCCTGCTGACGCTCCTGCTTCCGCGTTCCCATCGCCATGCATAAGAGACGACCAAAACATTCACGCCGTCACATGTCGCGGAGAAAAAAATCGACTAATACCACGGGCTGCTAGCGGACGACCAGATGCTCGCGGGGAAAGGCGAATCGCCGGCCCACTTCATCCACCGCCGTAATCTGGCTGGTGTATTCGCCTGGCGGGATGTCTTTCAGCGGAACCTGAAATTGCACAGGCACTGCTTCGGGCCTGGTTGAGGCCACCTGGGTCGCATCGATCGGGCCGACCTCGAAGGCTCTCATGCCGTTCTTATTGAACAGGCTCATGCTGACCTTCACGCGGCGCGCCTTGGTGTCGGTCGGGTCCGGCTGTGCATCATACACATCGAAATTTACATACAGCGTCTGCGAGCGGCGGAATACTTTCGTGACATTCGGAATTACTTTTTCATTACCGACGATAAGCGGATTTGCGGCCAGCGTCTGCCGCGTTGCCCGTTCCGCTTGTCCCACGGCGGCCGTCACCGGGTTACGCTGATTGCTCAGTATGATGGTGCTGAGTTTCAGGCCCGAAGTATCCGCGCTGAGATCGGGAACGACGAACTTTGTTTCGAATGTGCCCATCTTGCCTGAGATGTTCTCTCGCACGACAAACTTCAGATGATAGGAGCCGGGCTGAAGCGTGAAGCCGGCGTCGTACTGGTAAGTGCCCTTGGTTGCCCGTTCGGCATTGGCGCCATCGAGCTTGATCTTGATGTTGTCACGCACGTTGCCGACCGCTGCATGTGTGTCGTCCTGCACTTGTCCGGCGAAATCGAGCACCGATTCGGCTGCCCCGCCCTTCTGCGCAGTCGCAACGACCGAGCCAGGGACGCGAATGGATACCGGCACATAATAAGCGGTCGGCGAGATCCGGAAGTAATCGACCTGCAGCACCATCGGTATCTCAGTTACCGGATCGCCGGCGGAAAGCGCCTGCGTGAGCTGGAACTCTTTATCTTCGCCGTTCATCTTTTGCCAGTTCTTATCCGCGTAATAACCTTTGCGGAATTCCAGCTTGCCCCCAGCTAGTTTGCCGCCATTTAGTTTGACGTCGATCTTGCGATACTTACCGTCCTCCTTATCGTTCGAGCTGTAATAGCCAATGAGATAGTAACTGCTCATGGCTTTCTGAACATTTTCGATTCCGAGCGCTATGTTATTGCTGTCGACAAACATCTTGCCGCCCGTATCCACAGCTAACGAGTTCAAAGTATCCTGCGACGAGTTGATGGCTGAGCGCTGAGAGTTGTAAACACCACCGTTGTAGACGTTCGTTCCCCGGGACGCCGCCGTGCTGGCCCCGCCGCCCGGAGGATCGGCCATCAGGCCGCGCGCATCGATGGGATAAATGACCATATTGGCCTTCTCCGCCAGATTGACCGTTGCTTCGAGCTGCGCGTCATTCTCCACGCCGGTTCGGGTGACGCCGGATGAAAAATAGAGCAAGGCTTTTTTTTCCGGGAAGCTCTTGAGCTGTTTCGCGATCTGGCCAATGCCGTAAAGCTTCTGATCCGTGTTGTAGACGTTGAATTCCGTCTCATCGGCGACAAATGCCGCGCCGGTATCGGCGCCATTCGCGTCGCTGGTATCGGCTAAGCCTGCTAAGTCGGTTGCTTCTCCGATTGGTAACTGCCGGATGACGTTAGTCAGGGTGTCGCGATCGTCTGTGAAATCGCACAGGATGTTAGGCGTGGTCGTGTAGAGTACGATCGCCACCAAATCGTCTTTGGTGATGAACTTATTCAGATAGTCGAGGGCGGCATCCTGGGCGCGCAACTGCTCGGCGATCTGCATCGAGGAGAAATCCATGTAGAACACCATCAGGCGCTTGTCTTTATAGTGCAGCTGGCCGGGCGTTGGTGAAGTCAGCTCGGTCTTGGGCGCCTCGGGAAGCTTCAGCTCATCGCTGAGTTTCAGTTCTTCCGGCGGCTCGGGTTCCCGAGTCAGCTCCTGATACTGGAAGATCGAAATATCCTGCTTCTTGCCATCTTCGGTGACTGTGAAATCTTCCTTCCGAAGGT
>DATAXN010000116.1:0-39954 GCA_036273015.1 Bryobacteraceae bacterium | reverse complement strand
AAGCCCTGACCCGAGGCTGAAACGCTCGGTCACCTTGTCAGGGGATAAGGCCTGTCCAGTACTCTGCGACTTGCCAACAGGGCCGAAGCCCCGCCCTACATCTGCTGGCAGCGTCCTCATCTGGTTTGTTGGCCAGAAGTGCCATGTTGACTTATCACACGCGCATTGCCGCAAGTTAGTATTAGTGCAGTCAGAGTCCGGCGACGTGAACAGACTTCGCCAGTCCCAGCATCTGGAGGAGGCGGATGGCCATCCAGCTCATATCGATTTCATACCAGGCAAGGCCATGGCGGGCGGAAGTCGGATGGGCGTGATGATTGTTGTGCCAGCCTTCGCCGAAACTCAACAGAGCGACGAGCAAATTGTTTCGTGAATCGTCGTGCGTTTCAAACCGGCGGCGGCCCCAGAAGTGCGTCAACGAGTTCACCATCCAGGTCGCATGCAGTCCCATGGTCACGCGGAAGAACACGCCCCACAGGAGGAACGGCAGGCCGCCGAACGCGAACAGCAGCACGGACAGCACCACCAGCGGCACGTAGTTGTATTTCGAGAGCCAGACCAGGAATCGATCCTTGCAGAGGTCCGGCGCGTAATGGAGGCATTCGGCAGTCTGGCGTTGTGTCGAATCGCCTACCACCATCCAAATGAGGTGCGCCCACCACTTCCCATCGCGCGGCGTGTGTGGATCGCCCTCCTTGTCGGAGAACTGATGATGAATCCGATGCGTCGCGACCCAGGAGATCGGGCCACCCTCCAGAGCCAGCGTCCCGCAGACTGCCAGAAAGTACTTGATCCATTTTTTCGGCTGATAGGAACGATGGGTCAGCAGGCGATGGTATCCCATGCCGATTCCCAGGCTCAAAGCAACCCAGTAGAGACCTAATGCCGTAAAGAACGCCGGCCAGCTGAAAAAGAAAAGGGCCGCAACGGCCCCCAGGTGAAACGCGCCGAACGCAAGCGTCGAGACCCAGTTAATACCAGTCCGGTTCAGGATTGGACCTGCAGGAATAGTCGTCAATACGTCTTCTTTCTGGAATTTGAGGGAGCACCGAATCGAGGACTGCGAGGGCCCGGGTAGCGGGACTGTCAAACTACACTTATAAGATCGCACCAGAACTATTGAGGGTTCAAGCTCTGCGCCCCGGCCAGCTTCGAGATTACAAAAATATTACTGACCGAGCGTGAAGTTCACGTCGATCTCCGTGATCACTTCGACCGGCTCGCCATTCAGAAGCGTTGGCCGATAGCGCCACTGTCGAACGGCATCCATCGCCGCGGCGATCAGAAGCGCGGGACCGCTCACAGCCTGCAGATTTCTGATGACGCCGTCACGTCCAATGAGCGCCTGGATTTTTACCACGCCCTGAGTGCGCGTGGTCAGAGCTATCCGGGGGTAGGCCGGCTTCGGCCCGAAGATCAGCTTGGCGGACTGCACGCCTCCGCCGATGCGAACCGGCGGGGAAGGCGGAACGGGCTTCGGCCTCGCCGTTACCGAGGTCGGCGCGGATGGCTGCTGAACGGCGATTCCCGGCAGCAGCGAACCGAGGGAAGGACCAGCGGTTCCGATTAACGCATCCGCAACTGTCAACTCAGGCGCGTCGGGAGTGAGGTCGATGCGCCGTGGAACCTGAATCGGCGCCGTCAATGCCAAATGAAATTCAGGCCGGGGAGCCGACGAACTTCGATTTGCCGCCGCCTTCACCGCTTCAGGCTTCAACCTGAGATTGACTTTCTCCAAAGGAAACCAGACCGGGAGTTTCACCGGCAGGTCCAGAGATGCGGTGTGCAGCAGGGGAATAATCAAGACGACGGCTATGAGAGCCGTCTGAAGGACCAGCGAACCAGCTACGGTCCATGGTCTGCGCGCGCTTGCCTGAGAATTGACGAACGTCTGATCGAACAAGATTCCTCCTGACGGCGCGCAACGGACCCTTCGGCCTGCGCGCTTTTCGTCGTTCGCTGAAGTAGACTCCGCGAATCCAGGAGAAGTTCCGGCAGAGAAAATCAGCGTGTTTTAGCCGCCGATGGAATACATCGGACGCGGTGGAGGAACAAACTTTGTGGAATTGATCTGATGGCCAATCCACTTTTCGGAGACATTCTGTTTGATTGCGGCGACGAGTTCCTCGTCGGGAGCATTCGAGCGGAGCAGGCACTTGACGTCCGTTTCTTCGATGGCAAACAGACAGTAGCGCATTTTGCCGTCCGCCGTCAGCCGCAGACGGTTGCAGTTCAGGCAGAAGGGCTTGCTGACCGAAGCGACGAACCCGACTTTGCCGCTTCCGTCCGCATAGGCGAAGTCGGTGGCGGGGGCGCGCAGGTCCCGGTCGGGGATTTCCACCAGCGGTGAGATCTCCCGAGAAAGCAGAGCCGCAATATCGTCAGCCAGGAGAACCTTGCCGCGATCCCAGATCGACTGCGCATCGAGCGGCATGAACTCGATGAAGCGGGGCTCGAAACCGCGCTCACGGCAATATTGCGCCATCGGGATAATGTCCGGTTCGATCAATCCCTTTACGGCAACGATGTTGATTTTGATGCCCTGAAATCCCGCACGGACAGCCGCGTCGATGCCTGCCAGCACACGGGGAAGATCGTCGCGCCGGGTGATCCGCTGGAATCGCTCGCGGTCCAGCGTGTCGAGGTGAATGTTCAGGCGGTTCAGACCTGCGTCGCGAAGTGCCTGCGCATGCTGTTCCAGCAGGACGGCATTGGTGGTGAGGGCGAGGTCGTAAATCCCTGGAATGCGCGCGAGCCGCTCGACCAGCAACGGCAGATCGCGCCGGAGCAGCGGTTCGCCGCCGGTGAGGCGTACTTTGTTAACACCCAGTGTGGCCGCTACACGAACGAAGCGCTCGATCTCTTCAAAGGTCAGGATCTCCTGCCTCTGCGTAAACCGGGTCTCATCTTCGGGCATACAGTAGAAGCAGCGGATGTTGCAGCGATCGGTCACGCTGATGCGCAGACTGTCGTGCAGGCGGCCGAAATTGTCGACGAGACGCGCCATTAGACCACTTCCAGCATACGCCGAATCGGAATCGAAGCCCTGCGCATGATGTCATCCGGGAGTTCGACCCGAGGCTCCAGATCGAGCAATGCATCGCGCAGCTTTTCCAGCGTGTTCAGCCGCATGTAGGGGCATTCGCTGCAGTTGCAGTTCTCGTTCCTGACGTAGTGGAACTTCTTTCGCGGCGCGACGCGCTCGAGCGAAAAATTGACACCGCTCTCGGTCATTACGATGAATTCGCGCGCCGGACTCGTTTCGCAGTATTCGATGATCGCCGAGGTGGAACCGATGAAGTCCGCATGCCGAAGCACCGCCTCCGTGCACTCGGGGTGGGCTACAACAAGCGCCTCCGGGAATTCCGCCTTGGCGTCAAGCAGCCGCCGCGCGGGAAAAGTCTCATGCACGATGCAGGCGCCTTGCCAGATTTTCATGTTTTCCCGGCCGGTCTGCTGCCTGACGTAGTTGCCGAGATTGCGATCGGGGAGGAAAAGAATCGGTTTTTCCGCCGGAATGGAGTTGACGATCTTAACCGCGTTCCGTGAGGTGCAAAGGATATCCGACTCGGCCTTTACTTCCACCGAAGTGTTGATGTAACTGACGATGACGTGATCGGGATTCTTCCGCTTGAACTCTCGTATGGGCTCGACCGGGCAGCCCATCACCAAGCTGCAGCTGGCCTCTTTGTCCGGAACAATCACGATACGCGACGGGTTCAGAACCTTAGCCGTCTCCGCCATGAACCAGACGCCGCAGAACGCGATAACGTCGCCTTCGGCCTCGCGGGCTTTGCGGGCCAGTTCCAGACTATCCCCCACCACGTCCGCCAGTTCCTGAATTTCCGCGTCCTGGTAGTGGTGGGCGAGGAGAATCGCACGGCGGTCCCGCTTGAGGTCAAGAATCTCTTCCGCGACAGTGGCAGAGGGGGCAATCATAATGGGGGAGGCGACTGCAATCTCATTTTATCAATGATTCTGTAACAAACTGACTCTGTAACAAATCGCCTCAAAGTACTTCGCTCATGCGCGCCGTCCTGGTATCCACCTACGACCTCGGCCATCAGCCCTTCGGGCTGGCTTCCCCGGCGGCATGGCTGCGAGCGGAAGGCCACGATGTCACAACCGCCGATCTGTCGCGCGAACCCCTTCCGATTGAAGCAGTTCGGGCTGCCGACTGGATTGCATTCCATCTTCCCATGCACACGGCGACAAAAATGGCAGTCCCCCAAATCCAGACCGCCCGGCGCCTGAATCCCACGGCGCAAATCTGCTGCTACGGTCTCTATGCGCCTGTTAATAAGGAGATGCTGCGGACGCTCGGCGTGACTCATGTGATTGGCGGCGAGTTCGAGGGCGCGTTGACGGATCTGATTTCAGGCCGCGCATCCACCGTGCTCCCGGTGATTCTGGATCGCCTGCCCTTCCGCATTCCGGAGCGCACGGGTCTGCCGCCGCTGACCGAATACGCCGCGCTGCTTTCCGGAGATGAGCCATCCGGCGGCGAGCGTAAAGCGGTTGGCTATACAGAGGCCAGTCGCGGGTGCAAACACCTCTGCCGGCACTGCCCGATCGTACCGGTATACGAGGGACGCTTCCGGGTGGTGCAGCATGACATCGTCCTCGCGGATGCGCGGCAGCAGATTCATGCGGGAGCGGCACATATTACCTTCGGCGATCCGGATTTCTTCAATGGTCCGCGCCACGCGCTGGAGATTGTGGAGGCGTTCCACGCGGAGTTTCCCCGCATCACCTATGACGTCACGATCAAGATCGAACATCTGCTGAAGCATCGGGATCTCCTGCCCGTTCTCAAGCGAACGGGATGCCTGTTCGTCACCAGCGCCGTCGAATCGGTGGACGATAAAGTTCTGGCGCTTCTCGCCAAGGGGCATACTCGGGCGGACTTTGTGGAAGCGCTCCAACTGACGCGGACGCACGGATTGACGCTGGCGCCCACCTTCGTTGCATTCACACCCTGGACGTCTCGCGACGATTATGGGGACCTGCTGCGGGCCATCCGCGATCTGGATCTGATCGAGAACGTCGCGCCGATCCAGCTTGCCATCCGGCTGTTGATTCCGTCCGGCTCGAAATTGCTGGAGCTGCTGGAGCTGAAGGATCTGCCTGTGGATGCCTTCGATCCCGCGGCGCTCTCTTACCGATGGCAGCATCCCGACCCTGCAATGGACGAACTCTGCTCCGACCTGCAGAAGCTGATCGGACTCGCAGATCGGCTGGGAACCGCGCGTGGGGAACTCTTCGGAATGATCTGGGAGCGCACTTTCGGATCAAAGCCGGATTTTGTCATCGCACCCGGCGCGGCCATTCCCCGCATGACCGAGAACTGGTACTGCTGCGCGGAACCGGATGAAGACCAATTCGCGCGGATGTAAATTCCGCTGTAAATCCAAATGACGAACCAGCTTTTCTCCGCGGCGGTGTTCGGCGGTTCATTCGTCGCGGGTTTTGTCGGATCTCTCACCGGCCTTGGCGGAGGGGTGGTCATCGTTCCCCTGCTCACAATCGCGTTCGGAGTAAACATGCGCTATGCCATCGGCGCATCGCTCGTATCTGTGATCGCCACCTCGTCGGGAGCAGCCGCGGCATACGTGCGCGAAGGATTTTCAAACGTACGCATCGGGATGCTGCTCGAAATTGCGACCAGCCTCGGAGCGTTGATCGGAGCCGCGGTAGCCGCCTTCGTGCCCACCGCCGGATTGGCCATTCTCCTGGGTGTCGTCCTGCTGGGCTCGGTTTTTGCTCCGGCGCACAAAGAAGACACAAAAACACCGCGGGCGCAGGAAGCCGATTCGATGGGAGCGCGCCTCGGCCTGAACAGTCAGTATCCCGGCCCGCACGGGGTGACGTCCTACAGCGTGCGGCGCATTCCGCTGGGGTTCGGAATGATGGGCGCGGCCGGAATGCTTTCAGGCCTGCTGGGCATCGGATCGGGCGCAGTCAAAGTACTCGCCATGGACCTGGCAATGGGGCTGCCCTTCAAAGTGTCCACCACGACCAGTAACTTCATGATCGGCGTCACCGCTGCTGCCAGCGCCGGAATCTACCTGCACCGCGGATACATCGACCCCGGCCTCGCGATGCCGGTAACACTCGGCGTCGTTGCGGGTTCGCTGCTCGGGGCACGCCTGCTGGCGACGGCGGCCAGCGGACGGCTTCGCATTTTGTTTCGCACGGTGATCTTCGCGTTGGGAGTCGAGATGATTTACAACGGCTGGACGGGACGCCTCTGATATGTACAGCGATCAAAAGATGGAGAACCAGATGGGCTCGCTCCTGCGCGCGGGAGTCATTCTTTCCTGCCTCATCATGCTCGCCGGCGGCATTCTCTATGTCATGAGACACGGCGCGGAGCACGAGGCCTACAGCATCTTCCACGGCGAACCGGCGGCGCTCGAAAGCATCGGCGGCATCCTGCGCGAGGTGCGTGCCGGGTCCGCCCGCGGCGTTATTCAACTGAGCGTGCTGACGATGATCGCGACGCCGGTGATGCGCGTCGCCTTCGCTGTCTACGGTTTCTCACGACAGCGGCAGTGGGTGTTCACCGCTATCAGCCTGACGGTGTTGCTCCTGCTGGCGTTCGGCTTGTCCGAGCGCGGCTGACGAGCATGGCTGATACGCTCAGTCGTATTTTTCGTAAATAATCCGTTTGCGGTCGAGGCCGATTTCTTTCAGCTTCGCCCGCAGATCGTCGACCATCTCGCGCAGGCCGCAGATATAAACATCCAGATCGCGGCGTTCCCCCAGCGCCTCCAGTGTGGGTTGCTGCACGCGGCCAGTCCGTCCAGACCAACTTTCCGGCGGTCGGGTCAGCGTCGGCTCGTAGCGAAAGTTCGAATAGGCTTCCGCGAGCCCGCGCAGTTCTTCGTGATACAGCAATCCCTGCTCGTGTCGAACGCCGAAGATGAGCGTGAACCGTCGCTCGGGATGACCTTCCAGATGTGAGAGCAGCATGGAACGAAAGGGCGCGATTCCGGTACCGGTAGCCACGAAGAGCGAATCTGACGCCAGCCTCCGCAGTATGAACGCGCCATATGGCCCTTTGAAATCGATTTCGTCGCCCGGACCCAACGCGAACAGAAACGGCGACAAATGACCTTCCTGCACCAGATTGGCGCAAAACGCAAAGCGATTGCCGCCAGGAGGGGACACGACCGAATACGCGCGCGTGATGTCGTTGTCGCCGATTGTGGCCGTTACAGAAAGAAACTGGCCAGGCACGAACGCGGCGTTCCAGTCCGGCGACTCAAATTCGAAGTGCCGCGTGTTGGGCCCGATCTCGCGCGATTCGACAAGCCGCGCCTTCATTGCGAAACTCCGGATGCGCGGTCAACCAGGATGCGGCTCAGCGCGGGATGTCCGTCGAGCGGCTCCTCAACGCGAATCGGAACATGGTGCTCGCGGGCAAGATTCTCTGCGAGCTTCGGCAAATCGCGCTGCAGATGAATGCCGAGCGTCAGAAAATAAGGCAGCACCAGTATCTCTTCGGCGCCGGATGCAGCAAGCCTGCGGACCGCGTCCTCGAGATAAGGCGCCGCTTCGAGAAATGCGGTCTCATACAACTCCCATGCGCCTTCCTTCGCCGCCCGCGCCGCAATGACGCGCACTGCCTCATTGGCGGAAGGGACGCTCGATCCGTGCCCGAATACTACGATGCCCAGTCTCACGGTTAATCCAAACCCGGTATTTATAGGATGATCCGGGGCGCGTCCGGTTCCAAAACTCTCGCTTCCTGAGCGTCCTCTGAAGGAATGTAGAAGCCGCTCAGGAAGTCGAGAAACGCGCGGCTGCGTTTCCGACCGTTATTGTGTGAGTATTCAAGGCGCTGCAGAAAAGCGAAAATCCCGAGTACAGCGGCGTCGCGAATGGAAGGAGCGTGGCCGGACTCCACCTCCTTCTGTTTGATCTCCGCCAGCGTCGCCTGCACGTGCGCCGCGATCCCGGCCGCGAACGGATTGGTGGGAGCCGTCTCGTAATAAAGACCGGCCTTCAGCGTCCGGTAGGTCTTCACCAACGCTTCGAGAGCCTCACGGACATCCCAGTCGGTGACTCCAGGCGCCTTCAGCGCTCCTTCAAAAAGCGTCACGGCAAGGAACGCCATCAGCACCTCATTCGAATGCAGGAATTCCTCGGTGATTTCGATATCCCGATTCGGCAGTGTTGCGCCATCGAATTCAGGCGATTTCTCGTGCTCGTGCGCGTCATGCAGGTAGGTGCATTCCAACGGGCAATCGACAGACTGCTCGCGCTCGGTGCCGCAGCAAATGCTGCAGATATCGCCGTGAACTCCCGGGCAGTGGCGGCGCGGCTTACGGATTCCGCAGATGACGCAATTCACCTCACTAGTATAGGAACAGCATGCGGACCAATCTGTTCATCAAAGTCGTGGTGGAACACGAGGAAAAAGAGACTCCCGAGAGACTGGGCGCGGAACTCTGCCGGCAACTGGAGCGGAATTACATTGTGCGCGAGGCGGAACTGGCGAATTTCACTCGCGTCGAAGATTGACCGGCGTCAGGCCGGGAACAGCATGTCGTAGAAACGCAGGAAGTAGCGGTCCGTCATTCCGGCAATGAAATTACAGATCGCGCGGTGCAGGGGCACCGACGGCTCCGCGCCGGAAATTTTCTCGGGATGTTCGATAAGATATCCGAACATCCGATCGAGTTTGGCGATCGACTCCCGCCGGTCCGTCTCCAACGCCTCGGACGAGTAAACGTTTTTCAGCAGAAAACGCTTGAGCTGCAGGCTCGTCTCGCGCACTTCGGGAGTCATGCGGGCCAGTCGCGAAGGGTAATGGCGGACCGACTCGAAATCCTTCACGCCGGCGGCATTCACCGCGTCAACCGTACCCTGAATGAAGCCGGAAACCTGATCGTCGATCAACTGCCGAACTGACTCCTGAAAGCGCTCCCTCTCCGTCGCTCCCGGAAATTGCGTTTCGATGGTATCGACGAGGTCCGCATAGACCGGAACCGCAGCCGCCACCTGTGCCGGGGTCAGCAAGCCGGCCTCGTAAGCATCGTCCAGATCGGCGGCGTTATATGCCACTTCGTCCGCGAGATCGATCAACTGCGCTTCGAGCGGCGGCCGCAGGCCAGGCAGATATTCCTCGAGCTCCGGAAATTCGCCCGGTCCGAAATCGCGTGAATGCTTGACGATCCCTTCGCGAACTTCAAAGGTCAGATTCAGCCCGGAAAATCGGGGATATCGCTGCTCCAGCGACTCCACGATGTTGAGAGCCTGAATGTTGTGATCGAAGCGTTCGCCGAACTGCTGCATCCTGCGATTGAGCGCTTCTTCACCCGCATGCGCGAAGGGCGGATGTCCCACATCGTGCACCAGCGCCAGAGCCTCCGTCAGATCTTCGTTCAACCCGAGAACATTAGCCACCGTACGGGCGACTTGAGCGACCTCGATGGTATGCGTGAGGCGGTTCCGAAAGTGATCGGAGACAGCCGGGGCAAACACCTGTGTCTTGTTCTCCAGTCGGCGAAACGCGCGGGTATGAATGATGCGGTCGCGATCGCGCTGGAAAGCGTTGCGGTAAGGATGTCCGGGCTCTGGGTATCGCCGCCCGCGAGAGGATTCTACCGGAAACCGCAAATGCAACAGCATTGCAGGCCAGGCAGATGCTACTTCTGCGGAAGGTCGTTCATCGCCGTGAGGGCGATCTGTGCTACGTCGGATTTTTCGTTTAAAAGCTGCGAAAAAAGCTTCCTTGCTTCCTCTGGCTTTGTCGGAGCGATCATTTTTGCGTACGTGTATGTAGCCTGCGCCTTCGAAACGAGGTCCGTGGGGTGATCCATCAGATCTTTCAGCAGGCTCTCTGCCTCCGGCAGGCGATTTTCCGCAAAGTCGAGCTGGGCCAGCGCCAGTTTGGCTACCGACGCATAGTTCGCGTCGGCATGGTCGGCCGCGTCCTGATACTTCCTGCGGGCCTCATCCACTTTGCCGGCATCGAGCGCCAGGGTACCGAGAAAATACTCGGCGACATAGGCCTCCTGCGTTCCGTCGTAATCGGTAACCAGCTTCGTGAAAGCCTTTGTAACCGCGTCGTTTTTCGCGGCCTGGGTGGGAAAATTAGGGCCCCCGCCAGGCTGGGCCTGCCCGACGCCTGCGTTTGAAAGGGCGATATCTTCGCCCAGGATCTGCTCGCGCACCGAATGCTGCGACGTCCGGTAGTAAAAGAAGCCCGCAACCACAATAATCACGGCCAGCGCGATACCGCCGTAACGAACCGCTTCTTTGCGGTGGGTCGACAGATAGTCAAAGGTATTTTCCGCTTCGACCTTAAACTTGTCCTCTTTTAACAGCTCTTTGCGTGTGAGATTACCGGCCACGAAAACCTCTGGAAGGGATTGACTCTCAATGTTAACATGGGCCGAATTGAAGCATCTTTTGTGCAGAGCGGAATCTGGTAAAATTCAGACTGCTCCAGGAATCACGGAGGCATCGCGAAATGTTCAAAACAAAAAGAGAGCTGCCCGTCGCCGTGGCTGATCAGGAACGCTATACCAGCGGCGACGTCGCGCGCATCGCGGGCGTAAGCCTTCGTCAGTTGCAGTGGTGGGACGAACGAAACGTCGTTTCTCCCCGCCAGGAAGGCCACCGGCGCGTTTATCTCTCGCACGAAGTGGTCGAGGTTTCCGTGATTGCCGAACTGCGGCGCAAGGGATTTTCGCTGCAGAAGATCCGCCGTGTCCTGCGGTTTCTCCAGAAGGAAATGGGCAAGCGTCTGAGCGACGCGGTGGCGAACGACGGCGACGTCCATCTCATCACCGACGGCAAGAGCATCTACCTCGAAGATCAGCCGGACCGCATTATCGACGTTCTGAAGAACGCGAAACAACCGATGTTTCTGGTCTGCGTCACCGACCAGCTCCGCCGATTTCAGGGTTCCAACAATCCAGGCGCCGCCAATCGCAAGCCGGTGAAATCCGAGAGCGCGGCCGTGGGATCGTCGAAAACGAAGCTGGGATAAAGGCTCGCCCGTATCCCGATTTCTTCCTTTCGTCTGTAAGGTGACGAAGGGCCAGACGCCGGATTGGGACGGTCGCTGTGATTGGTGACGAAGAATGCGGGATCGACTTCGACAGGACGACCCGTCGGCGCGTCTTTCAACGATCGGCATTGCACTGGTTTTTCTTGTCGGTGTCTGTCTCCGCGCTCATGGCATTGGCGCGCAGCTTGTCTTTGCCGACGAAATTCATGCTTTAACTGTCCTGCCTGGTCATGGGTACGGCTATCTATTTAGCCATTTTTCACTGACTGACACGTGTATTCCGCTCACGCTCTATTATCGGGCGCTGATGGATACCGTGGGACTGAATGAGTTACTGATGCGGCTGCCCAGCCTTATTTCAGGCTGCGCGACAATCCTCCTGGTTGCCGTTTTCGCCTGGCGTCGCTGCGGGCCATTGGGAAGCTGGCTCGCTTCCGGGATGCTTGCATTTTCGCCGTACCACGTTTATCTAAGCCGCGAAGCGCGGCCATACCCGATTGTCATTTTTCTCATGATGGTCGCAGTGATGGCGGTATTCGAATGGGACGAAACGTCGAGCACACGCGCTTTGTTGCTCGCGGGAGCGGCGGCCTTTCTGGCGCTTTACTTTCATCTGCTGGCATTTCCGATGGTGAGCGCGCTGGGAGCTTTCGTATTGTGGAAGGGGCTCCGAGGATCCCGACAGGCGCGAATCGCGGTCCTGCGGGCCGGAGCGTTGTTTGCTTCCCTCTGCGCGCTGTTTTTTCTGCCTGCCGCGCCTTCGCTGCTGGAGACGATGGCAGCGCGGGCAAGCCGCGGGAGCCAGGGCCTCCCCACGTTTCAGAATGGGATTTATCTTTTTCTGACTGTCCATCATAGTGACTGGGCTTGGGAAACGGCCCTGGCCGGCGCCGGTTTATATTGGCTGCGAGCGAAAAGATCCGAGGTGTCGTTGCTCGTGTTTTTGATCGGGTGCCAGGTGGTATTGGTGCTGATCCTCAATCCTCAATCTTCTGAAATTCCGTGGGTTTGGGCGCGCTACGTAGCGTTTGCGCTGCCGCTTTGGATTGTGCTGATTGCCGCGGGACTGGCCGGAATCCTGAATCGGATCAGGTTCCCGCATATACCGGAGTTGATTGCGCTGACCATGCTGGCCGGGCTGTTTTTTTATGATGTTGGGCTGTATGGATTTGAACCCAACCGGAATTATCTGGTGCATCCGATGGTGATGGCCCACGAGTTGGACGATCCGGGGATTCTTTCCTCGCTCCCGATTCCGGCATTTTACAGGCAACTGGCGCGGGAGCCAGGCGCGGGTGGAATACTGGAAATGCCTTTGAATATGGGGTTTCCGCTCTACGATCTCGAGCAACGAGTGCACAAGCGGCCGCTTTATTCCGCCGGCGTCGGCACAGGGATGTGGCAGAGATCGTTCGATCATGTCGATGGATTTCGGTTTGCGAGAATGTTAAGCATTTCGGACTTGACAGAGTCCGATCTCCCGATTGAATATATCGTCGTCCATAAGGCGGTTGGAAACGAGAATAGTCGTGTATATCGCCGTCTCGCGCAGATTCCAACGACAGCACGGTTGTTAGCGGGCTTTGGCCGGACGTTGACGCCCGAGACCTCGGACCAGTTGTTCGGCGATGGTGCGGAACTGCGGCAATGGGCAGACAGGACCTGGGGCCGACCCGTCTATGAAGACGCCGACGTAGTCGTTTATCGCTTTCACCGAATCGGATAACATCGTGCCGCTGAGAGTGCGTAAGCGCCGACCGCGACGCCGGATCGGGGTCGCATTAGTCGACTCACGTCAGGGTTCAGACAATCGAAGCCCTGTCAGTCGCAAGCCGGTGAAATCAGAGAGCGCTGCCTTCCTATCCTCAATGGCAAGCGGGGTAAATTTCAGGGCGTTGCAACGGAACCGCGGCTGCTCCCGGCGCTTTGCCCTCGTGCCTTTTCCACCAACGCGGCGGGATCTGTCACGCGGATGAGTTGAAGCAGACCGGCTTGCCGCATCTCGATATTTCCTCTGTCGAGCAGCCCTTTCCCGGCACAGGCGCTTTGGACCATTTGCTCGTCGATACTCTCCGCCGAATGATAGATATCGGCATAAAGCGAGAGGTTGGTAATAATGTCGGCGCGGTCCTGAAAATCGACAACATCGAAATTGCCGAAGCGCTCGGATTGCGTCACCAGCCACTTCTTGAACGCAAAATACGTCCGGACCTGATCGCGCTGCGCGTAGTCGTGCCACACCAGGATCGAATACGGCGGGAAAACGAAATGAATCCTGACGTTCCGGTCTTTTTCGAGGAGAGGGAAGATATTGTCGGCAAACGCTTTCTCCATATCCGCCAGCTTGAGATTCATCATCCCGTATTTTTTGTTGATGTTCGCCGGGTCGATGTCCCGAACCGCGTCGGCCGCATCGAAGGTCATACTGGGAGGAAACTTCCACGGCCAATCCGCATTTTCGGTTTCCTCCGGAGAGGCATCCTCATAGACCGCGCGGTAGCTGGTGACAATCGAATCCCACGACAGTAAATACGGGAACTTGTCCAGCGGCGAATCATCATAGAGGTACGACGGGAACGGGAAAGTAATACCGACGACCTGGTTCAGGCTCCCTCCGGACAGAGAGTTATAGTCCAGCGTAGCGATCACCGTCTTGGTGCCCCTGTGCTTCAGGGCAAGCGCCATCGCCTGCGCCTCTTCATGTATGGACGCGCCGGACATACACAGATTCACCGCCCGTTCTCCGCAGTACCGCTGGACGGCGCTGTTCGGAATATTCTGCAGCATGGATGTACCGACCAGGGCGACTCCGTAGTCACTGGTTCGCGCCATGCCCGGCACATAAAAGCGCTGAATGCGGAGATCGAAGCGCTGCCGCCCGCCTAAGACCCGATGGTAAATCTGATACGGATCGACCGCCAGTACAAAAGCGATCACGCTTCCCATGAGGACGGCGTTGATCGCGAAGAAGCACCAGACCCATCTCTGCCACTTCCGCCGTATCTCTCTCGCTCTCGTCATCTCAGCCAAGGCGTATCAGAAAAAGGCATAAAGGAAGTACGACACGGACGCAAACCGAAGCACGATGGCTGTCAGCAATATTGCCGCGACGCCCGCCGTCCACAGGCCGGGCTTCATCCGCCTGGCGATCGTAAAACTATATATCGGAAATGCGATCAGCAGCATGGCCACGATCAGGATCACCTGACCCGGGTCCAGGTTTGCGATGCCGGAAGGAAGCGGAATTTTCGGCAATCCGGAAAACATGGCCCGCAGTACTCTTGCAGCGCCCGCCAGGTCCGGCGCGCGAAACACGACCCACGTCAAATCCACAAAAGCAAAAGTCAGAGCCCACGCCGCGAAATTCGGCAGCCGGATGCGCAGCCTCCGCCACAACACCTGAATCGCCAGCGCGATGCCATGCAGCGTTCCCCACAGCAGGAAGGTCCAGCCGACTCCGTGCCAAAGCCCCACGAGCACGAAGGTAATCAGAATCGCCGGAAGTTGCCGGTAGAACCTCACCCTGCCTCCTCCCAGCGGGAAAAACACATAGTTCCGGAAAAACCGGCCCAGTGTTATGTGCCAGCGCTGCCAGAATTCCTGAATCGATGTGGATCGATAGGGAGCCCGGAAGTTTTCCGGAATACGAATATTGAACAGAAGCGATACGCCCACCGCGATATCGCAGTATCCGCTGAAATCGTTGTAAAGCTGAAAGGTGTAAGCCGTCGATCCGAGCCATGCTGTTACCGAATCCAGCATCCCGTGGGAGTCGAAGGCTTTTGCCACCAGCGGCGCAAGCGAGTCTGCAATCAGCGTCTTCTTGGCAAGCCCGATGACGATGAGCACCAGTCCGCGCGCGAAATATCGCGGAATCATGCGGCGGCGGAGCGCACTGTCAAACTGCGGAATCATTTCCCGATGCCGCAGGATCGGACCGGAAAGCAGATGGGGAAAGAAGCTGACGAAAAGAGCATAGTCGCGGATCGGCGAAGGCTGATCGGCGCCCCGGTAAACATCCACAAGGTAAGCAATCTGGGAAAACGTGAAGAAGGATATGCCGAGTGGAAAAGCCAACTGGGAAAGAAACGGCGCGAAAGGGATCGCCGGCGCCAGCATCCTGCTGTACTTGAACAATCCGAGAAGCAGCAGGTTCACCGCGATGCCCGCGATCAGGCAAAAACGCGCCAAAGACTCCCGCCCGGACCTTTGCCGGAAGATGAGAAGCGAGATCAGATAGTTCCACGCGATACTCGCGATCAGAAGCGCAAGATAATCGACGCGGTACCACGCGTAGAAAAACAGGGACGCCGCAACCATCCACCAGGTGCCCGCCCGCGGACTTCGCGACAGAAGGAACCAGACGATCGCAACAACCGGCAGAAATCCGAAGAGGAATTCGTAGCTGTTAAAAAACATTCGACCGACTCAAGAGGTCTATTCTAAACGCCCACCGGACGAGAAGCGGTACCAATGCAAAAGCGGCGGAAGATCTCTTCCGCCGCTTTTGCTGCTGAAATTTTTGGATTTAACGCTGACGGGCCCGTTTATCGGGGGTCAGCCGTCAGGCAGGTGTGACTTGCTCTGCCTGAAGACCTTTGGGGCCGCGGTTCACGACAAAGCTGACCTTCGCACCTTCTTCGAGTGAGCGGTAACCGCTCGCTTCAATAGCGGAGAAATGCACAAACACATCTTCTCCATTCTCGCGGGAAATGAAGCCGTATCCCTTGCCGGCGTTAAACCACTTTACTGTTCCTGTCTCTTTCATACTTCTCTCTTTCTTTCCAGCAATGAAGTTCCCGAGACTCGAATGAGACGGTACAGCGAGAGGCAAACGCTTTTCGGTGAAGTTCCAAACGATGTACTGGGTTTCAAAAGCTAAAGGGATGATACCACGGAAGTCCCTTTGTTTACACCGCTAATTGCGATAAATCGCGACCCCGGCGCAATGCAGCCGGAAGTAGCCCCGCCCGTCCTGCGAATCGTCGCCGGCGGCCTTCAGTTCAATCGCATCCTCGACGTAGTCGCACATCCGGAACTCGTCGATGTCGCCGTCGGCAACCCCCAGTGAAATCCGGTAATCGCCCGGCGCCAGACCGGGAAGCGTCCAATGAAAATCGATATTGTGTTCATCCCCCGCCGCCATCGCCGGCAGCGGGTAATTTTCCCGGGCAGTATTGGATCCGAAGATGTTTTCACCCCGGCTGTTGCGCACCAGAAAGCCCGCAATCGGGGAAGCAATCTCCGTCTTCACCCGAAAATGCACCCGGAGCACAAGCCGATCCCGCGGACCCACCAGGCGGACCGGTCTGCCCGCGAAATTCATCAGATTCGCACCAAGAATACCCGCCCGGCCGTCGCCGTAGCGATATCCGCGAAAGGCGTTTTCGAAACCGCCGATCAGAGCCGGTGCGCTGACGGGATCGACATCACCCGCCGCGGCCGCGGTATCTGAGGGCGCCGGACTTTGCATGGATTCGCCGCGCAGCGCCGCCCGATGGAGCACCTCTCTGTGTAAGGACGCGCTCAGATACTTCGCGACCACTTCGTCCGCTTCGCCCAGTTCCTGGACAACGCCGTTCTGCAGCCACAGGCACCGTTCGCACAGCGCCTTCACGTCACTCGTTGCGTGGGAAACGAAGAGGATGGTCGTGCCTTTTGCGCGAAGATCGTGAATTCTGCGCATGCAGCGTTGGTGAAACGCGATATCTCCCACGGCCAGTGCTTCGTCCACGATCAGAACCTGCGGATCCACATGGGCGGCGACGGCAAACGCAAGCCGCAGCACCATGCCGGTCGACCAGGTGCGGATCGGCTGGCTCATGAAGTCGCCGATTTCGGCAAAGCGCTCAATCGCAGGAAAACGGACGTCGATTTCTTCCCGCGACAGCCCGAGCAGCGAAGCATTCAGGTACACGTTGTCCCGCCCGCTGAATTCCATCGAAAAGCCGGACCCCAGCTCCAGCAGTGTCGACATTCGCCCGTTGACTTGCGCGCTTCCGGACGTCGGCTGCATGATGCCCGCAACAATCTGCAGCAGAGTGCTTTTGCCGGAGCCGTTGGCGCCGATAATTCCGAAAACTTCGCCCGGCTCTACGGAAAAGCTCACATCGCGAAGCGCCCACAATCCGCCTTTGGGATCGTGCCGTTCAGACCCGAACAGATGACGCAGTCGGCCCAACTGCGAACGCGTCAACGGATAGTTTTTCGAAAGGTGGCTGACTTCGACCGCGGTCATTTCCACGCCGCGCACACCACGCGCTTACCACGCGCGTGCTGCTCGTAAGCGCCGGGCGGTGGCGGCAGAATCTCGGTCCGCCGGAACCCCGCCTGCTTCAGCATGAAAAGCAGCGCCTTGGGGGACGGACAGGTTGCCATCGGGCTCACGCCCGTCTCGCGATTCCCGTCGCCGAACTCTCCGGTCTCGTCGATCACCGCCACAATGCCCTGATAAGGCCGTGTCCAGTCGCGCGAACCCCACTCGGCATAGCCTTCCACTTCGTCCACCACCTGGGTTTCGATGATGCAGAGTTCTCCGGTGACGGCAGCCACCTGGCGCAGGCAGCGCATCGGATCCTCCACGTGGTAAAGCAATCCGAGAAAAAGCGTGAGATCGAATGTTCGCGCGAGGTCGGCGATCAGATTCTCTACGCAGCCCTGGCGGTAAAGAATATTCTCAACGCCCATGGCCTTCGCGACAAATCGTGCGCGCCTGAGATTTTCTTCGCGGGCATCGACGGCCACCACGTTCCGGACGCCGCGCCGGGCCATTGCAAGCGAATAAAATCCTTCGTGGCAGCCAATGTCGAGGCATTCGATGCCGCACAGACGCGTGCCGAAATGAGCGTCTACAGCACTCTCGATCATGCGCAGCCGGGTATCGAAGATGCCGACCACCGACTCCGGAATCGCCGGCGTGGTTTCCAGACCGTTGCGGAACTCAAAACGGTAAAACCACGGACCGAAGTCCGCGATACACTGTCGAATCTCCGCGTCAGTCACGGCATTCTCCATAACCATGTGTCCGTCAAATCAGCGGCGGAATCACATTCGGTTCCCCGCGTGTCATCGGAAATATGTTTGTCGATCCCGGTGACCCGGCGTTCGAAAGCCTCGCGGGAATAAAGAGGAATTTCACGACGCGCGCCCGCATTCTCTGTGGTGAGGACACGCGAGTCTGTGTCGATCAGCAGCTTCATGCCGAAGCCGTATTATCGCAGGGGAGCAATTCGGGAGAGAGAAGGCTCAAACACACTTCCGGCGTCGGGCTCGCGAACGATCCGACGCCGGACAAAAAATCAGCTACTGAGCGGCTGGGGCAGCCATCAATGGCATTTCCGCACCGCGATGGCACGTATAGCAGGTCACGTGCACTTTTCCATCGGGGAACTTCGAGTTGATGTCGTTCACCATCTGGAACATCATGCGTGCGGTAAGCTTTTCCGGCTTTTCATCGCTTGATCGGTCCTGCACGTGGCAGAACGTGCACATCACGCCCAACCCGGCAGCGGCAGCGCGCATAGTCGGTATCAGATTGGCGTCCGCGGGAAGAACCTTGAGATTCTTCGGCGGCGCCGCGGGACCGCGACCGCGACCCCGTCCACCCGGTTCCTGCGCACTCAGGATCATCGCACCAATTGCTAGAACAAAAAGTACTGAAAGTAGTTTCCGCATTGGACAACAGTTTATCCTAAAACCAACGCGGGCGGTGATTAAATTTTATTTAACTTGCGGTTTTTTCAAAGATATGCAGATTGCGTGCCGCCACTCCGACGCGGTCGCCTGGCGCCAGGCCCAGTTCCCGAAGCCGCTCGCGGGAGATCTCCGCCTCCAGGTTGTTCCCCGTATCTTCCCGCTGCAGTTCCAGACGAACCGAGGGTCCGGCCGCGGCAATAAATTGGACGATCGCCGCTACACTCGCACCAGCGTGCTCTTCCGAATAAGGAAAAACATCCAATTCAAAAGGACGCACGTAGCCAACGGAAGCCTCTCCGGCATCGAGCCTGCCGTGAAACAGATTTACGGCCCCCAAAAATTCATAGACAAATGGCGTCGCCGGGTTATCGTAAACCTCCGTGGGCGTCCCCGCCTGCTCGATGCGGCCCCGGTTCATGATGGCAACGCGATCCGAAACTTCCAGCGCCTCTTCCTGGTCGTGCGTCACGAAAACGCTGGCGACATGAAGATCGTCATGCAGGCGGCGCAGCCAGCGCCGCAGTTCCTTGCGAACCTTCGCATCCAATGCCCCGAAAGGCTCGTCCAGCAGCAGAACGCGCGGCTCGGCTGCCAGCGCCCGGGCCAGCGCGACCCGCTGCCGCTGCCCGCCGGACAACTGATTCGGATACCGGTCTCCCAGCCAGTCGAGTTGCACCAGATCCAGAAGCCTGCGTACTCGATCGCGAATATCCTTTTCCGTGGGCCGAGTGGCTTTCGGCCGCAGCCGTAATCCGAATGCGATGTTTTCGAAAACCGTCAGGTGCCGGAAGAGCGCGTAGTGCTGGAAGACAAAACCCACCTGCCTGTCGCGCGCCGTGTAACGCGTCGCATCTTCTTCGTTAAGCCGGATGGTCCCGCTGTCCGGCATTTCGAGGCCGGCGATAATCCGCAGTAGAGTCGTCTTCCCCGAACCGGATGGCCCCAGTAACGAGACCAGTTCACCGGTTTCGATCCTGAGACTGACATCCTGCAGCGCCTCATAAGCGCCGAATCGCTTGCCGATATTCCGAACTTCAATGCTCATTCAGCTCACCTGACCCTTCCGGCCCGTCTTCCATTCCAGAAACTTTTTGCCCGCGAGGGTCAGGACGGCAAACACACTCAACAACGACGCCACCGCAAAGGCGCCGGAGTAGTTGTAGTCGTTGTAGAGGATCTCGACGTGGAGCGGCAGCGTATTGGTCTGCCCGCGAATATGTCCCGACACCACCGATACCGCTCCGAACTCACCGAGCGCGCGCGCCGTGCAGAGCACAACGCCGTAGAGCAGCCCCCATTTGATGTTCGGAAGCGTAATCCTGAAGAACATCTGCAGCCCGCTGGCCCCGAGCACCAGAGCCGCTTCCTCCTCTTCCGTGCCTTGCGATTCCATCAAAGGAATCAACTCCCGCGCAACGAAGGGAAACGTCACGAAAGTGGTGGCAAGTACGATTCCGGGAACAGCGAAAATAATCCGGATGTCATGCTGATCGAGCCAGGGACCAAACCATCCCCGCGCGCCGAAAACCAACACGAAGATCAGCCCCGAGATCACCGGCGACACGCCGAAAGGAATGTCGATCAGCGTAATGAGAAGGTCTCTGCCTTTGAAGCGAAATTTCGTAATCGCCCAGGCCGCTGCCGTACCGAAGACGAGATTCAACGGAACCGCTGTACCCACGGCCAGCAGAGAGAGCTTCATGGCGGAAAGCGTGTTCGGGTCCGCTATGGCCTGTAGATAAGCGCTGAGTCCCTTCGCAAATGCCTGCACGAAAACCGCCGCCAGCGGCAGTACGATCAGCACTCCCAAGCTGAGCAGCGCCAGCAGTATCAAACCCCAACGGACGATTGCCGGGTCGCGGGCCGCGGATGCCGTGCGGGCGCCTGCCTTCAACCGGCGTTGCGCGGGAGCTGCCGCTGCCACTGCGGTCGTCGCCATCCCTAAACCGGCTCCATGTACTTTCGCGTTCGGCGCTGAATCGTATTGATGAGGAGCAGCAGCAGAAACGATGTGACCAGCATCACGGCGGCAATCGCAGTGGCGCCCGCGTAGTCATATTGCTCCAGCTTGTTCACGATCAGCAGCGGCGTGATCTCGGTCCGCATCGGCAGGTTTCCCGATATGAAGATGACTGATCCGTATTCACCCAGCGCGCGCGCAAAGGCCAGCGCGAATCCGGTGAGAAGCGCCGGTCGAACCAAGGGAACGATCACTCGGGTGAATACCTGCCATCGGTTGGCGCCCAGACTGGATGCCGCTTCCTCGAGTTCCTGGTCCGCATCCGCCAGAACGGGCTGCACGCTTCTGACAACGAAAGGAAGCCCGATAAACGTCAGCGCCACGACCACTCCCAATGGAGTAAACGCGACTTTGATTCCCAGCGGGGCCAGCCACCGGCCCAGCCAGCCGTTCTGCGTATACAGACTCGTCAGCGCGATTCCCGCCACCGCCGTCGGAAGAGCAAAAGGCAGATCAACCAGTGCGTCGGCCAGAGCCTTGCCCGGAAATTCATACCGCACCAGCACCCAGGCGACAAGGAATCCGATGACAACGCTGATCGCGCCCGCGATGAGGGACGCGCCGAAGCTCAGGCGATAAGACGCCACTACCTGCGGGGAACTGATCGTCTTCCAGAATTGCTCCGGGCTTACGGAAACGGATTTGAGAAAGACCGCGCTCAGCGGAATGAGCACGATGAGACTCAAATAGAGAATCGTGTAGCTGAATGACGGCCAAAAGCCGGGCAAGATGCTTGAATTCTTAAAAAAAGAGCCGCTGGAATTCCGGAAGGACATGCGGATTTCTACGTTCCGGGAGTGTAAATCCGGTCAAACACGCCGCCGTCGTCAAAATGCTTCTTCTGTGCTTTCTGCCAGCCGCCGAACAGTTCGTCGATCGTAAACAGTCCCAGCTTCGGGAATTGGCTGGAGTACTTCGCCGCCACGCTCGCCAGCCGCGGACGGTAGTAATTGCGCGCGACGATTTCCTGTCCCTGCTCCGAATACAGGAATTGCAGATAAGCCTTCGCCACTTCCGTGGTCCCGTGTTTGGCCGTAATCTTGTCGACAACGCTGACCGGCGGCTCCGCCAGAATGCTGATCGAAGGCGTTACCACTTCGACTTTGTCTTTGCCCAGCTCATTCAGCGCCAGGTACGCTTCGTTCTCCCACGACAACAGAACATCTCCGATGCCGCGTTGCGCGAACGTTGTCGTCGAGCCCCGCGCGCCGGAATCCAGCACCGGAACATTTTTATACAGCTTCGCCACAAACTCACGGGCTTTGTTTTCATCGTTGCCATTGTGTTTAAGCGCATAACCCCATGCGGCGAGATAGGACCAGCGGGCGCCACCCGAGCTCTTCGGATTCGGCGTGATCACCGCGACTCCTGGTTTCACCAGGTCGTCCCAGTCCCGGATGTGTTTTGGATTGCCTTTGCGGACCAGGAATACGATTGTCGAAGTGTAAGGGGCGCTGTTGTTCGGCAGGCGGGTTTGCCAGTTTTTCGCCAGCAGGTTTGCCTTTTCCGAGATCACATCGATGTCGTAAGCCAAACCCAGCGTCACCACGTCGGCCTGAAGTCCGTCGATTACAGCCCGGGCCTGCTTCCCCGAGCCGTCGTGCGACTGGTCAATCTCGACGTCAACTCCGGTCTTCGCCTTCCACTGTTTGGCAAAGGCCGCGTTGATTTGCCGATAAAGTTCGCGCGTCGGATCGTACGACACGTTGAGCAGTTTCACCGGACCAGCCGCAACCAGTGCGGTTGCGGCAATAATTCCAGTTGCTAAGTATTTCAATTTCATTCATATACCCCGATTCAGCGTCGATTAGCGCAGACAAACTACACAATGTCTATCTGGAATTATATATATCCCATTGCTAAAAGTCTACTTGATCTATATACTTTATATATTAAGCGAGGGGGGCCGCAGGGTCTCTTCGCTACTAACCTTATTCTTTTGGAGTTTTTTACAGTGACATCATCAGACATCAGTTTCGGATTGTTAAGGTGGTTGGGTATCGGCTCGGGGTTAGCGGCGGCGTTTTTTGCGCATACCGCCATAGCCCAGGATGACGTCACCACGCACAGCGCCGCCAGTTCCTACGCGGGAGGGTATATAACCGGCCCCGCTTCAAATCCATTGAGCTTCCTGAATGGCCCGGCATATCGGACCTACGGATCCACGGCTCCCTACGATGTGCCTGATTCAGCGCCCGCCAGTCTCTTAAATCGGCAGTTGCCCCGCTGGATCACCTTTGGATGGGAAGAGCGATTCCGTTATGAGGGCTATCACAACGGCAGCTTCAAGACACACAATAACGACTCTTATATACTTCTCCGCTCGCGTCTGCAGATGACCATCCAGCCGACGCCATGGTTCAAAATATCGGCGCAATTACAGGATTCACGCCCGTTCATGCAGAAACCACCATGGGGACCCCCTAACCTCAACGCCTGGGATTTGAAACTGGCATACGCCGAGTTCGGCGATCCGGAGAAGCAGTGGATCAGCGTGCGCGTGGGGCGTCAGTTGCTGAACTACAACAACACAATCATTGCCGACTCGGAGTGGCGCAACCAGGCACGATCCTACGACGGCGTCGTGACCAATCTCCACTATGATCGCTACCGCCTGGGTCTTTTCGCGACCTCGGTGGTTGTTCCTTTACCGGAGGGAATCAGTCATCACCTGGAAGGGAATAATATCTATGGCGCTTACGGCGGGATCGACCATATCATCCCCAACTCGGTACTTGAGCCCTTCGTTCTTTGGCGCATTCAGCAGAGTGTTGCCATTGAAACAACCGCCAAAACCAAGACAGGGAAACAGGACGAATGGGCGTTCGGACTCCGTTTCAAAGGCATCGCGGTGAAAAACCTCGATTACTCAGCGGAATGGGTTGCCGAACGTGGCTCCGATGGTTCCAATAGAATCAATGCATGGGGCGTTACCTTCGGCGCAGGTTACAGATTCGATCCGCTTTGGGGGAAGCCGCGTATATTCTGGCAGGCCGACTATGCGACCGGGGACAAAAATCCTGTTGACGGCATGCATGGAACCTTCGACACGATGTATCCCACGGCCCACGATCGCTTCGGCATCACCGACCAATTCGGCTGGCAGAATATTATCGCCGAGCGCGCCGGCCTCACCATCGAACCGCACCGCCGCTGGAGTATTACCGGGCAATATCTCGACTTCTGGCTCGCCAGCGCGACGGATGCTCTTTATAACACTTCCGGCGGAGTCATTGTCCGCGATACGACCGGCAATTCGGGAACCCACATCGGTCAGGAAGTCGACGCCTATACCTGGTACGAACTGAATCGCCATGTCAACGTCGGGGTTGGCGTGGGCCATCTCATGGGAGGTGAGTTCCTGGAGAAAACCACCAAAGCTCCGAGCTACAACTATCCTTACTTCGCGATTAACTTCAAAGACAACGGAAAATCGCGTTAGTGTTATGTCTCAGATAAAACGTGACAATAAGTCGTGGGGTGGGCCTTCTGGCCCGCAGCCTGAAAGGCTGCCCCACGTCAGGCAACGTATTATGTCAGGAATTAACCGGGACAGGAGTTTGCGTATGCCGCTCCCTTGCGGTCACGGCTCGGAAACCTTTTCTGAACCGCGCGCGTTAGCGAGCGGCATTCAAGGTCGTTACCAACACGTTCTCCGCCGAATACGGCCGCTCCTCCTCCGGCGTGGTGAGCGTCTCCATCAAATCCGGCACCAACCAGATTCACGGCACCGCCTACGATTTTCTGCGCAATCAGGTTCTCGACGCGAAGAACCTTTTCGCCACTTCGAAGCCGCCCTACAAGCGCAATGATTTCGGCGGCAGCGTTGGCGCGCCGATCATCCGCAACAAGCTTTTCATTTTCGGCGATCTGGAGTACAACAAAATCCGCCAGAGCGCCACCAGCGTGGATACCGTGCCTACACTGGCCGAGCGTCAGGGGATTTTCCCGGTTACGATCTACGACCCCGCCACGTACAACGCGGCGACCGGCACGCGGGCTCCCTTTGCGAACAATACGATTCCACCGTCGCGTATCAACTCCATCGCCCAGCAGGCGCTGGGCTGGTATCCGCTGCCGCAGACCTCCGCCACGACGGGGAAATATGTATACCAGAACCCCGGTAATCAGAAGGGCTCCGGGGAAGTAGATACAGCGCTCCATTCAGCCCACTAAACACGCCGGATCGAGGATCTCCCGAGTATTTCCATAGAGATTAGGGTAAACTAAGCCATTGAGCATAATCGTGCTCGTTCAATGGAAATACTCGCCGGGTTTCTGATCGCCCTCGCCATAGGTATTACAGGAGTAGGAGCTGGCAGCATCACTGCGCCGATTCTGATCCTGTTCTTCCACCAGTCGGCGACGGATGCCGTCACCACCGCGCTGGTTTTCGGGACTGTCGTAAAGCTGATCGCCACGCCCATCTATCTTTCGCGTGGCCAGGTTAACTTCCGGGTCCTTAAATTCATGGCGATGGGCGGGCTGCCGGCCGTATTACTCGGAAGCCTCGTGCTGACCTCGCTGGATCAAAAAGCGTTGAGCCGACCGGTTCTCGGTATCGTCGGACTGACGGTTTTATTGACAGCTGCCGCCACGCTTTGGCGCAGCCTCACTCCCAGGATACTGGCGAAGCCGGTAAATCCGAAGTGGCTGCCTTGGATTGTGGCGCCCATCGGCTTCGAAGTAGGATTTTCGTCCGCGGGCGCCGGAGCCCTGGGGACGATTGTCCTGATGCGCTACACCGCTCTGCTCCCCGCCGACGTGGTCGGAACCGACATCGCATTCGGCCTTCTGCTTTCCATTTTCGCGGGCGGAATTCACGCCGGCATGACCGGCATTCCCTGGGTGATTCTGGGGAAACTACTGTTGGGCGGCATCCCCGCAGTTCTGATCGGAACGCAGTTGATCTCGGTGGTGTCTCCGCGCAAAATGCGGCTGGTGTTGTGCCTTTGGCTGGTCTACATCGGTGGACAGCTGTCCTGGCGGGGAATCATGGGATCGCAGGATTCGAAGCCCGCCGTCACTCCGGTGAGAGCGGTCTCGCGATAAACCGGTATCCGACGCCGCGCACGGTGAGGAGATGCCGCGGCTTGGTAGGGTCGTCTTCAATATAGCGGCGCAGGCGCACGATGAAATTGTCGATAGCGCGTGTATCGGTATCCTCGTGCAGACCCCAGACCTCTTCGAGCATCACTTTGCGGGAAACCGGCTTGCCTTCGTGCTGCACGAGATACCTGAGTAAGTTCATCTCCATGAGAGTCAGCGGAAAAACCTGATCTCTCACACGCAGTTCCAACAGCTCGAAATAGATGGATTTGTCGCCAAAGGTGAAAACATCGACCCGGTCTTCCACCGCACTCGGTGCGCGCACGTTCGACGCATCGGCATGTGCGCGGCGCAACCACTCACGGCGGCGCAACAAGCCCTGAATCCGTGCGATCAGAATGGTCAGTTCGAAGGGTTTCGTGAGGTAGTCGTCCGCGCCGGCGCCGAACCCCTGCAGCACATCGCCGGAATGTCCGCGGGCGGTGAGGATCAGCGTCGGAACGAACTGCCCGTTCTGGCGCATCTCGGACACGACTTCAAAACCGCTTTTTCCCGGAAGCATGACGTCGAGAACCACGATGTCGAAGCCCTGGTCCTGCCCCAGCAGCAGATCGAGCGCCGCCTCGCCGGTTTCGACTACTTCAACCTGATAACCCTCTGCTTCCAGATTGAAGCGCAGTCCTTCCGCCAAGTGCTTCTCATCTTCCACAACCAAAATGCGGCTCATCTCGCAATCGTCAACTGGAGCGGAATCTGCAGCGTGAAGGTGCTTCCCTGCCCCGTGCCACCGCTTTCGGCCCACGCGCGTCCGCCATGCCGCTTCGCAACGGAACGGACAATGTAGAGTCCCAAACCAGTCCCCTTCACTCGCGTTGTCGCCGGTCCCTGAACGCGGTAGAAGCGCTTGAAGATGCGTTTCAATTCCGGACGCGGAATACCCGCGCCGCGATCTTTGACGCGGACTTCCGCAAAGCGCCCGTCATTGGCGTACGCTCCGACTTCAATTCCCATTTCGGCGCCTGAATACTTAATAGCGTTGTCGATCAGGTTTGAGACGGCCGCATGCACTTCGTCGTAGTCGCCCAGGATCGGCAGTGCCGGACCCGGTTCATAATGCAGCGACTCCGGCGCGAGGCTATGCAGGATCCGCGCGCGAGACACGCATTCGGTGACGAGCTCATCGAGGCGCATCGGCGCCAGATGCGGTTTTCGACTGGACGATCGCACGCGCCCCGTGCGCAGAATCTGTTCGATGGTACCGAGAAGCCGGTCGCTGTCCGAAAGAATAATGCTGTAAAACTCGTTACGCCGCGCTTCGTCGACGGTGCGAGTCCGGAGCGTTTCGACATAGAGCCGGATCGAAGCGACGGGCGTCTTTAACTCGTGGGTGACGGCGTTGATGAACGCGTCATGCTGTTCGTTCCGGCGAATCTCGCGGACAAGGAAAGTCGTGTTCAGAACAACGCCGGCAATGATCAGCGCCAGAAGGACAACGCCCAGGAACAGGAGAATCCCCGTATGCCACCCCAGCAGCACCCAGCCAACGTAAAGAAGAATGACGACGATGGTGAGGCCGACACCCAGCGCGATGAAGAACGCGATCGATTTCTTGCGCCCGGTCCCAACCATGGTCCCAGCTTACCGCTGGGTGTCTTGGTTAAAGCAGGGCTCTCAGGCGGCTTCGCGCTCGATCAGGCGGGTATCGACTTTGGCAACTTTGAGATCGTAAGCCAGACCGAGACGCTTCAGGATATTGACCAGAATCCAGGAGTGATCGATCTCATACCAGGCCAGACCATGGCGAATCGAGGTCGGATGCGCATGGTGGTTGTTGTGCCAGCCTTCGCCAAACGTAATGGCTGCGACCCACCAGTTGTTGCGCGAATCGTCCCGCGTGGCAAACCGGCGAGCGCCCCACATATGGGTTGCCGAATTGACCAGCCAGGTCGCATGCAGACCGAAGACCGTGCGCACGCAAACGCCCCACAACATCAACGGCCAACCGCCGATCGCAAACAGAACGACGCCCAGCATGGCGAGCGGAAGCCAGTGCCAGTTGTTCAGCCAAACATAGAAACGATGCTTCGCCAGATCGGGCGCATACTTCGAAAGCATTCTGGTATTGCTGTGATTACCCTCGCCGAACATGATCCATCCAACATGGGACCAGAAAAAGCCTCCGTGCCGGGGTGAATGAGGGTCACCGGGTTGATCGGACTTCTGATGATGTATGCGATGCACGGCAACCCAGAAGATCGGTCCGCCTTCGAGGCTGAGCGTCCCGCAAACGGCGAAGAAATATTCCAGCCACAGTGGGCACTTGTAACCCCGATGCGTATGCAGCCGGTGGTAGCCCATGCTGATTCCGAGACCCGTGGCGACCCAATAAATGAAAACGGCGGCCAGGAAGTTCTTCCAACTGAACATAAACAACGCAGCAATCGCGCCAATGTGAAGCAGGCCGAAAACGATTACGGAAGGCCAGTTCAGACCTTCGCTCCTGGGGTTTCCGAAGTGGTCTTCGGTCGCCTGGGTTATGGACTTTACCATGCATTTGCAGACTAACAAGGAACGGAACAGTGATTTGTAAGACTTCTGTCGTTTGTTTTGCTACTTCGGTTGATCTAACTTTGGTTAGCTTCCTTGCCCGGCAACCGCCCGCAGGGGAACTATTTTCACGGGTTTGAGCTGTACGGCGTTCAGATAACCGTTCAGTTGCGACAGCTGCGCCCCAATCGCATGAGGGTCCCGGAGTTCGGCGGCGTCCTCCAGCGCGGCGCCGATCCGGCTCAGATCCTCGAAGCCGTAGGATGTCCCGCTTCCCTTCATGTTATGAGCCATTTCGGCGATGCGCTCGAAGTCGGAAACGGCCAATAACGACATCAGTTCGGGGATCTCCTCCCTCCGGACGGCCAGATAACCGGGCGTGATCTCTTCCAGACCCGGCTGCAACTCAACCGGGATCGGTTCCCGCGCGGCCGCCCCGTATTCCTCGATTGCCTCAAGGAGCTTAGCCTTTGAGATCGGCTTGGAGAGATGGGCGTTGCAGCCCGCCTGACGGCTCTTTTCCACATCCTGCGTGCGGGCGTTCGCAGTCAGCGCGACGATCGGAACGGGAGCCGCGCCCTGCTCTGCCTCGATTGCGCGTATGGCGCGGGTCGCGGCCAAGCCGTCCATACCGGGCATCTGCATATCCATCAGGATGAGATCGAAGGCCCCCACCCGAAAACGATCCACGGCGGCCTTCCCATCCTCGGCGACCTCCAGATGATGGGCTGAACGCTTCAGATAGGCCTGGAACAACGCGCGGCTTTCGGGCGAGTCTTCCACCAATAAGACACGGCGCGGCTTTCCGGCGCTCTCTGACTGTGTGTTGGCGTAAACTGCGCGAGCCTGTTCTTTGCCCTCCTGCGCCAACTCGAACCGAGCATTAAATCGGAACGTTGTCCCGTTGCCCACCGAACTCGCCACGGTCAGTTGACCGGACATGGCTTCGACCAATCGCCGACTGATGCCAAGCCCCAGACCCGACCCTCCATAGGTGCGCGCAGTGGAAGCGTCGGCCTGGGTAAAATCGTCGAAGATCGCCTTCATCCGCTCCGCCGGAATTCCGATTCCGGTGTCGGACACCGCGAACTCAATCTCCCCCACCCTGCCGGAGTCATGGTTCCGGATCCGCAGCGCGATTTCACCCGCGTCGGTAAACTTGACGGCGTTGCCCAGCAGATTGACCAGGACCTGCCGAAGCCGGTTCGGATCGCCCACGAGAACAGCGGGCACCTCCGGTGAAAAGTGGCGCGTCAGCCGCAGGCCTTTGGCGCGCGCCGGTCGATCGAACAGTTCGATCGCCTCATCCGCCACCTGCTCTGGAGAGAATTCGATGCGTTCCAGTTCGAGACGACCGGCCTCAATCCGGGAAAAATCGAGAATATCGTTGATCAGCGCCAGCAGATGCGTCCCCGCGCGCTGGATTCCATCGACGTAATGAGCCTGCTCGGCGTCCAGCCGCGTTTCCCGCAGCAGGTCCGCCAGCCCGAGAACCGCGTTCATCGGAGTGCGGATTTCGTGGCTCATAGCCGCCAGAAAATCGCTTTTGGCGCGATTCGCCTTCTCCGCAGCCTGCACCCGCGCCAGCAACTCCTTCGCACCACGCACACCATCTTTTCGGCAGCCCGATGCTTTTCAAGCAGGTCAATTCATCAAAAACCTATATCTAATGTTTTTCCACCGTTCCACCGATCATGCACTTGGTTATCAGATGACAATCGAATCCGTCCTCACTACACAAGACGCCGCTCCCCCGAAGATTGGCGCCGCTACGCCAAAGTACAGCGCGGCCCCGAAATATAAGGTGCTGCTGGTCGAAGATAACAACGACAGCGTTGCCATTACGAGGGCTTTCCTGAGCGATCCCTCGATACACCTGACTGTCTCCGCAGACGGAGAGCAGGGCGTCCGGGCATTCAAGGATTCCTCGTACGACCTGGTTCTGATGGATATACAGATGCCGGTTTTGGACGGCTGCGGCGCGGCGCTGGCAATCCGGCGCTGGGAGATCGAGAACGGCATGATCCCGACGCCGATCACGGCGCTGACTGCCCTGTCGAACGCTTCCGATCTGGCGAAGATCTTCGCGTCCGGCTGCTCAAACTATCTGCCGAAGCCGGTCACGAAACCTATGCTCCTGCAGACGGTCCGGCAGTTTCTCGGTTCATCCCCGCGCGGCGGCAGCACCCAATAGACCGCGCGTCTACTTTACAATCAGGCCGCAGGCGATCCGATCGCCCGCGTTCCCGGCCGGGTCGCTCTTCATATCATCGGCCTTGGCGTGAATCATGAGGGCGGTACCGCCGTTCGAAAAGATGGAATGATCGCCGTCGCCCATATTCGCCCGTGGATCGTCGACCGTCACCTTGGCCGTGCCGTCCGGCTTCACCGTGAAGTTCTTCATATCGCCGGCGTGCGGGCCGTCGGGATTTTCGAGACTGTGCTTCTTCATGTCCGGATTAAAGTGCCCGCCGGCGGTCGTGAACTTCGGTCCTTCGCACTTCGCATTCTGATGGATATGAACAGCATGTTCGCCTGGAGGAAGGCCCTTCAGATCGAGCGCAATCTTGACGCCTGCGCCCTTCGGCGAGACTTTCGCAGTACCGACCGCCTTGCCCTCCCCGTCCTTCAATGACAAGGTCGTGGTGGCCGCATAGAGCGAGCCGCCCGCCAGCCCCGCCAGCGCAAAAACAACGGTCCTGCCGATCGATTTTCCGCTGATCATGACTACCTCTTTAAGCATCCTCTCATAAAGTAGTCAGATTAAGCGTCTATTGCAGCTTCAGATATCTCGCGAGACTATCGGCCGCGCCGCCCGCCGCCCGCGCGAGACTCAGCTTGGCCACGTTGTGTGCAAACACGCTGTTGATGTAGTCCAGTTCCGCGGACGCCACCGAGGACTGCGCCTGCGATACATCGGAGGCATCGGTAACCCCCGCGTCGAAACGCTGCCGCGTGAGCGTCAGAGTTTCGCGGGTCACGTCGAGATTCTGCCGCGAAACCTCAACCTGGCTCGCGGCCGCCTGCAGATCCAGAAACGCGTTGCGAACTTCAGCCTCCACGCGGCTTCGGATGTCCTCCCGTTCCGCACGGCGCTGCGCGAGCGCGGCATTCGCCTGTTCGATATCGCCTTCCGTCTTCCCGCCCTGCCAAATAGGAAGCCGCAGAGTCCCGGACACCGAGAACGTACCGTGTGACTCCGCCGGGTTCGTCCCGATCGCACCATAGTCCGCATTCAGGGACAGCGACGGCAATCGCTCCGCACGCGCCGCCGACAGAACGCGCTCGGCCGCAACGATTTGCGCGTCCGCGGCTTTGATGTCCGGCCGCTGCATCAGCGCCTGCGCGACTGCTTCCTCTTCTCCGGTCACCGGCGCCTCGGCAAACGGCACATCGTCGGACAGATCGTAGCGATCGTTCGGCGGCAACCCTGTGAGCCTCGCCAGATTGATCTTCTGCTTCGCGAAGTCGTTCTCGAGCGAAGCCAGCCGCTGCTTCTGCGTCAGCATCTGCACCTGGCTCTTGTTGACATCGATTTGGGCGAGGAGTCCGACACTGCGCTGCTGTGACGTCTGTTGATACAGAACGTTGGCGGTATCCAACTGAGCCTTGGCCGACTCCACCCGCGCCTTTGCCGCGATGACCTGCAGGTAAGCGCCGCCCACCGCAAGCACCACCAGATCCTTCGAATCCTGCGCGAGGAGCGTGTCGGCACGCAGTGTCTCTTTCGCCGACTTGTAATTGTTCCACGCCGTGAGATCGGCGACGGTCTGCGACAAACGCGCCCGCAGATCGAAATAGTTGAAGGGGCCCACAATCGAGGGGATGGAGAAGCCCGGAAACGGCGATGAGAAACGGAAGCCCGCAGCTTTGAGATCGGTCTGCTGCACCGTTTCGGACAACGTGCCGTTAATATTCGGCATCAGCGCGCTTCGCACAACGCGGGCCTGGCCCTGCGCCTGCTGCAACGCGATGCTCAACCCCACCGCGCCGAGATTATATTCAAGTCCCCGGGCTACCGCTTCTTTCAGCGACAGCTTGCCGGAGAATGGCATCTTCGAGATACTCGATGTGCTTCCGGTGTAAGGCCCGGCGGTCTGGATCGACGGATTGATTGTATTAACGCTGTTGGTCGTGCCGGCGACGGGCGCCTGAGACGCAGTGACCGATCCCGCCTGTCCGGTCCTTCCCGAGAGCGGAACCTGATTGGCCTGCGCGCCCGCGGCGCCGCCGGCCGGGGGTCCGAACTGCGCGACGGCCGTTCCGGCAGAGAATGCAACCAGGCATGCGGCGCAGATCAGGCACGCGGGGCAAATGAAGAAAGATGGGATTCGTTTTTTCATTGATCTAACTGAGCTGTTTCCGGAAGCGCCATACGCTCGCCGAAACCATGATGAGCGTGAACACCGAGAGCACGAGAAAATCCGGCCAGAGCGTTGCGAATCCGCTCCCTTTGATCATGCTGGAGCGCGCAATGATGCTGAAATGCTGGATCGGATTGATCCGCACCAGGGGCTGCAGCCAGCCGGGAATCGCTTCCGCCGGAGTGATTGCGCCCGACGCCGTAGTGAGCAACGGATTGACGAAAAAGCTGGTCAACTGCGCCTGAAACGCCGAGTGCGTGTAGGTGGCGACCACCGTCCCGACACCGATGCCGGACAACACGCAGAGCGCCGCGCCGCTCAGCAGCACGAAGATACTGCCCTGGAACGGCACGTCGAAAACAACCTTGATCAGAATAGTCGCAAACACCACCATCGCGAAGAGCACCAGAAACAGCGGAGCGATTTTCGCCACGATGATTTCATAGGTGCCGGCGGGCGACATGAGAAGCTGCTCGATGGTTCCGGCTTCGCGCTCCTTCACCATCGAAGTCGCCGCAACCATGGACCCGTTCAGGAGCAGCAGTAAACCGAAGATGCCGGTCACGACAAACCACGAAGCGACCAGACCGGGGTTGTAGAGATAGGCTCCGGTCAGCCGCGCCATGCCCTTGCGGCTGAGGTCCGATATCGGGATCTGCACGAACTTCGCGTGCAGGCCGCCGTGGGTCAGATCGGCGTTGTACGTCTGGATCACGCCCTCCGCGTAGCCCTGCGCGATGGCCGCGGTGTTGGCGTTCATCGCATTCAGCAGAAGCTGCACCGTCACGGGCCGTCCGCGCTGCAGATCGCGCGCATAGGTCGACGGAATCACCACTCCCGCATCGAGATCGCCGCGGCTGATTGCCTCGCCCAGCTTTTCGACCGAATAGTAATATCCGGCCAGGTGGAAGCTTTTGCTCTCGGTCAGCGTGGACGTCAGCCCGCGGCTCTCCGGCGTCCGGCTGTCATCGATGATTCCCAGCTTGAGGTTCGAGACCGTGGCATTGAGCACCACAGTGAAGAGCAGCAACTGCAGGCTCGGGAAAATAACCAGCGACATGATAAGCCTCCGGTCGCGGCGCATCTGCGCGAACTCTTTCCGCCACAAGGCCCGAATCCGGTGACCGAACAGAAATCGAATCAGCTTTTGCATGGCTTACGCTTTCACCTGCATGCGGCGCATATTGCGCCAGGAGAGTCCGTAGAAGCCCGCGCCGGTGAACCCGATGATCATGATCTTCCACCACTCGGCGGGCCATCCGCCGCCCTGCAGGAGCGCGTCGCGGACGATATCGATGTAGTAGCGGCCCCAGATAAAGTTCGAGAGCCAGCGAATCTGTACCGGAATGTTATTGATCGGGAAGATCAGACCGGACAGCATGAAGACCAGCAGAAAGCCGCCCAGCATCACCATCTGCATGGCCATCTGCTGATTGGGAATGGCGGAGCCAACCAGCGTCCCGAAGCTGCATACACAGAACGCATAGAGCACCGTGGCCACGATGAACGGCGACGGGTCTCCGGCAAAGTTGAGGCCGAAATAAGTGAACAGCAGCGTGAGCAGCAGGAGGCACTCGCAGAAAGCGACCAGCACAAAAGTCAGAATCTTGCCCAGCAGAAACTCATGCGCCGAAATGCTGGACACATAAACCTGCAGGATGGTTTTCTGTTCGCCTTCCTTGGCCGAAGCGAGCGTGGCGAGCAGCGGAGGAAACAGCGAGAGTCCCAGCACAAAGATTCCCGGTCCGTAAAACTTCTTCGACGATCGCCCTGGGTTGTACCAGAACCGAATCGCCGCCGAAACCGGCGGCGCCTGCGCTCCGCCGCCGTGATCCGCATTCCACGCGGCGGTGACCTCCGCGGCATAACCCGAGAGGAGCTTGGCGGTGTTTGAGTCCGAAGCGTCGATCAGCATCTGCACCGGCGAACTGACGCCGCGCGCGATGTCGCGGCCAAAGCGCGCGGGGATGATCAGCGCCGCGCGGGCTTTGTTGGAAGTGAAGGCGGTTTCCGGCTGGCGGTCGACCGCGTATGGCACGACGTGGAATACATTCGATTGCCGGAACGCATCGATGAGACTGTGTGAGACCGGAGAATCATCGAGGTCCTGCACGGCGATGGGAAGATCTTTGACGTCGAGGGTGATGGCCGAGCCCATGAGGATGAGCTGGGTCAGCGGCAGCACCAGCGCCAGACCGAGCGCCATCTTGTCGCGGATGAGCTGCGTCAGTTCCTTGCGGGTTTGAGCCAGTATTCTTCTCATGTAATTACTCCTGTGCGCCTCGACGTCGTCGCGTTCCTCGAAACGCCGGCCGGAAGGCCGGCGGCCGGGCGACGCTGAGGCCCCCATAAAGGGGGCCCGTCAGAGCCCCGGCCCCACATTATTCCTCATTCCTCGACCGCCACTTTCCCCTCGCGGCGCGCCTTCTCGACGGTACTGATGAAGACGTCTTCCAGCGAGAAACGGCCTTCTCTCGCGCTGAGAACGTGCACGCCTTTCGACTCCAGCTCCTGGCGATAGTTCCGCTCCGCCGTCTCCGCGTCATCCTCGGTGATGATGTGCAGGCGTTCGCCGAACAGAGAGACGCGCCACCGTTCCGTGTCGCTCTTCAGCAGATCCAGCGCAACCTGCGGCCGATCCACAACGAACTCGAGCAGATGGCCGCTCTGCGCGGCTTTGATTCCGGTGGGGGCGCCTTCGGTAACCAGCTCACCAGCCACCATGAAGCCCAGCCGGTTGCACTGCTCCGCTTCTTCAAGGTAATGCGTGGTCACCAGAATCGCGGTCCCCGCATCGGCCAGGCGGTTGATCATGGTCCAAAAGGAACGGCGCGCCAGAGGATCGACCCCGGAAGTAGGCTCATCGAGGAACAGAATGCTCGGCTCATGCAGGATCGCCGCGCCGAATGCCACCCGCTGTTTCCAGCCCTGCGGCAGACTCCCGACCAACTGACTTGCCTTGCCCTCAAGACCTGAGAACGAGATTACCCAGCTCATCTTTTCGGCTCGTTCATTTTCCGGCACGCCGTAAACGCCGGCGAAGAACTGGAGGTTCTCGGCGATCGACATGTCGTCGTAAAGCGAAAACTTCTGCGACATGTAGCCGATCTGCTGCCGCACCCGCGGTGAGCGAAGGCTGCCGCGTTCTCCCGCCAACTGCATTTCGCCCTGAGTAGCCGGAATCAGCCCGCAGAGCATCTTGATGGTGGTCGTCTTGCCGGCGCCATTCGCGCCCAGCAACCCGTAGATCTCGCCGTACCGGACCTGAGTGGTTACGTTCTTCACCGCTGTGAACGACCCGAACTCTTTGGTGAGCCTGTTCGCTCCGATGGCAACTTCGCCACGCAATGCACTATGATCGCGGCGTCCGGGGAAGGGCTCGTCGTGAACCGTCTCTCCGAGGTTTCGAAGAAGCGCAACGAAAGTATTTTCGAGCGTCGGCTCATCCACGCGGACATCGTCGATCGCAAGCCCCTGGGCAGCCAATGCCCGATCGGCGAGACGCTTCGCTTCCTCCGGCCGGTGGGCCAGAATGTCCAGCCGGTCGCCGAATCGCTGGACGTCGATGATCTCCTGGTCCGGCCCGGCGATCGCGGAAATGAGGTCGCGGCACAGCGCCAGATTCGAAGTGTGAATCTCCATGCGACGGGCGTTCAGGCCGGCACGCAATTCGCGCGGCGTCCCCATCTGCTGGATCTCGCCCCGATACATCAGCGCCACGCGATTGCAGCGTTCGGCTTCGTCGAGATACGGAGTAGCGAGGACAATCGTGAGACCTTCGGCGGCGAGGTGCGCGAGGGTGTCCCAGAATTCGCGGCGCGAAACGGGATCGACGCCCGTGGTCGGTTCGTCCAGCAGCAGCACGCGCGGCTCGGGGACCAGCGCGCAGGCCAGCGCCAGTTTTTGCTTCATGCCGCCGCTGAGCCTTGCGGCAAGCCGATGTTCGAACCGGGCCATGTCGAACATGCCCAGATAGCGGCGCCCGCGCCTTTCAATCTCATCGGGGGGCACACGGCGCAGATCGCCGATGTAGCGAATGTTTTCTCCCACCGTGAGATCGGGATAGAGGCTGAATGACTGCGTCAGATATCCGGTATGCGAGCGAGCCTCGCGGGCCGGTGCACCGAACACCTCCGCGGTACCCGAAGTCGCCTCCATAACTCCCGCGAGAATCTGGAAAGTGGAAGTTTTTCCCGCGCCGTCGGGGCCGATCAATCCGAAAATCTCGCCCTCTTCGATTTCCAGACTGATGCCGCGCACGGCTTCCACCGTCGCCCCGCGTCCGCCATAGTTCTTGCGGAGATCGCGAACCAGCACGGCGCTGTTGCGCGGCGAATTGCCGCTCGCGCGGTCGGCGCTCGAAATGGAATCGGCGGTTATCATTTGCCTAAACAACTACCGGCTTTAACAGGCTTCAGAAAAAGGCTTCCTGCCGCTCCCCTGAAGACGCTCTCTCCCCGGGATGCGTAACGCTCCGTGCCGGGCGAAAGCCCGGCCGCAGGGCCGAAGCCCCGCCCCACATCTGCTATCAGCGTCTTCATCTGGTTTGTTGGCCGACGGTCGCGGTTCGGAAAAGGCAGCGCTGCTTCGGCAGCGGTTACTGAACCGCGAGCGTCAGCAAGCGGCAACGAAAAGAGCTTTTTCAGCAGCCGCTTAGGCCGGCGAGAAAGAAAATCCGTGGCGCACGCACTTTGCGCGCCGCGTCGGCACACTTGCCGACGCACGGCGCACTTCGGAAAAAACCGGTGTCGAGAAAGTCTCGACACGGCACGCTGAGAGCGTGCGCCACCCAAAAAAACGATGGAAATGAAACGGATCATTTGTTGAAACGGCCGGCGGGCCAGGTGTTGCCATCGACGAGAATCTCGCCATCCGAAGGCATGCCGGGTTTGGCGAATCCGGTGGCGCTCTTAAGCAGCAACTTGACGCCGACCACCTGCTTCACGCGGTCGTCACGGAAATATGTGTTCTCGGGCGTGAATGTGGCCTGTGGATCGATGCGTTGTACGACGGCATCGATCGCCTTGTCCGGCGCAGAATCAAGATACACGTGCCCGGGCTGGCCGATCTTCACCTTGCCGATCTGCCCCTCCGGCACAAATCCGCGCAGATAGACTTTGCTCATGTCGAGCAACGTCACGATGGCCGTGCCGGCCTGGACCACTTCTCCGGGCTCAGCCGCGCGAGTCATCACAGTGCCATCAAACGGGGCCGTGATAGTAAGGTCGTTGCGGTTATCCTGCGCCTCGGTAAGTTGGAATCGCGCCTGCTGCGCCGCTGCGTTGGCGGAAGCAATCTCCGCGTCCTGTTGATTAATTTGTTTGCGCACGGCATCGGCCTGAAAGCTTCGAATGCCCGGGTTGGAAAGATTGGCCTGGGCGGTTGTCAGCGAACCGCGCGCGGCCTCCAAGCGGCGGCGAGTGGATTCGAGACGGCGGCGGGAAGCAGCCACGGCGGCAGACTGTTGATCGGCTGTTGTCGAGGCCTGTTTGCCCTGGCGCTCCGAAGCAGCGCCCGTCTTTACCAGCTTTTGATAGGCATCGTTATCGAACTGGGCCAGCTTCAGCGAGGCTTCCTGCTGCGCGAGATCGGCTTCGCCGGCGGCAACATCGGCTTCGGCGGCGGCAACATCGGCCTCAGCCTGTTTCACGCGTCCTCCGGCGTCCACTTTGGATTGCTCCGTCATGAGTTCGTTCTGCTGCAGTTGCTGCTGATAAACCGCAATCTGATCGGTAGCGGCCTTTACACGAGCTTCCGCTCCGGCAAGTGCTGCCTTGGCCTGTTCTTCGCGCGCACGAATCTGGGCGTCATCAAGCACCGCGATTGTGTCGCCGGCCTTGACACTATCGCCTTCGCGCACGCGGATTTCGATAATACGCCCAGCCGTTTTCGGCGAAACAGCCGAATCGTCGCCTTCAATGCGTCCGCTCAGCGTGACAAGGTTGCCGGGAACCTTCGGGTTTGCAAAGTAGCCTCTCCAGATAAAGAACGCGGCAACGCCCAGCACGACGATGATCAACGGGAGCGGATTGCGGCGCTTTCGTTGTGGAGGCGCTGACGCGGTGGGCTTCTCTGCAGGCTGTTTGGTCTCTTCGGTCATTTCTTCATCACTTCTTTCTGCGAACGGGTACTGCTGCGAGGTCGCGAATGCCCGCCAGGGAAAACTCCGTAATGTGGTTTGAAATCTGGTCGATCCGTTCTGGGTTGAGTTCCAGTTCCGGCCAGACCTTATTGACTACGTGGCCCGCGTGTTTGTAGTGAACAATCTGCGCAATGACGCTGTGCGTCGAGAGCCGGACGTTGTCATGGTCCGCAGGCAAGTCGAGCATACTGCCGATCAAATCGCGAAAACGGTTGTAGACCGGACGCATCGTTTCGTCGATCACGCTGTTCATCGCGGGGGTCGGCTGGGCGAATTCGTGCATCATCAGCTGGAAATGCCATCCGGGACGATCGCCTCGGCAGACTCGAAGCAACAGCGCGTGAATCAGATCGCGGAATGCCTGCTCCGCTGGCGCATCACTGATCAGCGCCTTCTTGATGGGCCCGTCTTCGGACGCCCCGACGGAATGCCGGAGGACCTCGGTGTACAACTCCAGCTTGTCGCCGAAATGGTAGTTGACCAGAGCGATGTTAACTCCGGCGCGGGCGCAGATTTCGCGCACCGTCGCAGCCTGAAAACCGGACTCGGCGAAGACCTGCCCAGCGGCATCGAGCAGTTTGGTGCGCGTGTCTTCGGGGAGTTTCGCGAGCGGAGCGGCCATCTAAACAACAGTTTAAAATGTATGTTTAAAGACTGTCAAGCTGCCAAGGCGAGCATGTGATTTTCCCGATTCGCAAATTCAAACCCATTTTCGGACGGGCATGCTTTTATTTCATGCGGTTGAGGAGGGAAGCAGCAGATGCTCATTCTTCGATGCCGTGGAGATGTCCCAGGATGCGCCTCTCTCGATTCGAACCTAACACGCCAAGGACGGAAAGCGGACGCTCCGGGTCGGCACAATGGTCGGGAACTGGCTACAACTCGCGGCAGAGCAAGGAGTTGGCGAGACGCGAGATTTATGTCTTCCGGCGGTGACCGATTAGTGTGCTTATCGTGTCAGCATACTTACTTAGCCCGCATTTCTCACGCTGAATAGGCAAAAGGCCGGCTTCTGTGGCATAACTGAGTTTCCACACAACAGTTAGCGCCAAAAAAGGACGGCCTTCGCTATGACAGAGTGTAACCAATCGAGTTTCGGATTTAAAGGGTC
>DATAXN010000115.1:0-4663 GCA_036273015.1 Bryobacteraceae bacterium | reverse complement strand
TCATCCTGCTTGTCCAGCGTGTACCGGCTGGTGATGAGCGCCATCACCCCACCGGGCCGTGTTTTCTCCAAGGACTTCGCGAAGAAGTAATCATGGATCGCGCGCGTGAGGCCGTGCTTCATCGCGGGGTCGTGCACGGCGTAATCGCCGAACGGAACATTTCCGACCGTGGCATCGAAGTAATTGTCCGGAAGCGGCGTCTCCTCGAAGCCCTTCTGGAAAATCGTGGAATCCGGATAAAGCTTCTTCGCGATGCGCGCGGTGATGGAGTCGAGTTCTACTCCTGTCCGATGCCCCTGCATGGATTCGGGCTGCAGGCCGAGGAAATGGCCCACGCCCATGGCGGGCTCAAGGATCTCCGCGCCGTTGCCCACGCCCATATGGTGCAGGCCGTCCCATATCGCGGAAATGACCATAGGCGACGTGAAGTGAGCGTTCGGCGTCGATGCGCGCGCGGACTCGAATTCGTCGTCTGTGAGGAGCTGTTTCAGTTCCTCCGCCGGTTTATTCCATTCCGGCCTGCGCCGGTAGTTCGACTCGAAGATCCCGGCAAGGCCGCCCCAGCCCACATAGCGGGAAAGAACGGATTTTTCCTCGTCGGTGGCGTCGCGGTTCTCCGCTTCGATGGATTTCAGGAGCCGGACGGCCGCGATGTTTGCTTTGGCCTTTTCATGCGCTCCGCCCACGCCAATTTGATGGGCGTCTGTGATGCGGAAATCTCGGGAGGGCTTTTCGGGCTCGTCGAGGAAGACTCTTCCGGAAGCAGGAACTCCTGAATCGCCAGCTCCCAGGCCTGGTGGTACTCCACCTTCCTGACCGACACCAACTCGTACATCAGGTCCGTGAAGCGTTCCGCTGTCGTTTCCAACTCCTCCTGCAGCCGGTTTTGGCTCCGGAGTTCCGCCAGCATCAAGGGCTGGTAGCGGCTCCAATGTTCCAAAATCAAGTTGCTGAGGCGGTCGTGCTCGGCCATGGTCTGCTCGGGATATTGTGGGTTTTGGCTCAACCTGTGCGGAAGCATCATCTATAGGAGCTTCGCTGAAGAGATCAAGCTGGTTCGTGAAATCGAGCGTGACGGCCTTCTTGGGCTTCGCGTGTTAGCGGCGGGATAAAAGGGAACCACTTTCGGCGGGTTGAGTGGGTGCCAATGGCAGAGAATGCAGGTAAGGGGCACACATCCTCGGTCGCCGCCGGATGAGGATCGGGCAGCCGCAGTTCGAGTTTGTTTCGTGCGGGAGATCTCAGCGGATAGCCGACCCTCCCGCGCCGTCAGAAGAGCCCGTGGAAGACCGCACGTGTTTGATATCCGGCCTGACGGATTCGAGCACGAGATAGAGTTTGTCGGCGCTGTTGACCTTCCCGGACACGCAGTAGTATTGGTTGGGCGTGATGATGTGGGATTTTGTGAAGTCGTACAGCCGGTAAACCCGTCGCGTCGAATCGTCTTTCATGACGAACACAACACAGTTGCGGCATTCCGTTCGTGAGAGCAGAACGAGGTGGTTGGCGCTGAAGTTGAACATGGTGGGATAAAACCGGAGAGCGGGAGCCAAAGCTCCCGCGCCCATGGGCAGCGCCGTTGAAGGTTATCCGGCGGACTCCTCCGGCCCGGAATATCGCTCAGAGCGGCGCCTGCTTGCTGCCGGCCGAGCTACTCAATGACCGGCGGATGTGGAGTTCTGTTGCTTTTGCGAAGGCTGTCGCCGCCCAGCAGGAAGATCTCGGAGTTCTCGACGAGACGATCCGCGATCGCTGTGGCGATGGTGGTGTTGTAAAGGATATTGCCCCATTCGGAAAATGCCGTGTTGGTGGTGATCAGCGTGGCGCGCTTGTGGCTGTGGCGAGTTGAGATGACCTGATAAAAGAGGTTGGAAGTCTGCTGATCGAGCGACAGGTAACCCAGTTCGTCAACGATGAGCAGCGTGGGTTCGGTATAAGTTCTGAGCTTGCGAATCAGCGAATGATCGACCTGGGATGCCAGCAGGTGATTCAGCATGTCCATGGCCGTCGTAAAGAGCACGCGCTGGTTCGCCTGACAGGCGCGCCAGCCGATGATTTTCGCGAGAAAGGTCTTGCCAACACCGGGATTACCGATAAAGATTGCGCTGGACCCGTTTTGAAGGAACTCCAGATCGAGCAGCCGCAGGATTCGGGCTTTCTGTTCCGTGCGGCTCTTATGGTGTTTGAAGTGAAAGCTGTCGACCGAATGCCGGGCATGCAGACGCGACAGACGGAAGCGGCGTTCGATGGACCGACTGTTGCGGGATTCCAGTTCGAGATCCACCAAAGATTCAAGAGCCTGAGCGAGGCTGAGGTTTCTGGCGGCGGCGTCAGTTATCGCCTGATCCAGCTGGTGGCTCATTGAGGTCAGGCTCAACTGGTTCAGTTTCTGTTGAAGTGAGTTCATGAGGGTCCTTTCGGGAATGAAGAATGAAGGCGTCGTATTCGGCCAGCGAGAGCGGGTCGGTGACAAGTTCATTCAGCGCCGGATCTTTGAGACGAAGTGGCGGCTGAACTTCGCGGCGTTGCTGCCGCTGACGGAGGATGTTGCCGATGTAATCGGCCCCGAAAGCACGCGCGGCGTGGGCCTTCGCGATGGCCGCCGCGACCGCTTCCGGCCCATATTCACGAATAAGCGCGAAGATCTCGCGGACCTGACGGGCGATTGAACGGTCCGTGTCGGCAAGCCGTTCCAGATAAGCCTGTGCAGCCGGGCCGAGCAAAGTAACCAGACGTTGCCGTTCCGCAGACCGGTCGGCAGCGGCCATTTGCGCGAACAGTTCTTTCTGAAAGCGCTCCGCGCCGAATGTTTGCCCTCGTTCCCATGCGCGGGCGTAGCGGGCTACTTCCTGATACTGGTCGTAGATGGTGACCGATGAAGCATCGGCTTTGACGGTGAGCTTCCGGCCGACAAGGCGCGGCGGAACGCAGTAGCGATTGCCGTCGAACGCGATCCGAATGTCTTTGTGAACAAGTGCTTCCGCAGCGTCGCGGTAATCCGGAATCATAGCAGGCAGCGGTTTCAGCGATTCCGGCTGGAAGCGTTCATCGGGTGGCTGACCGGTTTCGCGATGCCGACGGCGGTTGGCAACTTCTTTCAGCCACTGCCGGGCCTGTGCGTTCACGTCGGCCAGACTGGTGAACGAACGCAACGGCCAGAAGTTCTGCCGCACATAGCCGATGGCGCGTTCCACTTTACCCTTCTCCCAAGCCGCGCGAACGTGGCAGGCACGCGGTACGAAGTTATATTCGCGGGCAAAACCAAGGAAGCGCGGATTGAAGCGGACAAGATTGCCATCGTGCTCGGCGACTGCCGTGGCGAGGTTGTCGTACCAGATCTCGCGGCTGGTGCCCGCCAGGAACTCAAAGGCATGGATATGACACCGGGCGAAGGTCTCGAAGCTCTGGCTGTGCGTAAATTCGAGAAACATCTTGCGGCTGTGGCATTCGACCAGGCAGAAGGCATAGAGTTTGCGTGGCGCGCCGTTGTATACGATGACGCCGAAGTGGCCCCAATCGACATCGCAGCGCTCGCCTGGCGCGGGCTCCATGCGCACAAACGCCCGCCGCGCCACTGAGGTCTTGCGGACGGCGCGCAGGTAGTCCTTGATAACCGTGATGCCGCCGTCATAGCCGAGTGGACGCAGTCGTTGAGCGATGACGGGCGCATTGGCTGATGGGTCCTGCTGAAGCAGTTCGGCGATGGCCGCTTTGAATGGATCGAGTTTGCTCGCGCGGTCGCGTCGGGCAGGCTTCTGGGCCGGCGTTTCCAGATACTTCGTGAGAGTGCGGCGGCCGATCCGCAGCTGTTGCGCGATTTTGCGCAACGACCACTTCTCCACCCAGTGGAGCCGATGAATTTCGCCGATCTGGTCCGGTGTGAGCATCGCCAGACTCCTTTATCGGGCTGCTGACGGGTGGAAAACCAGAACGATGTTCTTTTCAAGATGCCGTGAGCGGGGCTGCCGGAGAGGCAAGTGGCTGAAGAATGAACAACTGGGAGGAAACCAGGTTGTTCCTGTCAAGACCGCGCGCAGCGGGACCGACGAGCCAAACCTCGGCGGGCGAACGTTTGAGATCCAAAGCCAGGTTGTTCTTTACAAGAGACTGAAGGCGGCGCTTGCCGTCGCGCTGCTGCTGCAACTGCCGGTTTCGTTCGACGGCGGCTTCATGAGACTGCCGGTAGGCTCTTTGGTAGCCCGGATGGGAGTCGCGCCATTTCTTCCGGCTGTCGTTGACCACCCCCGCGTAGACCGGGTCGGTCTGGATCTTGCGGCGATGGTATTCGGCGCGGCGTCGGCGCTGGCAATCCGGACGGCAGCAGAATGTCTGATCGGGCCGATACTTCGATGGCTGGAATGACTGCTGGCAACTGCAGCAACGGCTCGGCAAAATGGTTCCCCCCGGATCTGTAGATCCTTTGAGGTAATCAGAAGCGTACCGTCAGAGAAGTTTTAGAAACTGTTGTAGAGTCCTTACCGATCCCCGCCCATGGGCACCAGGAACCGGCTCCGCTGGCTCCGCCCCGCGCCGCCCGAAACGGTATCGTTTCTCGCCGCCCCTAACATTTGCGCGGATCAGCACCCGGATCCTGACACCCTTGCCGCCTTCCGCCAGCAGCATCTGCCGGTTCTGGCGCAGCTATTCACGCAGGTGCTGCAGT
>DATAXN010000114.1:0-20324 GCA_036273015.1 Bryobacteraceae bacterium | reverse complement strand
CATGGAAAAGTGGAAATCCAAAAAGCAGGATTCCCACTTTCCCACGCTCGTTTTCTGTTTCCCAAATCCAAAAACGAAAGGAGAATCAATCCCGCTTGTTACCCTCATCCTTCAGGCTCATCTCAAGATTGGAAAACGCTACGAATCCCGGGAGGCCTTCCCAGTTCGGCGCTGACTGTAGTTTAATGATTGATTCAGTGTCCAGACGTCCCTCGGCAATCCGGCGGAAGTCTGTCGAAGTCTCCGCGGTTCGGATCGAAGGGGAAAAAGCCGAGAAGGCCGACAACCCTGAGAGCCGGCCGGAGACTTCGCCGGATTCCGGCAATATCCTTCCCTTGCTGCTCTTGTTGCTCGCCGGCAGCGGCTGTGCGGCCCTCATCTACGAAATCGTCTGGTTCCAGTTGCTGCAGTTGGTGATCGGTTCTTCCGCCGTCTCGCTGGGATTGCTGCTGGCTGCTTATATGGGCGGATTGTGTTTGGGCAGCGCCGCTTTTGCGCGGCTGGTCTCCGCGCGTCAACATCCTCTCCGCGTGTACGCCTGGCTGGAATTGGGAATCGCCGGGTTCGGCGTCATCGCGCTGTTCGGCGTTCCTCTCGTTGCACGCCTCTACGTGGCAGGGCCGACCTCCGGTTTGGCGGGAATGGTGTTGCGCGGGCTCGTCGCGGCCGCGTGTCTGCTGCCGCCGACGCTGCTGATGGGCGGTTCCTATCCGGCCATTGCCCGCTGGGTGGAAGCGAAGCGCACTATGCACGGCCAATCCCATTGGCTGGGCCTGCTGTACAGCGCGAATATTGCCGGTGCGGTGGTCGGTTGCGGACTGGCCGGCTTCTATCTGCTGCGCGTCTTCGACATGGCTGTTGCGACATACGTTGCTGCCGCAATCAACTGCGCCGTTGCGTTGCTTGGTTTGGCGCTCGCGGCCCGCACCAAACACATCAGGGCGGAAATCGTTGAACGTCCTCAAGCGCAGCGTGCGCCCGGCGCGATGCTGATTTACGCTGCGATCGCCTTTTCCGGGTTGACTGCGCTCGGCGCCGAGGTGGTATGGACGCGGCTGCTTTCGCTGCTGCTGGGTCCAACCGTTTACACGTTCTCCATCATCCTTGGTGTATTTCTGGTGGGATTGTGCGCCGGGAGCAGCGCAGGTTCGTTTATTGTGCGCCGCGTGCGCGAGCCGGGTCTCGCGCTGGCGGTTTGTCAGTTTCTGCTTGCCGTGGCCATTGCGTGGACGGCCTGGACGATGGCTTACGTCCTGCCTTATTGGCCGGTTGACCCGCAGCTCTCGATCAGCCCCTGGTTCAATTTCGATCTCGATGTAGCGCGCTGCCTGCGGGCTATTTTCCCCGCGACGTTACTGTGGGGAGCCAGCTTTCCATTGGCCCTCGCCGCCGCTGCCGCGGACGGAGAAGACCCGGCGCGCCTCTCGGGTGAGGTCTATGCCGCCAATACCGCAGGTTCGATTATCGGCGCGCTGGCGTTCAGTCTGTTCTTGATCCCCGCCTTCGGAACCCAAAGTTCGCAGAGGCTTTTAATCTGGCTTGCAGTCGCCGGCACAGCCGCTGCTCTCGCGTCGATGCTCATGGCCGTGCGTGGAACGTCTCGGACAGCCATCACCACGCCGAAGTTCGGAATTGCTCTGCTCGGCGCGGTTGTTGTAGCCGGGCTGTTGGCCGTAACTGTTTCCAGCATGCCATGGCAGGCAATCGCCTACGGCCGGCGCATCGCTCCCATTTTGCGGAATATCGAGGTGTCAGGCGGCGTCCAGAGCACTCCGGTGTTCGTGGGTGAGGGAATCAATTCGTCGGTGGTGATCGCTCAGAATGGCGATCAAAAATTCTTCTACGTGAGCGGCAAGTCGGAAGCATCGTCCGTACTGATCGACATGCGCCTGCAGCGCATGATGGGACACCTTCCTGCCCTGGTTCGTCCCGCGCCGCGTTCGGTACTGGTGGTCGGGTTCGGCGCGGGTGTTACCGCGGGATCTTTCGTTCCTTATCCCGAAGTCGGCAGCATCGCGATTTGCGAATTGGAGCCTTTGATTCCCCCCGCGTCCGATGAGTTCTTCGCCAAAGAGAACTACCACGTCCTGCACGATCCGCGTACTCATATCGTCTACGACGATGCCCGGCACTATATTCTGACCACGCCGGATCGATTCGATGTCATTACCACGGATCCGATCCATCCCTGGGTGAAGGGCACTTCGACGCTGTACTCGAAGGAGTACTTCGAGATGGTGAAGAGCCACCTGAACCCGGGTGGCGTCGCCGCGCAATGGCTGCCGATCTACGAAAGCGATGAGAAAACCGTGAGAACCGAGCTCGCGACTTTCTTCAGCGTCTTTCCCAACGCGACAGTCTGGAGCAACTACCTGAACGGTGACGGATACGATCTGGTGCTCTTGGGCAGCGCCGACAATACGTCGCCCATTGATGTGGACGATCTGCAGCGGCGTTTGAGTCAACCCGCGTATGCGGGAGTGGCCGCCTCTTTGGTTGACGCAGACTTCCACTCAGCCTACGAATTGATGGCGACCTATGTGGGTAGGGCTGCTGATCTTGCGCCGATGCTGACCGGCGTTCAGATCAACGACGATATGAACATGCGCCTGCAGTACATCGCGGGTCTCGGCCTGAACTCGCCCGGCTCGCCGCAGGTTTACAAGGAAATCCTGTCCTACCGAAAGTTCCCTGAAGACCTGCTGACCGGCAGCGGTGAGGGTATCGACGCATTGCGTCAATTGATGGGGCGACCGCGCCGAAATTTCTGAATATGGGATGCAAAAGGAAATCGTGCGGTTTGTTGCTGGCTGTGCTCCTGCCTCTGAGCGCAGCCGCGGAAGTGATCTGCGCTTTGGGGTCGGGCGCATCGGCGTACAACGCAGCTTCCGACCAAAGGCCCACCCCCGACGCCATGGAAGTGGCTCGGCGTCTGAACACCGCATTCACATCGATTTGTTCGCCGAAGTGTCCCCAGATCGCCATGTTCCGCAACACAACGGCGGCCAATGCCATGTTGGTCTTAAACGGAGATGACGCCAAACTGGTGTACGCCCCGAAGTTTTTCCAAAGCATCGACGACACTTATGGTGACGGCGCCGTGATCGCCGTAATCGCGCACGAGTTCGGCCATGCCCTCGATGAAATTTACCCGGCACGATTCAAAAACGCCGGTTCTACACAAGAATTGCGCGCCGATGCCTGGTCGGGATGCGCCTTGGCAAAAGTCGACCTAAGCCCGGCCGATTTGGGCGGAGCCCTCTTCGCACTGGCAAAATATCCCTCGCTTGCCCACCCGACTTGGGCTTTGCGGCTGCCGGCTCTGCGGACCGGCTATACCGAATGCAACGGAGAGGGTGCAAAGTTCGACAACGGAGTCGACCGAAGCAAACGTCAGGCTGCTCTGTCAGGGAGATAGCCGCTAAAGCCCGCAGCCGGGGTGGCCGCAGTTGCAGGAGATTTCGGTTGTATCGGCGGCGTCTTCGCACGATGTGCTGCAATAATCGCTCCCTTTCGCGGCCGGACAACTACACGCCGGATGAGCGCACTTTTTCGTTTCGTCAGCCATGGGAACCTCCGGCGGAACCGGAGCACTTCGCGGGCCAAAGTTCGGCTATTTACGGGCGATCATCACACGGGAGGGGTAGAAGCCCTGCTGGACTTTTCGGTCGTGCTCGATCTGAAAGTCACAGCAACCGATCGCTTCCGGAATGGCCGCCTCGACCTGCCTGCCCCAGAACGCGGGAGCCAATCCGCCAGCCACCTTGTACATGGCGTTAAAGGCCGGTACGTTCTGGCCGATCATCACCAGCGCAAAGCGTCCGTTCGGCCGCAATACCCGGTGGATCTCCCCCAGTGTCCGAAGAATTTCTTCGGCGCCCAGCAGTTCCAGCAGATAACAGCAAACGACAGCGTCGAACGATGCATCGCGGAAAGGCATATTGCACGCGTCGACCGCCTGGCAGTACGCATCTGCATGCGGCAAATGATGGCGGGCGAGCCGTTGCGTGCGCGCGGCCATGTTGGGGGAAAGATCGAATCCGCAAGTCAGGCCTTTGGGGTTGATCCGCACCAGACGATCGAACATTTCTCCGGAGCCCGTGGCAGCTTCCAATACCCGCATGCCGTCGCTGATCCCTGCCAGCGACAAAGCGACCTTGTGGGCCTTTTCGTGAAACAGGAATGTGGATAGCGGGTAGACGCCCGCGAGGAGATCGTAAACGCGGCGCGTGGAGCGGGGCAAGCCACTGAATCCGTTGAGGGCTGCGGCTTCCTCTCGCGCGGGTGCTGTGAAAATCGGCATCAGGAAACCGCCGCCAGACGCGTCTGCGTGCCTGGAAGGTCGATTTCGATGCGCGTGCCGCGGCCGGGCTGGCTGTCGATCAACATGCGGTAATCCTGGTTATAAAGAACCTTCAGCCTTTCCTTGACGTTGCTCACGCCGATGCCTTTGTTGAGAATTCCCGCAAGATCCGCCTCTGGAATTCCCACGCCGTCGTCTTCGACTTCAATCGATAGTCTCCCGTTGTTGTGCGTGGTGCGGAGCGTAACTGTGCCGCCGCTGATTTTGCTCGATATGCCGTGCTTGATCGAATTTTCGATCAGGGGCTGCAGCAGCATGCTCGGGACAAGCATATCCAAAGTTGCCGGATCGATGTGTTTCACAACCTGTAATTTGTCGCCGAACCGCACCAGCTCGATGGACAGGTAATCCTCGATAAAAGCGAGTTCGTCCCGGAGGGGCGCGAAATGCTCCTGATTGCGCAGGCGTCCCCTCATAATACGCGATAGCCGCGTGACCATGACGCGTGCCTGCTCGGGGTTCACGCGAATGAGCGAGGAAACCGAGTTAAGCGTATTAAAGAGAAAGTGCGGATTGATCTGGCTGGCGAGTGCTTCCAGCCGCGCCTGAATCAGCAGCCGTTCCTGTTCTTCCAGCTTGGCTTCGTTGCGCGTGTTGTTCCATACCTTCAGGGGCAGGGTGACGCAGAAATACGTGGAAGCGCAGACCGCAGCCAGGAGCAGAGGCCGGTCGGTTATTTGGGCTATGCTGAACAGCTCTTTGGGAAAGGCGGTCTTCAGGACCACGCGCAGCAGTTCCGTTACGACGACCGCAAAAGTAAAAAAGAGGTGAAACAGCGCGCTCCGCATTTCACGGCGGTGACCTAAGATCTTCGTTATGTTGACATCAATGGGTGAGATCCGCCAGATGTCCTCTTTATCGGACGCGGCGTCACGCAGCAGCCCGCCGCCCAATCCGACCACTGCCAGAAACGGCAGGGCAAGGAATTCGCCCCTCAGCATTTCCGGAATGGCGATTATCATCCCGGCAAACCATCCGCAAACGTAGCCACCGGTGACTCCGGCCAGCAAGCTTCCTTCGAGAGCCAGATCGAGGGCCGAATAGGAGTTGTTCACCAGCCGAAATACGACTCCCGGCGCAAAGATCGCCGCGAACCAGAGCGCCAGCCGGGTTCGCTGGCCGAGCGTACGTTCTTCACGCAGAAGCATGCGCCGGACGGCGGCGAATCGCACGCCGACGCTGGCAATCGAGGCCGACACCCCGATCTTGAGCAGCAATGTAATGAAATACGACTCCACGCTATGCGATCCGCGCCTATCTCCTTTTAGCGCACAGGGCGAAAGCTCCGTTGTGCGCGTCGAAAATAGCGCTGGCTCATTATAATGGAGTTAGCTTCAGGCCCCCCAATTCATGCAAGATCCTGCAACGCTGGTGTTGTCCCAAGTCGCGGAAGCGGACTTTCCGACCGAGTACGGATTGTTTCGTATCTTCGGTTTTGAAGGCCGCGGTCCGTCCCCCAAAAGCGGAATTCGTGTGGAGGAAGCGGTGGTCCTGAAGATGGGAGATCTGAGCGACGGCCAGCCGCCCTTGTTGCGCATTCACTCACAGTGCCTGACCGGAGACGTCTTCCACAGTTTGCGCTGCGATTGTCGCGCTCAGCTGGAAATCGCACTTCGGGAAGTCTCTGGTGAAGGCCGGGGACTGATCATCTATGAACTTCAGGAAGGCCGGGGCATCGGCCTGATGAACAAATTGCGCGCCTATGAGCTGCAGGATCACGGCGCCGACACCGTGGAGGCAAACGAACAACTCGGCTTCGAAAGCGACCTGCGGAATTATTCTCTCCCCGGCGCCATCCTCCGGCATTTGAAAATTCCGAGTGTGCGCCTCATGTCGAATAATCCGGACAAAGTAAATGCCCTCGAAAATGCCGGAATTGTTGTTGCCGAGCGCGTGCCCTGCATCGCCACCGTGCATGAATCGCGGCGCGGCTATCTCGAGACAAAGCGCGAGAAAATGGGCCACCTGTTCGAAGAAGTTTAGTGTTCGAAGACCCTGAACTGACCCAGTTACCACTGGCCCAGGGAACGGACTACTAAACTCGTGGCCAAACCCAGCCGATAGTAGCGCATGATGGAACGGCGTTTTGAAAGCCGCTTTTTATGTGCGGACCTGGTAAGGGTCGACTGGTCGGCAGGTGTGAACGCCCGCACTTTGGAGGCGGTTCTGGAGGATATTTCCGCTGTAGGAGCCTGCGTGCAGGTGGAGGAGCGTATTCGGCCCGGCACGGAGATTTCGATCGCGGTTGATCACGGCCCCGGCAAATTCACCAGGTTATCGGGCGAGGTGTCGTACTGCGTGTTTCGGGATTACGGGTATTTCGTGGGGATTCGATTTTCTGACGAAACAAGGTGGTCGAGCAGGATCTTCGAGCCCCGGCATCTGACGAATCTCCAGACACTTCTGGCAATCTGATCGGCTCGGTAGCTTTTCAATTACCTATGTACTTTGCATAGATTCCGCGTGCGACTCCGACGTCGGTCGTGCCCTTGATAATGGCGCGGCCATCGGGAAATACGGTGATCTCATGGTCGCCGTTGGCAAATCGCAGTGCGAATTCGTTGCTGCGTACGCTGCCAAGGCCTGCAAGCCGGAGGGAGAGCGCGGCGAGATCGATGGGTCGTCCAAGTTCGTGGATCTGCACTGCATTGCGCCCGCACAAGCTGACCGGGGCGCGCCGCCCATTCAACCAGGTAAAGTTCCGTTGGCCGCAGCAGGCGCAATTGCGATCCCGCAGCGGCATGTCGGTTTCCCGGATCGGCCCATGCCAAAGATCGGCGGTAAAAATCTTGCGGCGCACGCTGTCGATCTTGCCGCTGAGGATCTTAATGGCCTCCATTGCCTGAAGAGAGCCGATCAGGCCGGTTACCGTTCCCAGAACGCCCGCCGTCTCGCACGTGGGTTGAACTCCGGAAGGCGGCTCCGGATAAATGCAGCGGAAGCAGGGCGAATCGCCTGACGCGTCCCCTAAAGCCGTCGGCACAATCGGCATGGCAATGCCGTAACTGCCGACAGCGGCGCCATAAATCCACGCGATCTCCTCTCGGACCGCGTAGTCGTTCACCAAAAACCGCGTTTCAAAATTGTCGGTTCCGTCCAGGATCACGTCCGCGCCGGCCAGCAACTCCCCGATATTCTCGGGATTCAAATCCGATACGTGAGCTTCGATTCGAATTTCGGAATTCGCCTCGAGCAGGCGCCTGCGGGCCGCTTCGGCTTTGGGCAACCCCTGTTGGGCGTCAGCCTCGGTGTAGAGCAGTTGGCGTTGAAGGTTGCTCTCTTCGACGTAATCGCGATCGATCAGGCGAATGGTGCCGGTCCCGGCGCGTGCAAGAAGCGATGCCTGCACGGTTCCCAGTGCCCCACATCCGACAATCGCCGCAGTCGCCCCGCTGAGGTGCTCCTGCCCTTCCGGACCGAAGGGAGTGAAGCGGATCTGACGGCTGAATCGTTCCTGTTTTGACAACTCCGCTTCCCCGCGTCATCGTAGCAGGGTGCCGGAGGACCGGAAAAGGCGCATTCTGTTAGGATGCGAAATAGCCGTGAGTTTGGCGCGTGAAAATCCATGAGTTCTCCCTCTGCCGCAGTACCCCAGCTTACGCCGAAAGAGCAATCCTCGATTTGGCGCCGCTTCCTTCAAATCCCGCTCGATGGACTTGCGAGAAGTTGGAACCCTCAGCCGTTACGGCTGTTGTTTCTTGGGCTCCTGGTGATCATTTGCCTGGTAACTGCGCTCATTGGAGCTGTGCCTACGCTTATATTCGGGCATGACGACTTTCTTGCGTTGGAGAACGGTTGGAGAATCCTCGCCGGACAGCGGCCCCAGCTGGATTTTTGGAGTCCCTGGGGTCCCTTCTCGTTTCAGATCATGGCGCTGGGGCTGAAGGTGTCCCACGCATCGCCCAATGGAATCGGTTACGGAAATGCAATTTTCGGCTTTCTGATCGGCCTTTGGGCATATCGTTTGGGTCGGAATCGGCTGGTACCGGTGGTTCGCGTTCTTTTCGCCCTCTATGTAGTCTTGCTGGTGTGTTCTCCTTATCCACTGGGTGAGTCGCCCCGGTCGTCCTCGCATGCCATGTTTTATAACCGATACGGCTATGCCTTGATAGCGCTCGTGCTCGTGGAATGTCTTCAACTACCCCAAGGGCCAAAACAAGAAGGGGAAGAGCGCTTCGGCGGTTTTTCGACGGGAGCGGCGGCCGGCCTCATGCTGTTTCTCAAGGCCAGCTTCTTTTTTGCTTCAGTTCCGCTTGCTGTTGTTTCGATGGTCTTTTGGCGTCGTAATGCGAAGCGAGGTCCGGCTTTGATATTGGGACTGGGAGCGGTCGTACTGGCAAACATGGCATACCTGAGGTTCAACTTCGCCGCTGTGGCTTACGCGCTGCGAGCGGCCGCAGCCGCGCGCTCTGTTTATTTTTCCCCTCAGGTGCTGCCTCGTGAAATCGAAGCCAACGCCGGGTCTTTGATTCTCGTTATGATCGCTGCGATGGCGGGCGCGTTCCTCTCCTGGGGAACTCGTGCCCGATGGGAGAAGTTTCATCTGCCACTGAGCGCCATGGTTGTGTGCATTTGCGATCTGGCGTTGCTTTCAACCAATGCGCAGGGCCCCACCATGCCAATTGTGGCGGTTTTTTCACTCCTTGTTGCCGGAAGGATGGCAGCCGGCAGAAATCGGTCGCTTTCAGTATCTGACAGGCAATTGGCTTATCACGCGTCTTTGCTGCTTTTGTGCGCGATGCTGTTTCTGCCGCGGTTCGGGTCCGATCTCGAGGGCCTTGCAGTCGGGGCTGCAAGAAAAGCTCATCTCCTGCGCGCCGAGAGCTCCGTGCGATTCACTGAGCCGCGACTATCCGACTTGATTCTCTACGATTCCCCGGGGGCCGTGAAAGCCTCCAATGGCGCCACCTACACGACCTACGTGAATGAGGGAACAGCTTTATTGCGGCGTTATTGCAACTCCGGCGATAAGGTCCTGACGATGGACATGCAGAATCCGTTTCCATATTCGTTAGGTTGGCAACCCCCAGAAGGCGGAATCGCCAGCACGGCGTTCAATTACACTATCAGTGCGAAGTACCGGCCTTCGTTTGCCGCTTATTTCGGGGACGCGACGGTGGTAATGATTCCTCGGCATCCCGCGGAGAGTATTCGCCGCCTCGAAGGCTTCTATGCGATTTACGTGCCTGCCGTTCTTGAGAGATTTAAGCTGACAGCCAGGACGGAGTGGTGGGATCTTTATACGCGAAAATAGTCTTACCTGGTATTTGAGCTGAACGGCGCGGTTGCTAAAAGGTGTTTCGTCACGATGCGCGCCACCAGCCGCGAGCCTGCTTCGTTGAAATGCATATCGTCGAAGAACGCCGATGTGTCTTTGGGAATCTGAGGCGCGATGTCCAGGCACTCCAGCCCATATCGCCCGCAGACATCGAGAAGTGTGCGGTTGTACGAATCCATTGCCTGCTCCAGATCGGCTGGAGAAAGATATCCTCTGGGCATCAGAAATGGTCCGGCGTAGCCCTGCCAGAGAAGGCTCTGTTCCTCAGGACTCAAACCGCCCCGCCAAATCGTCGGCTGGGTTAAGAACAGGCAACGCACCTGAAGACGGCGGCACTGGTTCGCCATCGCGACGATTCTGCGATGGTATTCTTTCAACGCTGTCGAAAGATCGGGAGGGGGGACGATTTTGGAGGCGGCGCGGCGCTTACGGCCCGCCAGATCACCCGGAGATATCGCGACGTCGAACTTAGTCGCCCGGGTACCGTCTCCGCGGCGGAATCGTTGCCGCAGCCTTTCGCCCGCCTGTTCCATCAACAGAAAGAGCTTCGTGCGCCGATAATAGGGGTAAATTTTTACTGATCTCCATAGTTCTCCAGGTGGCAACTCTCCCTGATATCCCGCCTGCTGTTCGATGAAACCCTGCGTGGAAGCGCCTTCGAATGCCAGGCTCGATTCCAGGTCGTTAACGCCGATTAAGAAGATCATCATATCCACCGGGAGCACTCCCGGCAGCCACTGCATCAAAACAAGATGATGGATTGTATTATTGCCTGAGATGCCGGCATTTCCCACCCAGACCCGCTGTGTTTTCTCCGCTGAATTCATATCCTCCATCAGCAGGTGGGGCCAATCCTCGGAATCATCCAGGTTGGTGCATATAGTGGTGCTGCCCCCGATCGCCACGATCTTATAGGCGTGTCCGAACCTGGGCGGCATGGGTCCGCGCAGGCCCAGAGCGTTCGTGCTGAAGACCTTCGTGCCGCTTATACCGGGTGTCAGTTTTGGGTCCGCGATGCTGACCACTCTGGTATGCGGCAGGCGAGCGTAAGGAATGGGAGCGGTAAAGCCGATCGTGCGAAGGAAGATCTCGAGGATTGCAACCGCAAAATAGACTGCGTAGATCGTGAGGAGCGGCGCAAAAATTCGCCGCAAGAATGCCTGCCGGTCCCTGCTGAGGAGAAACCAGCCGATGCCCGCGGCGAGCCACAAAGCCGAAATTGCGGCGACAGCGGCAACAGAGCCGACCGGGCGGGTTCCGACGGCTTTGCGCAGGGAGGCGCCAACAATGTCGACAAGCAGCAGCGCGGGAACGGTGAGATGAAAAAGGTAAAGGCCGGCGAGGACTCGGTAATTTGTAGCACTCGGAGGCCGAAATCCCGCATTCTGCATGGCGGATGCATCCTTCATTACTGCCATTACTGGGCAGCACCAATACCGGAGATCGGGCAGGAAACCCAATTTTCAGTGGTTAACAAGCCGTCACACCAACTCTGATGAGAAGAACCCGGATACAATCTGTCTTCTCTATGCAGCTGAGGTTTCGAGGTCATCCGTCTTCCATGAGTTCAAAGCGCCTGTTCACCCTCGGGAAATTCGCCACGCTTCCGAGTAACCCGCGGTACGAAGGATCCCGACGACTTTAAAATGCACCTTTATGAAACGGTAGCAGGCAAACCGTCATGATTTCATATCTGACTCGCCAGCTCCGTATCAACTGTCTCGCGAATCTGTTTTTCCTGTCTGATGTCCGGATTTCTCTCGACGGCGGTGGAGCTTCTTACGCGGTGGAGCTTCTTAATTTGTAACAAGCTTCTTCCGCGTGCTTCTTCCGCGAAAAGCGTCGCTGCTGTTATACTTTGACGTGCATCCCGACGCCCTTACTGCGGCATCGCGTCACCAGACCGGTCGGGGCTCTCGCCTTCCGCATGCCGGGCCGAATCCTTCAGTTCTCCATAAATTTCTGGCGGCAGTGCTGCTTGGCATCTTGTGTGCGGCCATTGGACTGTGCAGGATCCATTGGCCGCTTTTCGACGACCAGACTCTCTTTCTCAGAGGCGCCGAGGCTATTCGCGACGGCGGCACTCTCTATCGTGATTACTGGGATTTCAAGCCTCCCGGAATCTTTTTCCTTTACTTTCTGGGCGGCCGCATTTTCGGGTTCACCGATCTGGGGATGCACCTTCTGGAATTAGTAATTCTGGTAAGTTTCGCCGTGATCGCGTTCCTCTGTCTTCGGGATCGTATTGGTTTGCGCGCGGCGTGGCTCGGCGCATTTCTTGCAGTGCTCTTTTATTACGGAATCAGTGATGAGTCGGATCTGGGAAATGTGGAAGGCCTTGCCTGCCTGCCGGCTTCCATTGCCGCATTTTTGCTGCTCTCTCCACGATCACCGTGGCGTATCGCGATCGCCGGCCTTGCCGCCGGTTTGCTGATTCTTCTCAAGCCGTTTTACGGCCTGCTCGGCGTCGCCTTCTGGGCTGTATTTTTCCTCGCGGGTCGAAGCGAATCGCGCCGTATTTCCACATGGCTGATCTTACTTGCCGCGGCAGCCGTACCGATTTTCCTCACCATCCTCTGGTTTCTCCAGCGCGGCGCCTTGCCCGATTTAATCAATGCCGTCATCAGGACGCCTAACGAAGCCAAATTCATCGTCAATCCGATGACACGCATCCCGTGGCTGAAGCTGAGCATCGAGTATTTTCTGAAAGGGATTCGATGCCTGCTCATTCTCCTGATTCCTGCCGCATGGGCCGTCTATGAACGCCGAAATCGCGCGACGATGGTCGCGGTGGCGTTTTTTTTGTCGTGGATGGGCGCTGGGACGATTGCTATTCTGCTCCAATTCCAGTCGTGGTGGCGGTTCCACTGGTTGCTGATTTTGCCACCGATTGCATTCCTTGCCGGCATGGGCGCGGATTTTGCAATCAGCCGGATCGTACGTCGCGGAGCCTTGCCCGGTCGGGTGATCGCGGTTCTGTTGCTTGCAGTCGCCCTGTGGACGGCCAGGAGCTTCGCTCACCCGCTGATTGTCGCCGCCCGGAGCGGCAGTTGGGATGCGCCGCCGCACTATGCACAATATCGCCGCCAGCTCCAATATGCGGCCGGACAAGTCCGCTGTACGCCTGCGGACACCGCCCTCATCTGGTTGAGTCCAATAGTTTCCCGTTTTTCCGGATGCAGATCCGCGTCTGCTGTATACGGGACGTACATGTTGGTAATACCTCCCAGCGTGTTCGCCAGAGTTCGGGAAGACCTGCGAAGCAGCAGTCCGCGCTTTATTTATCTCAGGCTGGCCCACCTTCCGGCTTTTCGCGCCGCATTCCCGGGTCTGCTCGACGGTTATGTCGTCCAATATCAGGACTCAATCGGATCCTGGTATCGACGACTACCTGATTGACAGCTAATCAAACATTCCGGAGTTAAAATGTATTTGTGGATTTCGCACTGTGGAATTCCTCAGGTCCGTGTTGTGGATATCCTGTGACTCCGGATTCCGGAATCTCAACAGCAAAGCCTTGCCGGGGGCCAAACCGCAATTTCTCCATAATCACAGAGCTCTTGCACAGAGGAAGGCGCTAACTTGAACTCCGCTGCCATGTCTTCCGCGTCGTCGTCTGCCGTCGCGCTTCAGAAAGGTCTCCCGGCCAACACCGATGCCGAGCGGTTCATTCTCGGATCGATTCTGCTGGATGACACCCGCTTCATAGACATAGCCGGTATCGTCTCGAACGACGATTTCGCGCTCGAAAAGCATCGCCGTATTTTCACGCGCATGAGCGAACTGCACACTCGTGGCGAGAAAATCGACCGGGTTACGGTCGCCAACGAACTCCTCCGGTACAACGAACTCGAATCGATCGATGGTCTGAGTTACCTGGTTTCGCTGGACGACGGGCTGCCGCACATTTCCAATCTCGACAGCTACGTAAAGATTATCCGCGATAAGGCCATGCTGCGGCGCATCGCAATCGCTTCGCAGCAACTGATGAACCGGGCGCTGATTGCCGAGGACGATCCCGAGCAGATCCTCTCCGGCGCGGAGGAAACGCTCCTCAGGCTGGGTGAATCGCGCAGCGAAAAAGGGCTGATGACCCCGCTTCAGGTCATCCAGAACTATGAGGGCGGGCTCAATGCATTCCTCGATCCCAGCAAGCGCATCAAGGGCATCAGCACGGGTTTCACCAAGCTGGATGAGATGACGGGTGGTCTGCACGCGGGCGAACTGGTCATCCTCGCGGCCCGCCCTTCCATGGGAAAGACCGCTCTCGCATTGAATATCTGCTGGCACGTCGCCACCCGTCTGTTTCAACCCGTGGCGATCTTCTCGCTCGAAATGTCGCAGGAATCATTGCTGACCCGCATGTTGTGTTCGGCGGCGCGCGTGGACAGCCAGCGGTTCCGCGCCGGGTATCTCAACGAGCAGGAGCGCCAGAAGTTGCGCGGGGCGGCGAACCAAATGGTCGAGGCGCCGATCTATATCGACGACACCGCGGGTATCAATCTGATGGACATGCACGCCAAGCTGCGCCGGCTGAAGCAGGCCGGACAGCTGGGATTAGTGGTTGTGGACTATCTCCAGCTCATGAGCGTGCGCGGCAAAACGGAAAACCGCAACCAGGAAGTCAGTCAGCTTTCACGAGGCATGAAGCTTCTGTCCAAGGAACTCGGCTGTCCGTTCCTCGTTCTCTCCCAGTTGAGCCGCGCGACTGAAACCCGTGTGGGCGATCATCGGCCGCAGCTCAGCGATCTCCGCGAATCGGGTTCTATCGAGCAGGATGCTGACCTCGTGGGCTTCATCTTCCGTGAGGAGATTTACAAGCGGGATCGCGAAGATCTGCGCGGCATGGCTGAGCTGATACTGGCGAAGCAGCGCAACGGCCCGGTCGGAAAGATCGATCTTGTGTTCCTGCACGCGATGACGAAGTTTGAAAACCGCGCCGAAGACCTCGGCGACGCGGCCCCCGACTAGAATTAAGACGCAATGCATGGATCCATCCGGCAAATTGTCCTGTTCGATGTCGCCGATGAGATTCGACTGGATGCGTTGCGCGCGGCGCTCGATATTTCGACGCCCGAACCAGGGCCTTCCTTCGTACGTCCAGGGCCCGATTACGTTCGTTTCGAGAGGCCTCCCGTTGTAGAACCGCTGCAAATCGATCGGTTCGAAGCGCGCGTGAAATATTACGACTACGGCGTAGTCAGTGTCGAATTCGATCAGCGGTTTTCACTCGATTGGTCGGAATTAATCGAGTATTCGGCGGGTGTGTTGTCCGATCCTCTGGTGGAACAACGCGCAAGGGATCTGTTGAAGCCCCGCCTCGAAAGAGCCCGGGTGGCCGCGGTGAATCCGTATCAGGTGTGGCTTGACGAAGATTACGTCATCATCAACGTGATACCGGAGTCATCCGCCGGGAACGCGGCGGATCTGCTGGCGGTGCACGGCCGTGAGATTGCGCAAATCGTTCGCGGTGAGACTCGACCGCTCTCCGCAACGGAGTACCAGGAGATTCTGGCCGCGAGCATTTCGTATTATCCGAACGATCTTCTGGTGGTTGGCTGGTCGGCAGCCTTCGTTTTCGACAATCCAGCCGCGGCGGGACCCACGTTTCAGCTTCTCGAATACGCCAATACGCAATTGCTTGAGTTTCGACACTACGACGAATTGCTGACCGGCGTGCTCGCCGGAGTCTATCGCTCCATCGATCGCGGCACCGGAGTGTGGCGGCGCTGGGGCCTCGCCGGTGAGGCCGAGAGCCTGAACACGGTTCGGCTCGATGTCATTGAAATCGCCGAGCGCATCGAGACATCGATCAAGTTCCTGAGCGATATGTTTTACGCACGCATGTACCGGCTGGCGGCCGCTCGCGTCGGCGTGCCCGACTACCGTCGGCTGGTCGATCAAAAGCTGCAGACGGCCGGTGAACTTTATGAATTCATGGTTGACCGTTTCGATCGCGGCCGGGGGTTTTTTCTCGAAGTGGTCGTGGTGATCATTCTGCTGATCGAAATCGTATTTCTTTTCAGGGGGAAAGGGTGAAGTTCGACGTGCTGCAACTTTTCCAGGCAGCGGAGGAGGACGGGGCGTTTCGTTGTTGCGCCAAATAGCTCGTCTTAAAAAAGTTCCTGCTCTCAACCCTGCCGCGGTACCGCCTTCAACTGCATGTTCCGTGTTTTGGCCGATCGTCGAGAGGCGGGTATAACCCGTATTTCATGGGCCTGTTATGAGCCATCAAGCCTGAAACATTGCGCCACTCGGCCTCGCCATGATCGGAACATTATTGCCGCGACCTGAACATCTGGCCACGCTCAAAGATATTCCGCCCGGTGAACAGTTAATCCTTCTGTTCCGGCCATGCCTGGAACATCTGGCGGGATCGGATCTGTCGCCGAACATGATCCGGAAACACATTGATAACACGTGGGCTCTCGGCCGAGAGTTCATCCGCGAGCTTCACAGCGATTCATTTCTGAGAAGGAAGCCCGCCGAGCGCGTCCTCCTCCAGATGACCGAGTACGGTGGGCCGCTTTTCTATCAGAGCGGCGAAGATCGGCAGAGATCCTTCGACTCCACCTGCCGAAAGCTGCGCCGATTCCTCAATGAGACGCGTCGCTGATGCTCGCTATCACCCAAAAATTCCGCCGACGAGGCTTCTTTCTTTGGCATCAAAGACGAATTGCGCGTCTATGTAAAATGGCGACATGCGGCCCTCGAAGCTCGCAGCGTCAGCGAGGGCAGCATTGGCGAGAAGGAGTCCGGAACTCCTTTGTCGGACACTGGATCCTGAAGTCTACGGAATCTCTAAGCAGCGTCCAGAATGGCATTCCGGCGCCGAAAGCGCTACATAATAGAACACGACGTCAGCTTGTTTGAGACCGTTCCTCCCCAGCATATGTGGAATCCGGAAAAACAGTCGAAAATACAGGATGCTGTGGGAAAAGAAGCTGAAGACCGTAAGGTAATCCAGGCTTCGTTTGCCTAATCATTTCTGTGGGTTCGCCCGGTAGTCGGGAAGAACGCCATCCACCGGGGGCTTCGCAAGGAAAGGCGTAATATCGATAGTGCCACAGCTCCGCCACAAGGGGAGGACAATTCGTAGCGGTTCATTCTGGTTCGGAAGACGCAAATCAAGCGCCATTGTTGAGTATGAAGTTGTTGGCCCGAACCTCGGATCGGCTTCAGTGCAGGTTCCGGCTTCATCGTTGATGTTGTAACCCAACACTACGTATGCCGATCCCATCGGCTCCAGAACTACGTCCTCTACGGGCTGCCTTGAGAACAGATCGTCGCAGTTTGCGCAAACGCGCGCCGGGAAGGGACGATTCGGCAAATACGACAACGTGAGCGTTGGGATACCATTCAGGACGCAGGACGATGTAGAACGATTTTGAATGGCGATGGTTATCGCATGATGGCCAAGTCCGCCTTCCACCCCGTCCGTTTCTTTGCTGTCCTCCATCGCAGAAAGCTGAGAGATTTTGCAAGGTGAAAACAGGTCTGCGGTGTTAACTTGTGCGATCGCTAAACCGGACGAGCCAGCCAACGCTAGGCAGATCGGCAGCAACCTTGGACGGATTCGGGCTCGGCGTCCGCAGGATCTGGCTTCGACTACCACGTGACCCTTGAGGGCATGCCGGAGCGGGGCAGGGGCGCCGTTATCAAAGAGCATGAGCATCGACCCCGTGGGCTGATGGCTGCTGCAAGGCCCGGGGCGCGTCAAGGCTCCGCGCCGCGAACCCGATCACCGCTACCACCTGTTCATGCGACAAATGAAACCATTCCATAATCTCGTTGATCGAGGCTCCCACTTCCAGATTGTCAAAGACAACTGAAACCGGCGTCCGCGTATCCCGGAACACCCAAGCGCCGCTGCGCTTGCCGGGGACGCTCTCCACGGCGGGGCATTGTGACCAATCGAGAGTTGCTGTCGCCATGATCTGCGCTCCTTTCTTCCAGAATACGCGTTATGCTGCCTCGCCGGGGCGGGCACGGGTGTGACCGACAAGGTTCGACGAAGCGAACAAGAGTTTCGTCAAGTTACGCTATAAGATTCATGTCCGGACTGCTTGAGGGAAAAACCGCCGTTATAGCCGGCGTTGCGAATAAGTGGAGTCTTGCATTTGCGATAGCGGAGTCGTTCGCGCGCGAAGGCGCCACGATCATCCTGACGTATCTGAACGAAAAGCAGAGGGAAACTGTCGAGTCCATGGCCGGCTCGCTTCCTATCGCGAAGATGCTGCCATGCGACGTAACAAAGGAGGAAGAATTGGCTGCCCTCACATCCAGCTTGGGCGGTTTGGATAAGCCGATTGACGTCCTGGTCCATAGTCTGGCGTTTGCCAATCGCGAAGAGCTGAGCGGGCTGTTCCTCGACACTTCGCGGGACGGCTTCCTGCTCGCGCAGAACGTTAGTGCTTATTCTCTGGTCGCTCTGTCGCGCGCAGTTGTGCCTTTGATGACCAACGGTGGCTCAATCATGACGTTGACCTATATCGGGTCGGTACGCGCTATCCCGAGCTACAACGTCATGGGCGTCGCGAAGGCTTCACTCGAAGCGTCGATGCGCTATCTGGCGCGCGACCTCGGACCGCAAAAAATCCGGGTTAATGCGATTTCCGCCGGCGCAGTCAAAACAGCTTCCGCGCGCGCCGTTAAAGACCTCTCCACTATGCTGGATGCCACAAAGGAACGTTCACCTCTGCGGCACGCGACGGAGCCGGGTGAAGTAGGCGACACCGCTGTATTCCTGGCAAGCGACCTCAGCCGGGGAGTAACCGGAAATATCGTATTTGTCGATTCCGGAATGCAGTTGTTGTAGTCCGTACGAGAACGCACCAACCCACCGAATCATTGGCTATTTACCTGCTCCCTTCGAGTGTGCGGGAGGAACCTTTTCATGAAATTTGCCGGACTGACTCTCATTTTCACGGCGCTGACCTTTGCACAGGCGCCGAGCCCTGTTCAGACAGGCGTGACGCCAAACCCAAATGGCACCGAACCCATTTTTCGCGTTGACGTTACTTCGAAAACGGTAAGGGCCGTCAATTATCACAATCGCCAGGGCACAACGCACATTGATTTTCGCGGCACCGCCCTGATGCCCGAAGCACGCGGCGAAGCCAGCGTAACGGCAAATACCGGAGCGACGCGCGTCTCCCTTAAGTTCGACCATCTCTCGAATCCCGCGCAGTTCGGTTCCGAGTATTTGACCTATGTACTTTGGGCAATCACGCCCGAAGGCCGCGCGGAACGGCTGGGAGAAGTAACACTGAAAGATCCGAATTCCAAAACCGCAGGCCTTTATGCGACGACTGACCTTCAGTCTTTTGGAATGATCGTAACCGCCGAGCCCTATTTCTCGGTGAGCCAGCCGTCGGACGTCGTCGTAATGGAAAATTTCCTTCGCAAGGACACATCCGGAACCCTCGAAATCATCGACGCGAAGTATGAGCTGCTGAAACGCGGGCAATACACGATGAACATTTCAGGGGGAGCTCTGGCTCCGATCACTTCGGATCTTCGCATTCCCCTGCAGTTGAGGGAAGCCCGCGAAGCGATTGCGATCGCGAAAGCGCAGGGCGCTGATCGCTACGCCCCCGATGTGATGGCGAAGGTAGCTGTCAACATGCGGAATGCTGAGGGCTTCGATATCGCTAAGAACCAAAAAGAGCTCGATACAGTAGCGCGCGAAGCAACCCAGCAGGCGGAAGACGCACGCCGGATCAGCATCGCGAAGGAACGGGAGGAAGCCGATCTCGCCGCCAAACGCCGCGAAGAAGATGCGCGCCGCCAGGCTGCTGCCGCCAGTGCCGAAGCTGCGGAACAGGCTCGACTGCGCGCCGCCGCCGATGCGGAACGCGCTGACGCCGAACGTCAGAAGCACGAAGCTGAAATTGCCACGGCCAAAGCTCTGAGCGCCCAACAGGATGCCGAACAGGCTCGTCTGGCCGCTCTGGCCGAGCAAAAACGGCTTGCCGATCAGGCTGCGGCCGCTCAGTCCGCCCGCGCGGCCGCGGAAAAGGATACCCTTGCTCTTCGTGAAAAACTCCGCGAGCAGTTGAATTCGATTTTGCAGACCAGGGACACAGCGCGCGGCCTCATCGTGAGTCTGTCGGATGTTCTGTTTGACTTCGATCGGGCCTCTTTGAAGCCCGGCGCCAGAGAGAAGCTGGCGAAGGTCTCCGGTATTCTCCTTACTTATCCCACTCTCCACATGAATGTTGAAGGGCATACAGACAGTGTGGGTTCGGACGACTATAACCTGAAGCTCTCGCAACGGCGCGCTGACGCGGTTCGCGATTACCTGACTATGAATGGCATTAACTCCGCCAACATCCAGGCCGTCGGGCTTGGGAAGGATGGTCCGGTTGCTTCCAACGACACGGCCGCCGGACGGCAGCAGAATCGCCGGGTGGAAATGGTCGTCAGTGGCGACGTGATCGGGCAACCGATTCAGGGCACGACGAGCTCATTGCAGTAAAACGAGAAGTCCATTGTCTTTCCTTCAGGGCAGGTGGCCACTGGCTGCCTGCCTTTTTTGGTTGTGTGCCGAGCATGTTCGACAGCTCGAAGGTGAAAGTCCTTTTGACAACCTGATGGAGGTGAAGTCATAGCGAAGCGCAAGGGCGTCGTCGTGAGGCGGGGTCTGAAAGAAGCGTGGAGCAAACGCACGAGCCGATGTAC
>DATAXN010000113.1:0-8054 GCA_036273015.1 Bryobacteraceae bacterium | reverse complement strand
CCCGCATCTGCTCCAGGCTCAGGTGCTCCCCGTTCTTCATGCTGATTAACAATCCACAGCATCCGTTGCTCCTCCCTTCAGGCTCATCTGGCATTGGAAACCGATAGCCCCTTTAGGCTCATCTGGCATTGGAAAAGACTCACATTGCGCATTCTGCCTCGCTCGCGCGATAATAAGCACATCTGGTCAATCTGAGAGCGTGCTCCCGGCTTGATAAACGGGCCGCGTAATCGCACAGTAGACGAAGGAGATCCGCGTTGAAGCGAGCTGGTTCGGACGATACACTGCGATGTTCCTTCTGCCATAAGAGTCAGGATGTCGTTGGCAAGCTGATTTCTTCTCCGAGCGATTACCCGCGCGCGTACATCTGCGATGAATGCATCGCGGTTTGTAACTCAATCCTGGAGGATGACAAACCCGAACCCGCCGCCGCCGGTCCCCATAAAATCCCCAAACCGCTGGAAATAAAAGATTTCTTGGACCAATACGTCATTGGCCAGGAAGCTACGAAGCGAAAGCTGGCGGTCGCCGTTTACAACCACTCGAAGCGCATTCACATGAACCGGATGCGGAACTCCGAGATTGAACTGGCCAAATCGAACATTTTGCTGATCGGTCCCACGGGCACGGGCAAAACATTGATGGCGCAGACTCTTGCGAAGATTCTGGACGTGCCTTTCGCGATTGTCGACGCCACCACGCTTACTGAAGCCGGGTATGTCGGCGAAGACGTCGAAAACATCATCCTGAAACTCCTGCAGGCGGCCGACGGAGATGTGCAGCGCTGCCAACAGGGCATCATCTACATAGATGAGATCGACAAGATTTGCCGGAAGGATGAGAACCCATCGATCACGCGCGACGTTTCGGGCGAGGGAGTCCAGCAGGCGCTCCTGAAGATTCTCGAAGGAACCATAGCGAACGTTCCTCCCCAGGGCGGCCGCAAACACCCGCACCAGGAATTCACTCCGATCGACACCACGAACATTCTGTTTATCTGCGGTGGCGCTTTCGTTGGCTTGGAAAAAATCGTCAGCAGGCGGGTGGGCAGGAAGTCCATCGGCTTCATGACCGATGACAACCGTGACGTGAGTAAGGCGGGAGATGCCGCGAAAGCCAGCGAGCCGGCGAAGACCGTTGGCATCGGCGACCGGCGCGATGTGGACCTGCTCCGGATGCTGCAGCCGCACGACCTGATCAAATACGGCTTCATTCCGGAATTCATTGGCCGCATGCCGGTTGTCGCGACGCTTGAGGATCTGGACAAGTCGGCGCTCATTCAGATTCTGACCCGGCCGAAGAACGCCATCATCAAGCAGTATCAAAGACTGTTTGAATACGAAAATGTAAGGCTGCGATTCTCGGACGACGCTTTGGATGCAATTGCGACGCTCGCGCTGGAGCGTAAGGTCGGAGCGCGCGGACTGCGCATGATTCTCGAAGATCTGATGCTCGATCTGATGTACTTCGTGCCTTCATACAAGAAGGTGAAGGAATTTCAGGTCACGCGTGAGATGGTTCTCACGCAGAAGATCAGCGTCACGCTTCTCGAAAAAGCGGGTTAGATCGCGCTCTTCCGGTGCGCATCGGCCTGAACCGTACAATAGTCTTGTAACCGAACCATAACGATGCTCACCTCGAAAGAAAAATCCGATACCAGACGGCTGCCGATGATGCCCATTCGGGATGTCGTCATCTTTCCGTACATGATGACGCCGTTCGTGGTGGGCCGCGAGTCCAGCGTGCGCGCACTGGAAGACGCCATGGCGGGCGACAAGAAGATTTTCCTTGCCACGCAGCACGATGCTTCAACCGATGAACCCAGCGCGAATGAAATCTTCGGCGTGGGATGTATCGTCAACATCGTTCAGAGCCTGAAGCTGCCGGACGGCAATATCAAAGTGCTGGTCGAGGGAGTCGAACGAGCCAAAGTGGTTTCGGTGACCGACGACGAAGGCTTCTTCCGCGCCGTTGTCCGTACCTTCAGCTTTAAGGTCGAAGCGGGACCGCAACTGGAAGGTCTGACGAGCCGGGTGACGTCGCTGTTCGAGCAGTACGTCAAACTCAGCCAGAACCTGAACTACGAAACGATGGTGGCCGCCATCCGCGTGGACGATGCAGGCAAACTTGCGGACACCGTGGGCGCCAATCTGCAGCTCACAATCGAAGAGAAGCAGGAGCTGCTCGAAATCTTCGATCCGATCGATCGTCTGACGCGCGTGGCGGAGATGCTCGACATCGAAATCGAGAAGCTCAATGTCGACCGCACCATACAGGGCCGCGTCAAGCGCCAGATGGAGAAGGCGCAGAAAGAGTACTACCTCAACGAGAAGATCAAAGCCATCCAGAAAGAGTTGGGCCGCGGAGAGAAGAGCGAAATCGATGAGCTGAAAAAGCGCATCGAGACGTCCGGCATGGCCAAAGACGGGCTTGAGAAGGCGATGGCGGAACTGAAGCGGCTTGAGAACATGCCGCCGATGTCGGCTGAGTCGACCGTTTCGCGTAACTATCTCGATTGGCTCCTCGCGGTGCCGTGGAAGAAAAAGTCCAAGGAAATCCGGGAACTCAAGTTTGCAGAAGAGGTGCTGGAATCCGATCACTACGGCCTTGAAAAGATCAAAGAGCGCATTCTCGAATTCCTTGCCGTTCGGCGGATGGTAAAAAATCCGAAGGGGTCCATCCTGCTGTTTGTCGGGCCTCCGGGCGTCGGCAAGACCTCTCTCGGCATGTCGATCGCGAAGGCCACCGGTCGCAAGTTTGTTCGGATGTCCCTGGGCGGCGTGCGCGACGAAGCGGAGATCCGCGGCCACCGGCGGACTTACATCGGGGCGTTACCCGGCCAGATCATCCAGATGATGAAAAAAGCCGGGACAAAAAACCCGGTCTTCATGCTGGATGAGATCGACAAGATGTCGACCGATTTTCGCGGCGACCCGTCTTCGGCTTTGCTTGAGGTTCTCGATCCCGAGCAAAACTATATGTTCGTCGATCACTATCTGGACGTCGAATACGATCTCTCGCAGGTCTTCTTTATTGCGACCGCGAATGTGCTTCACACGATTCCGCCGGCGCTGCAGGACCGCACGGAAGTCATTCGTCTTTCCGGCTATACGGAACTTGAGAAGCTGGAAATCGCCAAGCGCTTTCTCGTCAGGAAGCAGACTGAAGCTGCGGGCCTCACGGGTGAGCAGATCGAGTTCAAGGACGACGGCCTGTCGAACATGATTCAGTACTACACTCGCGAGTCTGGCGTCCGCAACCTGGAGCGCGAAATCGGCAACGTATCCCGCAAGGTGGTTCGCAAGATCGTGGGGGATGGCCACAAAGAGAAGGTGGTGGTCAATGCCGATAAGATCGCCGAGATGCTCGGGCCTGCCAAATACCGCGACACGACTACTGACCGGCACAACGAAATCGGCGCTACCACTGGTCTCGCCTGGACTGAAGTGGGCGGTCAGATCCTGACCACGGAATGCATTCTGATGGAAGGGAAAGGCAAGCTGACGGTAACCGGCAAGCTGGGCGACGTGATGCAGGAATCGGCGCAGGCCGCATTCAGCTATGTCCGGTCGCGCGCTCTCACTCTTGGTTTGAACCGCGATTTCTACCGCAATCTGGACGTTCACCTTCATATCCCCGAGGGGGCAATTCCGAAAGATGGACCTTCCGCGGGTATCACGATTGCGACCACGATCTGCAGCGCGCTGACGAAGATTCCGGTGCGCGGCGATATCGCCATGACCGGCGAAATCACGCTGCGCGGTAAGGTTCTCCCGATTGGCGGATTGAAAGAGAAATTGCTGGCGGCGCATCGTCACGGAATCAACGAAGTCATCGTCCCGAAGGACAATCGAAAGGACATTCCGGATATCCCCGATTACATTCGCAATCTGATGAAGCTGCACTTTGTGGATCATATGGATGAAGTGCTGCGGATTGCGCTGGAACGCGAGTTGGTGGCGCTTCCGCTGGCGCCCGCCGGAGTCGAACTCGCGGTGCAGCAGGAGATTGATCGAGCCCATTAAACGGGCGGACCGTTAATCAGCTGGGTCATATCGGCTTGGATGGAGACCCTTGTTTCCGCAATTGCGCAGCACGGGTACGCCATTCTTTTTGCGGCGGTTTTCCTTGAGGTCATCGGGTTACCGGTACCGGCCGCTCCCGTTCTGCTGATCGCCGGCGGCGCCAGTGCAAACGGGCCGATGCGGCCCGGTTTCTCGCTCCCCATAGCCCTTTCCGCCATGCTGTCCGGCGACATGTTGATGTACGTCCTGGGCCGGTATACAGGCTGGTGGCTGCTCGGGCTGTTGTGCCAGCTTTCGATCAGCCCCGAATCCTGCATTCTCCGCTCTGCGGACACTTTCTACAAACGGGGACGCATGGCCCTTGTGTTCGCAAAGTTCGTGCCTGGGATCAACGCGCTGGCGGCGCCGTTGGCCGGCAGTATGAAGATGCGTGTGCCGCAGTTCCTGGAGTTCGATCTCTGGGGTGCATCCCTTTATACGTTGGTTTACTGGGGCGTGGGATATCTGTTCAGTGGATTTCTCGGATCCATCACGCGCGGATACGAGCATTTTGGCGGATATGTAGGATGGTCCTTCGGGGTGCTCTTCGCGGGCTACTTGGCTTATCGAGTATTTCTTGTGATTCGGGAGAGAAAACGCGATCCGATAACCACCGTCAGTGCCGGGGATGTGGCGCGGAAGCTGTCGGGCATGGTTGTGTTTGACGTACGCAGCCACGGCTACTACGAGAAAGAGACGATGCGGATTCAGGGATCGAAACGCCTGGAGCCGAATGCGCTGAATCAAGAGGTTCTACAGGTTCCGAAGGATAAGGAAATCGTTCTTTACTGCACCTGCGTTCGGGAGGCAACGAGCGTCCGGGTGGCGCACGTTCTGAAGGAACAGGGCTACAAGGTGTCGGTGATCGCCGGCGGACTTCGGGCGTGGAAAAAAGCAGGTCTGCCTTTGGAGCCTGTACCCCTGGACGATATCGTGCAGTTGCCGACTTTCTCCTGATTGACAATGCCTAAACACAAGGTTTAATATGTCGTTATGCGACATGTCATAGATCGGCATGACGTGGATATTAAGCCGCTGACCGAACCGGTTCTGCTGATCCTGCTGAGTCTCGCAGGTCAGCCTCGCCACGGTTATGCGCTGATGAAAGACACGGAGGCTCTCAGTAATGGCCGGGTTCGTCTGAGCACCGGTACCTTGTACGGGGCTCTTCGAAGATTGCTTGACGATGCCTGGATCGAACGTTTCGACCAGGAAGATACATCGAGAGAAAAGCAGGCTTATCGCCTGACGGCGTCCGGCCGCAGACAACTGCAGGGCGAACTGGACCGTATGAAGCAATTGACTCGTGCGGCGGCAGCCCGTCTCAGAGCGAGTGAGGCCTGATCGAGAAGCGAGATCATGAAGCGAATTTACGCCCTGTTTCTTCGGCTCCATCCACGCGAGTATCGCGATCTGTTCGGATCCGAAGTCCTCGCCGTCTTCGCCGAGGCCGCCGCCGAACAAAGGTCACGCGGACACGCCGTCTGGCTCTGGTTCCTGATCGTCGAATTATCTGCCGCGGTCGTCTCCGCGGTGCGACATTGGATCGACCGCTTCTCAGCTCGGCCCAGGGTCCAAATCGCAGGCGCCTCGCGCACTCAGCTCTTCGGCGCCGTCGCCGAAGCACAACAACGTGTCGATCTGAATCTGAAGCGCATGACCCAGGCGATCGCCAGTGGCGACTACCTGGCTGCTCGTAAATACTCGGTAGAAGACTTGAAAGCCCGCGACGAACTTCGCCGCCTCCGCGACCATTACGGTTTTGACGACGACGAAACGGTCCTGCAATAGCCTTTACCGCACCTTCGGGTCTGGCTTGCCCGATCCGCGCTATACTGGCGTTTACAATCCTCTTGCACCCACCCACCCTTCCGGTGTAGTAAAATTGGTAGCGGAATTCATCAATAGTGCCAGTAGTCCCGAGCAGTTCCCCGCCGACGGGATGCCCGAGGTCGCTTTTCTGGGTCGAAGCAATGTCGGCAAATCCAGCCTGATTAATGCACTTGCCGGGAAACGAGGGTTGGCGTTTACCAGTAATACACCGGGTCGTACGCAGTCGATCAACTTCTACCGTATAGACGGCAATTTGTATTTCGTCGATCTGCCGGGCTATGGATACGCGCGGGTGCCCCTTGCGGCGAAAAGCGAGTGGGCGAAGCTCATTGAACATTATTTACGGGAGAGAAGTACTTTAAGACTTTCATTTCTGATCCTGGACGCACGGCGCGGCTGGATGGATAAAGACCTCGATCTGAAAGCGTGGCTCGAGGCCAATAAACACCCCTACATCGTGGTGGCATCCAAGATCGACAAACTGAATCAGACAGAGCAGCAGCGAGGACTGAAGGCCATCAGGCAACATGCCGAGCCGCTGCCGTTCTCGGCCGTCACAGGCCGCGGAGTGAGGGAAATTTGGCAAGCGATAACGAAAACACGACAGTAGAAAACATGCCGCCTCAGGAGCCGACAGCTCAGGAGAAGACGGCGGAACGTCCCGCCCGGGACGCTTCCGCCGAGAAGACAGAGGAAGGGACCGCGAAACCGGCTGCCCGATCTCAGCGCGGAGAGCGTCCCCCGCATCGGCACGCGGAGAAAAATGATGTGCCCAGGACAGATGCTCCGGCAGAGGCGCAGCCAGTAGCCGCGGCGGTCGCTCCGCCCGTTGCCGGTTCGGAAAACGGTGCGCCGGCGGCTCCGACTGAGGGGACCGTCACACCTCCGCAACAGACGACTGACAGCGCGCAGAGCGCAGCGCCGGATACCGTTCCGGCCGGCGGACAACCAGGGCAGCAAGGCCGCGGGCCGCAGCAAGGTGGACCGCATTATCAGGGTCCACAGGGCCATCCCGGTCAGCAGCGCCGCAAACAGCAACAGGGCAAGCCGGGTTCGGCGCCGACGCTCGACCTTGTGGAACTCAAGGACATGAGTATCCAGAACCTGAACACGGTCGCGAAGGATATGGGCGTGCTCAATGCCGCGGGACTTCGCAAGCAGGAGTTGATCTTCAAGATCCTGCAGACCCAGGCGGAAAAGAGCGGGCTCATTTTCTCAGAAGGTGTCCTGGAATGCCTGCCGGATGGGTTCGGCTTCCTGCGCGCTCCGGAATACAACTACCTGCCTGGTCCCGATGACGTTTACGTCTCGCCATCGCAGATCCGGCGCTTCGATCTGCGAACCGGAGACACGGTCTCCGGACAGATTCGGCCGCCCAAGGAAGGCGAGCGCTACTTCGCTCTGATCAAAGTCGACGCGATCAACTTTGAGCCGCCCGAAGAAGCCCGCAACAAAATCTTCTTCGATAACCTGACACCGCTCTACCCGGACGGGCGTTTTAAGCTGGAGACCACGCGCGACAATTTCTCCGGGCGCGTCATGGATCTGGTAACGCCGATCGGCAAAGGGCAGCGCGGCCTGATCGTTGCGGCGCCTCGTACCGGTAAGACCATGCTCCTGCAGAGCTTGGCTAACTCGATCACCACGAACCACCCGGAAGTATCGTTGATTGTGTTGCTGATCGACGAGCGGCCGGAAGAAGTTACGGATATGCAAAGGTCGGTTCGCGGCGAAGTGATCAGTTCGACCTTCGACGAGCCGGCCACGCGTCACGTACAAGTCGCGGAAATGGTTATCGAAAAGGCGAAACGGCTGGTAGAGCACAAGAAAGACGTCGTCATCCTGCTCGACTCGATTACTCGTCTGGCCCGCGCTTACAACACAATTGTTCCGCCATCGGGCAAAGTGCTGTCGGGCGGTGTAGACTCCAATGCTCTGCAGCGCCCCAAACGCTTTTTTGGCGCCGCCCGCAACATTGAGGAAGGCGGCTCGCTGACCATCATCGCTTCCGCTCTGGTCGATACCGGCAGCCGCATGGACGACGTGATTTTCGAGGAGTTCAAGGGCACGGGCAATATGGAAATTCATCTCGATCGCAAACTGATCGAGAAACGCGTATTCCCGGCTATCGACATCAACAAGAGCGGTACTCGTAAG
>DATAXN010000112.1:0-27482 GCA_036273015.1 Bryobacteraceae bacterium | reverse complement strand
GCTGCACCCCAAGCCCTTCACAATGCGGGTCGCCTGAAGTGGGGCTCCGGCCCTCGCGGCGGCGTGCCAGCTTATACGGGCGAGGACGTGATCATCGTCCGAGATGAAAAGATCGCAGCTCTTTACGTCTTTCTTGACTCTTCTCCCGCATGATCGGACTGGCCAGTCTGTTTCATCAGTCGAAGAGAAGGAGCCCGATTGTGACAAAGCTTAAGGAGCAATATGACGATTCCCGTAATCATCGGCAGCACACGCCAGGGCCGGTTCTCTGAAAAGCCGGCGCGATGGATTCTTCAGCAGGCTTCGAAAGAGAGAAGGGATTGAAGCGCAGGTTCTCGATCTCCGCGACTTCCCAATGCTTTTCTTCGACCAGCCCTGCCGTCAGCAATTCCAGGCCGGCCGCCATACGAACACGATGTTGTTAAGAAGTGGACTGCCCAAATCGCGGCGTCGGACGCTTTTGTATTCGTCACGCCGGAATACAACTACGGCCCCTCCGCAGTGCTGAAAACGCGAATCGATTGGGTCTATCCGGAGTGGAACCGCAAAGCCGCTGCGTTTGTGAGCTACGGCGCCGCCCTGGGCGCCCGAGCCGTACAGCAGCTTTCCCGTTGCGACGCTTTGGGCACACTTTCAGGGCGGGGACGTAGAGAAAGGCCTCGCCGAACTGAACAAGCAACCCAACGCCATGATCGACGACCTAACCTGGTGGCCGGCGGCTCTCAAGACGGCTCGCGGACACGCTCCGCTGCGGCGGCGATCGAAACCCGATCCGTCACGTCAAGCTGGAGCGGGATGGCGCCCGATCCGATTTCCATGGCAGAGGGGCAGGCGTACTAGCTTGAGGTAGGGGTTTGAACTAGTTTGTTCAAGGTAGTATTTGAGACGCGCGGAAGTGGCGAAATTGGCAGACGCACAGCCTTGAGGTGGCTGCGCTCGCAAGGGCATGGGGGGTCAAGTTCCCCCTTCCGCACCAACACATTTTTTGTCCAGTCAATCGCGGCGCTCGACGGCCTGAACCTCACCAACTCGCCCTCCTTCAGTCGGTGGGCAGAGCATCCTTCTCGCTGGGCACGGCGCAGATCTCCCGGCTTCTGTGCGGAAAAGCCTGCCAGCGTGTGCAGCGTCTACGACTTCGCAGAACCGCCCCCAGATCTCGCAATTTACGCCATGGTTCATACTGCCTTCCGCTGCGCTTAACCGCGTCCGCGTTCCGGATTCCTGATTTCGCGGCTCAATGCCTGACCCGTCGGTTTCCCCAATCAACGCTTCAGGCCCCGCACGACTTGGGGCTGGAATGATTCACTTGATCTTTCCCGTGTCGAACCTTCATCAACCATTTCATGCCAGCTCTGGCTGAAGCACTACCCAGACAAACCCGAATCCCAAATCTGAGTGCGCGGGCCTCGTTCTGTCAAAATGGTCTGAAGGTGACGCAGCAGTGGCGACGAGGATACCCTCCAAGACAGAACCTCCTGAGTTCCTTTTGGACACCATCCGTGAAGGCGCGGAATTCACGCTTTACCGCGCCCGAGAGCCCGGCAACCCGTCGCCCATCCTGGTAGTAGCTCCTACCGCGGAACAACCGTTGCCCCAGAGTCTGCGACGCCTTGAGCACGAATACTCCCTCGCCGCCGAACTTGAGCCCGCGTGGGCAGCCAAGCCTCTGGCGCTCACGCTTCACGACGGACGGACAATCCTTGTTCTCGCCGATCCTGGCGGTGAGCCTCTCGACCGTGTTCTGGAACTGGACACGAAGCAGCCTCTCGATATGGAGCGCCTTCTATCCATTGCGATTCACCTGACAATGGCGCTCGGCCACGTCCACCAACGTGGACTGATCCACAAAGACGTCAAACCCGAGAACGTGCTCCTCGACGACGCCGGCAACGTATGGCTCACCGGCTTTGGCATCGCGTCCCGACTGCCACGCGAACGCCAGGCGCCCGCGCCGCCCGAGATCATTGCCGGGACCCTCGCCTACATGTCCCCGGAACAGACCGGCCGCATAAACCGCTCGATAGATACTCGCAGCGATCTTTACTCTTTGGGCGTCACCTTGTACCAGATGCTTACGGGCGTACTCCCGTTTGCCGCCGCCGACCCTCTCGAGTTGGTCCACTGCCATATCGCACGTCAGCCGGTTGCACCCGCGGATCGCCGTGCGGTCCCAGAGCCGTTATCCGCCATCACCATGAGGCTCCTCGCAAAGAATGCAGAGGAGCGGTACCAGACCGCCGCAGGCCTGGAAGCCGATCTACGGCGGTGCCTGATGGAATGGAAGTTGCATGGCCGCATCGATCCATTCCCTCTCGGCACGGACGACTCGTCGGACCGATTGCTGATACCCGAAAAGCTGTACGGGAGGGAGCGCGAGGTCGATGCTCTCCTTGCGGCGTTCAATCGGATGGTGGTGCAGGGCGGTGCCGAACTCGTATTGGTATCCGGTTATTCCGGTGTCGGCAAATCTTCCGTCGTGAACGAACTCCACAAGGTTCTGGTCCCGCCGCGCGGGCTGTTCGCCGCCGGCAAGTTCGACCAGTACAAGCGCGACGTACCATACGCGACGCTGGCACAGGCGTTCCAGATGCTAGTGCGTCAGATCCTGGTTGCAAGCGATGCCGAGGTGGACTATTGGCGGCGGGCTCTTCTGGAGGCGGTTGGGACGAATGGCCAACTGATGGTCAACCTCATACCCGAAGTCGAATTCGTAATCGGCAAACAACCGCCCGTCGCAGAACTGCCGTCGCAAGAAGCACGGGGCCGTTTCCAGTTGGTGTTCCGGCGTTTCCTCGGCGCCTTCGCTACTGCGGAGCATCCCCTGGCGTTGTTCCTCGACGATCTGCAATGGCTGGACACGGCAACTCTGGAATTGCTGGAGCGCCTGATTACCGACCCGGACGTGCGCCACGTGCTGTTGATCGGAGCCTACCGCGACAACGAAGTCAGTTCGTCTCATCCACTGATGCGGACACTGGCCGCGATCCGTAACGACGGAGCGAGGGTGCAAGAAATCGTGCTGGCGCCTCTCGAGCCCGATGACGTCGGCCGATTGGTCTCCGATTCCCTGCGCTGCGAGAGTGGGGATACCGGTCGCCTGACGCAGTTGGTCAGGAGAAGACCGGCGGCAACCCATTCTTCGCGATCCAGTTTCTTTCGGCGCTGGCTGAAGAAGGGCTGCTCCGGTTCGACCGGAATGCAGCTCGCTGGATCTGGGACTTGGATCGGATTCGCGCCAGGGACTACTCCACCAACGTGGCGGACCTGATGGTGGGGAAACTTCAACGACTGTCCGCAAGGACGCAGACCGCTCTCCAGCAACTCGCCTGTCTCGGAAACGTCGCCGAGATCGCGACACTGAGTGTGGTCTTCGGACAATCTGAAGAGAAGATTCGCACTTCGCTTCTGGAAGCTGTCCGCGCCGGGCTGGTCCTTCGGCTGGAGGGATCGTATGCCTTTCTCCACGACCGGATTCAAGAGGCGGCGTATGCGCTCATCCCCGAAAGCGAGCGCGCGGGGGCACACCTTCGGATTGGCCGAGCGCTGGCGCCTGGCTTGACAGCGGACGGCCTGGCCGAGCATGTGTTCGATATCGCAAACCATTTCAATCGGGGCGCCGCACTGTTGATCGATCGCGATGAGAAGGTGCACGTAGCCGCAATCGACCTGAGAGCAGGGCTTAAGGCTAAAGCGTCCGCGGCGCATGCGTCGGCGCGCGAGTATTTTGCGGCCGGCATCACTCTTCTTGACGAGCAGAACTGGGGCAGCCAGTACGAATTGACCTTTGGTTTATGGCTGGGACGCGCGGAGTGCGAGTTTCTAAGCGGCAACCTGGACATAGCTGAGCAACTGATTGCCGAGTTGTTGGTGCGCGCGGCATCCAAAGTCGACCAGGCGACCGTCTACCAGCTGAAGGTCCGGCTGTATACGGTAAAGGGGGAATACTCGCATGCCGTAGACAACGCGCTCACGTGCCTGCGCCTATTCGGCATCGACCTGCCGGCGCACCCAAGCCGGGAAGAGGTCGAGGCTGAATATGAAACGGTACAGCGAAACCTCGAGGGACGCCCCGTCGAGAGCTTAATCGACCTGCCGCTGATGACGGATCCAGAACTGCAGGCGGCAATGAGTTTATCCTCGGACCTATCCTCCGTCGCCTACTTTACCGATCTCCATTTGATTTGCCTGCTCGCGTGCCGCGTGGTGAATGTCAGCATGCAACACGGGGTGAGCGGCGGTTCCGCGCACGCTTATGGTTGCCTCGGGTTTTTCCTCGGGCGGCTCTTTCATCGTTACGGTGAGGGTTATACTTTCGCCAAGGTCGGATGCGATCTTGTCGAGAAGCACAACTTTATTGCGCACCAGGCGAAGGTCTACATATTCGCGGCAATCGCTGCCTGGTGGACCCAGCCGGTCGCGAGCGTGATCGATTTCAGTCGGGCGGCCTTTCGCATAGCGATCGAGACGGGCAATCGTATCTACGCCTGCTACGCCCCGTACTATTCCATCGCAGCACTTCTCCAGCGGAATGATCCGCTCGATGCTGTGTGGCGTGAGTCGGAGATGATGCTGGATTTCGTCCGCAGTGCGAAGTTTCGCGACTTCGAAGACGCGATCGTGACCCAGCAACGTTTCATCGCGACCATGCGGGGCCGGACCATGAGTCTCTCCACGTTCAGCGATGGGCGGTTCGACGAGGGGGCGTTCGAGGCGCAGTTGACCGGGGACCGGATGCCCATGATGGTCTGCTCTTACTGGCTCGTTAAACAGAAGGCGCGGTTCCTTGCGGGCGACTACGCAGCAGCCCTCTCCGCCGGCCAACAGGCGCAACCGATGCTTCCAGCTGTAGTCGGCCTGCTTGCGTGGTTCGACTATTTCTATTACACCGCGCTAACAGTGTCGGCGCTCTATGAGACTGCGTCGACCGATCAGCGGCAAGCGTGGCGCGAACTCCTTATGACGCACCGGGAACAACTGCGCGAGTGGGCCGAAATCTACCCGCCCACGTTCGCCCACAAGCACATGCTTGTATTGGCTGAGATCGCTCGCCTTGAAAAGCGAGACGCCGATGCCTTGCGTCTGTACGACGGTGCTATCCATTTGGCGCGCGAGAACGGGTTCGTTCAGAACGAAGGCCTCGCCCACGAACTGGTTGCGCAATACTACCTGACGCACGGTATCGAAACCGCGGGCTATTTCTATCTCCGAAACGCGCGCAACTGCTACGAGCGTTGGGGCGCCCTCGGCAAGGTGAAGCAACTCGAGGAACGTTACCCGCGCCTGCGCGAGGAACGAAGCGCTACCTCTTCGGCCACGAGTGGCCAGCCCGTCGCCCAGCTGGATATCGAGACCGTAGTCAAAGCTTCGCAGGCGCTTTCGAGTGAGATGGTCCTTCCCAAGCTGATCGAGAAGCTGGTACGAATCGCGGTAGAGAATGCAGGAGCCGAGCGAGGTCTGGTCATCCTGCTGCGGGGCGGCGAGCCGCGAATCGAAGCAGAAGCGACCGCTGGCTCGGGCAGGATCGAGGTTGCCATCAGACAGGCGGCCGTCACGCCGTCCGATCTTCCCCAATCCGCGCTGCATTACGTGATCCGGACGCTGGAGGCCGTGCTACTGGATGACGCCTCTGCCGATGGCGTGTATGCAAAGGACGAGTATGTGCGGCAGAAGCACTCCAAGTCCATCCTTTGCCTTCCGATTGTCAACCAATCGAAGCTTGCCGGCCTGCTTTTTCTCGAGAACAACCTTACTCCAGGCGTCTTCACGCCGGACCGCGTTACCGTGCTGGAACTGCTGGCTTCGCAAGTCGCCATTTCTTTGGAAAATGCCGGGCTTTATTCCGACCTGCTGCGCAGCGAAGCTTTCCTGGTTCAGGGCGAGAGGATCTGCCAAACAGGCAGTTTCGGCTGGAATGTTTCGAGTGGAGAGATCTACTGGTCGGACGGGACCTACAAGATCTTTGAGTACGATCGAACGGCTAAGCCAACGGTAGAAATGGCATTTCAGCGAGTTCATCCCGACGACAGAGATTTCCTTCGGCAGGCTCAAGAACACGCGATCAATGAAAAGATCGATTTCAATGTGAAACATCGTTTGCTGATGCCGGACGGCGCAGTTAAACACGTCCACGCGATTGGCCACGCTGTGCTGACCTCGTCAGGCGACCTCGAATTTGTGGGCGCCGGGACGGACATTACCGCGGTAGAGCTGGCCGAAGAGAAGATCCGCCAAAGCGAAAACGAGCTCCGGCAGATTCTGGATGTCGCTCCGCAGCACGTTTACGTGTTAGGGCCGGATCCTGACACGCGGCTCTATGTGAACCAGGCCGCGCTCGATTATCTCGGTCTGACCGCTGATGAGTGGCGGACCTGCGACCGCCGGAAGTTCTTTCATCCGGATGACTGGGCGCGCGCGACGCGCGAGGCTCAAAGCAAATTCGCCGCTGGCCTCCCGCACGAAGTCGAATCGCGTTTACTGGGAAAGGACGGCAAATATCGCTGGTTTCTCCGGCGCTGGAACCCGCTGCGGGATGAACACGGACGCGTCACCCGTTGGTATGTCGCCGGAACCGATATCGAGGATCGAAAGGCAACGGAGCAAAGGCTCCAGGACGAGAATGTTTCGTTGCGCGAAGATCTCGACAAAGCATCCATGTTCGAAGAGATTGTGGGAAGTTCGGCGGGCCTGAAAAAGGTGCTCTCCCACATCTCCAAAGTCGCGCCGACCGACTCCAGCGTTCTGATCACCGGCGAGACCGGCACTGGCAAGGAACTGGTTGCGCGCGCCATCCACCGGCGGTCGCGGCGATCCTCTCACACATTTGTTAGTGTGAATTGCGCCGCGATTCCGCGTGACCTCATCGCATCGGAATTGTTTGGCCATGAAAAGGGTGCGTTCACGGGAGCAACGCAGCGTCGTCTAGGACGCTTTGAGCTGGCCGACAAAGGCACGCTCTTCCTGGATGAGATCGGAGAACTGCCGGCTGAAACCCAGACTGCTCTATTGCGGGTGCTGCAGGAACACGAATTTGAGCGCATCGGAGGAACAGGGACGATTCGCGCCGATGTCCGTGTGCTCGCCGCCACCAATCGCGACCTGGAGTCCGCGATCGCCGCGGGTATGTTCCGAAGCGACCTGTTTTACCGGCTGAATGTCTTTCCCATTGAGATGCCGTCTCTGCGGGAACGAAGAGAGGACATTCCCTTGCTCGTGAGGTATTTCCTGAATCGCTACGCTCGGGAAGCAGGCAGGCGTTTTACCGCGGTCGACAAGAAGAGCCTCGATCTGCTGCAAGCGTACACCTGGCCCGGTAATATTCGAGAATTACAGAACGTGATCGAGCGGTCAGTCATTGTGAGCGAAACAGAGATATTTTCAGTAGATGGAAGTTGGCTTTCCCGGCAACGTTCGACTGCCCCGGAAATCCGGCCGGGCCTCTTCAACAGGCGTCCTGCACAAGAGAAGGCCATCATTGAGGCTGCCTTACGCGAGTGCGGCGCGCGAGTCTCCGGGCCGTCAGGAGCCGCTGCCAGACTGGGCATTCCCGGGACTACTCTCGAATCGAAGATCAAGGCACTGAAGATCAATAAGAACCGCTTCAAAGGGACACATCTTTCCAAGAGCTAGCCTCCTCCGGGCTGATTCGCAGGTCATTACGAGCATTTTTACGACATTCGTAAATTTACGACGTTCGTAAACCAAACGATCCAGTAACACGTTTGATTTCAGCGAGTTTAGGTTGGTGCTGAAACTGCATCTCGTAGGCAAGGTCCTCCTTGGAAGAACAGAATGTTCAGGATTCACAGGTCGGCGAACGGGGAAGTGGTTTTTACGATAAGCGGCCGGATCGACGCAGAGCATATCGGTGAGTTGGAAACACTCATCAGCGCGGAAGGAAAGGGCCGCCGCATCATTCTCGACCTGAAAGATATGACTTTGACAGGTCAAGACGGCATCGATTTTCTAACCCGGTGCGAAGCATCTGACATCGCACTGGTGAATTGCGATCCATACGTTCGCGAATGGATCACCAGACAACAAACCGGTAAGTAGCGCATAAAAGAGGGATTTTTGTGGAGAGCAAGCTGGGCGCCGACGCCTGATGAACAGTACGGTGCCGCTGTGAGCTTTTGAGGAGCCGAGCCCGAAGCGTCGGCGTCCGCTTGGGCTCCGCAGTAATACGGGTAGGTTCTGATCGTATTTGATCAAAAAACGGCAAACCGAACACATTATGAAAGGAGCGAAACTATGGCCGCTGCAGTTTTGATTGAATCCAGTCTGAAATTCCGGGCTCTGCCTGAAAGCCTCACTGGAGAAACGCTCGATCTCTGTGACGACGACATTTTCTCGACATCTATGTTCGAGGAGATCGTCGGCTCCTCTGAGGCGATCTGCCGCGTGACGGAGCAGGTGATGAGAGTTGCTACCAGTGATGCCACCGTTCTGATCACGGGGGAAAGCGGCACGGGCAAGGAACTGATCGCTCGCGCGATTCACAAGAGGTCGCGTAGATCGCGGTCGGTATTCACAAGAATGAATTGCGCTGTCACTCCACCTTCGCTGATGGCGGCCGAGCTCTTCGGCTATGAGAAGGGCGCCTTCACCGGTGCCAATCAGCGGCATTCCGGGCGCTTCGAAGTCGCGAACCACGGGACGATGTTTTTCGATGAGATCGGTGAGATGCCGGCCGAGACCCAGGTCGCCTTGTTGCGGGTGCTTCAGGAACGCGAGTTCGAGCGCGTTGGAGGCACGCAAAGCCTTCCAGTCGACGTGCGTGTAGTTGCCGCTACAAACTGCGATCTGCCATCGGCAGTTCGTTCTGGGAGGTTTCGTCTGGATCTGTTCTACCGGCTCAACGTTTTTCCAATCCGTGTCCCCTCCCTTCGCGAGCGCCCGGAAGACATTCTTTTGCTCGCAAAGTATTTCATCGAACGCTGTGCTGCTAAAGGGGGCAGGAGGATTCGAAAGATAGAATCGCGGACAGCCACGCTTCTAGAGAGTTACCATTGGCCCGGCAATATCCGAGAGCTTCAAAATGTCATCGAACGAGCCGTGATCCTCTGCGACTCGGACACGTTATTTGTGGAAAAGGCGTGGTTGCAGCCGGAAGGAGAGCTTCGGGTCGGTCTGCGGCCGTCGGATCGCCTGGAAACGGTGACTGCGACTACGAAGTCGACGACACTTAAAGACGTTGACCGGACCTTAATCTTACAGACATTAGAAGGATCCGGTTGGATGATCGGCGGACCGGACGGGGCAGCAGTCAGACTAGGACTCGCTCGGACCACGCTGATATATAAAATGAAAAGGCTCGGCATCTTTCGACCCACTCAGAGCCGCAGAGTAAGGATTCCCGTAGAGGAACTCATGCAGACGGAGTCATCCGCCAGGGTCGTATCCCTCGCTGTGGCCCCTAACGTATCTTTATAAGCCAGCAATCGCTGAAAGCTCTTGTTTCATAACCAGTGTCTTAAATACTTTTCGCGATGTTGTTATCGGTAAAAGCTGTCGACTCGCAACCTCCCGTCCAACGAATTCTCCGGGGAACAGGCGTTATGACATCCGTAATCCATGGCTATTGCACAATCTGTCGCTCCCGTTGCAGGACATTAAACAGGGTTGGTGGCGAGCAACTGCTCTCGGTCGAACCAGATCTCGCGCGTCCGACCGGCAGACCCAGGCGCATGAAGAGGCGAGCGGCTCCAGAGACCGTTAACAGCCCACACCGGGTCTCCTGTCCCATGCTCCGACCAAACCCTAAAGGTGCAAGGAGCCCGGGGTGGAAGCGTATTAGTTGGGAGGAACCGCTTACCGAATCAGCACAGAAGCTGGCAGCGGTTTATCGCCGTAACATCGGCGTCGCGCTCGCGCGCATAACGCGTTACCGCAGTTGAAGGAGGCACTATTGCAACGACGCAAACCACGGGTGGGCAGGTTTACGGGAGGTACATGCCAACCCTGTTGATTCAAAGCCAGCACGCTTCTTTGGCCGTTTCCCTTCCGAAAGCGGATCATCTGTGGGGCGTATTACTGGCCGGAGGCGATGGAATGCGCATGCAAGCCTTAACGCGAAGGATCAGTGGCGATTCACGGCCTAAGCAGTTCTGCCCTATCGTTGGCCGAAAGACTCTTTTTGAGCAAACGCGTGCGCGCCTGGAACCGCTGTTCGCTCGCAACCGCCAGGTCTTTGTTCTGTCGCGCGATCATGAGAGGTACTATCGCGGGCAACTCACAGAAGCCGGTGAATCGCTGTCTCTTGTGCAACCCGTGAACCGCGGCACCGGTACCGCCATGATCCTGGCTCTCGTCAATATTCTGGAACGCGATGCCGACGCCATGGTCGCCTTCTTTCCTTGCGATCACTATTATTCATGCGACGACTCGTTTCGGGCAACAGTTAGATCGGCCGCTGCAGCCGGCCGTCAACATCCCGATTCGCTTGTCCTGGTCGGTGCGGCGGCCAACTACCCCGAGGCAGAGTACGGATGGATTGAACCAGAACAGGACCGTTTTCATTCCGAGGCGGGACCACTATTCAGGGTGAAGCAGTTCTGGGAAAAGCCGCCTGTGCATGTCGCTCGCGAACTTCTTGCCCGCGGATGCCTTTGGAATACTTTCGTCATCGTGGGCCGGGCCGCCACGTTCGTTGAACTATTTCGTTCCCAGGCTCCCCAGACCGTCACTTCGCTGAGGCAAGCGATCGCGAATGTCAGCCTCGATTCCGCATATCATCTGCTGCCTGCTGTGGACTTTTCGCGTGATGTACTGACCCATGTAACCCCACGGTTGCAGGTGCTGCGTGATCGAACGTCAGGCTGGGTGGACCTCGGGAGCCCGGCTCGCGTTCTCGCCACCCTAATGCAAAACGGTATCGACGCGGATTGGCTAACCGAGCAAGACGGATCTATCTCCAATCCCGGCGAAAGGACCGTGGTTCGCCAATGAGTCCCGTGCGGCAACTCGGCGACATGCTCGACAAAGCCTTTCCTGTTGCTCTCCTTCTCACTGGTAGTGTCGCAAGCGCGGAGAAGGCGATCGAGAGCGCTATTGAGCGATCGGAACCGGATTTCTCAGCAGAGTCTCTCGTGGTGGAGACCGTGCGCTCGGCCGTACTCCAACGCAAATGGCGAGGCGAACTTCAGTCAACCGTTCCGCCGGAGTTACGGGCGTTATCGTTGCTTTCACCGATGGTTCGCAATTGTTTCATACTGTGCATTCTGATTGGATTCGATTGTGGTGCTTGTTCGGGGATTCTGGAAGTGCCTGTAAACGATGTGGAAAACACGCTCCACCGATCATTACTTGAGCTTCCCTACGCGGTGTTTAGATGCAAGCGGTGACGCGACGCTGCATCGCTACGTGTCAGTCAGCGTTTCCGCCTGGATGGCAGAGATTCGACGCGCGACGAATGCCGACGCGATTTGCCATTGGGCAACGGTAGCGGGCTTCAGAATTTCGGGAGGTAACCAGGAAAGATGACGACGACATATCCAGCGCAAGCGCAAAGTGACGGACGCACGGACGTGTGTATGACGGTTAACGGCTCGCCGCGAACGCTAAGAGTCGAGCCGCGCACCACGCTCCTCGATGCATTGCGTGATGAGTTGGGCTTGACTGGTTCCAAGAAGTCCTGTGACCGCGGCGAATGCGGAGCGTGCACTGTCCATGTCGAAGGCCGGCGAATGCTGTCATGCATGAGCCTCGCGGCGATGCACGGCAGCCATAGAGTCACCACGATTGAAGGGCTGGAAAGCGATGGCGACCTGCACCCTCTTCAGGAGATGTTCATTGAGCATGACGGGTTTCAGTGCGGATTTTGTACATCGGGCCAAATCATGTCGGCCGCCGCAATGATCGAAGAGGCGAAGGCGGGCTGGCCGAGCGCCGCAACGGTAGATGTCACAGAACCATTCACCATCGCAGATCTTTCGAAAGCTGAGATTCGCGAACGCATGAGCGGGAACCTGTGCCGCTGCTCCTGTTACCCGAACATCGTCGCCGCCATCGCTGAAGTTACAGGGAGGCGTTAACCATGCATCAATTCACGTTATCGAGGCCGGCCGACATTTCAGCCGCGATCGCAGCTCATGCGCAGGACGCACATGCTGCGTTTATCGCGGGCGGTACGGACCTGATCGGTCTGATGAAGGATCGAGCAACCCTTCCCGAGCGCCTCCTCGACCTGAATCGGTTGCCCGATATGTCTTACATCGATGCGCCAGCCGGCGGCGGGCTGAACATCGGCGCCCTGGCACGCATGAGCGATGTTGCCGCTCATTTTGAGGTAAGGTCCCGCTTCCCGGTTATCGCCGAGAGCCTCCTGTTCGCCGCTTCGGGCCAACTCCGAAATATGGCCACCATCGGTGGGAACATCATGCAGCGAACTCGCTGTGCGTACTTCCGGGACGAGGATGATCTCCCCTGCAACAAGCGACGGCCGGGCTCGGGCTGCTCTGCGCGTTTCGGGCTCAATCGCAATCATGCCATCTTCGGATGGTCCGACGACTGCGTCGCGACTCATCCCTCGGACCTGGCGGTTGCGCTGACAGCTCTGGACGCCCACGTTCTGGTGCGCGGTCCCGGTGGACAGCGATCGATTCCTTTTGCGGAATTCCACCGTCTTCCCGGCGACACACCGGAGCGCGACATCGTGCTGGATCGAGGCGATCTCATCATCGCGATAGAGGTACCCGCACGGGCCGAAGGACGCGCCTCGCATTACTTCAAGCTTCGCGACCGCCAGTCGTACGAGTTTGCGCTGGTTTCCGCTGCGGCAGCGATAACTGCCGATGGCGGGCTGATTGGTTCCGCGCGGATAGCCATGGGCGGCGTGGCGCACAAACCGTGGCGTCTCACGGCCGCCGAAGCTGCCTTGCGTGGAGTATCGCTTGACGACACCGATGCGCTCAAGGCGGCGATAACGGCTTCGTTCACCGAGGCCCGGCCGCTCGAACATAATGTCTTCAAAGTCGAGCTTGCGCAGCGAGTCGCACTTCGGGCGCTTGAAACTGCAGGAGCACGCTTATGAACGCGATTGGACAACCTATCTCCCGACTCGAGGGCCGCCTGAAAACCACTGGCGCCGCGCGCTATACAGCAGATCTCCCGATCGCCGACGTAGTGCATGGCGTAATCGTGCAGAGTACGATTGCCAACGGCCGAATGGTCTCGATCGATACCGGGCAAGCTGAAAAGGCTCCGGGGGTGCTGGCGGTGTTCACTCATCGCAACCTGCCACGGATGAACCCAACGCCCAAACCGTGGAGCCACCTGCATCCGCATGGGCAGTCCTACCTCCCTCTGCAGGACGACCGAATTCTCTATGCGGACCAACCCGTAGCGCTGGTTGTCGCTGGCACTCGAGACCAGGCAGCGTATGCCGGGACATTGATCGGGATCAAGTTTGAGAGTTCGCCCCCAGCCGTGTTTGGTCGCCAGGCCGCGAAGGAGGCAGTCGAGCCTCCGCAATTCCTCTGGCCGGTGGCGTCATCGGTTGGGAACGCTGAACAGGCCATCGCCGACAGCCCGGTTAAGATCGAGCAGACCTACTCTACCGCGGATCGGCACCACAATCAGATGGAGCCACACGCAACGACTGCGGTGTGGGACGCCGATGGAGCGCTGACACTCTACGAAACTACGCAGCACATCTTCGGCACCAGAGAACTTGTCTCGATGGTTCTCGGTATTCCCCAGGAGAAGATCAACGTCGTCTGTCAGTTCCTCGGCGGCGGCTTTGGCGGCAAGGCGTATGTGTGGCCTCATACCCTCATCGCGGCGTCGGCGGCGAAGGTTTTGAACCGGGCGGTTCATGTCCAACTCACTCGCGCACAGATGTACTCGATGACCGGCCATCAGTGTGCAAGTATCCAGGCAATCAGATTGGGGGCCGATCGCAATGGCAAGTTGAACGGCATCCGCCATGACAGCATCACGCCCTCGTCGATGTTCGACAACTACATCGAATATGCGGCGCTTTGTCCCCGGTCGCTTTGGGCCGCCACTGGAGGGATTGCGACGAATCATAAAATTGTCCATGTTAACCGGAACACACCCACACCGCTTCGAGCGCCGCACGAGGCACTCGGGAATTTCGCGCTCGAAAGCGCCCTGGATGAACTCGCGTATGCAATAGGGGTCGATCCGGTCACGGTCCGCCTGCTCAACGATACAGAGATCGATCCCGAAAGCGGCCGCCCATTTTCTACGCGCGCAATGCGCAAGTGTCTGATCGAGGGGGCAGCGCGGTTTGGATGGGAGAAAAGGACGCCCGAGCCGCGGTCAATGCGCGATGGCCGTTACCTGATCGGACAGGGCATGGCAGGGGCGATCTACACTCATTGGCGCTGGCCGGCGCAGGCGCGGGTTACGCTGCGGCGCGATGGATCGGCTTTGGTCGAGGCCGGCTCGCATGAACTCGGAACCGGCACGTACACGGTATTTCGGCAGATCGCCGCAGACACGTTGGGGCTACCGCCCGAGAAGATCAGCGTACGGATTGGCGACACGAGGTTACCCAGGTCGCACGCCTCGATCGGGTCGGCCACCCTGGCAAACGCCGGCGCTTCGGTTATGCTGGCCGCGAAGGATGTGCGGGACAAGGCGATCGCGCTGGCCGCGTCTGGGAAACTGGTGGCGCCGCACCGCAATCCGGAGGTCTCCTACGACGAGTTGTTTGCGCGCAATGATGTCGACTCACTGGTCGGTGAAGGAAATTACGACCCCAGTCCCGAAGGATCGAAGGCGACCTTCAGTTTCTCTGCGCTGTTCGCCGAAGTGCGCGTTGACCCCGACCTTGGGACCGTCCGTCTGAACCGCTTTGTTGGCGCTTACGACTGTGGCCGGGTCATCAATCCGAAGACCGCGCGCAGCCAGGCGATTGGCGGAATTATATGGGGTGTCGGTCATGCCCTGACCGAACAATCAGAAACCGACCCGACTTTGGGCCGGTTCGTAAACCGCAACTATTCCGGGTATCTCGTGCCGACCTGCGCGGATATTCCGGATCTGGACGTCCTGTTCCTGGGTGAGTTCGACGGTGAAGCAAGCCCGATCGGCGCGAAAGGCTTAGGCGAACTCACTTCCGTGGCCGTCGCGCCGGCGATAGCAAACGCGGTTTATCACGCTACGGGAAAGCGGGTGCGGGACCTGCCTATCACCATTGAAAAGCTGCTGTGAGACGCGCCGAATCACAGCCGAGCCATACTTCCCGAAGTTGCGGGTACATCGATTGGGCCTGTTGGGGTCAGACGCTGCCACGTGAGCAAGGCGGAATCAGGTAATGGAAGTTCCATACTTCGGCAACAATCCGTTTGCTGCTTTGTCGATCGTCGTTGCACCTGGGGTCCTGACGAGCGCGTCGTCGGTACTTTGCCTGGGAACGGCCAATCGACTTGCGAGAGTGGTGGATAGAACGCGCACTGTGTCAGCGCAACTGGTAAATCTAGCGCCAAATCGAGAGACTGCTTCGACGTTTCGGCGTCAGCTGGAAGAACTCCGGGTGCGCTGCAGCCTTGTCCTTCGCGCGCTCATATGTTTCTACGTGTCAGTTGGTTCGTTCGGAGCGGGTGCCCTGATTTTGCTCGTCGGGTCTTCGTTTACCACTCCCGGCCTGCGCCTCGCTTTCAATTTCCTCGCGATCCTTGGGCTGCTTTCCGGCACCGTGGGTGTCGGTGGCTTGATATTCGGGTGCAGCATCATGGTGCGCGAGACACGCCTCGCCATTCGCAATCTTGCGGAAGAAACGGAACTGGCCGGGTTGCCAGTTGGAGTACCTTGATCCAGCCCCTTTCACTGGGGCGCCACCGGTACGGAAGCGACAGCGGTGAAAAGTCTCGATTTGGCTGATGTCTAAATCCAAAGGAGAGGACGGGTCCGCTCAAGGAAGCAAAATTGGCCGACAAACGGCCTTCTGCGTTGATGTGTCCGGCAAGGTCCAAGCATCATGCGAACGCCTTCAGAGTCGGTCCTTTCCGGTTCGTCTGAACTTAATTGTTGAACGCGTGAGCGAACTGCGAACTCACCGACGCGTCAGCCAGCTTTCCGCCTTGACGTCAGAGATTCGACGCGTAACGAATTCCGACGAGATTTGCCATTGCGCAAACCCTTTTAGATGCAAGCGGTGACCCGGCGCGGCTTTCTGGCACACGGCTTGCGACTGTACCGAGTGCAGATCATGAGAGGACAATGCCATGCAAACAGCTCAATCGGACTATTTCTCGGCCTATCACCAACTGAAGTTGACGCGGGACGCCAAGGGCGTCCTGGTTGTCGAGTTCCATAGTAACGGCGGGCCGTGCATTATGAACGCAAAAGGCCACACGGAATTTGTCGACGCGTTTTACCGGATCGGACAGGACCGTGCTAACAAGATCGTCATCGTCACCGGCGCGGGAGGGGACTTCATCATCGATGTCGAGTGGTCATCTTTCGGCGAAGTCTCTGATCCCGAAGTCTGGAGCCAAGTTCATGACGAGGGTGTTCAGGTTTTGGAAAACATCGCCAACATACGCGTGCCGGTGATCGCGGCGATTGAGGGACGCGCCTACGTGCACTCCGATTATGCGTTGCTCGCCAATGTCATTGTGGCGGGCGAGGGTGCGACCTTTCAGGATGTCGCGCACTACGCCCAAGGTGTTACGCCGGGTGACGGCATCTTCACAACGTGGAGTTACCGCGGTGGCGCGGGACGTGCCGAGGCGTTTCTGCTCGATCCGAAGCCTCTGCCGGCGCGCACTGCGCAGCAATGGGGAGTGGTCGCGGAGGTTGTGCCGAACGGGCAGGCCCTCAATCGAGCGCGAGAATTGGCCGAACTGTACCTGAAGGCTCCAGAGGTTACACGTCGCAACACCCGCGTACATTTCATCCAGCCGTTGAAGGAACGCGTGGTGCGGGAAGTCGGCTATGGGCTTGCGCTCGAAGGATCGTCCTCCGCCGATCTCGTGAAATCAAAACAGGTCAAGAGCGAACCCGTTGCGCGAATGAAAAAAACTGGCTAAGGAGACAAGAGCTTCACTGATTCTTCGGGCGGACACCATCATGGGACCGAGCGATGGTGTCCTGCCCCAAGAGCGGTGCCTCGCGATTCAAACCGGATTGAATAATCGACCGGTTTGGTTGACGTGCTCCGCTGTTTCCGCGAGCAACTTACTCCTGGCTGGTTGCGGACATTCCCGGTAACGCTGGGCCAATTGGCAAAGAGTACACGAATTACGTGCAGCCGGGTGGTCGATGTGTGGCTGTCCATGTTTCCGTTCAATGTCTGGTCCGAACGCAGCAGTTGCGGAAGCGAGCTAATTCACGCGACGGCATGGTCGCTCGCTCCTCGCCTTATTTGATGCAATCTCACGAAAGAAAGCAAAAAAAAGGAAGGATAACGGATGTCTCAAAGAAACGGTCTATCAAAGCGAAGTGAAAAAGGTCTTCTGACTCCCGATAACTGCGTTGTCGCACTAATCGATCATCAACCACAGATGCTGTTCGGCGTGTCAAGCACCGACCGGCAATCGATCATCAATAACACCCTGGCATTCGCGAAGGCGGCTCAGGTATTCGGCCTCCCTGTGATCCTGAGCACGGTTGAAACGAAGAGCTTCAGCGGATACATGTGGCCGCAACTGGCGGCGCTTTTCCCGGGAAGAACGCCCATCGAACGCTCATCCATGAATGCTTGGGACGACAAGAATTTTGTCGCCGCAATCGAGAAAACAGGGAAGAAGAAGATCGTCCTGGCGGGTTTGTGGACCGAGACGTGCGTCGCTCTACCCAGTATCCAAGCCATCTACGACGGCTATGAGATCTACGTTGTGGAAGACTGCTGCGGCGATGTGAATCAAATGGCTCATGAGAACGCCATGCAGCGCGTGATTCAGGCTGGAGCGAAGCCTGTGATGGCTCTCACGGTAATGCTCGAATGGCAGCGGGACTGGGCACACAAGGACACCTACGATGCAGTGATGGACATCGTGAAGAACCATTTCGGCGCCTATGGTGCCGGCGTGGAGTACGCGCGAACGATGGTCCACGGTATGCCTCTCAGCACATACCCCGAATACGTCGCCCCGGACGCTGCCTTAGCGCACGTGTAGCATCCTCCCGTTCGGGATGTGCCGGCTTCAGCGGTGCCAGTTCATCCCGAACCACCCTACTCAGGCCAGGAGAATCAAATGACCAACAACAACGCCGACGTAATTATCTATAACGGAAAACTAGCCACTCAGGATGACAGGCGATCTTTCGCTCAGGCGGCCGCCATTCGCGACGGCAGGTTCATTGCCGTCGGAAGCGATCGCGAGGTGATGGTTTATCGCGATGCGGGCACGAAAGTGATAGACCTCCACAAGCGGACGGTGAGTCCAGGTCTAAACGACTCACACCTGCACCTTATCCGCGGAGGCCTCAATTACAATCTGGAGCTTCGATGGGACGGCGTTCCGTCGTTGGCCGACGGTTTGCGAATGCTGCGTGAACAGGCACAGCGAACGCCACCCGGACAGTGGGTGCGGGTGGTAGGTGGATGGTCGGAGTTTCAATTTGCCGAACGCCGCATGCCGACAATCGAGGAACTGAATCGCGCAGCACCCGATACCCCCGTGTTCGTTCTTCACCTCTATGATCGTGTGTTGCTCAACCGGGCAGCCCTGCGAGCACTCGGATATACATCTCGGACACCGACGCCTCCCGGTGGACAGATCGAGTTCGATGGTGTCGGGAATCCGACGGGCGTTCTCATCGCAAAGCCGAACGCCATGCTTCTCTATTCCGCCCTCGCTAAAGGGCCGAAATTGCCGCCTGAGTATCAGAGCAACTCCAGCCGCCATTTTATGCGGGAACTGAACCGGCTCGGAATTACGAGCGCGATTGACGCCGGCGGAGGATCCCAGAATTATCCCGAAGACTATCAAGTTATTAACAAACTTCATGACAGAGGCGAGATGAGCGTCCGAATCGCTTATAACCTTTTTACGCAGAAGCCGAAAGGCGAACTGGCTGACTTCGAGCACTGGACCGGGACCATCAAGGCGCGCCAGGGCGATGATTATCTGCGCCACAATGGCGCGGGTGAAATGCTCGTGTTCTCAGCCGCGGACTTTGAAGACTTTCTCGAGCCACGGCCGGAGCTTACAGCGTCAATGGAGCAGGAGCTGAAGCCTGTGGTCAGAATGCTGGCCGAACATCGCTGGCCCTTTCGGCTCCACGCGACGTATGACGAAACGATCTCGCGAGCACTGGATGTCTATGAAGACGTGAACCGGGACGTGCCCTTCAAGGGCCTGCACTGGTTCATCGATCACGCGGAAACCATTTCGCAGCGAAACATGGATCGGATCGCGGCACTCGGTGGAGGGATCGCCATTCAGAATCGGGTGGCCTTCCAGGGCGAATATTTTCGCGACCGTTACGGGGCGAAGGCGGTAAAGCGCACTCCGCCGATTCGCGAGATGCTAAGTACGGGGCTGCCTGTAGGCGCGGGTACCGACGCCACGCGCGTTGCCAGCTACAACCCTTTTGTGTGTCTGTACTGGCTGGTTACGGGGAAGACCATGGGTGGGTTGTCGATGTATGACGACAATAATCGTCTCGACCGCATGGAGGCCTTGCGGCTCTGGACGGTCGGGAGCAGTTGGTTTTCGACAGAACAGGGGAGTAAAGGAGCAATGCTACCGGGGCAACTGGCTGATGTCGCGGTGCTTTCTTCAGACTATTTTTCTGTACCCGATGAAGAGATCAAGCAACTCGAATCTGTGCTGACTATCGTTGGCGGTGTGCCAGTGTATGGAGCTGAAGAGTTTGAAGATCTTGCTCCGCGGGCTTTGCCGGTATTACCCGAGTGGTCCCCTGTGGCCGCTTATGGAGGGTATGCCAAACAGACAACAGCCACGGCGGTTCATCGAACCAGCACCCCAACGCATGTTCATGCCCGTCGGTGTAAGCACAGCGAGTCCAGTGTTGGTTTCGGCTGTCTCTGCTGGGCATTCTAGGAAAAAAGGAGATCTTCGAAATGCGAAAACGAGGATTGTTCGGGTTGCTTGCATCACTTCTGTTGACAGCCGCGATCGCGGTCAGTGCCTCGGCACCCGACTTCGCCGTAGGGCCTCAATACGACACCACTCACGTCTACGTGGCGCCGGAGAACTTCGATAAATTCGTCGCCAGTCTCATTGCGACCTTCGGTGGCACGGCGACAAAGCAAGGGGTCTTCACAGTAACCCCGACTCCCAGCAGTACTATGTCGCAACTTGTGCTGATGCCAGTGGGAACCGTGTCGGTGTTCGGATTCAAAACGCCGGTACCATACCCGTTCGGTGCGGAACGCACCGGCTACCTGGTCACAGATCTCGACGCCGCAATAGGGTCCGCGCGCGCCGACGGGGCCGATATCAGGGTTAGCTCGTTCAACGATCCGGTCGGCCGGGATGCAGTCATACAGTGGCCCGGTGGCGTGGATATGCAACTTTACTGGCACACCACCGCGCCTTCGTATCCTCCCTTGAAGACCATCCCTGAAAACCGTGTTTACGTCTCACCGGAGCGATCCGCGCAGTTTGTGAAGTCGTTCCTCGATTTCTCGCACGGTCAGTTAGTATCCGACGTTGACGCTGCGCCTGGAATCGAGATCGGGCGCAACTCCGAAACGTTTCGCCGGATTCGTATTAAGTCCGGCTTCGGATTGCTCACAGTTTTCGTGACCGACGGCCACCTTCCGTATCCGTATGGTCGCGAAATCACGGGTTACGAGGTTTCCAACCTCGACGAAACCATTGCGAAAGCGAAGGCCGCGGGAGTCTCGGTTCTGAGCGGCCCATACTCATCCGACGGGCGGAGCGAAGCTCTGGTGCAGTTTCCCGGCGGCTACATCGCGGAAATACACTCGCTTCAGAAACCGGGGCGGTAAGTCCATGCGCAGCCCGTTCGTCTTGACAGCGATTTGGTTCCTTCCGATGCTCGCGTACTGCCAGATCGATAACAGCGATCCGGCGGTTCCGGCAAGGACCTACAGTCTTCTCAGAGAGAACGAAGACTGGAGCTGGCTCGCGAACCCGGCGTTGCGCCGGGACTATCTTGATCCGATCAAGTATCTTCCGCTCGGCAGGAATGGCTGGTACGTCACCCTGGGAGGCGAAATCCGGGAGGTGCTGGAACAGGTCGTTAATGACAACTTCGGCAAGCAGGGGTATACGAATAAATTCCTTCTGCAACGGTACATGCTGCACTCGGACTGGCATCTGGGAAAACGCTACCGCATCTTCGTCCAGTTGAAGAGCGGGTTGGAGTCTTATCGAACTGGCGGTCCGCGGCCCATTGACGAGAAGAAGCTCGATCTTGAAGCAGCTTTCCTCGAGGTGGGGACCGACAGCGGGAAAAACTGGATCGTTCTGCGTCTGGGAAGACAGGAACTAAACTACGGATCCGGCCGGCTTGTTTCCGTCAGAGAGGGGCCGACCGTGCGCCAGAGCTTCGACGGCGCGAAGGTCAGAAGCAAGGCTGGTGCGTGGAAGATTGACGCGTTCGCGGTCAGGCCGGATCTGGATAAGCCCGGTTTCTTCGATAACATTCCCGATCCTCACACGGAGTTCTGGGGCATCTATGCTACCCGTCCCCGGCGTCGGCAAGTCGGCTTCGATTCGTATTATCTTGGCGAGGATCGAAAGGCTGCAACCTTCGAGCGCGGTACGGCAACCGAGCTTCGTCACAGCGTCGGTGCAAGACTGTGGAGACCTGTCGCGACGAAGGAATCCGGCCTCGATTTCGACTATGAAGGCGTTTTTCAGTTTGGAAGTTTTGGTTCAGACAACATCCACGCGTGGACGCTGGCCTCCGATACCGGCTACAGCCTGACAGGCCTGCCGCTAAAACCGCGATTCAGCGTCAAGGCGGATATCTCCAGCGGAGACGATCCTCGAAGCCACACTTTGGGAACATTCTATCCAGTGTTTCCGCTTGGAAATTATTTTGGCGTGCTCGCAGACACAGGGCCGGGACCCGTCAACTTTATTGACGTTCATCCGCGGATCCAGGCGACGCTGCCGAAGGGTGTCACGGTTTCGACGGATCTGGTTGTTCAATGGCGGGAAAACCTGAATGACGGGGTTTACGCAGTCCCGGGTTTTCTTCTGGTCCCGTCCAACGGAAGTACGGTGCGGTTCGTGGGTTATCGGCCCGGTGTTGAGGCCCGGTGGCAAGTCGATCGCCATATGTGGGTGCAGGCCGACTACGGAGTCTTCTTCGCGGGTCAATTCCTGAAAGACGCCTCCCCTGGCCGCAATCTGAAATACACCGAACTTTGGCTCGGTTACAAATTTTGAGGAGCAAAATGAAACGATTCGCTGTTTATCTTCTGGTGCTGGGTCGAGTGCTGATGTCGGTCGTGTTTATTCTGAATGCCCTTGGCATTATCGACCAATCTATTCCGGCGCACGAGATGGTGGAGCGGGGCGCTCCGCCCAGCCTTGTTCCCGCGATGATGTGGGCTGGACGCGCTGTGGAACTCCTGGCAGGGCTGGGGCTCATTTGGGGAGTCTTCCCGCGCCTGGCAGCCTTGGCGCTCTTCGCGTTTCTCGTGCCGGCGACACTCATTTCCCACTCTTTTTGGCTCTCTGCCGGAACACCCGCTTTTATGGGCCAGCTTATCAACTTCTCGAAGAACGTCGCCATATGGGGTGGCCTGCTCTTTATTGCGGGGAGCGGTGGCCAGCCTGAGGTCGTCCCTCAAGGCAAGAATGCTTGAACCTGGTGAGGACGAGGGCCGCGAAAAACTCGGGATTCAGAATTGTCGTTTTGCCTAATGCGGAGTGGGCTTGTGTTCTATGAAACCGATGCTTATTTCTTTTCTTGTCGGCTTGGTGGTCGGAGCGATCTACGCGCTGCTGCGGGTTCGAAGCCCTGCCCCCCCTCTGATCGCACTGGCGGGGCTGCTGGGTATGGTCTGGGGCGAGCAGCTCGTGCAGCAGATGCTTGCCAGGAAGGCGTCGGAGCCGACAAAAACGGTCTCGCAGATTGACGCAACGGCGCATTACAGACAATAAGCGGAGAATGTCGTCCGCGGAGAGAGAGAGTCGAGTCATGAATGAGACGGAAGCTTTGATAACAGCCGAAGAATGCACGCTCCTGATGGTTGATTTTCAGGCAGGGCTCGGCTTTGGTGTTGAATCAGCCCCGCGGCAGGCTGTACTCAACAATGCGATTGCCCTCGCAAGGACTGCGGTAACGTTTTCTGTCCCGGTAGTTGTTTCTACATCGGCGTCAAAGGTATACAGTGGCCCGCTCCTTCCGGGCTTGCAGGCAGTACTGAAGGGCGTCAAGGCGATTGAGCGTCGAAACATGAACGTCTGGGAAGATGAAGCCGCTCGGGGCGCGGTTTTGGCCACGAAAAGAAAAACACTCATTGTCGCCGGGTTCCTGACGGAAGCCTGCGTTACCTTTCCGGTACTCTGCGCCTTGAAGGGCGGCTTCGAGGTGTTCGTGGTGGCAGACGCCTGCGGAGGTCTTACCCTGCCCGGCCACGAACTGGCACTTCGACGCATGGAAGCTGCGGGTGCGCGCCTCACCAGCTGGATCCAGGTCCTGCTGGAGTTTCAACGTGACTGGACGCGGCACGAAACGTACGAGGCAGCCCGCGTGATCGTCGAGGCGAACGGCGGTGGCTATGGCATGGGACTCGCTTATGCCCGGGACATGATTCATCCCGCCTAATCAGACTTAATCGAAATAAAGGGAAGGAAGGCAATATGAACGCTGCTCAAGAGTCCGTATCTCACAAGCAACTCAGCGTTCCCAACGATCTGGGGCTGGATGCCTCAGTGGAAATCACGGTGAGCTGAAGGCCCGCGAACTGTCGCTCTTCTAACCCCGACCCGGATACTGGAGAACAAAATGTCTATACTATACGCCCCGTCAAGCGCCTGATCAAATCCAAACCAACGCTCGAAGGCGCAGGCGTGCATCTGCGCCGCAAGTTTCGGTTCGGCGATACGTCTCAGTTTGATCGATTCCTGCTGCTCGACGACTTTCGGAACGACGTGCCCAACCGATCACCTTGCAGGGTTTCCATGGCATCCGCATCGCGGAATTGAAACCATTACGTACGTGCTGGCGGGAACGGTTGAGCACGGAGACAGCTTGGGCAACCGCGGGATCCATCGCTTCTGGTGATGTGCAATGGATGATTGCGGGCAGCGGTATCATCCATCAGGAAATGCCGGGCGGGCCGCCATACGAACACGATGTCGTTAAGAAGTGGACTGCCCAAATCGCGGCGTCGGACGCTTTTGTATTCGTCACGCCTGAATATAACTACGGCCCCTCCGCAGTGCTGAAAAACGCGATCGATTGGGTCTATCTGGAGTGGAACCGCAAAGCCGCGTTTGTGAGCTACGGCGCCGCCCTGGGCGCCCGAGCCGTACAGCAGCTTCGCGAGACGGCAATCGAGATTCAAGTGGCACCGATTCGATCATCTGTTCACATTCCCGTCGCGACGCTTTGGGCACATTTTCAGCGTGGGGACGTAGAGAAGGGCCTCGCCGAACCGGACAAGCAAGCCAACGCCATGATCGACGACCTAACTTGGTGGGCGGCGGCTCTCAAGGCGGCTCGCGAATGTTGATTTGGGGGGAAACATGAAAATGTCGATCAGAACACACGAGGGACGGGTGGCCCTGGTCACCGGCGCCGGCCAAGGCATCGGCGAGGCAATCACGTTGGCGTTGGCAGAACGCGGCGCGCAGGTATGTTCGTTATGCTGACGGCTGTACCCACCGGAAGTGCGGCTGGTCAAGCTGCTCGATAGGTATGGCCGTTTCCTCGATGCGCTTGCGCACGCGCAACTCTCGGAGCGTAGTCCGTGCGTCGGCAAGGGTGCAATGCAGGACCTCTTGGATTTTACGGACGCCCTCAGCGTGCAGGCCCTGCTCAGTCTCCACCGGACCAAGATTCACGAGCGCGTCACACAGGAGTTGCTCCTGCTCCGGCGACATCGGCCAAGTATACAATGCCCCGGAATACCTTCCTCTGCGCTGATCATTTTCGTGCAGTCGCGACAACGATGCGAGACGTCTCCGGTAACCAAACACCGCCACACTTCAATCCAACGCAAGCGGTTTGCTGCTGTTCAAGGCTCGTCGCGCTCGCCCTTGATGAAGAAGGGCTCCATGTCCTTGTACTCCAGGATCTTCACGGTTGTGCCCTTGGGAGCGTTTCCCTGCGCCATTGCGAGGAACGCCTGCTCCGACTGCGCCACCATCGCGCGAGCCAGGTCGTTCTTGTGGATCGAGTGATACCTGGACGGCATGGCCCAGTGCAGGAGTGGCATGAGGTAGTTAAGAACGCTCGGCGTATTGGCGTTGCCGAGAATGATGGCAGGACGGTAGATCCCCAGGAAGTCGAACTTGACGGACTCGACGGCCTTTTCCTTCTCGCCAATGATCTTCGCGTACTTCATTCCGCTTTCGGGGTTCGCGCCCGCTGCTGTCATGACCCCGCACACACGAGCGCCTCCAGCCTTAGCGGCGCGGTAAAAGGCCTCCGGGTAGGCGATTTCAATCTTGCGCACCTCCTCCTCGGGCATCTTCGCGCTGCCCTTGCCAGCGCCGAACGCAGCGAGGGCGACGTGAACTCCCTGGGCGTAGGGCGCAACCTCCTCTTCGAGTCGGTCCATGTTGACAACCACGTTGAAGACCTTGGGGGCCGCGAAGACGTCCGTCTTGCGGCGCGTGATGACGACAAGTTTCTTGCACAGCGGGGTTTTGATCAGCAGCTGCACGATGCGTCCGCCTACGTTGCCCGTCGCGCCCAGCACGACTACCGAATACTGCATCCGGCCTTGCCTCCATTCCGTGATCGCGCACCGGCGAATATAGTGCCTGGGAGAAACCGCGCCATATTCATTGCCTAGCGTGGCGTTCTGAACCGGTAGACGTTAATTTTCAAACGCTTAATTTTGGAATCGAGTGTGCGCGACGGCAGACCTAATCTGGCAGCCGCGCCTGATGGCCCAGATATGCGGCCCTGGCTCCCAGCGAGCGCGGCTTCAATCATTGTCTCTGACTGGGAGGGTTAAAACCCTCGCCTTTAGGCGACGGCTTTAGCGCGTGCGCGCCGGATAAGCTTTGGGGATGGAATACCGGCGGGGCGCGCACACTGTATTTGAAATCCATTTGCATCTGGTGTGGATCACGAAGTATCGAAGACCGGCGCTGCAGGGCGAGGTAGCGATACGGGCGCGAGATCTGATCCGGGACATCTGCGGCCAGCATGAGGTATCGATCATGAAAGGACACGTATCCAAGGACCACGTGCATTTGCTGATCTCGCTGCCGCCGCAGGTGACGATCAGTCGGCTGATGCAGTGGCTGAAAGGCAGGACGGCGCATCACCTGCTGGCTGAGTTTCCGCATCTGAAGAAACAGTTCTGGGGTCGGCACCTTTGGGCGCGCGGGTATTTCTGTTGCAGTTCCGGTAACGTGACGGACGATGTCATCGCAAAATACATCGCGGAACAAAACACCGATGGAGACGAAGACTTCAAAGTAGATGGTTAAGCCCATCTACTTCTTGAAGCCCGCTTGGTGCGGGAATCATTTTGCCGGCCTTCGGCCGGAACAGGGCTTACAGCCCGTTACCAGAGCCTTCGCCTTTCAAGCGATGGCTTTCACTTCCTTTTCCTGTTTAAGAAGCGAGCCGGGTAGCGTGCCTGACCGTTTCGGATTTCCGGGGAACTCCCGCTTGAGCCAGCCTTCCTCCATAGCGAGTGTTTCACCTTCGCTGAGTATCACCGCGCGCTCGATAACATTTTGCAACTCGCGGACATTGCCCGGCCATTCGTATGATTGAAAGGCCTTCAGCGATTTCCTGTCGATCGTTTTGAATTTTTTCCCCGCCCTCTTGCCGAAGCGGTCGATGAAGTACTCCACGAGCAGGGGAATGTCGGCTGCGCGTTCGCGCAGGGGCGGCACCTCGATAGGTACGACGTTAAGCCGGTACAGAAGATCTTCGCGGAATCGTCCTTCAGCGACGAGTACGTTCAAATCCCAATGAGTCGCCGCCAGAACTCTGACGTCAACGGGAATGGAATTGTTTCCGCCGACGCGTTCGATTTCCCGCTCCTGCAGCACCCGCAGCAGTGCGATCTGAATTTCTCCCGGCAGGTCGCCGACTTCGTCCAGGAAGATTGTGCCGCCATTTGCCGATTCAAAACGGCCCAGACGTCTCTGGGTCGCCCCGGTAAACGCGCCTTTTTCGTGCCCGAACAGCTCGGAAGCGATCAGCGATGGCGGAATAGCTGCGCAGTTCACGCCGATGAATGCGCGATCCGCCCTCCGTGATCGCTTGTGAATGGCACGCGCAACTAACTCTTTTCCTGTGCCCGTTTCGCCCAGGATGAGAACTGTGGCGTCGGAAGACGCCACCCTGGAAACCCTGCGCAGAACTTTTCTGAGCGCGTCGGACGAACCAACGATGTCTTCAAACATCGAGTCACGATCGATCTG
>DATAXN010000111.1:0-108465 GCA_036273015.1 Bryobacteraceae bacterium | reverse complement strand
ACGCAGATCGTGCAGCAGACGGCGTCGGGAACGGAGACGACCTGTTTCAACGATTCGGCGGCGCAGTATACGAACGGAACGACGTCGAGCATTCTGAGTGTTTACGACGGCAGCACGCAGTCGGCGTTCGGCGTAACGGCGACGGGCGGACCGCAGGAGATCGCCATCGGCGCGGGACAGATCGTCTGGACCGTCAGCGGCGTCGCCAGCGGCCCCCGGACGGTGGCCCTGCCCGCGGGCTGGTCCACAACCAACCCAGGGGTTGCACGGAACGGTAATACTTCTACTGCTCAGTTTCAGGGAGGGCAGCAGACGGCGCCGATGGTTGTGGTGTTTACTCGGCAATAAAGGCTGCGGTGCAGGGAAGAGGTCACCCCAGGTTTCTCAGCGACCTGGTGGGCCAAACCGCGGAGCCTTTTCCAGACGGAAGAAAGCCTGCGCCTGAAGCCTGACAATGCCGCGGCCCGGGTGGAGTATGCGCGCATGCTTGCCGGTTGGAACCGGCCCTCCGATGCCGAGGACCGGGCCGGGGAGCCCGCGTGCAGCGACACAGATCCTAAACGGCCCATTTGTCACGATGAGTGACGGCAACCTGCGCGGGCCGAGGCTGCGCTTGAATCACGAGCACGCACCTTAATTGCCCAGGAAGATCTCGCCGCCGTTGTTGGATGTCCAGGTCGCAACGCCACAGCCGAAAAAGTCGGTGTCTTCGGTCCGGATCGGGCAGCCAAGCACAAAGGCGGATGCGAGAATCGGCCAGTCATCCGGATCGCGAGACCCGAGCCGCTTCCTCGCTTCGACCCGAACGCCCAATACAGGGCGAATCAGGATGTTGGCATCGAGCTCCTTTGACGAACCCCAAGGTCTCGCCATGACGGGTGATTGCCAGTGTGCGGCCACCTTCCAGGTAGCCTGCGAGGTTCTCACGAAGCTCTCGTATGCCGATCTTTTCAGTTTCCAGCAAATCCCGAACCCGGCTACCGCAACGGCATGATGCTGAGACGCGATGAACGCGGCGAGCCGCGCAACATGGACCTGTGAGACCACAACCCGGCGCAACTACGGAGCGACCAGCTCGGGCACTGCGCGACACAGACGGCCGAGGCAAGCGGAACTCGATAGCAGACTCTGGATAGCAATCGGGATGGTTTGGACGGAACTGCCGCTCACGTTCATCGAGGCAGACAACAGAGTGGCCGGCATCGGCGCGGAAGAAGTTCCGGTCGCCGGTGGCAGATATAAAATAACGGCGCCTATCACGAGTTCACCCGGCCCCGCGGGCGACACCGCAGTGGCGGGAACGGTAAGCTGCAGGCACGGGCTGGGCCGATGCGGATCAAACGGCGAGATCGGCAGCGTGACGGTTTGCTGAGCCACGGCCCCACCGACCACGACGTCGACGATCTGCTCGGTGATAGTGACCGGGCCGGACGGTATCGGTCCCGTTTCCCAATTAAACGCACAGACGGAGATCGTTTGACCCGGCAACGCGAGCACCGGCGCCGTGGATCCGTATCCCGAAGCAGTGGTGCTCTGACCGCGCGCGCTCCCTGCCAGCATCAGCGTAAGAACACACGCGCCGATCAACCAATTTCGCTTTTCCATGAAGGCCCTCCCGATTGACTTACGTGCTGAAAACCTGCGCTGAGGCTTTTGATCATGTTATCTCGATCTCGGCTCCGGAGATCAGATTACGGGGCGGGTTTCAATGCCACGTAATTCCGAACAAAATGAACAGCTCGTTGCGGCTGGAGTTGAACCTGGAGCTGCCCGCACTCCCGCTTTGATTAACATTCAGAAACGGAGTGACCCAGTGCACGAAGCGCAGTTCGGGGGAAATGTGCACGGGACCGGCGACAAAATCCATACCGCCGCTGACGACCGCGCCGTTAGTCACCTTGTAGTTGGTAGGCGACTGCTGGTTCAACAGATACGTGTAAGTGGTGATGCCTGAGACGACTCCGGACGCGAAGGCGCCGTTTGTTATATCGGCGCCGTGAACGACTCGCGGATCATAACCCGCGCCGAGGAACGGGTGAGCCCTGAAACCCGGGTAGCGGTACTTGACGATCGCAGGAAACTCCCAGGAGTTCGCTCTCTCCCGGATGAGCTCGTTGACGACCGGTGAGTTTTCAAAGGCCGAGAATGCGACGTTCCGGTACAGAGCATCGACCTCTACTGAGAAACTATGTGACAGGTGGACATCCACTCTCGGGCCGACGATGTAGCGCTTCGATTCCGAGTTGATGGAGCCGATCGTGCCGTGAGTGTCAGTCGAGAGCCGTGCTCCGCCTTCGATTCCGAAACCAAAAAGCTGAGCCGCGGCAGGATTCGCGCTCACCAACAGAAGGAGAAAAGGTACCGAAATGTGAAGGAATAAGCGCATCAGGAGCCAATTATAGGTTATTTGTTCGACATCCCGCTTCAAAAATCCGCATTGCCCGCACAGCGGAATCCGTTGATGGCAAGCCGCTCCGTGGGATTACTTGCGCCGCGATTGGAAACGCGTATGAGGATCCCGAAGTTGTACCACGAACCACCCCGAAGTACGCGCATGTCATGTCCCTCACCCCCGGCCGCCGGGCCGGTGGGATCAGTCTGATCGCCGTCCGTGTAATACGTTTTGTCAAACCTGTCGGCGACCCACTGCCAGACATTGCCGAGCATATCGTGCAATTGCCAGGCATTCGGCTTCTTCCTGCCCACGGGCTGCGGGTGGAAGCCATTCTCATAGGCGTTCTGAAAATAATTCCTTCGGTCCTTCAGAAATAATGCGGTGCTGTCGATGTGCCGCGGGCCTGTGTTATCTCCGAACCAGGCAATCTCATCCGGGTATCCGTAGCGGGCCGCAGTGGTTCCCGCGCGCGCCGCATACTCCCATTCGGCTTCCGTCGGGAGTCGCATGCCGGCCCAGCCGCAGAAGGTGCGCGCCTCGTCCCAAGTGACGAAAACGACCGGCATCGTCTGGTCGGGAGATGCTTCATTGAAATCTTTTCGCCCGATGCCGTCGGCGGTCGGCAGCGCGGCGGCGCCCGTCGCCGCGCGGTATCGCTTCCATGCCGCTACGGTAACGGGAGTCTCGGCCATCCAGAAGCCTTTGGTCAGAATCACCCGGTGCTCCGGTTTCTCGGCGGCTTCGCAGTGCTGATCATCCGGCGAGCAACCCATCCTGAAGCTTCCGGACGGTATCCACCGGTAGGTCAGACCATCCTTTGGATTGGTGCGGGGCGCTCCGGCTTCGTTGGCTGCCTGGGCGCAGCACTGGTGTGAGCACAGGAGCACTGCAAGAGGAAAAGCCCAGCAGGATTTCCAAACCGCCATCACGGCCCAGCTGGTCGCAGGGCCTTGACTTCGGGCGGGAGAGCTCCGAACGGCAGCGCACTGCGGTTACTGGGCCGCCGAACGGACGGCGTGGTGACCGGGTTATTAATAGCTACAAAATTCGGAAAAATATCGAACGACATCAGATCGGCGCCCAGTTGAACCGGCCCGTTATAGCCGGCATCTTTTATGCGTACAACCAGATCCTCGCCGGTTGTGCCCGGAGGGATGGCCTGGTGAGTCAGAGCCGTGAGCTTCGGTTGCGCAACGGTCAACAGTTTTGCAAGGTCTTCGGGAGTCGTGTGATAGGCAAAAACCTCCGGAGACGTCGCCTGGTCAAAACCATAGATTTCATGCGCGAGCAGGTCGACCCCCGTCGCCATTTGAGTCAGTTGCGTGGTGGGGTCGTATGTGGTGTCACCGGAATAAACGAACGAATGACCCTGATAGTCGACCCGAAAACCGTACGCCGGGTTCACGGGCATATGATTGACCAGAAACGCGGTCACGGTAACTCCATTGCTCTTATACACTACGCCGGGCTTTAGTTCGGTTACGATCGTGTTCTCGCCCCCTGCATCAAAAGTGAACAGCGTGAAGAGGCAGCAGCGGATATAGATATCAGCGTCGTCCACCGCCCGCAGGAGCGGCATCATCGAACCCATGCCGAATGGGCTGTTGGGGCCCGGTCCCGGTCCCCATACTTCTAAGGGATCGCCGTCCCGGTAAAGCCAGGCGAAATTATAGAGCGCAGGCAAATCGGCATAATGATCGCTGTGCAGGTGGCTGATGAACACCCTGTCGACAGCGACGTTCGGACTTGCACTGGGTCCACCCGATTGCAGCAGGCGGGTTATTATGCCTTGCCCGCAATCGAAAAGCATGCGCTCGGCGCCGGCTACGACCAACAGCCCCGCGGTTACCTGCCCTGATGCCAGATAGGCAGCGGGATCGAGCAGCGGCACGCCGGTCCCGAGCAGAGTGACCGTCATTATTGGCTGCGGCTCGCCCGTGCCCTGCGCACTCAGCCCGACGGACGAGCAAAGCGCCACGAGCGTCGCCAAAAGCGTTCTCTTCATCTGAAACCTTCCTCTGACAGGATTTGAATTCGAACCGCCGGAACAACCAGCATAACTCCGAATCGACCATCAACGAACCATTTTTCTTACACCGCAGCGGCGGATACACCGGCTTCCTTCTCTGGTTCAGGGAGCGCCGCATGCCTCTGCTGTGCGGCGATCTCGTCCTGCTGCCGCAATGCGGGCAAGATGCCGTTGACCAGACCTGCGATCATGCTGAGGTTGAAAAGGCCCAGCGCAGTACCATTCCCGGCGCCAAGGAGAAATACCGAGGCCAGGGAAATCAATCCGGGACCGAAAGTAGTCGACATCAGCGTCTTCAGATTGGCGTTGTATTCGATTCCGATCTCAAAAAGCTGAGCGAGCTGCCGCAGGCTTTCGTCCATGAGAATGACCTGCGCGGTATCGGTGGCCAGCGTGGAGGCTCCCCGCAGAGAGACGGAAACGTTGGCCGTTTTCAGCGCGATCGCGTCGTTGATGCCGTCTCCCACAAAGCAGACCCGCCTGCCTTCCTTCTGCAGAAATTCAACTTTCGCCGATTTGTCCTGAGGAAGCACCTCGGCCAGAAAATGATCCACACCCAATTCCGCAGCGAGCGCCCGGGTGGGCGCCTCATGGTCGCCCGAAATAATGTAGACGGTCAGGCCGCGTGCCTTGAGTTCTTCGATCACCTGTTTCGCTTCGGGACGAAGCGTGGGGCGAAGTTCGATCGCGCCGGCCATTTCGTCGTTGAACGCCACGAATACGACGGAGGCTCCGTGCTCCTGCAACTGCACGCGCCGGGTTTCGAAATCAGGCGGCACAGGGATCCCCTCCATCGCCATGTAGCGCGCGCTGCCAACGCGGATCAGGCGACCGTTGGAGCGGGCCTGAATTCCGTAGCCCATTTCGTAACGCGCGCTCTCGAGGTCCAGGATGGCCAGGTTGCGCTGCTTCGCGGCGAGGACGATCGCGGCGGCGATCGGATGGCTTTGCCTCGCCTCGACCGCGGCAGCATAGGTTAACAATTCATCGGCGCCGGCACTGCCCCACGTGAAGATCTCTCCGACCCGCGGCTGGTTCTCGGTAAGCGTGCCGGTCTTATCGAACACCACCGTGTCAATTTTGCTGACAGCTTCGAGCGCACGCCCGTCTTTGATCAGAATTCCCGCCAGAGACGCGCGTTGGAGGAAGTTGAGCATGGCAAGTGGCGAAGCGACTTTCATGACCGCGACATAGTTCGAATTGACCACGGCCAGAGCGCTGACGGGGCCAAGAAAGACCAGCCCCAGCCCAGCCAGCCCGAGGGTAGGCAGTACGCTTTTGTCGGCTACGTCTCTCCATCGGACCTGAATGGCGTTTCGGAAGTCCGTCGTATTCGCGAGGACATCGCGGATCTGGGCGGCCGCGGTTTCCGCGCCCGTTTTTTCGACGCCCACTTCGATACGTCCGGCGAGGACCACAGTTGCGGCGAATACTTTGTCTCCGGCTTGCTTTTCGGCAGGCTGAGCCTCGCCAGTGAGAATGTGCTGGTCGACCGCCGCATTGCCGGCCGTCACAACTCCGTCAATCGGGATCATCTGTCCCGCGCGGATCACCAGGGTCGCTCCGGCCTCGAGCCGTTCAAATGGAATCTCGATTTCGCCCCCATCGACGATCACCCAGACTGTCGATGGTTGTTCACCAAACATGTCCGCGAGCAGCCGGCGCGACCTGTCTTCGGTTTTCAGCATCATCTTCGCGCTGGCGTGGAAGATCGTCACCGTCAACGAGCAAATCAGGAAATAACCGCCTGCAATCAGACCGAGTAAGGACACCGAATCCAGGTGGCGGACAGTGATCTTCCGCCTCTGGAAAATATCAGCGGCGGCGCCCTTGAAAGCCGGCCAGGCCGCATAAAGAATAATGCCGCCGCTGACCAGTTTTAATGGCGGGAAAAACAGCGTCCCCAGAGTCGCCGCGGCGACCGAGGCCGCAGACACCTTCAGGTAGCTGTCGACGCTTTTTTCCGCCTGCAGGATCTGCGCGCGAGCGCTGCCGGCGGCGGCCCCCTGCATGGCGGCAACCTGGCTGCCGCGATTATCTTCAGAGAACACGAGGTCGCGAGCCTGCTTCAGGGCGCGGCCCAGGGAGCGCATACTGATCGCATTGAGCTGGCCGGGCCGCCGGGCCGGATTCTTTCCCGCGCGCCGAATGTTTCCTGCCGCGGAGGAAATCTGGCTGGCTGTGGATTTCGCAAAATCGCGGACGGCCATGATGTCCGGAGAGCGGCCAGCCTCCTCCATCAGGTTATGAATTTCTTCCGCAACCGCATCGCGAAGCGGTTCAATCTCTGTTTGATTAATCCTCTGTAGTGTCTCCTGTGTGTAGCTGTAGACGGCGACGGAGATCACGTGAACCTCTTCACGTATCACGTGATACTGGTCTCCGGCCGTGGAGTTCACCTTCCTGTGTCTGCGGCGAAGAAACCGCGGCATGCCGAAGGAATGACGGAGCTCAGCGGACACCTCGGCCGCTTCCGCTTTCAGATCGTGAAGGAACCCGCCTGGTTTTTCGGAAAACATGAATTAATCCGGGGCCTTTGAAGATTTACCCTAACCAAACGGGCGCATCCGCAAAGCGAGCGACGAACCAGGATACCACCGGGCCGCGGCGCGCCGATTCCCTGTCATGGTTGGCTTTGATGGCCGAGCAAGCGCGCCAAGGCGTCCGGCATGCTTTCGGATGCTTTACCCGTGAGCGCAAGAATGTCTTTCGTTACACGGGAAAACTCCTGCGCCTCCGCCGCCCGGTACATCGTGACGAGAATATCGACTATCTCGTCCGGCAGGTTGTCCTTGCGGCAGATCTCGCGATACTCCTCTTCACCGATTGACTGAAACAGAACGGTACTCCCTGTAGCTTTGGAAACCGCTTGGGCGAGTTCCGGGATTGACAGCGCCGCAGGACCCGTGAGTTCCAGAATCTCCCCGTTCAGATTGTCGCTGCGTGCGATCGCGGCCAGCGCCTGGCTGACGTCTCTGCGCGATACATAAGCGATCCGCGCATCCCTGAGAGGATAAGGCAGACGCTCTGTTCGGGCCAGTTCGGGCGCCCATTCGGCGATCGGATCGGTGTAAAGGCTCATGCGCGCGAGCGTCCACCGGAGGCCCGACTGACGAGTGGCGCATTCCGCAAACAGAATAAATGGAGCCACATCGAACAGGCTGGCCGGCGTGGCTGCCTGTATTGAGAGAAAGACAACGCGCTTCACGCCTGCCGCTCTCGCGGCGGCCAGCGCGTTGGCGTGCTCATTGCAGCGGGGTGCGGCAGGAGTCTTCGTCGGAATCAGAATGAGCGTCTCGACGCCTCGGAACGCGGTCCTCATACTGGCTTCATCCCGGTAGTCGGCGCGACGAAAGTTTAAAGCCTCCGTGTTCAGAGTGTTCAGCGGCTCGGGATTGCGCGCTGCAGCAACGATCGAAGCGGGATCAACGCCCTGCGCAAGAAGGGCCGCCACAGTGCCTTTCCCGACCTCGCCCGATGCTGCCATTACGCAAATCATTCGGATGCGCTCACTCCCTCTATGGAAATATAGCCAAATAACTGATTTGTCAGGTCCATTAGAGTATTGTTTCGCACGGAGATATCCCCCGGCAGGATTTTTTTTTGGCCGACTTTCGCAGGTCCTTTCCGGTACAATCAGAAAATCGCTCCGCCCGAGCGGGCATTGACAAAATCGCTCAACCGCGTTATTAGCGGCGAGGCCGCACTTTGAATCGGCCTAGTGTAATGAAACGGGCCAGGCGATCACTTAGTGGTCGTGCTTCGGTGGCGACCGAAAACGGAGGTAACGGAAAAGTGACGTATCACGATTATCTGATTGTTGGCGCGGGTCCGGGAGGTGTCCAGATGGGCTATTTCCTGGAACAGGCAGGTCGGGATTACCTGATCCTTGAGGGGGGACATGCCGCCGCCATGTTTTTCTCCCAAAAGCCCCGCCACCGGCGCCTCAATTCGTTTAACAAGCGTTTCAACTGGTTCCCCGAGCCGGAATTCAATCTTCGCTTTGACTGGAACACCCTGTTAACGCACGATTACTCTTTTCCCTTCCGTGGATCGGAAGAAATCTATCCCCTGGCGGACGCGGTAGTAGAGTACATCAATCAATTTGTTGCCAAATTTGAACTGAACGTCCAATACAACACGTGGATCGGGCGCGTTTCGCGCGACCCGGAGACGAAGCACTTCATTCTGACTACGTCCACAGGCGACGAATACCGCTCGAAGGTTTTGATCATGGCGACCGGCCCGGTCAAGCCCAACATTCCCGATTTCCCGGGCGCCGAGTACATGGAGGGTTACGAGTCGGTCGACATGGACCCGAAGCGGTACGAGAACAAGCGGATCGTGATCCTGGGCCATGGCAATTCGGCGTTCGAGACCGCGAATCAATGGGCAGCCACCGCCGCCATGATCACCATCCTGTGCCGCAACCGGATGCTGAAGCACGCCTGGCAGACGCACTACGTCGGCGATGTGCGCGCGGCCGGCAACTGCATTCTGGACATGTCGCAACTGAAACTCCTGCACAGCGTCCAGGGCCTCACGCCGACGAAGATCACCAGGCAACCCGATGGGTCGCTCCGCCTCTACTACGTCGAGGAGTTTCCTCACTGGACGAACCCGGGCGAGGCGAGCGGGTGGATTCCGGCGGACCACGTCATTCGGTGCACGGGCTGGAGATATCTCGACGCCGACCTGTTCGAACCCGACGTTCTGCCCGCGCCGTCGGATGAAACAGACAAATACCCGCTCATGAGTTCAACGTGGGAATCGACTACGCCGGACCTCTACTACGCTGGCGCCGCCATGGAAGGACGCAATCGCCGGAGCCCAACAGGGTTTATTCATGGCTATCGCTACACCTGCCGCGCGCTGTTCCGGACCCTCGAGAATCGCTATGAAGGAGTTCCCACTCCCAGCGAGGAGTTCGATCTTCGGGACGCCGCCGATCTGATGCGCCTTGGCGAGCATATTATGGAGCGCATCAGCCTGTCGTCCGGACTGTACGAGTGCTACGGGATCATGGCCGATGCTCTCGTTTTCGATCCGGAAAACAAGAAGGCGCGGCTCGTGTATGAACTCCCGGCGGACTATATCCTGGAGCACCCGGAGTATACGGCCGGGGACAAGCAGATCATGCTGTTCACGCTCGAATTCGGGTTCGATAATTTCCCCAATGCCGACCTGAATTCGTTTGTCCGCCGCAACGATCCCGAGAGGCCAGGCTGCGTCGCTTTTCTGCATCCCGTATTCCGTCACTACAAAGGCGGCGTATTCGTGAAAGGGCGGAATACGCGCAGTTCGCAGGTCATTCGTTATGACAAGCCGGCGGACGTGTTCGAAGGCGACTTCGGCCACGAGAAGCCCCGGAATATCCTCCTGAACTTCATCAATGAGATAGTCGGCGTGACTTCGGAGGCTTTCCCCGAGGAGCACTTCTACAATACGGAGGATCGCGGCGGATTTACTCCGTGGCCGCCGGATCAGCGGAAGGACGGCAGTTGGTTGCCGCAATGTGAGTTGCAGGTCGGTGGACAGCAGGTACGCAATTTCGACCACCTCGAGAAAATGCCCGAAGGCGTGGGAGTACCGATTCCGCCATGGGTACACACGAAGTGAGGCGGCTGTGGCGGGGTGATGCGGCTGCGTGATGAGGATGGTGCGGGGTTCGGAGGACCGATGGATCACAGAGGCCGTGAGCGCGAGGATCACTCTTTTCTGATTCTGTTTGGCTTGCTCGTGATTGGCAGTGCGATGCCGGGGCTGCTTTCGGCGCAGACCATCACGTCGATCACCAATGCCGCCAGCGGGCTGCCGGGTGGCGTTTGCCCCGGCGAAATCGTGCTCATCAGCGGCGCTTCGCTTGGACCCGCGGCACTTGTGGCTGCGCCGGTCGTCGGCGGCGCCACGCTTCCTGTTTCGTTGGGCGGCGTGAGTGTTTCATTCAGCGGGACCGCCGCTCCGATTGTCTATGCCAGCGCAACAGGGACCGCGGTTCAGGTCCCGTATGAAGTAGCTGGGTCCGGCAGCGCTTCAGTGACCGTCACCACGGGCAGCGGTATCTCTCCGCCATTCAGCGTTCCGGTCGTTCTCACGGCTCCCGGGCTGTTCACCATGAACTACTCGGGTGCGGGCCAGGTGGTGGCGATGAGTTTAGGAAACGTAAACAACGTAAACTCGGTGCAGAATCCGGTCCCCCCGGGGTCCTCGCTCGTACTTTATGCGACCGGCCAGGGGGTGACTTTCCCGGCCGGTGTCGATGGGGCGATTGGCACCACCCTGACGGTTAGCCGGCCCGCGCAGCCGATTTCCGTACAAATAGCTGGTATCAACGCGCCCGTACTGTTCGCCAGCTCGGTCCCGGGTAACATAGCCGGGATGTTCGAAATCGGAGTCCTGGCGCCACAGGGCATTCCGTCCAACAATGCCACGCCCGTGACGCTTACGATCGGCGGAGTTACGACGACCCAGAAGACCACATTGGCGGTTCATCGGTGATCACACGGTCAATTGCAGCGTTGATTGAGCACAATGCGCGAACGGGAGAAAAGAGCGAGAACATCCTGACAGACGGCGTGTATACGTTCCGGCTGCGGGAATTGCCGGAGCTTCTCGACGAAATCGACGCCGTAATACCGCAAGCCGGCGCCGGTGCGGATTCGTGCCTTTCAATCGAATGCAACAACTCGGCGCCGTCCGCCCTTTTGGCTCTGGCTCTGATGCGAGTCGGGCGGAGCTTCATTCTGGCCCCGCAATCCGTCACTGGGAACGACCTCAAGCCGGTGCCGAACTTCTGTAGCCATCGAATCGTCGTTCGTTCCCGGCAGGATGGCGCCATCCCTCCCGCGAACTGTCTTCGCATCGAAGAAAACCTGTTTTATAACGGAAAACCGGCCACCCCCGAGAAACTCTATCTGCGCACTTCCGGCAGCATGGGCGTGTCGAAGATTGTGATGCACAGCCATGCCGGGCTGCTCGGCAACGCACGCAACTGCGTTGGGAAGTATGGCTTCACGGCGGAGTCGCGGCTTTCGATTCCGGTTCCTCTCGCGCATATGTATGGTTTTGGCGCCGCGTTCCTCGCAGCTGTGATTGCGGGGGCTTCGATCGATTTGCAGGACAAGGCCAATGTGCTTCGATATCTCGATCACGAACGCCGCTTTCGCCCCGACATCGTATTCGCGACGCCGTCTCTCTGCGAGATGCTGCTCACGGCGTTTCGCAAGCCGCGGACGCAATATCAGGCGTTTGTTACCTCCGGCCAGCGCATCGGCGAAGAACTCTTTCGCGCTTTCGACCGCACCGTAGGGGGACGGCTGATCAATCAGTATGGCAGCACCGAGATGGGCGCCACCGCAGCCTGCGATTTTGGCGACACTCTCGACAAGCGGGCGACCGAGATCGGCCAGCCGATGAACGGCGTTGAGCTTCGATTGAGTCCCCGCAGCGGGGACGCGCCTGGAGGCGACCTCTACTGCCGTCATCCATGGGGTTTCGAAGGCTATCTCGATGAGGACGGTGAATGGATCGCGAAAGCCGCCGCCGATGGCTGGTATCGGACCGGAGATATAGCACGGAAAACCGCCGGCGGATCGATGATCGTGACGGGCCGCGCCGATGCGAGTGTCAATCGGAGTGGCTATCTCGTGATGTTGTCGGATATCGAGCGCATCGTAGAGAACCTGGACGGAGTCGGCGAAGTGGCGGTAGTCGCGGGCAAGAGAGAGACTGAGCGAGGCCAAAGCATTGCCGCGTTCTGCGTGGCGCGTTCCGGGGTGGCGCTGGATGGGATTCAGGTGCGGCGGTATTGTGCCGATCTGATGCCGTCGTATGCGATTCCGGATGAGGTTCGCATCGTGACGGAATTGCCGCTCCTTGCGAGCGGAAAACTGAACCGCCGGGCGCTGGAAGTGCAGGTCGAATGATGGCTGGATTTCGAGGCGCACCGAGAAATGAGGAGGGAACGTGGAGGGAATTGTCGATCGTTTGCGGTATCTAGTTGCCGAGAAAATGGATCTGAGCGTCAGACCGGAAGAAATCGATCCGGACGCTGAGCTGATGGACGGGGGACTGATGCTGGATTCGCTCGCGCTCGTTAAACTGATCGCCTTGAGCGAGCGAGAGTTCCAGATCGAGTTTGGCGAAGACGATCTGCTTATGGAATCGTTTGCCAGCCTGCGGGCTCTGGCGGGAGTTATCGCCGTTCATCGCAGCCTCCAGCCCTCCGGGTCCCGCACCGCGGCGGCGTAGAGAAAGACGTGGGATTCCGCGAAACAATTGTGGTTGCGATTCATGGCAATGCGGGTATAATTTCTGTAACTGTAGTCGTGTAAAGTCACGCTGGAGTGTCGGCAGATTGAAATGGAGGTAGTAGCTGTGAAAAAGGGCGATTCGCAGGGAAACACGGCGACTGGGGACGCGGCGACAGTGGTTGCCGAGCCTGTCACGGAAGAGACATCCGAGGCGCCGAAGGAATCCGGCCGCGCCGCAAAGGCTGAAGCGGCTCGAGCTCAAGCGGTGCAATTCATGGCCGATAAGCAGTTCGCGCTGGCTCGCAAAGCGCTTGAAGAAGCGGAGGCGCTGGAGGCGGAGCCAGTTGCCGAAAAGCAAACTGGTCCCCGCAAGGTTCTTGCCGCTCTGCGCTGGCGTTTGAATCGCAAGTCCGACGGCGCCCAGGGAGAGGGTCCAGAAGCAGAAGAGCATGTTGTGCTCAGTTCTACGGCCGCTGTGGACAAGGCCGTTAAGATTGTCGACCTGTACTCGAAGATGGCCGCGGTGGTTGGATTACTGCCCGGAAACATTCTGAATTTCGCCGCGATCCTGGCTGTGATGGTCACGATGGTATGGCGGATTGCCACTACCTTCGGACACCGCGACGGCAAGAATCGGATCAGAGGTTCCATCATGGCGCTCATCGGCGCAGTGATTCCGACGGGCATCGGACACGGAATCGCAGCCATGGTGATTGCGATTCCGGCGATGATCGCGGGCAGCGTGCTGTATTTCCTGGTAACGCCGGTGCTGGCGTACGCGCTGACAAAGGCGGTTGGCAACACCTTTGTAATGCATTTCGAGAGCGGCGGCACACTCCTCAATTTCGATCCGAAGGGTTTCCAGGAGTATTTCCTGAAGGAGTTTCAGGAGGCAGGCGGCCAATTCAAAGCCGCGTGAGCACAATAGTTTAAATGGATCCGATACCGGCAAGCGTCCCACGGGTTCGCTTGCCGGTTCGTATTTTCGGCTCTCGCTGTTAGTATGAACTCGTTTAAAGTGCTGCTGATCCAGTTCGTCGTCCCGCCCGTCCTGCTGGTGGTTTCGCTTCTTTTGAGGCCGATCGCGGGCAAATCCTCACGTCTGCGGGCGGCATGGGCATTCCTGAGTCTCTGGCTGGCGCCGTTTTTTGTCTCGTTTCTGCCTGCCACATGGAGCCCCGGCATCGAGCCCATGCGAACAATTGCCCACGCCCTGCTGGAGCTTGCCGCGATTCAACTGGCAGCCGTCGTGGTCTTTAATATCATCCTGCGGCGTTTCGCGCTGAAAAGGCTCGTGCCCGAGGCTGTCGTCGGGGCAGCCTCCGCGGTCGTCCTCATCAATCTTCTTTACGGGCTCGGCGTCAACGCAACCGGCATGTTCGCGACCTGCGCCATCACGATCGCGATTATGGCTTTTGCCGTGCGGGACCTGCTTAGCAGCGTTGCCGGGGGCATTCTGCTGGATCTAACCAACGGCCTCAAAGTGGGTGACTACATTCAATGCGGCGAATGGTCCGGATGGGTTGAGAGTATCTCACTGCGGCAGACTACCATCAAAGACTTTGGCGGCGACGTCATTGTTCTGCCCAATAGCCAGCTCTACCGGACACCCGTGCGGATTTGCGCTCCGCTTCACCGCCAGATCATTCCGTTCGTTATGGCCCACGGTATCGATTCACAGGAAGTCATTGAGACCGTCGAATTCGCTCTGTGTGCATCGCCGATCGCCGGGATCGCCGCCGACCCGCCGCCGTCCTGCACCATTCAGGAAATGACGATGTCCGCGGTGACCTATTCGATCGCGGTTTGGGTGGACGGGCCCGGCGATCACACTGCCGAAGTGTCCACGGTTCTGACCCGCATTGGTTTCGCACTTGAGCGCGCCGGACTGCCGTACGGGGACTTCGTCAACGTGATTGAAGTCATACAGGACCAGAATCCTTCAAAACAATCCGTCTCGCCTATCGAACTTCTGCGCCGTGCGCCGATCCTCCGCCTGCTCGACGAAGAGGACCTGGTGCAGCTCGCATCAAGTCTGCATCGATTTTCCTTTGGACCGGGCGAGTTCGTTGTTCGCCAGGGCGAAGACGGTGATTCGATGTACTTCATCGGTAAAGGCAAGGTGAGTATTCTGTTCAACTCCGGCGATGGGGTGGAACGCCAGGTCGCCCTGATGGCGAAGGGCGATTTTTTCGGCGAAGCTTCCCTGCTGACGGGCGAGGCGAGAACCGCCTCCGCGCAGGCTGTGTCACGTGTCGACTGTTATCGGCTAAATAAGGAGGGTTTACAGGATTTTATCCACCGCCGGGCCGACCTGGTTGAGGATATCGCGAGCGTGATGACCGGGCGCCAGATGGAGTTGAACAAACTGCGCGTCAAGCTGGACTCCGAAACGGCCGAGGCTCGGGAGGCCGAAGCTCACCAGCAATTCAGGTCGAGCATCCAACGCTTCTTTGGATGGGCGACCGACCGTCCGATGGATACCGGTCAGGGACAACTCGATTCGCTTGCGGTGTTGCCGGGTGTGGATTTCTCGCCGCCTCATTCATCGAAGCCGGAAGAACGCCCCCAAACTCAATCCGTGCTCGATAGACATACGGTTCAGCTGACGAAGGCATCCAATCCGGTTCGAGCGGAATCAGGCAATCCGGCTGGTTTGCAGGGCGACCAATCGGTCCGGCTGAATTCCGTACCCGTGGCGGCCGCGGCCAGAGAGCGGGCCGCGCGGCTGCTTAAGGACCGCAAATACTCCGAGGCGCTCCAAGCCCTTGCGGAAGCCGACGCTATCGAGAAGGATCCAGCCCTATCATCAGTGAAGCGGGAAACGCGGGCGACACGAACGGTAGCGAACCCCCGCCGCGCGGGAACCGTGGATCAGGCCATGAAGATCGTTAACCGGTATTCAAAGATCGCGGCCGGCGCAGGCCTCGTTCCGGGGGCCCTGATCAATTTTGTAGCGATACTGGCTATCCAGGTGAGGATGGTCTGGAAGCTCGCCCGGTGCTTTGGATACAAAGAGCCCGTGGAACGAGTCCGCGGATCGATCATGTCGCTGCTTGCGTCCGGTATACCAGCGGCACTGGGGCATGGCGCTGCCCTCGCGGTTACGACGACCGCAATTATCGGGGGAAGTGTGCTCTATTTTCTTTTCACGCCCGTTCTCGCCTATGCGGTCACGCAGGCTGTTGGACGGACGTTCGTGATGCACTTCGAAAGCGGCGGGACACTGCTCACGTTCGACGCGACGGCCTTCCAGGACTATTTCCTCAGCGAGTTTCACCAGGCGCGCGAAAAGCGAGCCGTAAAAAAACCGGTCGCGGCGTAACCTGTTCACGCCGCTGCGGCAGACGTGGACACGGCACGGCCGCTGAACAGCCTCACCACCGCAACTCCCGCCATCACGATGATCATGGCGGCAATATCCAGGCCGCTGAATTTTTCGCTATAGAGCAGAGCGCCTATCAGGACCGCGACGACCGGATTCACATACGTGTAGATCGAAACCAGCGCGACCGGGAGATGTTTCATCGCGTAAATGAAAGAACTGTAGCCGACTATCCCTCCGAAAACCACGAGGTAAGCCACCGCCGCAATTCCCCGGAAACTCCACTTGACCGGATCGTGATGCATCAGTAAGCCCGGAATCAGGAAAACAAGGCCGGTAGCCAGTTCCTGAATTGCCGCATTGATTACCGGATGAGTGGTCGTCTGATGCCGCCTCTCGAGAATCGAACCGAGCGCGAAACCGCCGCACCCCACCTGCAGGATCAGGAAAGAAGAAAAAACCGCGCCTCCGAGCCCTTCGTGCATAGCGCCCGGCACGACCAGCAGCAGCGTCCCCGCCAGTCCGGCCAGGATACCGAACAGTGTTTTCGCATTCGGCCGTTCGTGGCCAGGGAAAAGAGCGGCGATGCCAATCATCCAGAATGGTGACGTCGTGGTCAGGATCGCGGCAAGGCCGCTGGGAACCCATTGCTCGGCGAAGGCGAGTGTACCGATGCCCAGGCCGAGCGTGATAATACCGTTGAACGCGGTGACGCCGAATTCCCGCAGGGAAGGCATTTTCGCCCCGAAGGCAGCCCCTGCCAGCAGCGTCGCGAGCCCGGCATAAAAGAATCGCCCGCCCATCAGCAGCATCGGCGGAAAATATTCCAGCGCGATGCGGATGCCGAGATAGACGGTACCCCAGAAGAAGCAGAGCGCCGCCAGCGCCAGATATGCGGCGAGAGGGGGACGGCTCTGCATTCGGATAGATTATCATCACGATGCATTCCCTCGTGATTCCGCTACTTCAAACTACATCTGAGCGAGAACACGCTTTATCTGTTTGAGATCGGACTGTGAATTTTCCGACTGAGCCCGAAACAACGCCCGGATTTGTTCTCTGATCGGACTCAAATCCCGCGGGGCTGACTCGGGCGCGAACAGGCTGTCTGCCTCCCATCGCTCCGGATCCAGGCCAACATGCCAGGCATTCAACCAGATGTCTTTCGGGAAGCGGTGCAACTGCTGCGGCATCACATCCTCCACCGCGATCAGGAATAAAACCTGTGCTAATTCCTCGACGATGGCCATATTCTGGTGGTGGTCGGCCAATAACTCCGGCATTTCCTTGCCCGACCTCAAATTCCGGGAACGGTACCTGGAAAGGAAATCGAGTGACAGGTAGTTGAAGAAATCGAAAGTCAGGTGGCTCGGCGACCGCTTTGCCCAGTCGCTGAACATTTTATGCATGCAGGTGGTAAGCGCGAAAAAGCGGGTCGTTACCGCGCGAATCTGAGCGTGTTTGTCAAAAGGATCCAGAAAGATCGAATTGAACATCTGGGGGCACAGAAAGCCCCACGCAGCCGCGTTATCCCACACTAATTTCGCGGCGGTTGCCACCGGGTGCCCAAAGAGGTAATACGCCTGCTGAATCTTGTCCGTGAGGGAGTCGTTCAGGCCAAGGAGAAACCAGTTATATGCATCGACAAGTTTCGGAGTCAGAGTCCCTTCGGCATCCCGCTGGATCATCGATGTCACCATCGTATTGCCAAAGCCGATCATGTCGTTGCCCGGCGAGTAGAAGGGGTCCGAAAACACTCCCGCTTCGCCGACGCACGCCCACCTGTCAATCGAGTAGACCTGCTTCGAAGAGTAACTATAAGCGCGCATGCATTTGAAATCCATGGGCGGTAATTCCCGGACGAACTCAAACACGGCCGGCTCATGGTTTCGCAACCATTCCAACGCAAGCGGATAAGTACTGTATTCCGAAAAAGGATGGACATCGTCGGCAGCCACGATTCCGACGCTGGTATTGCCGGACGCCAGCGGTATGAACCAAACCCAGTAGCCCTTATTGATGATGTGGTTTGTCGAGAAATAGCGATTGCGGTCCGGGACTCGCGCGTGCCAGGCGGTCTCGCTCGCGGGAACCATATCACTGATGTCAATTCGACCTTCATACCGGAACCAGGACGCACTGCACTTTCCCGATCTTTTGCGCTGCAGCCCCAGTTTTCTCTGCAGAAGGCGGCGGCGGCCAGTCGCGTCAACCACCCACGTTGCCTGGATTTTCAGGGATTGCGACGTGCTGTTGCCGACAATTTCCACGACATGGCGCTGTCCGCCGCTGCCCAGCGTGACGTCCTTGATGTCGACTCCCTCCAACAGGTTCACACCGTCCGCCTGGTTCATAGCACGCAAATCGTTTTCCAGCATGCCTCGATCCAGCTGATAAGAGTGAATCGGCGGAAAGCCCGACAACCCGTACTCTGGCCGTGCATGAAGAGGCTCTGCAGCATCCCCCATGAAGTAGCGCAGGCCGCACTTGAAGAAATGCCGGTTGTTGAAGTAGTCGGTGAGGCCCAGCTTTTCGCTTAGGTAGTGCGCACCCAATTCAACACTGGATTCACCGACTTTGAAGGCCGACTCGGGAAGGGGACGATTCAAACGGTCGACCAATAAGATCGATTGGCCGGGTACGGCTCGCCTGAGTTGCCGAGCCAATGCCTGCCCCGCCAAACCACCGCCGCAAATGACCACGTCATAGGAATCCTGACGCAAATTCTCTACATTCATGGGGAAATCGTCTCCTTATCAGTTAATGCGGTGTCAGTTCCTCAGCAACGTGAAGTCTGACCCAAGTATCGGCGTACTTTAAATTGCTCCCCGGATGCCAACACGGCAACGGGAGCCTATAGCATTTTCGGCTAGTTTAGCATGTTCCGTTTTTGGCTTTCGAGCGCCTGCCCGCTGGTAAAGGTCTGCATCAAAAGCCCGCTACGAGGCCCGGCGGCAACCTTGACTACCTTTCTGTAAAACGGCTAGAATCAATGTTCCATGCAGTACCCCACTTGGGGTAGTAAGAGATTATTGGCCGCCTGCCGTTACCACAGGCGGCTCGCCTGTGAACCGATCGGGATCGCATGCCCTCGGTTGGGAGGGTCGATCACGGTCTATCCCGACATATGTCGTTTCAGGCTGAAGCCGAGGCGCTTTTGACAAGTGACTTCAATCTCGATTCCGAAACTCCGCTGAACAAGACCATCCTCCAGGAGGAAGAAAAGGAAAGAGCCCGCAGGCTCGACAACTGGCGGGAACGCTGGCGGCAGCGCTGGCGGCGTTTCCGGATCCGCATCAGGGTTTTGGGTGTTCTGCTCTTCCTCCTGCTCTTCGTCTGGGTTTTCCGCAAGCAGATGATTTTCACCGTGAACTCCGGTGAAGTGCTGGTGATCTACTACCGCTTTTTTGGAGGCACGGGTCACAACAGCGTCGGTCTGGAGGGCCTTCACATCATCGCGCCCTGGGACAAGGCGTATATTTACGTCGTCCGGACTCAGACTCTGGTGGTGCCGATGACCGTGCTGACCAGAAACGGAATCGCGGTGCATCTGGACGCCCAGGCTCGGTTTCACGCTATTCCGGAGACGGTGCCTTACCTGCATCGCCGCTACGGACCGAACTACGTCAAGGATATAATCACGCCGGGACTCATCGAATCGGTGCAGGGAGTGATCGGACAGTTTCTGCCGGAGGAAATCTATTCCTCCGAAAGCGGGGCATCCAGCAAACAGGTTTTTGCCAACGCACGCCGTGTGATTGGAGGAGTATTTGTCGACGTTGAGGATATCGCGCTCTTCAACGTGCGTCTTCCCGCCCGCGTAGAGGAAGCGGTAGAAAATAAAGCCGCGGCGGAACAGGCCGCGGAGGCGGCAGTCTTTAATGAACAGCGCGCGGAATTCGATGCCAAGGCGGTGCAAAGGTACGATGACATCGTGAAAGTGATTCCGCAGTCCATACTCGTGGAGAAGGGAATCGAGGCGACTTTGGAACTGGCGAAATCTCCGAACACCAAGATCATCGTCATGGGAAGCAAAGATAACCTGCCGCTCCTGCTTGGGAACGTGCCTGACGTGGTGGGGAAGTAAGACGATTCCTTTGCCGGTTTACCAGATACGGAAAGCGATGGCGGAACCGCTGGATTTCTTTGCGGGTTTGAGCCGTTTCCGCCGCCTGCGGGTCGCGACGACCCTGCCCCTTATTGCGACACTTCTGGTGGCCGGATGCGGACGCCAGGATCGCGAAGTCGCCGAGGGGTTGTCGCTGGCGCGGCTTCTGCGCCGGCTCGCACCCGAAGCAGACGATCTGGTGGGCAGGGAACGAGAAATCGCCAATCAGCTTCGCATCAACCTCGACCAATCGGGCGGCGACGATTTTGCAAGATTCAGCAATGATCTGAGTATGTCCGTCAGTGATCTCACGGCCATTACGACGCGCCTGGCTGAGTTGCGGCAACAGGTTCACGACGGGAACTTCGAAGCGCCGCTGGTGCTTGTCGTGCAGCGCGATGCCGTGGCGGAGTTTCAGAACCAGATCAACCAGATTGACGGGTTCGTGACGCTGGCGAAGAATATCGAGCTGCGCGCATCGCTCGGCCGGACCAAAGGTTTCCCCGAGGTGGACACACTTATCCACCAATTGGTGCTATTTTTGTCTCAGCCGCACGAGGATGCGCTCAGCAGCCAGGTTCAGACACTGAAAAACGAGTATCGGTTTACCGATAACCAAATTGGCACATGAGCGTGCTGCGGAGCGTTCGGGAGGCGTTGGTATGCCGTGGCTGAACCGCAACAAACTTGTATTCGGTCTTCTGGCCGTCGCGACCGCGGCCCTGATCGGCTGGGGCGGGCTTATCGCGTACGACCGCGTCCGCGACCGCGAGGTTGTGATCGCCGCCAGCGACGTCAGAAGCGAGAGCTACATTCTGACCGAGGCAATCAGAACAGTGGTCGAACGCCGACACCCCTACCTGAAAGTGCGGGTGGTGGAGACTCGCGGAACCGCTGAAAGCCTGGCGCTTCTGAATAGCGGAAAGGCGCAATTCGCCCTGGCGCAGGCCGACGTGATTGGCGGCGCGCATGCCCGAAGCGAGGCCCGTCTGTTTGAGGAGCTTTTCCAGATCGTTGTCCCGGCTAATTCCCCCATCCGAACCATCGACGATCTGAAGGGGAAGCGGATTGCTTTATCGCGCCACGGGGAACAGTTTCAGTCTTTTCTTTTCCTCATGCGACGCCGTGGTCTGGGCGAGTCCGACTTCCGGTTTATCGGTGACGATAATGACAGCGCCGGCGCAGCCTTCGCACGAGGCGAGGCGGACGCGTTTTTCGTGGTGAGGGTTTTGCACACGGACTCGCTTTCACGCATCACTCAGAATCTTGTCGTTCGTTTCCTTCCGATCGAAAATGCCGGCGCGCTGCGCCTGGATGTCCCGGCCTACCGGCCCGGCCTGGTCCTGAAGGCCTCCTATCGCAGCAATCCGCCCGTGCCGGACTCCGACACAGAGACCGTCGGCGTGGACCGCGTGCTGCTGGTTCACGAGGACGTGCCGAATTATATTGCTTTTGACTTCGCGCAGGTCTTGTCCGAGGATCGCCAGGAGATTGCGCAGGCAATTCCCGAGGCGGACGATTGGGTTCGCCAGCTCACGGCGGGCATCAGGCCGCCGGAAAATAATTCAGGCCTGGCAGCTACAATCCACCCGGGCGCGGCGCTTTACTATAGCAATCAGAAGCTGTCTTTCAGCGTGGGCGAGGTCATGATGGGCATCGCCGTGGTGGGAACGCTGGGTGGGCTATGGGTGCTCGCTTTCCGTCGTTTAAGGCGCCAGCAACAGAAGCGTTACTCGGATTCATTCAACCTGCAAATGATGAAGCTTGTTGAGGAAGCTCATTCGGCCGGCACGCATCGTCCCCTCGATCAGCTCCGCAACGACTCGCTTAAATTGCTGAGCCAGGTGGTCGCGGATCTGGACGCGGAGAAGATTTCCCAGCATGCGTTTCAGTCCTCCCGTGCTGTCTGGCAGATCGCCTACGATCTGATGCGCGACAATCCGTCTGCTCCGGGGATGCCTGCGAATGTTCGCACGGCGCCTAAGCCCCGGCAGAGGCCCGCTCCTTCCCCCCCGCCGGCTCTCCGGCCCGAGTTCAGAACGGGCGTCCCATCCGGCGGAGAGGATGAGCCCGGGAAATCGAAGCAAAGACCATGGAGCATGTGGAGGGACGGTTGACTCAAACCGCCATTGGAAATGAATAGAAGAATCACAGTCGATCTGGTTGCAACGGTGCTGCTCAGCGTGGTCACTGCCGGGCTGCTTGCCTTTGGAGTCTCACTGCTTTTGCCGCGCTTCGGCAAACAGCGAATCGTTATCGGGGCCGGGGCCCCGGACGACGAGGCCTATATTTTCATGCAGGCGGTGAAGGTCGTGGCTGAACGTTACAACCCTCGCATCGAGATCAGCTTTCTCGATACGGCCGGGAGCGTGGACAGCCTGAACCGCCTCGAGCGAAATGAAGCGCAGATGGTCACGGCGGAGGCGGATATCATCGCCGGTCCGTCGGCCCGTTCTGTGGCGATTCTTTTTCCGGACACCATTCAGATGCTGGTCCGCAACGATGCCAATATCAAACGGTTCACGGATCTTAAAGGGAAACGCATCGCCCTGGTACGCTCGCAGGGGTCGTTCCGGGCGTTCATGCTGCTCGCTCAGCATTTTGGCCTGCGTGAGTCCGATTTCAACTTCATCGGCGCGGATGAAGCGAGCGCAGAGCGCGCGTTTGCACGGAACGAGGCGGACGCTTACTTCGCGAACCGGCCCCTTCATGCCGCCGCACTGACACGTTTTGTAGCCGCCGGCAATGTCAGCTTCCTGCCGATTGAAGACGCACTGGCTTTACATCTCGATGTGCCGGCGCTCGAGAGCGCCACGATCCCGAGGGATTCCTATTCCGGAACTCCCATGGTTCCGGCGACGGATGTTCCAACAATCAGTGCCGATCGGCTTCTGCTGGCTCGGAGCGACGTGCCGGATAGTGTGATCTTTGCAATCACGCAGGTTCTGATGGAGCGCCGCCAGGAGATCGTGGCCGCGATTCCGGACACGGCACGAGTTGTGCGTCCGCTGCCGGCCAATATAAGCGCGCCAGACAGCAAAAACGGCATTACAGCGGGACTGCATCCCGGAGCTGCCACTTATTTCAACCACGGTCAGATCTCCTTCAGCGAGAGCGAGAAGTTCGGCGCCTTCGTAACTCTTGCCGTTCTGACAGCACTATGGGTTTTGACACTGAGGAGCGGTATCCGTCGACGTCAAAAGGAATACTCCGATACCTTCAACCGCCGCGTGGTACAGCTCATGCGGGAATCGCAAACGGCCGAGGGCGAGATCCGGTTTCTGTCGATACGGCACGAACTCCTGCAGATGATGATGAAGTCCGTGATCGATCTCGACCACGATCATGTCTCCGAACAGTCATTCCAGATTTCGCGGGTGATCTGGCAGACGGCATTCGATCTCATACACGAGCGCATCGCAGCCGTCGGACTCGCCGATCCCGCCGCGCTGACGGAGAACGCCATTGCGATTGAGTCGGGGAGAGACCGCCCCTGGAGTCTGTTGCGGGATTTTATTCAGAACGCGTAGCTTACGCCGAGGGCAACCTGAAAGATGTTTTTTTTCAACATCGGGGGCGGGGTCCTGCTCCAGAAATCGAAGCTGCTTACGTTGAGATTCAGGCGGCGATAGACAGGCATATTGAATGTAAGCTGTCCACCTCCAAAAAGAAACCTCGGATCGGTCCATGCGGGCCGCATACCACCCTGCTCGCTGAAGCTCATTCCATTGCCGAATTTGTGCTGGTAACTCTCATAGAACCGCCCCGCAATTACGGAAGCGTCGAAACCCGGGTAGCCGTTATAGTCCTGCCTGGAGTATCCGACGCCGGCCCGAAGATTGAGTTCGCTGCGATCTGTCCGGTAAACGACGAAGCCCAGACCGCCACCGTACGACTGCAGGAGGTCCAGACTTTGAGCGTAGTTGTGATCAAAGATGGCGCCAGCCTGCACAAACAACCGCGGGAACAGGAAATAGTCCTGGACGAACTCAGCATGCAGCGTGTAGGTCTCGTCGAACGAGCCCGGAATAAATATTGTACGGCGCGTAGGATCGAAATACGCCACATCCCCATTCTGCGTTTCCCTGCTGTAGTTGGCCATGAAGTTGACATACGTTCGCGCGTGGAGCGGCCACGAGCCGCCGGCTTTGGGATAGGTGCGCAGAAGGTTGACTGAGGGGGTAACACTAATCAGCGATGTAGTTGCCGCGACGTAGGCAACACCAGCCGCCGCGTTGCCCTGCCACCCCGAAAAAAGGTGGGATCCGAACCATGAATGCCAATTTGCCGCGGATACAGGCGTTGGAGCAGGCACGGCGGGAGCCGCCTCGGGGCGGTTCGGTGTCACGGGAGCGCTGGGTGGCGGAACAGCGGCCTGTAGCGGTGCAGCGGGGGTTGACGGCTGTGGAGCCGGAGCGGTCGCCCGTGCGACTGCCGGTGGTGCAACTGGCGGAGGAGCGGCTGGAGCCGGCGCCGGGGCTACCCGAGCGGGCGTCTGCCCCGCGGCGACCGTGGCAGGCGCCGGAGGTAAGAATGCGGGGGGCGCGGTGCCTGTTGCTCCTGCCCGGGCATAGGCGGCAATCACCCCAAAGCCGTTCTCGGAGTGCAAATCCCGAATCTTGCTCCACTCCACGGTAACTTCGCCCACCATGGCAGCGCGAAAGACCAGGCCCGTGCTCGTCACACCCACCATCTGGCCCGACATTTTGTCGCCGTTAACAAAAGTAATAACGTCGGGTTCCGATGACGTCGTCTGGCCCAGCAGGCAAAAGGGCAAAGCGAGGAGACAGAAATAGCGTCTCATTTTCCGCGTAATAGACGCACGTATCTCCGGTAGTATTTCCAAGTGGCTGAATCAGGCCCTATTGAGAATACGCTCACAGTTCGCGACAAGTCTCCAAGTCTAGCATGGATCCGTGCTGAAACAATCACCATTTGAGGATCACCTATGAAGAGCGAGCCTGAGCTTTTTGCGATTGAAAACCCGCCATCGATTAAGCGAAGCTGGAGAGATGATCCACGCTGAGTCCCGCGTGCCGGGTGTTCAGCACCGTGAGGACCTGATGCTGTTCGACCCGATCAATGGAGACGTACGGACGACCTGTGTGGACGAGCCGAAACCCATATGCAGGTCCCACGAATTCATATGCCCGTAATTTCCGGCGCCGAAATCGATTACATCGCGGAGTCGCAGCTGGACGATACCTTCGACTGTTCGCGTCCGCTGGTCCATGATGCCCTGAATCCGGGTATGGTGTTCCTCACGGGCGCGACAGGGCTGCTTGGAGCTTTCTTGTTGGCTGAGTTGATGAAGCGAACTCGTGCCAACGTCTGCTGCCTGGTGCGCGCAGCGGACGACGCGACCGCCGGCCGCCGGTTGGTCGATCACCTCAAGGGGTATAGCATCTGGTGCGAAGAGTTTGCTTCCCGCGTGCGGGTCGTTGCCGGAGATGTCTCTCTGCCGCGCATGGGCCTGACTCAGGGGCGGTTCGACGAGCTTGCTCACGAGATTGGAGGAATCTATCACAGCGCGGGACGACTCAATATGGCTTCATCCTATGCGCAACTGAAGCCGCCCAATGTAAACGGCACGCGCGAGGTGCTGCGCCTTGCCTGCGCAGAATACAGAAAACCGGTGCATTTCGTCTCAAGCATTGCCATCTTTTATTCCGACCTCAATGCCGGCGGCGCACTGCTCAGGGAATCCGACCCGCCGCTGTTTCATTGCACTCTCAAAGGGGGGTACAGCAAGAGTAAGTGGGTTGCCGACCGCATGGTGGCGTGCGCGGGGCAACGCGGTTTGCCGGTTACAATTTTTCGTCCGATCCGGATTATGGGCGACAGCCAGACGGGGGTCAACCACGATATGGGGGATCTGCTGCCGATTCTGTTGCGAGGCTGCGCTCTGCTGGGAAAATATCCCGCGCTGGATATCAAGGTGACGATGGTGCCGGTGGATTATGCGAGTCAGGCCATCGTGACGCTGGCCAGTCGGAGCGAGTCCTGGGGACGCGCTTTCCATTTGTTCAATCACGCTCCGATCGAATGGGAGCATATGATGGGTATCTTCCGGTCGCATGGTTACCCCCTCGAAGCGATATCCTATGTAAGCTGGTGGCGCGAGCTCAAGCGGCGATCACAGGACCCCGCCGAGACCGAAGAAAGCCGGAGGGCGTTGTCCGTTCTGATCCTGGCAATGACCGCGCCGCATTTCCTGTTCTATAAACGCCCGGACATGGACGACAGCAATACGCGCGAAGGACTGGCGGGAACCGGCGTTGGCTGCGGCCCTGTTGACGAGGCACTGATTTCGACATATATATCCTTCTGGCAGGCCCACGGATATTTGCCTCGAACATCCGGGCAGGCTGCTTAGGACATACACGTATGGTCCTATCCCACACTCATCGATTTATCTTTATTCACATCTCGAAGACGGGTGGCATGAGCGTGCGCTCCGCCATTCAGCCGTACTCTGCCGAACCGGAGAAGTTTGTCATGCGCCGGCCGCCGAAGATGACCGGAGATCGTATCAACCCCCTCTACAAGGTTTGGGAAACGCTGCTGTTGCACGCCAAAGCCAGCGACGTAAAGAGAGAACTTCCGCCGGAGGTGTTCGAACCCTACTTCAAGTTCGCTTTCGTGCGCAATCCCTGGGATCTGATGGTATCGATGTACCACTTCATGCTGCGTGAGCCCGAAGCACGGAATCACGGCCAGGTCAAGGCTCTTGGCAGCTTCGACGCGTTCGTCGAGTGGGCGGTGTCGACGCCGGAGCCTTTCCCTAAAGGCACCACCAGACTGCAAAGCGAGATGATCGTCGGGGCGGATGGAGAACTGCTGGTGGATTTCGTTGGCGCATACGAAAACATCGAAGAGGACTTCGACGAAATCGCCAGGATCACCGGGATTCGGGCTGTGCTCCCGCATGTGAACCAGAGCCTTCATCGGGACTATCGTAGCTGCTACAACGAACGGACGCGCGCCATCGTCGCCGAGCACGTCCGGCACGATGTCGAAAGATTCGGTTACAGTTTTGACGGCAGCCCGACCAGACTACAGAAGGGAGTGTTGCGGTGAGCGCGAGTGAGGTCTTCCAATCGCGGAATCCTGAAGAACTTGCTTCGCGGTACGACGAATGGGCGGCATCCTACGACGAAGACATGGGTGATCATGGAGGCCCAGCGGAAACAGTCGAGGCCCTCGCGCGCTATGTGTCTGCCGAAGCGCGAATCCTTGACGCCGGATGCGGAACGGGCCTTGGCGGACAACTCCTTGCGGCGAAGGGCTTCGTACATCCGGATGGTCTGGATCTCTCTGCCGGCATGCTGCGGGAGGCTGCAAAAAAAAGCTGCTACAAGGCGCTCCACCGGCAGGCGCTGGGTGAACCTCTCGACCTTCCGACGGCTGAGTATGACGCGGTCATGGTTGTGGGCGTCTTCGCTCGCGCGCACGCTCCGAGCAGTTCTCTTCCGGAACTGATTCGGGTCACCAAACCCGGCGGCTACATCGTCTTTACGCTGCGGCCGGAATTCATGATGGGCACCGATTTCAAGGCCACGCTGGAGCGTCTGACCGCCTCCGGGCTGTGGCGTCTGATCGAGACCACGGAACCCTTCGACGGACGTTACAAAGAGTTCCCCGGCATCAATCTTCAGGTCTGGGTCTATCAGGTTCTCGGGCCGCAAATGCCGCTTCCGGCATGGAATCTGACCTCGGCGCCTTTCCCTGCGGAAAAATGCATGCATCACCTGGTCGAAGACCAGGTTGCCAGAACACCTTCCGCGACGGCTCTTGTATTTGAAGACGTGCGTTTCACTTACGCGGAACTGAACTGTCGCGCCAATCAGGTGGCACACCGCCTGATCAAGTTGGGCGCCGGCCCGGAAACGCTGGTGGGGCTCTGTTCGCTCCGCTGCCCGGAGATGCTGATCGGCATGCTCGGCATCCTGAAGGCAGGGTGCGCGTATGTTGCGCTCGATCCTGCGTATCCTCGCGTGCGGCAGGTCTTCATGATTGAAGATGCGGAGATGCCCATCCTTCTCACTCTTAAGGAACTGGCCGCCAACCTGCCGCCCAGTCAGGCAAAGATTCTGTGTCTCGACACGGACTTCGCCACGGCGCCGGATACTAATCCCGCCGTACCGATGGACCAGCACAGTCTTGCGTACATACTCTACACTTCCGGTTCGACAGGCCGCCCCAAAGGGGTGGCAATCGAGCATCGCAGCGTTGTGGCATTTCTCAGCTGGGTCCACTCTGTTTTTTCGCCCGAGGAGCTGGTTGGTACGCTGGCGGGGACCTCGATCTGTTTCGATTTGTCGGTTTTCGAGATATTCGCTCCGCTCACGTGCGGTGGCGCCATCATCCTCGCCGAGAACGCGGTGGCGCTCCCGGATCTCGCCGCCCGTAATGAGGTGACGCTGGTCAATACGGTTCCTTCAGCCATGACAGCGCTGGTGGGAGTTGGCGGGCTGCCCCCCGGCGTGCGCGTCGTGAATCTCGCGGGCGAACCGCTGCTGAATCGTCTGGTGCAGGACATCTACCGGCTGGGAACGGTTGAAAAGGTTTATAACCTGTACGGTCCTTCCGAAGACACTACTTACTCTACCTTCGTGCTGGCGGAAAAAGGCGCGGTCCGCAATCCAACCATCGGCCGCCCGATAGCCAACACGCAGGTGTATATCGTCGACGAGCGCTTCGTTCCAACGCCTGTGGGGACCCCCGGTGAGCTTTGCCTCGGCGGCGACGGGCTGGCGAGGGGCTATTTGAAACGCCCCGATCTGACCGGGGAGAAGTTCCGTCCTAATCCATTCGGTACGGGCCGTATTTATCGAACCGGGGATTTGGCGCGTTATCTCCCGGACGGGCAAATCGAGTTCCTCGGGCGTATGGATAATCAGGTCAAGGTACGCGGTTTCCGCATCGAACTGGGCGAAGTCGAAGTCGCGCTGGAGCGGAATCCGGCGGTGGATCGCGCCGTCGTGCTGGCGCTTCCCGACTCTCGTGGCGAAAAGCAGTTGGTGGCTTATCTGGTAGCCAGGCCGGAGGCCGTCGAAAGACTCGCAGAGAGCCCGGATCAACAGGAGCACGTTTCTCTCTGGCGGAACGTCTACGAGGAAACGTATCGCCAGAACCCCGCCCCTGAGGACCTGACTTTCAACACCAGCGGATGGCGGAGCAGTTACACCGGGCAGCCTATTCCGGAACCCGAGATGCGCGAATGGCTCTCGAAGACTGTTGACCGAATCCTGTCGCTCAATCCGAAGTCCGTGCTTGAGATCGGCTGCGGCACCGGTATGATTCTGGCCAGGGTTGCCCCGTACTGCGACACCTATGTCGGGCTGGATTTCTCACCGACAGGCCTCGACAACATTCGCACCATGCAGCGAACGCTTCCGGATCTCGATCGCGTGACGCTCCATGAATGTTCGGCCGACCAGACGGCGTTCCTGAAATCGCAGACTTTCGACACCATCGTCGTCAACTCGGTGATCCAGCACTTCCCCGACGTCGACTACCTGCTGCGAGTCCTCGATGAAGCGGTGCGGCTGACAAAACCCGGGGGACATGTTTTCCTTGGCGATGTGCTCAATCTATCGCTGCTCGAGACCTTCCATACGTCGGTGCAACTCTTCCGCGCCTCCGAGTCCGACAGCTGCGGGCAACTCGGGCAACGCATCCGGCAGCTTCTCGCGCACGAACGCGATCTCTGTCTCGCGCCTCAATTTTTCCGGGCGCTCAAGCGGGAGCATCAGGCGATCACTCATGTACAGGTTCTGCCCAAGCCCGGACACTCGCACAATCAGCTCACTGCTTTTCGCTACGATGCCATTCTGCGGGTCAACGGCGCGGAGGAGCCCGCTCAGGAGTTCGGCTGGCTCGACTGGCATCGCAGCAGGTTAACGATGAGCGGTGTTTCCACTCTGCTCAGCGGGGCTCCGGAAACGCTGGCGATCCGCAACGTCCCCAATGCCCGCCTCGACGCTGATGCGGCGGCGGTTTCCTGGCTTAAGGAAACCGGTGCGTCCGATACCGTGGAGAGCCTGCGCGGCACTTTGGCGCGCGAGCATTGGGGCGGCATCGAACCTGAGGTATTGTGCTCGCTGAATCCGGCATACCGCGTGGAGCTGAGCCAGCTCAATTCACGGGACGACGGCGCCATTGACGCCGCCTTTACTCGGACGGATCTGCCTGTTCGCGCCGTCCTGTTCCCGCCCGCCGGCGGAGAGGCAATGCGCCGGTGTCACGAATTCGCCAATAATCCGCAGCGCGCCAGAATCAACCGCCAGCTGATTCCTGAGGTACGGCAATTTCTGAAGGACAAGCTGCCGCACTACATGATGCCATCGGTGTTCACGATTGTCGATCGACTGCCCCTGTCGCCGACGGGGAAGATCGACCGCCGCGCTCTGGCTGAATTACCGGTGGCTCTCGAATCGCCCGACGAAGACGCAACTCCCGCGGTACTCGATCCTCTTGAACGGCTGCTGATCGACATATGGAACGATGTCCTTAACCTGAGCCACATTGAGCCCGGCGACGATTTCTTCGAGCTGGGGGGAAATTCGCTGAGGGGAATGGCGCTGACCCATCGCCTGGAGCAGCAGTTCGACTGCTCTATCAAGCCGGCGATTCTGCTGCAGGCTTCGACAGTTACAAAGCTGGCCGCATGGCTGCGGGAGAACCATCCCGATCTGCAGATCCAGACCGCGAACGGCACAGCCGACAGCCACTACGAGGGCGACATCTGAACACAGAAATGACGACCGGCATCGACTCTCTGCTGGAAGAGATGGCCCGGCAGGGCGTCAAGCTCTGGGTCGAGGGACCTCGGCTGCGCTACAGTTCGCCGCGCGGACAGTTATCCGTGGAATTATTGGCCAAGCTGCGGGAAAACAAGGCTGAACTGCTGGCAAGACTGCAGCCCGCTGATGTCCGGACTTCTCCGCCATCGTTCGGGCAGCGCCGTTTTTTTGCGCTGCAGAGGCTGAATCCGGCGGATGCCTTCTATAACGTTCCATTCGTATTCCGCCTGTCGGGCGATTTGGACGTGGCGATTCTTCGCGCCGGCTTCAACGAAATTGTAAAACGTCACGAGGTGCTCCGTACCACTCTGGAGGAGCGCGGCGGCGAGTTGGTTCAGGTGATCGCACCTGAAGGAGAGATCAACCTCACTGTGGCGGATCTCGAAGGGCCCCTGCACGATTGCCTGCGGACAGAAACCGAACGGCCTTTCGATCTCGGTCGCCAGTCGGGCTTGCGCGCACTGCTGCTGCGAAGCGCACCGCGCGAGTATTATCTTCAACTCTGCCTGCATAATACGCTCTTCGATCAGAGTTCGCTGATGGTCCTGCTGAAAGAGCTTTCGGAGCATTACGCCGCTTTGCTCAAAGGCCAATCGGCCGCGCTTCCCCAACCCGCACAATATGCCGAATACGTGCGCTGGCAGGAATCTCTCATCGCTTCCGGTTCAGAAGGGCGGCTGAAATACTGGCGTCAATGGTTCTCTCACGGAGAACGGCCGTCGTGGCAATGGACGCTGCCGAAAAGTATGCCCGCGACGCCCGGTTTCGGTACGCATGTCGTCTGGCAGCGTTACTCGCCGGAGCTGACGTCGCAACTCAAGTCTCTTGCCCGAAGTTCCGGCGGCACTATCTTTCTGACTCTCCTGACCGTCTACGCGCTCATTCTTACGCGCTACACCGTGTGCGACGATCTCACGCTCGGAACCACCTACTCCAACCGCCATCAATCGCGTTTCGCTTCGCTCATCGGCACAACGATCGACGTTCCGGCGCTGCGGGTGGACATGACGGATAATCCCACGGTGCTCACCCTGCTCGCCCGCACCCGCGTCGTTGTGGCGGAGGCGTTGACTTGGCAGGATGTACCGTTCGAAAATGTCGCCCCGCGCCTGGAGCGAAAAGTGTCGGGGCCGTTGTTCCGAATGGTTTTCTCGTTCTTCGGCGAAGTTCCGCACGGTAAGCTGCGGTTGCCTGGCGTCGATGTCGAATTTCTGGAAGAACTGATCAACGGCGTCTCCCGCCCCGATCTCTATCTCGTGTTCTGGGAGAATCAGACCAGCTCCGGCGAGACCCTCACCGGATATTGGATGCATAAGCGCGCTGTCTTCGATTTCGAGACAGCTGAGAAGATGAACCGGGAATTCCAGGCGCTCATTGCGGCGATCATTCAGGATCCTATGCAGCGCGTACGGGCTTTGTTGTCAAGCCTTCAATGAGACCCGCGCGCGTTCGGGCAGCATTTCTTTGCCCGCCGCTGCATAAGCCGCCCACGCGCGCCCGGAGCGTGGGTCGTCTACCTGATTGACGATCAATCCCGTGGCGGCGGCTTTCTCGAAAGCCTTGAGACGAGGGATGCCGGCTGCAAACAACGGTAGCCCCTGTGAGACTATCTCTGCCCGTAACTGCGGTCCTTCCGGCTCCGGTGGCGGCGGAACTTTTGTCAGCAATATTTTGTATCGGTCCGCGCCGATCCGGTTCAGGGCTTCCAGTGTCAGTACCAGTCCGTCGGTATCCAGGCTGGCCGGCACCGCGGGCACAACCAGAAGGTCGCAGCCTTCGGAAAGCGACTTCAGATCGGCCTGATGAGGATGTTGTCCGGTGTCGATGACGACGTGTTCATAGTGCCGGGCCAAACGCGCCGCCTGTACTTCGTCGGCGATCTTGAAGGGAAATCCCTTGCCCCGGTCGTTCCACGAGGTCGCGTTGCGCGTATCGTCTCCGTCGAGCAGCAGGGTCGGCGCGAGGGTCTGCAGATATGCGGCGAGGTGAACGGCGGTGGTGGTCTTTCCGACGCCCCCTTTGTAGCTCGCGATCGTGATGATCAAATGTCCCTCTCCGCACGCTTTCCGGTTCATCCGTGCGTTCTACTTTTCTAGCACGCCTCAGACGGTGTTCTCGGTGAGGTGAGGCGGATGCGGGCAACGGCCGGGCTGGAGGGCACGAATCAGGCCGCCACTACCCGTCCATCAACGGCGTAGCCATGAACGTCGTAACCAGCGCCATTGGGAACATCATGGAGAACAGGTCCCGGAAGAATGCCGCTCTCCAGCGGTACCTGACAAGAGCGCAAGCACGATGGACAGGACCATCGCCCCGGGCTGGCAAATTGCGTTCGTCCAGACGGCGCGACCACGCGCGCCGTAATTCACTTTCCCTGTCGCGCGCCAGTCGCGGATGGTGTTCAAATCGAGCTCTTCAAGAAAGCGGATTCCCTTCTGATCGCAGAAGCGAAGCAGACTTGCCGCTTGAGAGACGGGATTAGGTCCTCCGGATTTTTCGGATCGCGCGCCGCCCGACGCTCCAAGATCGTGGCTTTTTTCTGGAGGGTGGACTCCGAGTTTCCCCGGTCCCGCAAGTCGGCCATAAATGCCGCAACTGCTCTTTCGACTGTGACTCCGCTGGAATCCTCCGGCGCCTCCGGCAGGGGAGCGGGAACGGGCGCGTACTCCGCAGGACGGGCGACAATCCCGGTCCGCTCTCATTCGAGCGCGAGCGCTCGGTCTGCTTCGAGATCGCGCGCTTTTTCAGGGGGCGGAAACTTGGCTGTGGGACAGGCGAACGCGTGAGCCGTTCACGGTGCCGATGATCAGAACCGGGCACTTCACACCTTTTACCGGTGCAGGAGCGCAGATCCCATTCCGGCCGCGTAGATTGCGCCTGATGGCGGCATTGGACATTCAAACATCTGGGGTACAGCTTTCTGTACCCCATTTCTAACTTCGGCTGTCACGATTTGTCACGGCTGGAAGAGCTTTCACCGTAAACTATCGATTCTAAAATGGTGGAGGCGGGGGGAGTCGAACCCCCGTCCGAAAAAGCCCGAAATGAAAAGACTACGTGCGTAGCGCGGTTCTTTTTATTCGGTCAGCGCTTCAGAGCCGGCAAAAGCGGCGCCGCACCTAGTCCGGTTGATCTCGGGTCTCGGCTCCGGACCGAAGCCTGCTCCCTATCCCACTAAATGACGCTCACTAACCGGCCCGTGGGCTGACCGGCCGGAGCGACGCCGGCTTAACTTTTAATTAAGCAGCGTAGGCAAACTGCATGTTATTGGCAGTTTTGTTTTTCCGATCGTTTTACGGGAGCTCGGAACCCGGCACGCCTCTCCATCGCGATTCAATCCCGTCGAAGCCGTTGCGCCCCCATACGCTATCCGAATTTTAACACCGGACAATACATTCGATGTCCGATGTATCGGTTTAGGTTCCACCGGGAAGTCAAAGGCGCGTATCCTTGTATTCTATTGTCTCCACGGTATTCTATTGTCTCCGCGCACAACGGACCCTCGGCCTGTGCGCTTCATTGATTAAAATGCCGGCTGCTCCCCATACGGAACATCACTTCACAGCCGGAGAGACGGTCCGGGATGTCGTGATCGGGATGTCGGATGGTCTGACAGTTCCTTTCGCACTGGCTGCCGGTCTTTCGGGCGCGAAGGTGGGCACCTCGGTTGTCGTGCTGGCGGGACTGGCGGAGATTGCCGCCGGGTCCATCGCCATGGGCCTCGGAGGGTTCCTCGCTGCAAGGACGGATCAGGAGCACTACCAAAGCGAATTGCAACGCGAGATTCGCGAAGCCCGCGAAATTCCCGAACAGGAAGCCGCTGAGGTGGCCCAGATATTCCAGGGGTGGGGATTGACCGATCGGCAGATTCAGCCGATCGTGACGGCCATCAGCTCGGACGAGAAGCGCTGGGTGGACTTCATGATGCGATTCGAGCTGGGCCTCGAAGAGCCGCATCCCAGCCGGGCGGTGCGCAGCGCTGCGACAATCGGCGTCTCATACGTGGCCGGAGGACTGATCCCTTTGGCTCCGTACCTCTTTTCAGGCGATCTCGTGACGGGGTTCACAGCTTCGGTTGCTGTCACGCTCACCGCGTTATTCCTCTTCGGCTGCATCAAGGCCCGTTTTACGGGTATATCACCGTGGCGCGGCGGAATACAGACGACGCTGATCGGCGGACTTGCGGCAGCAGCGGCATTCGGGATCGCGCGACTTTTTCGGTAACCTGATTTAAGCTGCATTGCGCCTGCTTGCTGCGTACCGCTAGACTTAGGGGAGCAGTTATGATGTTTCATTTTTTTCGATCTAATATCTGTATTTGGAGGCCGCCCAAGTGAGCATGTGGAATAAACGTGAAGACCCACCGGCGCCGCGTCCGGCCAGCGTTCCGCCGGCGCCTGTACCAGCACCAGAAATCAAAAAGGAGCCCACGCCTGTGTCATCAACCCCCTACCGGACACCGGAGCCGGATTCGCGCAGCGCCGCGACTGTTGGAAAGTCAGTAAGAATCGTTGGCCAGATCTTCACCAAGGAAGATCTCTACGTCGATGGCGACGTTGAAGGGACCATCGAATCGATGGAAAACAAAGTCACGATCGGACCGAACGGTCGTGTTCAGGCCAGTATCCGCGCCCGGGAAGTCATCATTCTCGGCCAGGTACAGGGCAATGTGGAAACGAGCGATAAGGTGGACATCCGCAAGGATGCCAAGCTGGTCGGCGACATCACGACTTCGCGCATCAGCATTGAAGATGGTGCCTTGTTCAAAGGCAGCATCGACATCAAGAAGCCGGAGCCGAAGGTGACGACACCTCCGCCGCAGCCCATCGTGTCGCGTTCGGCGCCAACGCCGGTGCCGGAGCCATATTCCGCAACTACTCCCGGAGCCGGTTTAAGCACGGCTGCGATTAACAGGTAACGAAGCACGGAGCGCGTTGGTGCGCCAGGAAGCCAACTGACTATGCTGACGGAGAAACTGCTTTCCATCTTTCGCAAAGACGGCGACCCTTTCTCTAACAACGCTCAGTTGGCTTCGCTGCGCGCCGCCGTTCCCACGCGCTCCGTTACACCGGCAGGACCCGGCCGTAAACCCGGCAGGAAAGATGCCCTCACCAGGCAGAGCCGGGGCCTCGAACAATTCTTCTTTAACATTCGCGACGTTGTTGGTTTGTCGGTGCTGGACTGCGCCGGAGCAAGCCAGGACAACATCGACTTTTTGATCAACCTCGGACACAAGGTCTACGCACAGGATCTGGTCCAGAATCTGGACGAGGCATTCGGGCCCGATCCGGAGGCCCAAACCAACCCAAGCCGAATCGACTATTTTCTGAAGCAGAACTTCGCCTATCCGCCGGAGACACTGGACGGCGTGCTGCTCTGGGATTCGCTGCAGTTTATGAGTCCCGCGCTGCTGAATGCGACAGTCGATCGCCTTGCCGAGGTGATGCGCCCCAAGGCATACCTGCTTGCGTTTTTTACCGCCACGGAGCGGGTGCGCGATGTGCCGTCGAATTCCTTCCGGATCGCCGACAACAAAACCATCGTACTGACAGAGCGCGGCATTCGTCCCGCGGGGCAGGTATTCAACAACCGCAATCTCGAGAAGCTGTTCGGTAAGTTCGAGTCGGTCAAGTTCTTTCTGACGCGGGAAAATCTGCGCGAAGTCATTGTTCGCCGTTAATTGATTCGAGTAGAGACTGCGCGGACATGCGGCTACCAGCCGTGTTCTTATGCAACCGAAGAGCATTTTCGAATAACTGTACCGCCGGCGGTCGGAGCCGCCGGTGGGGTTAATCAGGCAAAGCCGGCCCAAGCCATCGGCGCGGGTCTCTCTGCGCTAATTACGAAAGCGCTCTACCCGATGACGCCGATCAACTCCCTGTAAAGCTTCAACTGAGCCTGTGTAATCTCACGCCACCCGTAACGCATAGCCGTGGTGCGGGCGCCTGCTTCGATCGATTTTCTTAAAGCCGGTTCGGAAGACAGCGCGATAATTTTCTCCGCCATTTCGGTTGCCGATTGCGTCACGACGACGTCGTGCCCCGAGGAGACATCGAGACCGTTGACACCGGCGGGTGTGCTGACGACAAGGCGGCCCATCGCCATCGCTTCGAGAACCTTGATGTTGGTTCCGGCGGAAGCGGTCAGGGGTGCGAGGACAATTTCGGCCTTCCGGTATGCGTCCCGCACATCCGACACAAAACCTTCGACCTCAATTCCGGGCTGGGAAAGATCGACGCCGACACGATAGTAATCGCGGTAGTAATCGTGCCGCATGCCGGCGATGATGTGGAGAGTAAACCCCGATCCCAGCAGCGGCCAGACATTGTTCAGGAAGAATTCCAGCGCCAGCAGGTTCGGCAAATGGGCAAACGAGCCGATGAACAGCAACCGGCGCGATTGCGGCTCGTCGCCTGATGGCTGGAAGCGATCGGTATCGACGCCGTTCGGAAGACAGGCGACGCGCGGTGCGCCCGAGACAACCTGCTCGTCCCTGGCCGACATGACGACGACGCAATCCGCTGTCTTCCATGCAGACGTTTCGAATGCCTTCCATTTGTGAAGCTGCATTTCCAGTTCCCGGCGCGCGGCAGTTGCTTCGCCTGTTCCCTCCGGGATGGCGGCAAGCAATTGCTGCTGAAGATCGAAGGTAATGTCGTGCTCAACCAGAATGGTTTTCGCCGGCCTGCAGTCGGGGACGTACTGCGCCATTTGGGTGAATTCCAGTTGGACTATATTCGGTCGCCGGCGCTGAATCGTTTGCTTCAGGCACGCACGAAAGACGTCGGAAGCAAACTCCTCGACGACATCCGGGAGCACCGTGTCGCGGCGGTAATGCGTGCCGCGTCGGCGGACGAGAATCATTTCCCGGCAGATAGCGAGAAGCTCACTTGGCGGAGTGTTCAGCTCATCGACGAAAGCAAGCAGGACCAGATCGCATTCTGTTGCCGAGTATTTCATCAAGTTGTAGATACGGACCGCGCCGCCATGTGAAAGCGGAAAAGGAAGATAGGGGCTGGCGATGAGAATCGGGGCTTTCTTTCCTGAAGGCTTGCTATGGCCTGGAAAAATGGCGACCTCGCCGCTGCCCAGCGCAAGAATTTCTGTTTCCGAAAGAACGCCTGAGGCCAGCGGCGGTCGTGGACCGATGGTGGGAACGTTCCGCAACGAGTCGAGGGCAGTAGCGCTGCCGGCGATCGCATTCAATTGCAGTCGTCGGATGCCTTCGAGCCATAGACGACGAAAGAGGGCAGGGGAACCGACGGCGTGAACCAGGAACTGTAAGTAGTTGCGCTCAACGAAAACATCCAGCTCGTGCGAAGTGTAGTAGCGAGATGTCGTGGCGCGATGTCGGTGCTCGACCTGCGCCGCAGCGCAAAATACCGAAGGCCAGCCGCGCTTCCATGCGCGGAATCCCAGGTCGAGATCCTCGACGTATGCCGGGTCGAAGACCTCACCGGCCCCGCCGAGCGCCTGCAGCTTCGACGTATCAAATAATGAGCAGCCGCCGCTGCCGTAGAGAACCCACGTCAGATCCTCGCCGGGAACCGGTTCATCGCAGCGGACAGGGAAATCGGTGAGATGGTCGCGCCGCCAGACCGCCTTGCCGGTTTCTTCGCGCCGCACTCCGGGTGGGAAAAAGATCTGCGCGGTCGCACAGAAGAGATCCGGGATGGTTTCGAAGGCCTGGTTCAGTGCGGCGACAAAACCGGGCTGCACGATCATGTCGTTGTTCAGCAGCAGAGTTCGCTCGAAGCGCACCGCGCGAATTCCCGCGTTGACTGCCCGCGCAAACGAAAGAGGATCTGTGCTGCAAACGACACGAATCGACGGGTGTTTCTCCGCAAGCCATTCCGCAGTGCCATCGGTTGAACCGTTATCGCTGACAATTACTTCACCGGTCCCCATCTGCGGGAGCAGGGAAGACAGCATATTCGCGAGTAGCTCGCGTCCGTTGCGGCTGGGGATCACGACGCTGACGCCGTCCGTCAACGGAAGTGCGCAGCCGGTCATCGGAAATTCGCGTTGTGCGCCTCGGAGATGACTCGCGACGACTCCATAAAGCTGCGCCGCACGCGCCCGCATCGGTAACTCCGCATCGCCGGGATGCCTCAATCGCCGCAGCCATTGCCTGGTTCGATGCGAGCCGGCTTTATCCAATGCGCGCCGCAACAGATACCTGGCCCAACCGGCGCCGCGCACAACCCGGAACTGCTCGTCGTACGTGACCAATACCCGTGAGGCAACTCTCCGCGCAATCGCGCGCATTTTCGTCAGAGGAACCGTCGGCGCCAATATGATTGCCGCGCTTTCAATTCTCCGATCGCCAACCGCAGCGCGGACGGCTGCCAGATTTTCGCGCAAGTCGCGGAATGGATGCCAGGGAACCCACTGGCCGCGATGCGGCTCAAACTCGCCGACAACCAACAGGGGCCTTTCGGGGCTAAGCGCCGCGATTCGCTCGATCAGCTCACGGTTGAGGTGGGCCGGACCGGATGCGAAAGCAATCCTGATCAGATCAGGTTCGGCAGACACGGAGAAGACTTCGTTTCGGCTGGCTTGCCCTGAGCCTGATACTGCCGCCACATCTCGAGCGCCTGCGCCGCGAACACGGTGGAGACGGGGTTCACCTGAGGCGACATCCTGCCTTCGCGCCGTCCAAAGAAGAAACCGCCACCGATGCGCGGATCGTCGGACACTGCGTGAAAGTCGGCAAGATGCTTCGCCTCGATAGCCGCGGCCGCGTTGTCAACAGGCAGAAAAGGGGCGCTATTGATCCTGGCGCGCAGCAATTGCGCATACACATCTGAACGTACAAACGTCGGCTCAATATCTTTCAGATGCTGTTGAACAACGCCAATTCCATCAATCGACGCCTGAATGCAGTCCGGACATTGGCGCATGGGGAGCATGCCCTCGAGAAAGTAACAATAGGCATGCAGGCGGTCCATGACGAGTTGCGGGCAGGAGGCGCCCGGCAGGAACTCGGCATGCGTCGCCAGGGATGCCCGGACCATCTCGTCATAAGCCTGCTTCAAAAGTGTGTCACCGGTTATTTCGCCCACATCCCACCATGCCATGGCGGCTTTCAGTTGATAACAGCCGGGATTACGCGACCACTTGTCGGTGCGGGGTGATGGCTCTTTATCCGGCAGGGAAAGAATCGGATGGTAGTCCCGACCCGAATGGAAGTCAGCAATCATGGCGTGCGCCGCGGCAGCCGAAGTTTCCAGTAACTGGTCCTCCCTCGTCTCGCGCCATACAGCCAGCAACCCGCGGATGATGATCCCGCAATCGAAGAAATAGGAATACCGGGACGGATACTCGAAGGGAAACGTCCGCAGCTCTTTGTCCCACGTGCTTACCAGGAACCGGGCGGTTTTCCAGGCATGGGAAAGATACATCTCATTACCTGTTGTCTGGAACAGATAGACCAAGGCACTCGCGGCGTAGCCGGTGATTTCGGTCGACACAGGTCTGTTCTTCCCGGCTTCCGCATCATAGAAACGGGCGAAACCGCCGGAAGAATCCTGAATCCCCGAATTGAGCAGCCAACGGCCGACTGAAGAGAGAGAGTTGGTTGCGGACAAATCGTTAGTTTACTAATATCACGTATTCTGAATGCAGAGCGCACGGCGGCCGTTGTGCGCGTATGAGAAAACGATGGGACGCCTGTTGATCAGTGCCGGAATCCTGCTTGTGGCAGTGGGCCTCGCGGTCATTCTGGGTGAAAAAATGGGCATTCGGTTCGGCCGTCTTCCGGGCGATATCCACATTGAGGGCCGGCGCGGCGGTTTCTATTTCCCGATTGTGACGTGTCTGCTGGTGAGCGCGCTGCTGACGCTCATTGCCTGGCTGTTCAGCAAGCGTTAGAGCAGACGTTAGTGGACACGGCCGATTTTGTCGGGCGGCCAGTAGATAAAGACAGCCTTGCCGTATATTTCCTTCCGGTCCACGAAGCCCCACACCCGGCTGTCGTTGGAGGAACTGCGATGATCGCCGAGCACAAAGTATTTATCCGGCGGGACCGATTCCTTCTGCATCGAAACGTGATCGCGGTACTCGGCCGGAACGTAGGGCTCGGGAAGTTTTTTGCCGTTCACGTATACAGTGCCGTCCTCTACCTGCACCGTATCGCCGGGGGTCCCGATGATCCGCTTGATATACGACTGGCTGGGATCGTACGGGTAATGGAAAACGACCAAGTCCTCGCGCGCGATAGAACCGGCGCCCAGTTTATACGTGTACTTGTTGATGAAAATCCGCTCCTGATCGGTCAGGCCGGGCATCATGCTGGTGCCTTCAACTTTGACCGGCTGATAGATGAAGACAATCAGGACGACTGCCCCTACGACCGAAATCGCAATGTCGCGCAGAAGCGACAGTGCTCCGAGCGAATGTGCAGGCCCGGGCGCGGAGTTCTCTTCCATGAGCGTTGAAATTGAATTATACCGCCGTTGACCGTCTGCGTTTTGCGGCGTTCAGAGTGCTTTGCCCGTCAACAGTCTGCCCAGGACCGGCAGCGGCACCGCGCCTTCTTTCAACGCACGGTCGTGGAAATCGTGAAGGCTGAAGGAAGCGCCGTTCGTCTGTTTGGCCAGGTCGCGAACCCGCAGCCAGTCGCGCCAACCGACGAAGTAGGTCGGAAGCTGAGTGGAAGACAGCTTGACCCGCTGCAGTTTTGCGACAGCCTCTTCGTGCTCCTGGAAGGTGGAATTCTCCATCAGGTCCATTGCCTGTTCATCGGTCATGCGGCCGGTCTGAATGCGAATGTCGATGATCGCGTTGGCGTCGACGCGCAGTTCCTGCTTGAGCAGAGTGAGGCGAAGCTCGGGTGAATTGTCGAGCAGACCTTCATCCAGCATGGTCTGCGTGATGTACTGCGCCCAGCCTTCGACGTAAGGTCCATTGCCGTAGATCGCGCGCAAAATTCGGCGCGATTTGGGCTCTATGGCGTTCGCGAATTCGCCCTGCACATAATGACCGGGCATCGCTTCGTGAATCACCAGCAGCTTCAGGTTGTAGAAATTGTATTCGCGCAGCTTTGACTCCACGCGTGCTTTCGGCCAGTCCGGCGGAATCGGGGTGATCCAAAAGAATGCTCCGAGTTGAGGCTCGAGGACCGGTGCCGGATTGAACCCTCCCACTCCGTAAATGCCACGCTCGAACTCAGGCGTGGGAATCACCTGCAGATTGTCGTTTTGGGGCAGCGTCAGAAGATTTTTCGCGCGTGCGAAGTTACGAGCCTCGGTGAGGTCTTTCCGCGCGTCGTCGATGTAGCTCGCCGGCGTCGAATGATTTTCGGCGATTCCGTCCAGAACTTCGCGCACGATCTTGTTGAGCCGATCGTCGCCTTTCAAATCGGCATGATCTCCGTGGCTGGCGTACTTCGCGGCATGTATGGGCAGGGAAAGTTCCAGCATGCGTGCCCGAACCTCCTTCAGCCGGGTTTCGGCATCTTTCAGTACCTCATCCGGGCTGCGGTCCGTAGCCAGATTGAGCTTGAATTTCGCGCGATAGTGTTCCGCGCCCAGCCGCCAGTCGGGCGCCGTGTTTGCGTAGCGCCTGGGAAGATCGTTTTCGAGAAACCGGTTGAACCCGCGGAGCGAATCGAGCGCAGACGAGGCCGCCAGATCGTAGGCTTTCTTTTGCTCCGGCGGCGCGCCGTCGCGAAGTGTTTTATCGATCAGATCGATGTTGCCGTCGTTTTCCTCTTTCGCCACCTGCGCCCAGACGGGAGGCGCCTCTCCAATCTGGCGGTGCGCGTTGTCGATAAACTGCGGTATCTTCTGCAGCCGGGCGATGATGTGCTCGTAACGTTCCGGTTTTGGCGCGTATTCGAGCACGAATGGATTGAACAGCGCCGAGCCCAGCAACTCCACGTACATTTGCGGACTATGCCGCCATGAGCGCGCTATGTCGAAGTCGAAAAGCGCGAGGCCGATCTGCGTGTCAATGATGTCGTAGTCGGCGCGATCTTCCGGGGAAAGTGAGTCCTTGTCGAAGCCCTCGAGGCGCTTGTGCAGGCCGATATAGTAGTCCCGTTGCTTTTGTATGGCGGGGAAGCTGAGATCGTCCAGGTCCCGATCGAAATCCTGACCGTTGTATTTATGAAGCCCCTGGCCGGACGCTGTGACGGGAGAGAACGAGAGCGTCGTGTAAACGAAATCGTTCGTGATCTTGTCGAAGTCGGGTGACGGAGTTTTGCGCGAGCAGGCAACGGTTCCGGCGAGCAACAGGAGGACGAAAAGCGGCCGTGTCATCACAAGTCTTTATTCCAGCTTGCCGGTTCCGTCCAGAACGAACGTCAACAGCTTGGGTGGATTCTCCGTCGCCACGTTTTGCGGGCCGGCATTTCCGGTTGTCTTCCCGACACCGCCCATCAGCGAGACATATTGCTTTCCGCCCATTTCCCAAGTGATCGGCGGTCCCACGCCGCTATGCAGGCCGGTCTGGATTTCGAGAAGCTTCTCGCCTTTGTCCGCGCTGTAAGCGATGAGGCGTCCGTCGTTTACGGATTGAAATACGAGATTTCCCGCGGTGGTCATCGTTCCGCCTCCGATTCCCCCACCGCCGGGAGCGCGCCACGCGAGCTTCTGCCCGACGGGATCCCACGCTACCAATGCGCCTTTGGAGCCAGTGCCGTCAATCGGCTCCGGCCCAATCGCCGGTGAAGGATCGCGCGTGGCTTTCGGCGCCGGGCGCGCCGTACCGGTTGTGTGGCCCGGAGTGGGATCGAACTTGTCCGCCGCCGCATAAGTGAAGCTGTTGTTCGTCGATGTCGGAATGTAGACGAGGCCCGCGTTCGGATTGAACGACATGGGCGACCAGTTGTGGGCGCCGCCTCCACCGGGAAAGATCTGCATCGCCTCCTTGCCGTAGTGCGAGTCGGGATTCACAATCGGCTTTCCGGTCTTCTGGTCAATCCCCTTCGCCCAGGTCACCTTCGAGAACGGCTGTGCGGAGATGAATTCCCCGTTGATCCGGTCGAGCACATAGTAGAAGCCATCTTTGTTGGCCTGCATGATCACTTTGCGCGTCTTGCCGTTGATATTGAGATCGGCCAGAATCATTTGCTGGACGCTGTCGAAGTCCCAGGAATCGCCGGGAACCATCTGGTAGTGCCACTTCAGTTCACCGGTCTCGACTGACACCGCGAGAATCGAACACACATACAGGTTGTCCTTGCCGGCCGTGCCGCGCAGGGATTCCGCCCACGGCTCCGCGTTACCCGTGCCCGCATAAACCAAGCCGGTTTCCGGATCGAATGCAATGCCATCCCATACCGCGCCGCCTCCGCCTTTTTTCCACCATTCGCTGTCCCAGGTGGCTGAGGCTTTTCGTATGGACGAATTTTCGAAGCCCTTCGCGGGATCGCCGGGAACGGTATAGAAGCGCCACGCTTCGTGGCCGGTCATCGCATCATAAGCGGCGAAGAAGCCGCGTGTGGGGCGATCGCCGCCGCTCACACCGACAATCACTTTGCCTTTGGCGATGCGCGGCGCCATGGTGATTGTGTAATTATCCTGCGGGTAGGCGACGCGAGCCTCCCAAATCACTTTCCCTGTTTGCGCATTGAGCGCCTGGAGCCTTCCGTCAATTACCGGGGCGATGATCATCCCCTGATAAATGGCGATGCCGCGATTCACCACGCCGCAGCAGATTTTCGACCGCACGGTGACCTGATTCACCTCGGGATCCCAGCGCCAGCGCTCTTTGCCGGTCGCGGCATCGACCGCAAATACGATGCTCCAGTTCGTAATTCCGTAAATCGTACCGTTCCAAACCAGCGGCGTGGCTTCCTGTCCGCCGCCCCCGGAACCCAAGTCGTACGACCACGCCAGTCCGAGCCGCTTCACGTTCGTGGCGTCGATCTGCCTTAACGGGCTGTAGCGAGTTTCGCCGGGGGTCAATCCGTATGTGAGCCAGTCATTGCCCGTCTTACCGGCGTTTCGCAGCGCGGCGTCGTCAACTTTGGCCGGCTGTTGACCGGCTGCCGACGATGCGAACAGAATCGGGAACGATGCGAACAGAATCGGGAATGATGCGAACAGAATTGGGAATGCTGCGAACAGAATCAGGCTGACAAGGGAAATCGGTCGTCGCGCGTCCATCCAGTAAGCCTCCGGTTAAGCGAGACAAGGATATCAAGACTTCGTCCGGCAGTCTTAAATGAAGCAGCCGATCGTGTCGCCGAATCCCTGTTCCACCCGGCCGTCCGGCCAGATCACGATCGGCACCAGATCGCCGTACCGGCGAGCTTCATCCAGCACGGATTGCGCGCTCTCGACGTGGCGTTCCTCATAAGCGACGCCGTCGGTATCCCATTTCCGCAACAGTTTTACGCAGGCATCGCAGCCGCGTATCGTGTAGACAATCGGCTTGGCCGGGTGAAGATCATCCGGCATGGGGGAGTTTCAGGGCCGCAGACAAAAGGCTGCGGATTTCCTGTATGGCGTCCTGCCGCCATTGAAGGGAATAAGGGCGGATTTTCGCGATCACTTCACGCAGAAATCGTTGCCTGTCGGCATCCGGCAGATTGTCGAAGGTGGCTGTGGCGGGGAGGCTGAGTTCGGCTTTCGCCTCGGTTTTGGCCGCCTCCAGTCCCGCATGTGCGCTGGCCGAGCGCTCAGTGAAATGCGTGATGTACCTGAGGTCGGCAGTGTAATACACGAACACCGGAATGGCTCGCGATTTTCCGCTATTGCTGAGGAACTCGTCCATGATGTCGGGATTCTCATCGCGAAAAAAGATCCGGAGCTCCATGCCGGTTGCCTCGGCGATGCGCACCTGTGTGGGAAGTTCCCGATAGACGTCGCCGCACCACGCTTCGGCGATCGCCAGGATTTTGGCGGGTCCGTTCGGCAGTTGGGCGGCTTTCCGGAGAAACGAGAGATCGTCTTCTGTCAGCGGCACGCTTTGATAAGAGGCATCGAACTTGTCGTGATTGAGGGCCGCTTTCGCCAGGAAACCGGAATAGCTGAGGCCCTCAGCGAATCGGGCAGGCGTGATTACGGTCGTTGCGGATGGCATGGTCGCCTGAAAGAATTTTATCAATAGCCGGATCAGACCTCTCGCCGGTGACGCAAGTGCCGTAGTCAGGCCTTATATTGTTCGTCGCTGACCTTTTCCATCCAGTCCACGACTTTCCCGTCCAGCCTCTCCTGAATGGCGATATGCGTCATGGCGGTGGTCGGGGTGGCTCCGTGCCAGTGCTTCTCTCCCGGCGAGAACCAGATCACGTCACCGGGCCGGATTTCCTCGATCGGCCCGCTTTCGCGCTGAGCCCAGCCGCAGCCCGCCGTAACGATGAGCGTCTGACCCAGCGGATGCGTGTGCCATGCCGTTCGCGCGCCTGGCTCGAAAGTGACACTGGCGCTCTGAACCAGCGCTGGATCGGGCGCCTGAAAAAGCGGATCGATGCGTACCGTGCCGGTGAACCACTCGGAGGGTCCTTTTCCTGAGGGCTGTGAGCCGATTCTCCTGATGTCCATTTCAGATTTCCTTTCCGGAAGTTTTATCATGCTCCCGATCCGTGCTTGGTTTCGATCTTTGCACCAAAACATGGTAGGCAACGGCATCCCATGCATTGTGGATGGCGCTGAACAGCAGCAGCAACGCCGCGGCTCCAACGCCGAACAGCGACTCGCGCGTCCAGGAGAGAGCCGCAAACGCCGAAGCCGCGAGTACAACATAAGCCGTCAAAGGCAATACAGCATGAAACAGCCAATCCTCGAATACCGGTTTGTAAGCGGGTTGCTTCCACATGCGCCGGGTGACAATCGCTGTATAGACCGCGCCGCTCAACCCCATCAGACCCACAAGGACCGCCGCAAAGGCGACCGCGTCCCAGGGCGCGCGTAAGAAAGCGGATAAGAGCAACACAGCGCAGAAGTGAACAATCGTCGGCGTCGCAAATGCCGCCCCGGCTTCAGCCGAATGGATAGACGGTCTCTCGGCCACCAGCGTCATAACGACAAACTGCAATCCGATCAGGGTGGCCGCGGCCGAACCGAGGATTCCGTAGAAGCTGTCCCATTTGGCCAGTTCTGACATAAAGACCTTCTTCCTAAGCGCCTGCGGAGCGGCTCGACCGCCATTCGCCCGGAGACGTTCCCTCCCACTGATGAAAGGCCCGGATGAAGGAATTGGGATCCTCATATCCCAGCAGATACGCGGTCTCGTTCAACTCGAGCGATGACTCGATCAAATAGTGCTGCGCCATTTCCCGCCGGGCCTCTTCCACCAGATTCTGAAACGTCAGGCTTTCGGCCAGCAACCGCCGCTGCAGCGTTCGCGCGCTGACGCGCAATTCACGAGCGACGTCCTCCAGCCTCGGCCTCTGTCCCGCCAAAAACTTCTTCAGTATCCCCTTCACCTGTTCCTGCAGGGATTTGTCGGCCAGTTGCCGGGTTAATTCTGCTTCCAGTTGTGGCGCTACCAACTCCAGCAGGTCGGGGTTGTGCGTCAAAAACGGTTGAGCGATGTCCTCGTTGCGGAAGAGCAACTGATTTCGCCTCGCGGCGAACTTTACCGGACACCCGCAAAAAATTCTCATAGAGCCGGCGGTTTGCTTCGGGGTGTTTCAAATCGACGCGCAGAGTGTGACTTGAACCATCGTTTGGCCAGAAGTGCGGAATTTTCGCGCGTGATGGCAGAGAGTACACAGCCATGGGCCCATCCGAAGATCTGCTGTCGGCTTCAATCCCGACAGGATGCGCGCTGCGGTCTGTTTCAAGGCTGTTGGCTCCCTTATCACTGGCTGCTTCCGAAGCCCGCCCGTTTCCTTCCAGACTCCGTGCCACCTCTTCACCGCTTGCCTTTCACCCGGTAATTGACCAGGTCCGCCAACGCGTAGGGATCGCGCTCGACCTGCAGAATTGCGCTGATGATTGCCTGCCCGCTGAGGCCGCTGATATCGCTGATTACGTTGGGCTAGTTGTACATTCATCTTTGTCGGTGCCTTCAACCCTTCTCTCTGCCTTGTCATACTCCTCAAGTCTGATTTTTCGGGCCCGGGCTCGGCTTGCGAAAAGAAATGACAGACTCTCCAGCGTGGTCGACCCGACCCTTTCAAGACCGGATCGCCACTAATCAATGTCACGTTGAAAGACGGGCACAAGGCACCAAAACGGTTTCGACCATAGCTTGCCGCCCGGGGTCTGCTCCAATTAAAACCCGCACGCACGCTGAAGCAAAGTTTCCAGCTAAATGCACCGCGCCTCAGCGCAGTAGCAAGCTGAAAGCCGCTGAAAACACCGGGCGTTCGGAGCTAAATCGACTAAAAATGTGTAATAAACCACTAATACATTAAATATTCACTAACTAACGCGTTGACACCAAGAAATACGTGGCCTAAAGTTGAATCTCCTGAGCCATTCGGCGGACAAAACCACCGAAGACAATAACATCGAGGAGCCTGATTCAATGCAAATCGAACGCGCTTTGTCTTTGCTCTTGCGGGAAACATCCATGTTTCACATCAATAGAGCACGTGCTGAAAAAGCATCGTTAAACGGATCGAAGGTAGTGCGGATCCTGAATTCGTTCAGCGGTATCATCGTTGTGGCGGCACTGTGCGCTCTTGTCGCCAGGCCAGGGTTTGCGCAGTCCTATTCCCCGCTGTGGGCACCCAGTTCGAGCAACAACTTGTATGTGTACTGTGTGGATCAGTATGGATATTTCCATTCGGGTTGCCCAATGTCTTTGACGCCGGCCACCTACGCCGGAACGAACGCCCATACGCACTATTCGCCTGCGGCGCTGACAAGCACTGTTTCGCCGAGTAGCTGCACAACTGGCAGTGGCGGCTACTGCACCGTTTCCGTCAACACGACACCAGTTGGTCAGGCGGAATATGTGACGATCACTTGCAGCGCACCTTGCTCTGGTAGCTTTACATTTCAGTATGCCGTGGGTGTGACAATTTACTATGTGTCGGACCACGGTATCTGGACCTTAAATGGACAGAAGGCTATTCACGGAAACTCAACGGCATACAACCACTGGATGACCACAAACGCAGCTAATCAAATCTACAATGCCACCGTCAAGTACCAGATTTCGTATCCTGGGTTGGTCCTCGCCAACGATATGTCGCTACCTTTTGGCGGAATGTTCGACCTGAACGGCGCTTGGACGCTCGCCGCGGGGCACAAGTCTCACCAGTTTGGTTTGGACGCCGACATCGACGGAATCTCGGGCGCAACACCGGTCGCCACGTTTCTGGCGGCGTGCCAATTCTACAACTCCAACTACTACGTCCAGGAAACGAACGGCAGCCTTCACTGCCATTGGCCCTATTAGTAATCGAGTCGGCGGAATTCTGAATCGAATTTGGAGAATAGATATGAAACTAATGAACATCAGTCTGATAATAGCGATATTTATCACGGCGGCTAGCGCCGAGCAGGGCTACACGATCTCATTCGGCCCATTGCCTTCAGTCGTCGCAGGCTCACCGGTGCCCCTCGACTCGACGCAGTTTGTCTTCGTCGGCCCGAATATCAGTCAATTGACGATCTCGTATCCGTCAGTGCTTGCCGGAACGCCATCGGCGGATCGAATCAGCTTTGTGGTCGGGAAACTGGACCAGGTTAAACCTGCCGTTTCCAGTTCCGTCACCGATGGCCCGGCCGGAGCGTACACCTATACCTACGCAATTCACAACGATCTGTCCGCGACGGACGGGATCCAGGTCTGGTCACTATCGCTGCCGGCCTCCGACGCCGCGACATCCGCTTCGCATCCTTCATGGAACACGACCATGGAGGTTGGGTCGCCGTCGACCGTACTTCCGCCTGCAGGAATGGTTGGCCTGACACCGGTGCTTTTTGCAAGCTGGCACGCACCGGCAAACGGCGCCGTCCGGCCAAATTCGACCGTGTCCGGTTTTCAGATCGTGTCGCACTATCGACCGGGTCTGACCTTCGTCTACGCCCGCTCCGCTGAGGATTACGCAGTTCCTGCAACCCTGCCCGCGCCGGTCAGCAGTCAGCTGGACGTGATGCGGCAGCGCGATTGGATGAACAAACGAATCACAGGTATTGGCCCACGTTTCCCGGATGACTGGACCCGCGACGTCGTGGCGGCCGACTTCAGGGACGGCATCGCGCGCCTGATTGTGGCTGGTGAACTGGATGCCTCTTCGAACTTTGTGACCATGCTGAACACGTCGCTCGATACCATCATCTCCTCGCAAGGGGCTCCCATCCCCCTCGCGAGCGTTATCGCGGTGGCGGGAAGTCAACTGGAAAAGAATATCGCAAATGCAATCTCCCTCAGTCTTCAATAACCTGTTTTGCAACCTCACGCTCGCCATATTGGCGGGCGTCGGGCTCGGTGTCTGGTCTGCGGATGGCCAGACGGACATTCCCCCTCAAGTGCGGAGTCTGCCGATATGGCCAGGCGCGGGCGCGGCGATTCGGCAATTTCCCGACAATTTTGTGTTCCGCGAGACGACCGGACAAATCGTGCTCTTGTACCCGGACCCATCCGATCCAGCCCATCGCATAGAAAGCCGGTTCTGGCTGGAAAACCGCGTGGATCCACATATCCGCGCGAGCATCACCCGGACGGCCGAAGGAACGTATCTGTATCGCTACACGGTCGAGAACGGTCGTGACGCAAAGACAGCCATCTGGAAGTGGTCCGTTGTGGGGCCACCGTCCAAAGACACTTCCGTCTCCCATTCCATCTGGCAAGGGGTCAATGCATATCAATCGAATTCGGCGCCGCAGGCCCTCCTGTCGAGCGCTGGACCGGGATCGTATCTCGGCTGGATGGACTCGTTGGCCAAAGCGCCGATTGAGCCCGGGCACACACAGGCAGGCTTTGAGATCACCTCACAGCTTCGACCGGGCATTACCACGGCGTATGTAAGCGGGAGAGAAGACCCGATCAGGGTTTCGGAAGACGTGCCCGAGTCGCTGGAGCGGCAAATTACGGAGCTTCAGCGCCCGGAGATTCTGAACAAGCTGTCCGTGACCATTGGACCTCGGTTTGACGCCTCCATGAACAGGGCTGATATTGTTCAGGCATTCGAGAACGATATCCGGGATCTGGAGCAGCGGGGCATATTGGCAAGGGACTCTGGCTTTCTTACTCAGTTTGTGCGGGTATTGGAGAAAGCCCGCGCATCTGAAGAGAACTCGGTAGTCACAATCGAGGCTGCGGCCACTACGGAACTCGAGGAGGAGATTCGTGTGGCTGCTCAACTAGCATTGACCGTTCGGCAGTAGCCAGTTCCGACACAATGCCACTGTAGGACCGGCCAATCCGCCATTCGTCACGCAGTGGTGAAACTGCGGCGGGAATATCCACCTTCCAAACGAAACTATTGAAAAATGCCTGCTTCGATCTATACTGTATCTGCGTTAGTAAACACACATACATGGACGAAGCACCCGAACGGTGGTTCCATGCGGCCGTGCAGAAGCTTGCCCCTGTTGCGGCCGGTTCTCTGCCTTTGCGAAAGAGCCCCTGCATCCGCGAGAACTGCGCTGCCTGCGCCGGCGGAAAGGCCACTCCAGCCACGTGATTGCCGGGTCGCCTCTGATCTCACAAATGGCGTTGTATAGCCCGAACATTTCTTCTGTTGTCACCAGAATTTTGTTCTGGTCGAACAACGCCGTCGACAGCCCCGCCCGGCGCAACACCGCTACTGGAGGAACTCCCAGCTCCTCCAGTCGTTTCACCAGCGTGCCGGAAACCCGGAAGCGACTCGTCATGCCGGAATCACCGCAGCGACGCCATATCGATCACAAACCGGTACTTCACATCGCCCTTGAGGAGCCGTTCGTATGCCTCGTCGATCTGCTGAATTCGGATGAGTTCAATGTCGGACGTGATGCCTTTGTCGGCGCAGAAATTCAGCATCTCCTGCGTCTCGCGAATGCCGCCGATCGCTGAGCCCGCCAGTCGCCGGCGACCCATGATGAGGTTGAAAGAAGACACCGGCGCAGGCTGCTCCGGCGCGCCCACGAGCGTCATGGTGCCGTCCCGTTTCAGTAATTGCAGGTAAGCGTTCAGATCGTGCGGGGCCGAAACCGCGTCCAGAATGAAATCGAACTTGCCGGCGTGTTTCCGCATCGCTTCGGGGTCCGTCGAAACAATGACTTCGTCGGCGCCGAGCCGGACCGCATCCGCGGTCTTCCTCGGCGATGTCGTGAACAACGCGACGTTCGCCCCGAAAGCTTTTGCGAACTTGAGCCCCATGTGCCCCAACCCGCCGAGACCGACAATTCCGACATTCTGCCCCGGACCGACATTCCAACGCCGGAGCGGCGAATAGGTGGTGATCCCGGCGCACAGCAGCGGCGCCGTTCCCGCGGGATCGAGGCCATTGGGAACGCGCAGCACGTATGCTTCGTCGACCACGATGCTGTCCGAGTAACCGCCGTAGGTGACGCCGCCGAGAATCTTATCCTCGGCGTTGTAGGTCAAGGTCATGTGGTTTTCGCAATACTGCTCTTCACCGGCGAGACAACTGGGGCATTTACGGCAGGAATCGACCATGCAGCCCACCGCCGCGATGTCACCCTCCCTGAACTTCCTGACGGCGCTGCCGACTTTCACCACACGCCCGACAATTTCGTGGCCCGGAACACAGGGATAAACGGTCGGCATGACGGAGTGCCATTCATCACGCACCTGGTGCAGATCGGAATGGCAAACACCGCAATACAGGATTTCGATCTGAACATCTTCCGGCCGGGGAGTGCGCCGTTTCATTGTGAAAGCACTCATTCCCGAAGCTGCGCTTTGAGCCGCAAAAGCTTTCGCCGGAAAAGTATCGACGTAAGCGTTTTCTTTTGTTTCTGTTAATTGAGTTTCGGTCATTTTCTTCTCCAACCTCTTCCTTCAGTCTCAGTGTAGAGGCGATTGCCGGGGCGGTCACTGGCAAAACGCGCCAATGTACCTGCAAAAGACGCCAGGAGGCAATTGGCTCGCGTCGGCAGAGCCTGCCGAACAGATTGGGGCGGAACTGACAGCCAAATCCAGGGATTCGTGGCAAAATACGGGCATGTCTGTCATTCGTGTTTCCATTGCGGGCGTTCTCCTCGCCGCGGCGCTTTTGGCGCAAAATGCTCCCGATCTGAAAACAACACCCAGTTTCGATCTCGGGGCCATTGACCGGAAGGCCGACCCCTGCGTCGATTTCTATCAATACGCCTGCGGAACATGGCTGAAGAACAATCCGATCCCGGCGGACCAGTCGTCGTGGGGCCGGTTCAGCGCGCTCGACGAGCGCAACCAGACCATTCTTCGCCAGATTCTGGAGAAAGCCTCCGTGGCCTCGAACGGACGCGATGCGGACGCACAGAAGATCGGCGATTATTACTTCTCCTGCATGGATGAAACGACCATAAACAAACAGGGCCTGCAGCCACTGCAGGGCGAATTGGGGCGCATTCGCGCCATGATGAATCTGCGCGATCTCTCGCTCGAAATCGCCCGCCTGCATCGTATCGGCACCGACGTGCTGTTCAGCTTCAGCTCGGGGCAGGACGCCAAAGATTCAAACGCCGTAATCGGCCAGGCGGATCAGGGCGGAATTGGCCTGCCGGAAAAGGACTACTACTTCCGCACGGACGCCAAATCGGTTGAGACCCGCAAAGAATACGTCGCACACGTCACCCGGATGCTGCAGTTGACCGGCCTTTCAGCGACGGAAGCAGCAAAGCAAGCGGACGCCATTATGCGTCTCGAAACGGCTCTGGCGAAAGCATCGCTCGACGTTACCAGCCGCCGCGATCCGCAGGCGACCTACCACAAGATGAAGCTGGCGGACTTTGAGGCGCTGTCGCCTTCGTTCAACTGGAGCCTCTATTTTGCGACGATGCAGTCGCCGAAAATGGACAGCCTCAATGTCGCGGTGCCGGACTTCTTTAAGGGCGAAGAAGCGCTGCTGAAATCTGTTCCCATGGCGGATTGGAAGACTTATCTTACGTTCCACCTCATCCACGGCCAGGCCGCGATCATGCCCACGAAATTTACCGACGAAAACTTCGCTTTTTATGGAAAGTATTTGACGGGCGCCAAAGAGCAGAAGCCGCGCTGGAAGCGGTGCGTCCGCGCAACTGACAGCGATCTGGGCGAAGACCTGGGCAAAGCGTATGTGGATCTGACCTTTGGCAGGGAAGGGAAGCAGCGCACCCTCGATATGGTCAATCACATCGAGGCCGCGATGGCGCAGGATCTCAATCAGCTTACGTGGATGACGCCCGAGACAAAGAAGAAGGCTATCGAGAAGCTGCATGCCGTCACCAACAAGATCGGATATCCCGACAAATGGCGCGATTACTCGGCGCTGAAGATTGTCCGCGGCGATGCGATGGGGAATTCACTGCGCGCCAATGAATTCGAAATGAACCGCCAGTTGCAGAAAATCGGCAAACCCGTCGATCGCCAGGAATGGCTGATGACGCCACCCACGGTCAACGCCTACTACGATCCGCAGATGAACAACATCAATTTCCCGGCCGGAATCCTGCAGCCTCCGTTTTTCGATAAGAAGGCCAGCGATGCGGTCAATTACGGGGCCATCGGCGCCGTCATCGGCCACGAACTCACGCACGGTTTCGACGATGAAGGCCGGCAGTTCGATGCCAAAGGGAACCTTAACGACTGGTGGACAGCCGCCGATTCGAAGGCGTTCGACCAGCGGGAGCAGTGCTTCGTCAACGAATACTCAAGCTTCGAGCTGCAGGGCGGCGTTCACATGAACGGCAAACTTACACTCGGCGAGAACACCGCTGATAACGGCGGCCTGCGGATCGCCTGGATCGCGCTGATGAACGATCTTGCCGGAAAAACATTGCCGAAACTGGATGGCTTCGACCAAAGCCGGCAATATTTTCTCGGCTGGGGCCAGATCTGGTGCGAGAATATGAGACCCGAGGCGGAACGCCTGCAGGCCCAGACGAACCCTCACGCCATCCCTCATTTCCGTGTCAACGGAACCGTCTCGAACATGCCCGAATTCCAGAAGGCATTCGGGTGCAAAGAGGGACTACCGATGGTACGTGACGGAAAAGCCTGCCGGACCTGGTAGGGCAGTTGGAGTCACCGGAGTAACCAGCAGGCTGATTTTCGTCGGTTCATCGTCGTCATCGTCATCCTGGTCGGTAGGCTCATTGACGTGGTAGTAATACGTCACCACGCCGGCCAGGACGACAACAACGATCAGGAACGCGAAATAGGCCCAGCCTCTCCCGGTGAACTTGCCTTCGTTTCGCGCCAGATTGGCAGTCATCGCGACAATCAGCCAGGCAGATGCAACACCGATTCCCAACTTCCACGGCCAAACCATCAGGTCCAGATGATATTGACCGCCGACCTCGCTCCACACCGTGAAAACCGCCAGGATGGCAATCAGAAATTCCACGATCAGGAGGGGGCGGAGCAGTCTGTTATCCATGTGCGTGAACGGTCCGTGCGGGAAAGGTAAGTATTTGTGAACCAGCGGACTTCCAACTTCGTATCACCATTAGAATATAGCTAGTGTGGTGTCCAGGATATAACTGGACTGCTCCGGACCGCCGGTAGCCGCGGCTTCAGCCGCGTTTTACAGGCGCAAGAGAGATGCGGCTGAAGCCGCATGTACCGGTTCTGCGGTCCACTACACTAGATAACAACAGATGCAGGAAACCTCTTCCTCCGCCACCCGATTCCAGTTCATCAGCGCAGTCGGATTGGCGTGGGATTCTCTACGTGCCCACAAGCTTCGTACGTTCCTCACGCTGCTCGGGATCATGATCGGCGTGGCGAGCGTCATCCTGGTCGGCTCCGGAATCGACGGGCTGGGCCTTTACGCCGATGAAAGCGTCTCGAAGGCGTTCGGGAGCGAATCCTTCGTTCTGGAGCAAGTCGGGCAGATCAAGAGCCGCAGGGAACTCTTCGACAAGCTCAAGTACAACCGCGAACTGAAGCTCGCCGATGAGCGCTATCTGGAGCAGATCAACAGCGACAACACGCTCTACAGCCCCTACCGGAACGCGACTACCGATACGAAGCGGGAAGATATGACCTCCGAGGACACGACTATTATCGGGGCGGCGTCTGACCTTGCCGATATTCGCGATATGGTCCTGACGGAGGGACGTTTTTATACGAGAACGGAAGAGCAAGGCGCTTCTTTGGTTGCAGTTATCGGCGATGACTTAAAGAATAATCTCTTTCCAAACGTGGGCAGTCCGTTGGGCCGGACCTTTAAGATTCAGGGCATTGACTTCACGGTGGTGGGTGTCCAGGAACGGCTGGGTTCGGCTTTCGGCAACAGTCAGGACAATGACGCCTATATTCCGATAACGACATTTAACCGCCTCTTCGGTCCCGGAAGTTCGATCGCTATTTTCGCGCGCCCCAAACCGTCGAGTGGTTTGTCCCTGCAGCAGTCGCTCGACTATACGCGTGTGGCCCTGCGAGCCAAATTTCACCAGAAGCCTGGGGAGAACGACCGGTTCGACCTTGTCACGCCGGACGCGATCCGCGGATTTATCGATCAGCTTCTGGCAATAGTAGCGCTTGTCGTTGTACCGATCACTTGTATTTCGCTCGTGGTGGGCGGCATCGTGATCATGAACATCATGCTGGTGAGCGTGACCGAGCGGACACGCGAAATCGGAATCCGGAAGTCGCTCGGCGCGCGGCGCTCCGATATCATGCTGCAGATTCTGATTGAGTCGGTGATGATGGCCTTTGCGGGCGGGGCAGTGGGCGTAGGCATCGGGGCCGTGCTGACCAGGATTCTGACCGCGGCTTTCGGAGTCACCCTGCGGGTAACGCCAATGTATGTTGCCCTTTCGGTTTTTGTTTCGGCCGCTGTGGGAATCGTCAGCGGATACTACCCGGCATCCAAGGCGGCGAAACTCGATCCGATTGTGGCGCTCAGAGCTGAATAAATAAGCTGAATAAATAAGCTGAGTAAATAAGCTGAGTAGATGAGCTGAGTAAATGAATATCTCCCCGAAAGAAAACCTCACGATGGCGATGTCCCAGGTCTGGGCGCACCGTTTCCGCTCCGGCCTCACGATTCTCGGCATCGTGATCGGGATCACGACAGTCGTGACGGTTGCCTCGCTTCTGACAGGTCTGAGAGCCAGCATCGTCACGTTCTTCGATTCGCTCGGTCCGGACAACATCTTCATTTCGAAGACGACCAATCCCGGCGCCCTGCAGGACCCACCTAAGGAGCGGAAACGCCGGCCTATCGATCCCTCCTATGCGGACGTCATCAAGCGTGTCTCAAGCACTGTAGAGGATGTTTCCATCACTTTAATGATTCCGCCGGCGGCAACCGGCACGGTAATCACAGCTAAAGTGCCGGGATATGACACCGACCAACTTTCGATCGCCGGCGCAACGGCGAATTCCATCGTCCTGACGCCGCACGGCTTTGATCAGGGACGCTATTTTACAGACGAGGAGGCCAATCGCGGAGCCAAGGTGGCGGTGCTGGGATACGACATCGCCTACGCTCTCTTTCCCGATGGCAACGCGGTAAATCACCCGTTCATGCTGGATGGCGCGGAGTACACGGTTGTCGGAGTTTCGGAAAAAGCCAAAGGTGGCTTCCTGGGTCAGAACGACCAGGATACCCAGGTCCTCATTCCCCTGAAGACCGCGGAAGTCAGATACCCGCAAATCAATCGCTTTCTGATCACCTGCAAGGCAAAAGAGGGGATGCGGAAAGACGCCTACGACGATATCGAGGCAATCATGCGCCGCCTGCGGCGCGTGCCGACTGATCAGCCCGACGATTTCACGATTCAGACGCCGGATCAGATCGTGGCGCAGATCGACAAGGTAACGGGGCTGATCGGACTCATCGCAATCGCCATCTCGGGCCTGGGGTTGCTGGTGGGCGGCATCGGCGTCATGAACATCATGCTGGTGAGCGTCACCGAGCGCACGCGCGAGATCGGTATTCGGAAGGCGCTGGGAGCCCGGCGCATGGATATCATCGGCCAGTTTTTGGCGGAGGCCATGGCGCTGACCAGCTCCGGCGGCTTGTTGGGGATCGTGGTGGCGGTGCTGATTACGATGCTGATCGGCGCGCTGGTTCCGGCGCTGCCCAGTGTGGTGCCGACCTGGGCGCTCGTAACAGCGATCAGCGTATCGATGGGGATCGGCTTGTTCTTCGGAACCTGGCCGGCAGTGAAGGCAGCGCGGCTGGATCCAGTGGACGCACTTCGGTATGAATAGGCGCTGCCGTTAGCTTTGCTTCCGATAATGTATAGAGAGTCAAAATAAATCCGCGGATTAACCCGCAAATTTTTCTAACTCATCGTTACACTCCTCACGCAGCACTCATCGTTACACTCCTCAGGCAGCCACCCCGCGCAGTCTTTTGGCGCGCGCTTTCGCCCGCGCTTCGGCCAGCGCTTGGCCCACAGCGCGCCGGTCTTTTTTTTTTGCCTTCGCCCAACGCGCAGTAACGGCTTTTCGCGCCGCAGCAGTGCGCTGTTCGGGCGTCAGACTGTCGTTTAGTCGCTGTGCGTTCTCGTACAAGGGTGCAGCTCTAATATGTACGCAAACCGGACAGCTTTGCAAGTGTTTTTTTACGCCCTTGCTCTGGAGGAAGTGCACTTCTCGTCCTTAGCCGTTTGTGCCCCTAAGTTGGAGGAAGTGCACTTCCTCTGAAGAGAATTCCACTTCCTCCAGAAAGAAGTGCACTTCTTTTGAAGAGAACTGCACTTCCTCCACTCCTTATTGACTTACTGGATATAGAAAAAGATTCTACGGCGGGCGGGTGGGTGTAAATAACCAGAGCCGGGTGCCCATGAACTCGCTGGAAGCCATCGACGCCACCCACCCGCCCGCCGTAGAATCTCGAAATGCCAACAACTCAAATCCCCCGCAGTGCGCTGGAATTGAAGCCTGGCGCACGTCGCTGCGCCACCTACGCCCAACTGATCCGAAACGTGAACAGACATGGTCCGATCCCCTTCGACGGCCGGTTCTTCAAGACGGGATCCCGCGTCGAGGAATCCGACCTTCGGCCAGATCCGGAATGGCCCGAGACGCCCCTGCTGATCGAATACGCCGGCAACGACCGATCCGGTCGCGGACACCGCCGCGCGAACGATATCCACGTGCTCTGGAAATTCGAACACCACGAGTGGATCGAGATAGATCGAATCACGAGCCAGGGACCGGAGTGGTGGCACCACCTGCAGCCGGCGGTATTGCGCGAATTAGCCGCGCCCTTGGTTAATCTCGCCGAGCTGGCCGGCAAGGCAACGGATCGAATCCTCGACATGCTCGACCGCGAGTTGGACGTGCTCGAGGACGACGGCCGCAAACGCGTGATGAGTTTTCTCTACGACCAGTTCACCGCCCGCATGACAAATCTGGCGGCGTAGTGATCCGCGCCAGCGACCGCCAAAAAAAACACCTCCCCGAAATAGGTAAATCTTGCCGTCGCCTATAGCTTGTCAACGGAGAACGGCGTAGAGTCACCTGCAGGGGAAAATTACCGGATGAAAAATTTAACCGCCGCGCTGCCGCTGAATCCGGCCGAGCGCAAGATCACGCAATCCGCGAAAGTCCTGCTCAGCACGATCGCGGGCAATGTGACAACACACTTCGAGACGCTGAAAACGCAGGAGGCGCGTAAGGCTTTTTGGCAGAGCTTATCGGGCTGGGCCAGTCGGAACGCGACGACTTGCGCCGCGACGATGGACGCCACGGCTTCCGCAAAACCCGCGGCACGTGCTCAAGGCAAAACTGCGCAGGGCAAGTCGAAGACGCGCGCTGCCGGCCGAGGCTAGTTTCCGCGTAGGGCTCAACCACGTAAGCTCAGCCAAGCAAGGCAAAAACCCAGGATGCCGAAGCCGCTACCGATCACGAACGCGATCAGCAACATTCGCGGCTTCGGCTCCAACCGCTCCAGAAACCCGATCAATTTCCCGCGCATCGCCCCCTCCGCTGCAGTCTTCGTTCCCGCCACGCATCGAGAACCGCCCGTATCCCGCGAAGCGCAAACAGCGCGCCACAGAGTCCGCAGGCGATAGCCGATCCCGCGCCAAGAGCCGCCGGCGCGGTCATAAACTCTGCCTCCGCGGCTTTTCCACCGGCCGGGAATAATCCCAGTGGATCAGGTGTCTGTCGAATACCGTCGTCCTCCCCAGTTCCACCCACCAATAGCCCATCGCGATCAGCGCATCGTCCGCGCGGTCTGGTCGAAAGCCGTCCCTCCACGCGAACCACACAGCTTCGTCGTGACTCAGCCTTACGCCGTCGACCGCAATACTGAGATCCCAAGCGGCTCCCGCGTCGCGCCGCTGCGGGAGAATCCGGATCTCCTGCAAACGCACGCAGGGCCATCGACCGAGCAAATGCATGGTCTTCTGGCGAACGTCGCCATAACAATGGCAAATTTCTCCCGGAATGGGGGTATATTTGCGGATGGCGCGGATCGTATGCGTTTTTGACCCCTCAATAACGAAGGGTTCGAATTGCCGCTTGAATCCGAGCAGCATCAGCGCTCCACCTCGTCTTCATTCCACTTGGTCTTCGCCGCCAAGCAGCACGGACATAGGCCGTTCGAATGGGCCGCCGTCATATAGACATCGCACTTATCCCGCTGTGCCCATGGCTCCCAGGAATCGGCACCGGGGCAGAGCGCCAGGATAGGGAACTCTGTCTTGTCGTCTTCGGCGTTCCATGCCTCGATCTCGGCTTCCAACGTAGCCTCCAGCATCCCGAATGCTCTGTTAGCCGACCTCTGTACTTCCGTCCCCCGCGAACTGGCGACGTTCGCTAGTTCGTCGATGGCGCGGCGGAATCCCGCGCATGTCTCGATCTCGATCTGAACTGCGGTCTTCGTCATGGTCTTAACTCCTCGTCCCACCACTCGACCTCCGGAGGATCATCCTCGAGCGGATCGGGCTGATCGGACCCCGAATAGCGGTCGAGGTCTGCCTGCGTGCAACCATCCGGCAAGTAGAGACCTGCCATAATCAGCTCCTCACCAGCCGGTAGTTGTCGGGCATCAGGCGCGCGCCCGGAACGCATGCGGCGTCGGCTTTCAGCGCGATTTTGATCGCGCTCTTATCGGGAACCGCCGCGGGCGGAGGCGGCGGATCCGGCAGCCGCATGAATTCCCAGGGGATCGCGCTCTCGTCGAGGATCTCGATCTTCGGCGGATTGCGGCGCCGCGCGATCGAGGACGTGTTCCCGTCGATGCGATCGAGGTTCGATGCGACCAGCACGGCGAGCAGATACGCCTCGAGGCGCTCACGCAGCCGGGCGAAGCGCTTCGCCCGCGCGTCCAGGCGCTCCCGCTCGGCGGCTGCGGCCGCTTCGCCGGCTTCGAAAGCCGCGACGACAGCGCAGCTGCGATCGATCTTGTCTTTCGTGCCGGCGACCGAGGCGCAGAGAGTGGCGGAGAGCAGCTCGGCCGTATCCGGATCCAGTTCGCCGGCGCGATCGAGCTGGTCGACCAGATCGGCGATATCTTCGACCTCGCGAACGTGCGCGAACAGTGAGCGTTTCGGGACGAGAGCCAACTGGGGTCCGGCGACGGCGGCCGCGCTCATCGCTCACCGCCTTGGGGGCCGAACAGCTTACTGTGCTGCCGACGTTTCCATTCCTGCTGGACATAGTTCAGCGCATCCCGCATCGAGTCCTCCTCGGTGTAGCAGGCAGGCATACGCACTTCCCGCGGCGACGGGAAATTCGGGTCTTCGTGGACGCTGACCTGAATCACGGCCCGATGCGTGGATCCCTGCGGAACCGGCGCGACGGAAATCGAAAGGTTGATCATCGCGCACCGTTCCGGCAGGAATCGATGTAGATCGAGAGGCCGATCGCCCGGACGCTTTCTTCCGAGAACGTCAGGCCGAGACCTACGCGCGCCGCGTATGACTGGGTTTCGATCACCGCGTCGACGGCGGCGCACATCGACGACATCATGCAGGTAGCGGCCGCGCTCATCTTTGGATTGGACTGCGCTGCAGCCGGTCTGGTGTTCGCCGGCGCGGCCGCGGGGGCCTGCGCGATCGACGCTTCGAGCTCCGGACTATAGTCGCGTGAAACGCCGATATTGCGGACTCGCACCTGGTGGGCGCTCAGCCGGGTAAGCTCGAAAGGCACACGCGCCTGGACGCCGGCCTCGCGAATCTTATCCGCGACGAAGATCGGGAAATAGGCGATGCGCCCGTCAGCCAAAGTGAACTCGACGTCGTTCGGCTTGTCGGGCAGCCGCGATTCCTTGATCCTGCCGGCCGGGTTGACCAGCGCGATCACCTGCGACGTGCCGACTTCGATGCCGCTCAACCTCAATATGCTGCTCGCCATTACGCCACCCCCTCTTCAATCGCCCGCGGCGTGCGGGCGCTCTGCACCGCGATCCGCTGGGACCGTGCCCAGAAGTTCGCTATGTGCGCGAGGGAAATGTCTTCCCGCTCCAGTTCTTCGCGCCGTTCGAGCTGGCGCTCGTATTCGTGATCGTCTCTTTTAAATTCGGCTTCGGTCATTGGGAATCTTCTCTCCTGAACAGATCTTAGCTAAACCCCCTATGGCTGTCAATAGCTAAACCCCCATGAGTTGAATATTTTATTGGAGGGGGTTAAGCTAGACTGATTGGGCATGGCTACCAAGTCCCGGATCCCAGAGGCGGCCCTCCAGTACTTCCGCGAGCAAGGCGCACGCGGCGGTAGGAAGGGAGCAGCTGCGCGCATGCAGAAGCTGACAGCTGAGGAGCGATCTGCGATTGCCCGCAAAGCTGCAGCGGCAAGCGCTAAGGTCCGTAGCGCGAAAGCAGCTGAACGGCTGAAATGAATCGGTCGCCCATGAAGGAGTTCTGGCTCGCGATCCTTATAGTCACGGCGTCCGCCTCATCGACCTCCGCGCAGAACATGCCGACACAAGAGGCCCAGACCGAGTGGGAGCAGAAATTCAGAATGGCGGATCGCATCGGGGCCATCGATATGTATATCCAACGGATCGGCTGGCAGATCGATGACATCAACCGCGCCTTCAAAGCAGAAAATCAACTCGTAATTAAGGCTATAGCGGCCGAACGAAATGCCAACGATGCGAAGGCGATTTCCGTGCTCATGCAGAAACAACAGAGCTTGCTGGATCAGGAAAAGTCGCTGAGATTGGAGCTCGACAGAATGACCCTGCTGAGAAAAATGGTGGCAGCCGCGCCCGCATGCCACGCCTTGTTTTTTACCACCATAGATAAAAAAGCCAGTGACCTGACTGTTCGGGAGACGGAGGGAGTAAAAGGCTGCAACGCCTTGGAGCTATATACCGAAAACCCGGCATCGCTTGGGCCTCCTCCGCCAGTCATTGCGCCGGATCCAAACGCGACGCTTGGCGGAACAACACCGCGATAACGTGTTCACGCCGCCTTCAGCACTCCCCGCAGCGCCTTAATTGCCGCCCGCTCCGCGCGCCCGACGGCGTGCGGCGAGATCCCGATGCGTTCTCCAGCCTCCGGCCGTGAGCATCCCATCCGAAAACGCAGTTCGATCACATCTGCCTGGCGGCCGCCGAGCCGCGCGATCGCGCGCGTAAGAAACGGGTCCGCGGCCTCCGGTCGCCAGCTGGTGGCGGAGCCGGATCCGCTGGGCGGATCGCTGTGCAGCTCGTCGGTCCGGACTGCGTCGCGCTCGCGCGCGGCCTCGCGGAACTCGGTGCCGCGAATCGAATCGAGCATGGCGCCGCGGATCCGCATCTTCGCGTAAGATTCCAGGGCCGCGCATACCTGCCATAAAGCGCCGCGCCCGACCTGTTCGAGATCCTCCGTCTCGACCGTCATGGGACAACGTCGTTTGACGCGCCGCGCGATTGCGGGAATACTGTGAGAAAGGGCACTGTAAATTTCCTCCGGCAGGGTACGGGGCGCATCGAGAACCGTAACCTCGTTTTGTTTGTGAAGAAGCATACATTGAAGGTATGGACGCGGAGCCTCGAAAGCCAATAGCGCAGTCCGTCCCACCGGTCGCGAGACGCGTCGGTGCTACATTTCTGGCCGTTTTGCCGCGCCGGATCGTCAGGTTTCGCGAGTTGCGCGGGGTGAACCAGACGGAGCTCGCCGCGGCCGCCGGCATATCCCGGTCGACGCTGAACGTGATCGAAGGCGGTTTGGCCCAGGATATGAGAGTCTCGACGCTCGAGCGGCTATGCCTTGCGCTCGGCGTCAGCGGCGACGCGCTGCTCGGCTACGATACTGCGCTGCTGATCCGAAATCCGGCGCTGCGTGGGCTGCAGCAGACCGCCGACGGTTTCAGCGCCGCATACATCTGCAACACGTGCGGGAAAAACGTGGCCGCGCGCGCTCTTCATCTGCCGGGCGACTGCATGGTAGAACTGTTCAACGATGGCGCGTCGGAGGAACGGATCGGCGCCGTATTTGGATTGAGCACGAGCGCAGTTCGCCTGGTGCTCAGCGAGGAGCACGAAACGCGGAGGCGCCGGAAGTTCTGATGGATTCGGATCCGGAATGAACGTGAACCTCACCCCATGCGAGCGGAGCGTGGCGCAACTGGCGAGCCAGGGCTACACGGACGGCGAGATCGCCGAGCTGCTGGGGAAAAACCAGCGAACCACCGAATCGCAGCTCCGGACCTGTTACGTGAAGCTCGGCCTCGTACCATCCTGGGGAAACCCACGGGTCCGGCTGACACTCGCGCTGGCGCGCGCCGCGCGGGGCGAAGAATTTTCGGGGGTCGGAAGTGTGGAATTACGTGGAGCGGATCGCCCGGAAAGCGCGCCTCCTGACTCGATTGAGTATATTCAATCGCCGTAAGTGATTGAAAACGCTTAGAGCCTCGAACGCTACAGAATAGTTATTCTGTTGCGTTCCAGAAAGCGAAAGTATTCAAACAAAAGACTTAGGGGCGGCTTTCGAACGCGGCTTTTCAACGTACTGTTGCGTTCGCACATTCCGCGGGACAGTTGCGACATCAGGCGGCGACCCCAAAATAATCTGATTTTTCCTCTTGTATTATTCTGTCTGATTGATTTATTATTAAGTCATGGAGAGCAATATAATGAAAACCGAACACGAAGAACCCCGTATCGCCTATCTCTACCACGCGCCTGATGCCAATGACCGCAATAGTCTGGGGCATATCAGCGTGCTGCAATGGTCTGCCGATGCCTTGTCTGGCGACACTGACCAACGCTGGTGGCGCCTCATCGACATCATCCGAGAGGCACACGAGTCGGATGCGGAAATACTGGGCTGCGCTCATCGGTTGGGTGGGCGCAAAGAGGCTATCCGCAGACTGATGGCGCGAGCCGCAGAGTTGCCCGCTCTTATCGCTGAGGGTCGGTCTTGGTTGCAGCGCGAACTGGACTTCGTCCATGCAGAATTGGCCCGGACCTTCCCTTCGGAGGCCGTGTAAATGCCGGGAGTAGGACCCAGCCGGAATAGAGAGCAGCGGGCGGTCGCCGAAATCGACTGCCCCAAATGCGGAGCGCGGATTGGCTATCCGTGTATCCGGAGCTGTTGGCTGCAGACCGGCATTGCATACTGCTCCAAATGCGGAGCGCGGATTGGCTATCCGTGTATCCGGGTTGACGGGACGCCCGGTGGCCTGCGATCGCAGCACGGGCCGGCCTCCTGTCACGAGCGGCGTGTCGCTAATCAGGAGCGCCGGAGGCGCGAGGCACAATGACGCGTATCCAGCTTCCGTGCGGGCACCACATATCCGAGGAGTGGCTGATGTCCCGCGCCGCACAGATATCGAGCGCAAGGCGTTCAACGCCGACAGGCGGCGCTCAGCCCGGCGCAGGCCGTCCGCGTAAACTGATCGCCTGCCCGCGTGGATGTGGCTATCGGTGTGGAGTTGTCGCCATGCGTACTCATTTGCGCGACTGCGGAGTAATGCCAAATTGTTAGTGCGGCGCCAGCGCGCGCGGGGCATGCATCGTACACGGGTAATCATCACCGCCGCACCCGCAGCCGTTCGTGTTCCGCGTGATCCCGATTCCGCACCCGGCTCTCCAGCGACCGATGCGGCGGAATACCCGCACCGCCTCCGGATCGTGCACTCAACCCCGCGCTCTGCATCGGCGACCAGATACGTCTGGATGTGCCGCATCGCTCCGCGTTTGAACGCGTCGGTCAGCATGACCTCCGGCCGTCGCGGCAACCGCGTCCGCGGATCGAGCGACGGCGCACGGAAGAGAGCAAAAGGAATCGGAGTAGAAGGAAATAGCGGCCGGTCAGCGCGAACCCCAGCCGTCTTTGGTCAGCGATTCGGCGAACTGATCGCGGCGCTTGTTGGTGATCTGCACGTAGATCATCGTGTTCTGGATATTCACGTGGCCCAAGTGATCCTGGATTACGGCGACATCGTTCGCACGGGCACTCAAATGAGTGCCGCAGGAGTGCTTCAGCGCGTGCGGGTGTGCCTTCTCTGGAGCGATGCCCGCGGCGGCGCAGTAACGCTTCATCAGCGCGAACACCGGCCAGCGCGAAAGCGGCTTCCCGTTGCGGGAAATGAAAAGCGGGCCCGGGTCTTTGCCTCGCTTGCGCACCCAGCGATTGAGCGCCGTGCGTTCGCTCTCGGTGAGATGAAACTCTCCGGAGTTCGAACCCTTGAGGCGTCTGACGAAGAGCCGACCGACCGCTGCCCGGTAGTCCTCAAGCCGGAGCTTGCCGATCTCCGAGGCGCGCAGCCCGCGGTAATACATCACGTGGAAAATCGCCTGCGAGCGCACATCCTTGCCGATCGCGACGAAGAGGCGCGCGACTTCCTCTTCGGTGAGATATTCGGGAACAGTCTTCTTTCGGCGTCTCGCGGCCATCTGTTGTAATAGTCGGCGCGCTGCGTCGCTAAACGCAAAAATGGCCCGCGATCCGCATTTGAAGCCGTCTTCGAACGCGGGGCGCAGGCCGAATGGAGCTACAACGTCGATCTAAAAGATTCCGCCGCTTGAGCCGCCCATTCCCGATCCGGAGCCGGCGACGCTGTTAGTGCCGTTGTCGGCAAGGCCGCGCCATAGCTCTATCCAGCACTCGGTAACTGCAACGGTGGTCGATGTGTGGCAAGTGCCGCCGTGGGGCACGCCGGGTTCCAGCACGTACGGCAGATTCAGAACCCCCATATCCGCCGTCATCATGGCGCCTTGATAAATCGGATTGGTTACGGTGTCGGTCGAACCGTCTACCACCATCGCGATCCGGACAGGATTTGCGGCTGCGGCCCAAAGGGTGCGGGCGTCATAAGGCGCCGACGCTGTTACGCATGATGCCTGCGGGCTTGTGGCGCAACTGAATGCCCCTCTGATGGCTGGAGCGAAAGTGCTGTCGAGAGTAGAACCACCGGACCCGTAAGTGCCGTTCCACTGGCAACTGATGCAGTATACCGGCGACAGCAGGACCATCAGGCGGACGGCGTAAGGATCCGACCATTCGCACGTCGAGGAGAAATTTGCAAATGAATTATCCATCGCCAGGTGAGTGCCCCACGAAAACGCGAAGCGCCTGATGTCGTACTTATTGCCAGGGAAAAGCACCCCGGCGTCATGCGCGATCCAATGCAGGAGGCAACCATCATCGCTCAAAGGAGCCGGGTACGGGGCATTCGTTCCGAAGCCGCCGGAATATTTTGTGTAGTCATAGCTGATGATTGTGCGGCAGATTCCTTGCTGCAGCGGGTAGATGAGCGATGCGCCGCCGTTCGCGCTGAACAAAAAATCTCCATCACTGTCTCCGCTGTTGTCGCCCCCCCCAGGCCCTCCGAGACAGATTGTTCCATCCGTCGCGGTGACTGTGTCTCCGGCAAGATACGAATAATTCGCCAAGCGGGCCGCGCTGTTTCCCATACTGGAGTAGCTGACGTTCGCCGCCGCGTAAACAAGCGGAACCGTACCGGCCACGTTTCCGGTGGTGGTGATGACGGCCGGACAATTGGAGTCGGGGCCCGCCGGCGAACACGGAACCGCAAAGAGCGGCGCGGCGGCGAAAACTGCAAGCCAGAGTTTCATCAGTTTGACCTGACGTGATGCGACATCGATGCCGCGGTTACATTTGTGAGGGCGATTATGCCGGTAACGCCAACGCCGGCGGCGATCCCCGCGTTCGTAAACGTCGGCTGGTACGTGCCGGGCGAGGCGCCCATAATTTCACCGGCGCCCTCGCTGGTAGTGCCCGAAGTCGGATGTACGGTGAAAGACGAATCAATCGCGAATGGGTGGGCGGTCGAAGCCCCGTCCGTCGCCCAAACCCATGCCACGACAAGATCGGCGGACCCCAACGTAGTGATCGAGGGCGTGATAAAGCTGTTGCCGGAAGCGATTCCGGTATTTGCCGGCACCGATACATCCAACCGCATCGCAGAGGTCGATGTGTAATACCAGACCCCGAGGTCCATGCCGACATTTCCACTTCCCCCCGTCGGGGTCAGCGATACCGTTACGGTAGATCCGCTTGCCGAACTGTTCAGCAGATGACAGCCTGATGCAAGCCGACCGCTCGTGGTCACCGAAGGGTTGCAGGTATAAGAGCCGTTGACGTTATCCGAAACTGTGAAGCCGGTATAGCTTCCGGTGCCTATGTAACCAACGACGAAAATTTGGGCCTGAGAGGGAAGGGACGGGAAAGTCACCGTACAGGGCGTAGATTGAAAACACGCGGAGGCGTTCGTCACGAACGAGCCGAACGTGTTGGTCGCACACGCCGGAAAAACGACGCAGATAATCGCAAAAAGCAGGCGTTTGAGCATTAGTTGACCGTGTAGACGATAGTGACGTTGTACCAGGTCTGCGCCGTGTCGGGATTTGCCGCGGACACATACAGCTCGTCGCCTGCAGAGAGCGAGGTAGTGGAAACGGTAACGGTCGAGCTGCTCGTCATGGCGTTATTGAAGAGACATGTTCCCGAGGTCGCAGGAAGTGCGCACGCCACACCGGCAACCGTAGCAAGTACGGCCGAGAGAAGTCCGGTGCTGTTGGTGCCACCATGCTTACCTATCTGAACGGAACTTGTGCCGGTAAACGTTGGAGCAGTCGCCGTACCCGAGAGCGTCTGAGTCCCTCCACTCACATCCACTTCGACAATGGTGGCTGCTGCCGGGATGGGACAATGCCCGGAGAATTGCGGCGCGGTCAGCGCGGTTGAAGATTGGGTGTCGTTATCAAAGATGCAGGTGCGCCGGATTTGAGAAACCGGCAATGCGGCCGTCCCGATCGAGCTGCATGTTCCGACTCCACGCGCACTTATGATGCTGACGAATTGATTTACGCAGGTGACAGGTGAAAGCGTGAGCTGCCCCGTTACCGGATTCACGTCTACTCCCGCGAGGAAGCCTTTCATTATGCCGCCGCCGTTGATCTCCATTTCGAAGTCCTGATCGGCGAACGAATAGAACGGATATCCCATCGTAGTGACCAGCGGCGCAGCGGCAGGCGGGGAGCCCAGTGACACGCATCCATGCCCGCTGGTATTTATGGCGGAAAGAGGCTGATAGGTCGCGCCGGTGAACAGGGCGGTAATGATGTTGAGCGAAGCGGCGTCCGGGCAGATGGGCGGGAAGTGTGAAAACGCCGATGGCTGAAGTGCCGTGTGCCCACCGTTGGCGTCCTGCGTTTCGACCACGGTGTAAATCTGGTTCGTCACCGCTCCCGTCGGGTTGGATGCGGATGAGACGGTTGAGCCCAGCGTCAGCGTTACGACGTTCGCGCCCGCAACCGAGCCATATGTGTTCGACACGCTCGTGATCGCCACGACTGCAGTCCCGGAACATACGGCCGTTCCGCTGGTAACCGTGGCGGAGGCGGGCACCGTGACGTTGCTGCCCGCCGCGCTGATGACGAGCGACGTTCCTGCCGCGATGGCGTTGGTCCCCGTGAGCGCGATCGTGGCGGTCGCTCCGCCGCCCAGCGCAAGATTGCAGGTCTGGGTCGAGGTCCCTACGGCGGTAATGCCGCTGGTGTAAGTGCCTGCCAATATTCCCTGGGTGACGGCGACAGCGCTTGGGTAGTACGCCGTGATCTGCCACTCGGCGCCATCCCATTGCAATAGATACATGTGCCCGGCGACGAGCTCGCCTCCGGAGAGCGCCGCAGTCCCATCTTTTGTGACTGCGGCCGCCGTGATGGAGTTAGGCGCGAACGTGACAGCACCGGTATTCGTATTGGCGATGAGAACGCGGACCGCAAATCCGGGCGACAAGCTGGCGTAGGTGGTTGTGGTCGAGCCCGTCAGCGTGTTCGTGCCGGATACGGCAATGTATTCGGAATTGGCGATAGTGGATTCAGTGACACTGGCGCCACCAACGCTTTGCCACGTCGCTGCTGTGGGGCTTGTCGCTGTAGGCACCTGGCCCGTGGAAGGCGTCCCACTGAGAACGACGGGGCCGAGGCCTCCGCCGCTCGGGGCCGGGAACGAACCACCTTGGCCGAGCGCGAGCGCGGCAAACGCGAGGAAAGCCGGCAGGAATCTTTTCATTGTCAGTACCTCGCCGCGATCGTGCCGTTCACGCCGCTCGCCGATGCGACCCATGTGACGCCGCCGGCGCACCAGATCCCGTCGGCCGGTAGCTGAACGGGAATGTTATTGCCGCCGGCCGTAACGCCCGGAATCGCAGCTTCGACGAGAACGGCGCCCCCGGTTGTGCAGCTTACGGTGACTGTCACGACCGCTGACGCATTCGTGTTGACGAAATACATCGAGGTGATAGTGACGCCGGCCGCTCCGGAACTCGGCGCGATCGCGGGCGTCGCGCTGGTCGGGACTGCGGCGAGCGGGACGTGCTGGTGCGAACTGAAAGCGTCGGGCTTCGCTGTTTGCTGAGCCAGCGCCGGAACTGCCGCGAAAAGGCACGCGGCCACCAAGACTGCGTAAAGTTTCATTTTGAGAAGCTCCTAAAGATGAGGTCGGGATAGCTTGAGTTGCTATGGGCACGGCGTCCCGCTGTTGCTGCCGGCGTAGATTACGCCGCTGTTGGAGCACACTGGTACCTTGCCGCTGCCGGTGAATCCGAGAAATGTGATGATGCCGGACGAATCGATACTTAGCCTGTTAACCAGTGCATTCGGCGTAGAGCCGGAGGTCCCGGCCGGAGAGGTCGCAAAAAAGAGAGTTCCCCCGTTGGCATTCCCGGTGCTCTTCCCTGCATTAACGTGCAGGTTGCTCCCGAACACGTTATTGGCGTTCCCTGCATCGAACGGCCCCAGACCGCCTCCGGTGGCGTTGATGCTCATGTCAGTGAGGCTGTTCGACACTACGCTGTCGGCAATGCTCCGGTTGGTTACCGGAGGGCCAAGAAACAGATCGGTGTACCCTCCGTAAATCTGAGGTTGGTCACCACCAAAGACGATTTGGCCGGCCGCTGTACAGTAGGGATGATTCCCGATGAGAGAACACGGGAACGGCGTCCCGAAAGGCGCGTCCGTTCCCTGGGTCGCAAGCATAACAGTATCAATACTGTGGACCGTATTGCCTGAGCCAATGCCTATAGAGTCAGCGCCGTCCACGACAGTCGGAAAGGATGGGCCAAACCCCTCGCCGCTGATTGCGATGCTGTTCCTACAGCCAGCCTTGGCGTTATAGCCAATCGCAATCGCGCCTGTATTTCCGTAACCGGCTCCGCTGCAATTCACGCCACCTGCGTAAACGGTATTGGCACCGGGTCCAATGGCTGTCGCTTTATCTGTTCCGGTATTGGACGCACCGACGCCTACGGTCAGCAGCGTGGACGTTGCACCGGCGGCGGCGAGAACGGCATTGGCGTCCAGTTCGGCCGCGTGAACCAGCGCCGAGGTCGATCCGTCGATAAAGTTAACCGTTGCGCCGGCAGTTCCCGGCCCCGTTGCGCTGACGTCGCCCGAAAGGCCCGTTATAGCAGGAACGCTCCCGCCGAGCTGGGCGTATTGAACTGGGGCGCAGGTCAGATTTCCGTTCGCCGCGATGGCGTCGGCGTAGAGGCCCGATCCGCAGTTCGTCGGCGCAACCGCCAGCGCCGTGGCCGTCGCGGCGTTGCCGCTCGTGTTTGCGGTGTTATCGGGAATGTCGGCCGACAAAAGCGCGGGTAGCCTGGCGTGAGGCAACGTGCCGCCCAGAAGATCGGAAGCCGAGCCACTGGTGGCCACCGCCGCGAACCCGCTGGTCTGCGTGGACGGAATAGTCGGCAGATTCGCCAACGGAACGTCGCTCGATGCGTTAAGTGGCGCATAGCCGTTCGCAATGCTCTTGTTGGCCGCATTCTCGGGGCTGAATCCGAGCGCCGGCTGTTTGCCGTTGAAAGTATTCCAGTCGGCGAATGCGAGATAGCCGGACTGCGCCGTGGTCGCCGGCGGGATCCCGATGACGCCCGCAACATATGTAATCGGCGCGCTGACCGACAGCGTGTAAATCGGAGGCGTGGGCGGCGTCGCGGTCTCGATCGTCTGCACGGTGACCGGCCCGCTGCCGGGCATCGTCCAGTAGCGGGTAAAGGTCGTATTGCCCGTCAACGGAGCCGCCTTCCGAACCGTATAGAAAGCCGCGTAATTACCGGGGGGTCCGCACCAGCTCACGACGCCCGCCACTACCGTGATCCGCGCCGTGATCGGAACGACGAGCAGCGCGCCGATCGGATTGCTGTAGGTCTGCGAAACGTCGATCGTGCCGGTCATCGGACCGGGCGACGCGGACGTGATGCTGTACAGCGTGTCGCTGAGGGTGGTGCACGGGGGCGGCGATTGCGCGCGGAGCGGAGCAATGAGGCACGCGCACGCGATCGCCAGCGCGCCAATGATTTGTTTCATCGACCTGAGGTCCTTTTGAACTGTTCGAAGATGCTACTTGGGGGGAGCCGATTTCGGCTCTTTCGCTTCCGGCGCTGCAGTCTTATCCGCGGCCTTGGCGTCTGTCGGCTTGGGTAGAGGGCATTCAATATCGCCCGCGTCGGTCAGCTTCGCGTCGGGGCAGGCATGCACGATGGCTTGCCCGGCCCGCTCCCTGGCTTGGACATGCGGATCGAGCAGTAGCTTTTCGAGGGCGTCGATTCTGCTTTTCGCGATCGCCAGCTCGGTCTGCGAGAACCTGAATTGTTCAAGGAAGAAGTCGCCGCGCTGTTTATCGGTCGTCGCGTGCGGTTTTTCGGACGCCGATTTCGCAGCCGGCGCAGAAACCGTTGCGGGCGCTGCGGGTTTCGTCTGCGCGAACGCGCAGACGGCAAGAATTAGGGACAGAGTGAGTGTTTTCATCTTCTGTCGTGTTAGTCGGCGCGGGGCTTTATATGCGCGCCCGGTGCCGGGGAGTGGCGCCGCCGACGTGCGCCTTTGGGTTGAGGGTTACTCAGAATAGGGCAATAAAGCCCATATAACCACCCGAAGAATTGTACACCGGAATCTGATTACCGCCGTACGTTCCGGGCGTGGGTGTGGTCGTACCCGGTCCCTGGAAATCGCTCGTGAACAGCTTCAGCCCACCATTAGAGCCAGTGAAATAGTTCAGGGCTGCCGTGCCGTAGGCCGGCGTCTGATTCAGGGTAACCGTGCTGCCTGAAACCGTTATGCCGATTCCCGCTGACACGCCGCCACCGCAACCGGCGCAACTACCGACGCTGATTGAGCCAGAAAAAGTGGAATTTCCCGTAACAACTAATGTATTAGTGGCACCTCCCGAAACCGATAGTGCGGGACCGAAACCCCCACTGATTACCAGTCCGCTCCCCACTCCGCCTTGAATAATTTCCATCGCGGGGACGCTGCTCGTCAAACTGTTGATCAGTAGCTCACCGGAGCTGAAAGTCAACACCCCGCCCAAAGCCCCGGTCCCCGCCGTCAGGGTAGTGGCAAAAGCATCCCCGACGCTGTCCACGTGGAATGAGCGGTTTGCATTACTGAACCCGTACTGCACAAAAATGTAGGATCCGGAGGTGCAGGGCGCGTCCAGTGTGATCTCGGTAGTCGTGAGGAAGGCCAGGATCAGGCGATTTACGGAGCTTATACTTATAATGCCGCCAACCCACGACTGGTCGAACTGAACACCGGAGTTCCAGATCGCGTTTGACCCCGAGCAGGTGACCGAGCCGGTAAGCGTGCCGACATTCGCCAAGTATCCACCCGCCGCCTCATAGCCCTGGGCGTGCCAATAACCGGCCCCGGTTCCTCCCATCGTTCCAGTGCTGGTCTGAAAGGCGTTCGCGGTATAGGAGTACGAGTAGCCGGACACCCCTCCACCAGCCCACCCGACAATGGTGAGCGTCGTGCTGGTGGGAAGCGGGCTGTTGGATACTCGGTACAAAGCTCCATTTGAAGTGCTGCATGATGTAGAGCAGATAAGCAGGTTTCCGCCGGCCCACGACGGATCAAAACCGGTCGAGGTTGTGACCACACCTCCGGCACTTATATTGATCGTACCGGTCTGCGGGATATCTCCTTGCGAATTGATCACATAACGGAACAGTCCGGCTTGCCCAAAATGCAAACCCGGATAAGTCGAATTGTCGCCCGCCAGGTACCACTTCCCGGCTGGATCAGTGAGAGTGCCAGTGAACAGACCGCCCAGACCAAGCTCGGTGATCTGATGCGTATAAAGAGCCGCCGGGGCGAGGGACGGCCCGAACATGTTATAGGCGTTATCCGCGCTCAGCGATAAATTGCCGCGCAGGTTCTCTGCTCCGAACACGTCCAGCAAAAACGAGGGCGTTCCTCCGATGCCGACGTTTCCGCCGCTCGTCTGAAGCGCGGGTCCGGACCCGGACTGCGTCAGGGTAAGAATCGGGCTCGACGAAGTTCCGGAGATTGTTGCGGGAGCGACCAGCGACGTTGCCGCGATCGTTCCAGCGCCGCTTGCGGACAGACTGGCGCCGCTTCCTACAATCATGGCTGCGGACGTGTTGATGCCGCTGGCGAGTGCTGAAAATGCCGTGCTGCCGCCACCACCGCACGCGGCGACCGATTGTAAACCGAAGCCGTTATCCTGTACGCATCCGGCTGTGCCTACCACGTAGTCGGTTATCGTCTGCGTGGCGCTGAGACTGGCGGGAGCTTGATGCGCGCTGTAGTTCGTCTGCGTCTGGTTGTAAAAGCGCGCGCTTCCAACCGCCGTGTGCGTCGCATTCGGGATGATGTTCAGCGTGTTGATCGGCGTTCCGGTTTGCGCGGAGATCGCGGCGCAAAGAGACAGAGCGATCGTTGCGAGTCGTTTGATCATGTGATTGATTTGGCCGTTTGTGCGGGCCAGTCGAGCGAGAACAGCCCGTTCTTTCGCGTGAAGTTGACGGCAGTCTCGGTCGACGGCGTGCCATCTACCGTAATTTGGGCTTCGGTATTACTGACGAAGCCGCCCGCGGCGTTTGAGAAATGCGGCCCGGCGCGGTCGCCGGAGGAGTCCTGAAAAAGGTAGAGCGAAAAGTCCTGGCCGTCCTGCGTGGCGTTGCCGGCCGCGCCGGTGAAGATCGGCGGCGCGATCGTGGGCGCCGATCCCGACGTCAGCTGCAGCCCGAAGTTTTTTCCGAGCGAAAGATCGATTGTGACGACGCCGGCGACGGGAGTTACCGGGATATAGCCGGGATTGACAGCCGAGTTGTTCGTCGGAGGAACCCAGACCTCGCGGATTGGCGCGTAACGCTCAGCGGACCAGCGGCCGCCGGCGTCGACGGTGATCACCTCGACCAGCAGGGCGCCATACGCGAAGTTAACGACCGGAATCGATCCGATCACAGGAGACGCGCCGCTGCCGCTGTTTACGATCGTGTCGCCCGCAATCGAGTATCGCCACGCGGGCGCCTCGACGATGTATTGGCTGGTCGAATCGGGCGTGATCGCCCAATTCGATGCCAGCGTGAACACCGTCGCTGTATTCGAAAGAATCGGGATCGGCGGTTGATTAGCGCCCTTGCCGGCGATGATCCGGATCAGGTTGCCTGCTTCCGCGTTGACCGTCAGGCCCGACGGTCCGAAGGAGTTCACGAAGTTCGGATCGCCGATCGTATTCGCGCTGATACTGGCGGCCTTGGCGCGCATCACGACCACAACGCCGGTGGTCGGGCCGTGGATCGAAACAAATGTCAGCGTGTTGGCGGTATTCGACGCGACAACCCAATCGAAGGGCGCCACTCCTCCTGAGCCCCCGTTAACGCCGCCATAGGACGAAAGCGTGTATCCGGCCCACTGATTCGTGGTCCAAGACACTCCGGTAAAGGTCGCCGTAGCGAAGCCGCCTGTGATTCCTGCGGAGTTCGCCGCCGCGCCCCACACGCCGCCGTGAACGATGTCTTTGACCTGAAACAGGAATGAATTGAATGCGGGATCCGGAAGCCCTGCTCCATCCGGATCGATAGTCGTAATCGTGAAGACAGTTGGATTTCCGAAGGTGTCATTGCTCGATCCGGTCCATGAAAGCGACGAGATCTCATGCACGTTGAATGAGCAGGTTCCCGCAAACACCGTAACGGCCGCCGCCGCCGCCTGCCAGACGACCCCCGAGATGGTGATCGAACCGGTCGTCGTGCCGGCCGGGATGATCGCGGTGATGAAATACTGCGAAACCGGACCCGCTGGTCCGGCCGAGATCGACAGTAAATAAGTTCCCGAAGGAATGGATCCGCCGGTAGTTGAGACAGTGGCCTGCAGCGGCGTTTGAGGCGTGGGGCCAGACGGCGGCGTGTTGACCGGCGTGAAGCCTGAGATATCGAGCGTGACCGGCGAATTGGCGGTATTGATCTTGAGGTTGAATCCGAACTTGCCCTGCAGCTCCGCGATCGAGCCGCCGTCGCCGAAACCGGGACGCCACGGATAAGGCGGTCGATTCGGGGGCCCCAGCTGAGGATTGCGCTGATACGGCGCCGGATTCTGCGCATATGCGTCGGTGTGCCAAGCGTCATAGTGCCAGCGAAACGCGAGATCCCAATGTTCACCGTCCGTCTGAGGCGTCGCGGAAAGCAGCCGCGCAAGGATCATCAGAGATTCCTTTGCGCATAGATGATGCCGCAGATGAATCCGACCCGGCTCGCGAGGTGCGCCGCCTTTACCGTCGTGCGAAACGTCGGCAGTTCCGTGCCGCCGGCGTCGAAGCGCGAATTACCGTAGAGCGACTTGGCGAGCCCGAGATTCGACATTCGGGTCGCCTGGTCGAAGTTCTCAACGCCGAGTATCTGCAGCGCCGCCTCAATTTCCTGGTTGCCGGAAGTGACATAGCCGTTCGGGTCGATGGTCGTGCAGCTGTCCTGCACCCAGACGTTGGCGCTGTCCTGGAATGGAAACGCTACGGTGTTCGGCGTGTCGTTAAGGGATCGGCCGCCCAACTTGAACGTGCCTGTTTCGATAGAGCCCGCGCCGTCGAACAGATAAGCCAGGTAGCCGACTATGCCGGATGTGATACCAGCGGCTGTGATGGAAGCTACCGGCGTGTTGTAGTTCGAGCCTGGGATCGCGGCCGGTTGTTGATCGGCGAGAGTTTGCTCGATGAAGCACTGAATCAGGCCGTTGATCGGATTCCGCGCCAGAATGATGCCCGCGCAGTTTCGCAGGCCCAGCACCGCCTTGGCCATCGACTGGCGCTTATCCGTAGTCAGAACGAACGAGCAGCGATAGCGAGCGTGCGACGCCGGATTGTTATTGATGTCGACGTAGTTAATCTGCGCGGCGCAGATCTGCGCCGCGTTGTACCAGGTGAGGGTGTCGAAATCGGCAACGGTGAACGGCCCCCACGTCATGAGGTCCATGAGCGCCCAAACGGGATTAGCCGCCGCCGCGCCGGCCGCGTCGACCATCGCGGCGTCCGCGCCGTTCAGCGGGTAGTAGAAGCAGGATCCCCCCGCGCCACTCCCGGTCGCGAACGAGCCAACCAGCGTGATCGAGCTCGACGTCCGGCCGGAAAGCTCGTAAGCCCCGTCCGGAATGAAACTGTTCCCGGTGACGTAGACAGAAAAGGGCGGATTGCCGGCGCAGTCGTTATTCGGTATCCCGCCGGGAAAATCGATTGTCGCCGAGCTGCCGCCGCTCGACGCTGACGTGGAGATCGGCATCGCATGGAGGCACTGCGGAAACTGCACGAGGACCTGGACGCTCGCGATCGACCCCGAGGCCTGTAACTCGAACGGGACCACAATCTCGATGCAGCAGAGCGAACCGTGTGGATCGCCCGTCCCCTGGTAGTAGGAAGAATCAAGGCTGACTGCTCCGTTGCGGCCGCCGGCCGAGATGATGTAGTAGGTGAAAAGCGCGTCGGAGTTGTTTAACGTGACTTCGACGCCATTGACAAGGACTTTGATAATAGTGACGGGGCCGATCGGCGCGATGCAGACGATGCATTCGGCGCGATATGAGTTGACATCGCTGACGGGCTCGAGGACTGTAGCATCAACCCACTGCACACCGTAACCCTGGTTGTAGTAGGTCTGGCCAGTGGGCGGGTTCGGTACGTTGAACCCGTATATCTTGCCTGCGCTCGGATTGACGAATTGCCGTCCCGAATAGCCAGGGGGCGCAAGATACGTGTCGCCGTCGAAACGCGCGGTCGCGCGCCCTGACGTGTCTCGCGTGATATCGCCGTCCGCTGCGGACGCGGTTGCGCCGGCTGGGTTTCCCGCGTAATTCCCCATCCGAGGAATACATCCCTGGGTAGACGTGGAGCTGCGCGAGCCACATGAGCGCGTGAAGTCGCACATAACGAAGTTGCCGGAGGCATCGGTTAAGGCCGAGCCGTTCGGATTCGTCAGATTTGCAGTCGCTTGATTGCCGGCGCCGGGTCCGATATAGGCGCCTCCGGAGTCGGCTGAGGGGTTCGGGCAATAGCCGCACGCATAATAGGGCGAGGTCGGGTTGAGCAGCCCGTCGAGCCGCTGCGCGGCGGTCATTGGAAACGAATGCGAGCAGCGGTTTTGACGCGGCGTATTCGGGACGTTGAGGCGCGTCATGCTCTGCCGCGCTTGGCCGGCGACAGTGACTACCGGACCGTCGAGATTTGGCTTATCGAGAATGAACGTCCAGACGTAGGAGTTACTCGAGTAGGTGTCGCTCGGGGCATCCCAGAGGACGAACGTGACAGTGAGCGTCCCTCCGCGCCATCCGTGCGCGTTCGCGTGCGACGACCAGATCGCGTTATCGCCGTCCGCGATCGCGAGATTGATCGAGCCGGGAATGTCATAGCCTTCCGGAGATTGTGCCTGGATCTGGGAGATCGGATTCGACTGCAGGCGCGCCTGGTAAGTGTTGCCGTTATAGACGCGAGTGGCACCTCCCAGTTCCGGTGTGGTGGTGAGATAAACGGTGTCGCCGTCGACGGCCGTGATCTGGCAGAGGACAAGAGGCTTTGGGACGACGTTGATCTGGACGAGCCCGGATTCCTTCCAGGCTTCAATCGTGGGCATGGGATGCTGGGGCGATGGAAAGTTCTGACAATCCGGTGCGAATTCTTCAGCGCCTTCTTCAGAACGAATGGCGCGATTGGCTGCTGGCTAACTTCGGGACGGATGTCCTTGATGCGGAATCCTTTGATCGAGCTGCCACGATTTGCGAGCAACCGATTCATGGCCGCTAATTATTCGTAAGTTCGATCGCTATCTTCACATCCGTATCGTCCGGCCCGTTATGCGTGAAAACCAGCGAATCCGACGAGTAGTGCGGGCTCCCGTTTCCGTTCGCATGGCTGTAAGTCGTCGCGTCCTCGCCGGTGAACGGAAACGAATATGCGCGACCCCAGTTCGCGATGAAGTGCGCGAGGAGCGTCGCTGCGTCGGCATCTGACAGCATCCGCTCCTCGATTTCCCAGCCCATCAAGCCGGTCGAGGGGTACCCGGTGAAGCCGCCCCCGAATTCCGGGGTTGTGTAGTTCGGGCCCGCCGCGACCTTCGCGCCCATCGTCTGCCAGATCTGGCGCTGCTTAAAGGGCAGCATCCCTATCGAGCCGTTCGCGAGGGTAGGGAAGGCGAGGCCGGGCGTTCCGGGCGAGAAGTTTTGCGTGACTACCTGCGAAAGCTTCAGCGATGCCCCATATTGCGCCGGCTTCGACTCGATCGAGCTGAATTCGTCCGAATCGAGAATAAGGTTCGTGTAGGTGATCGCCCCGAGTACCAAACTGCCGGTCGTATCGAAACCGCCCCGCGCCGTAGCGACGTAGCTCTTTAGGGTATTTTTCTGCGCCTGCGAGAGCTTGGAATACGGGATGTCGAACTGAATCAGACCACCCGGATCCGCGATGGAGCGCTGCTCGGCGCCGTTCTGAAAACGCCCGACGACGGTCCGGAACAACACCGTCATCTTGTACGGATGCAGGAGGGCGGAAGTGCCCCGGATCACCGGGAGTGCGGACATGCGGCTTACCCGGCCGCCGCGCGCTGCACTTCGGTAGTCAACGCCCCGTGAATGTTCTGCATGGACTTGGCGGCCGCCCTGCCCACGGCGACGTGATTCTTATCGAGAAAATCGAGCCCGCTCTGCGTGTCGATGGCGTTCACGTTGAGCGTGATGGATGGCGTCGCGGGCTTCGTCGCGCCAAATTGGGACGATTGACCGCCCGGCACGTTGTAGAAGGTCGGAGGACCGCCGAAAAGCCCATGCGTCTGCTCCCATGTGGATCCCTCGCGCACCTGCGGAATGGCGCTGAAGTTCGAAGTCCGGAGATTCCCGCGGACGTCGAAGTCGGCGAAATTGCCGCTTGAATCCTGCGTCGCGTTGAGCGCCTGCGGCGCAACATACTGCGCTGCGCCCAGCTCCGTCGAGATCGCATTCGCGCGGCGCTGGGGACCATCGAATAAGCTTCCGATCATTGGAAGCGCAAACGCAGCGACGGCGGCTACCGCAGGAGCCAGGGGTCCGGCGAGCGCGGGAACGACGGTCGCCAACAGCGGGATGAGGCCGGCGGCCGCACCGGCGACGGCGCCAGCGCCCTGCAGGTCCTTGCCAACGCCGCCGGTGGCGAAATCCTTCGCAGCAACGACGCCCCCGGCAGCCGCACCGGCGATCGATGCGATCGTTCCGGTATTGAATCCGAAGCCGGCCGGGGATGCGCTCACATTCGAAGGAACGATTGGCGAACCGGTCGATCCCCACTGCCCGGACGCCATTGGGAGACCATCGCCGATATCGCCACCTGGCAACGGATTTCCGTCAGAATCGACGCCCGCAGATCCGGAGGCCGCTGCGCCACCAGCGAAACCCCCGCCGCCTCCGGAGCGCGACATCGCAAGAGCGCGCGCCGCGCCCATAAGTTGCTGTGCAGCCGTCACAAGCGCGGGCGCAGCCGAAGTCTTGAGCGGATCCGCGCCGAAGGGGGTATTCTTCAGAACTCCGGAGGCGTGAGGAATAAGCTTCGTGAGCGTCGGCAGCAGATAAGTAGTAGCCGCGTTCTCGACGATGGTTTTCCCGACGCCCAGGACCTGACTCTTCGCGAAGTTCGTAATCGCGTTCGGCGCTCGGCTCGTCACGGCATCGAAGAGACCGCCGATCACGCTGCGGAACTCTTCAATGTGCTTATTCTCAAGCTCTGCGATTCGTTCGAGATTTTCTTCCTTAATCTTCTGAAGTTCCTGCTCGTTCGAGAGGTCGGCTTTATGCGTAGCGTCTTCACGCTCCGCGGCAGTCGCCAACGCCGATGCCGATTCCAGTTCGATCCGATATTTTTCCTGCGCTGTCGCGAGATCCTGCTGTCCTAACGCGACGATCTTCTGCGCATCGCTGAGTGCCGGGTTCAGGCCGGTCATGCGATCTGCGAAGGCGCCCTGCGACGCATTGGCGCGAACGGCCTCGGTACCCGATTCGCTGACCTGCTTGTTGTGCTGGGTGTTATAGTCCTTCAGATTTGAGCGAACGATTTCCCCAGCCCGCTTGAGATCGTTCTCGCCTTCGGGACCCAGCGTATTGGCCTTTGACTTGTATTGATAGCCGGTGGCCGGGAGTCTGGAACCACTCAGCGTTAGCGGGTATTTACGCTGCTCTTCGGTTTGCTTTTTTAGTTCGGTCTGGACCTCCGCGTTGGCATTCGCGTCCAACTCGTCGCGGTCCGATCCTCTGATCCCGAGATTCTGCGCAGCTTCATCGCGTCGCGCATAAATCTGCTCGACGGGACTCAGTGCTCTGAGCCCGAATGAGTTGATAGTACGGCGCTTTTCCTCAAAATCGCGATTCGCTTTTGAAACGCGTTCGTAGGTTTGCTCCGCAGCCCTTTTCTGCTGCTCTTTCTTTGCAGTATCGGCCTCCGTTTGGGCTTCGGTGACGTCAACTTTCGATTCCTGTCTTAGATAGGATTGCTGATCGCTCAGACGGCGCGCGTCGTCGTCGCTTGCCGCGGCATAGCGCCTGTAGATTTCGGAGATACCCGATCCGGGGGCCGCCTTGGCCAAAAGGTTGGCGATAGCTGTGTATCCAGCTGCGTCCTTTCGGGCCTTATCGACTTGCGGCTGCTTCGCGTCGGCTGCGGCGTTCTTTTCATCAGCCGAGAGGCCTGCATAGTAAGCGGCGAGCTGCGCCCCTGCGGCCGCACCAAGTTGCTCTGTCGCCCGCTTTACATTCAGGCGGTCGATTCGTTTGCCCAGATCTTCGAAGGACTTGTCGAGAGCTTTATTTGATTCTTCGAGCTTCTTCTCCGCCTGGATGAATGGATCGAATTTTCCGAACGTGCTCGAAAGAATTTCACCAAATGCGACCAGTCCAATGATCGGAAATGCAGCCTGCAGGATTGGGCCGAGACCAAGGATATTGACTGCGAAACGCTCAACGGCCCGGATCGGCATCGCGCCTTCGAGTACGCGAATCGCGCCGCTCGCGGCCGCGACCTGCGGAACCATCTTCGCGTGGGCATCCCCGAGTTCCGCGATTGCGGCCTGGTGCTTTTTGGCAGATGCTGCCGCGCTGTCCGTCGCGGCCTTCATCGCGTCGAGCGCCGACTTTTGTTCGCGCTGCTTAGCTGTCAGCGCTTCCAGTTCGGCGCATTCCTTCGCGAGGACGCCGGAAAGCGCCGTCGTTCCCGCCTCTACCTGTTTTTGTGCATCCGCGACGCGGGCCGCCGACTGCCGGATTTCGAGCGCAGTAGCGGTGATCTGCGCCTTCATCACCGCCATCTTGGAGGTGATCTGGTCGATGGTTCCCGCGCCGGTTTGTGTTACATCAAATCTAATGTCGTACGCCATCCGTTTAAGCTCTGCGGACCGCGCGCTCGATCGCCGCTTCGTCCCGCACCGTCTGATCTTTGAGGATTTTCACTGTGTCGTAATACCAGCCAGGCCACGCTGCGGGGGGTCCCAGCGCTGACGCGCCAACGCCTTCCGCGTGCACGAATATCTGCACAAGATCGTCCGCGCGCGGATCGCGCAACATGACCGATTTCGGGCATTCGGCCGAGCGGACGCCGTCGATTTCGACGTGCGCGGTTTTTGGACCCTTATCTGTTTCGAGTTGGATCGGATATCCGGCCTGCCACCACTCGCGCAGTTCGGGCCCGTAGTCGTACCAAAAGCCCAACACGCGCAAGAAAACCCGCTTGCGCCGCGGCGTCTCGTCCGGATGTTTCGCTAGGCAGCCGCGGGTAAGATATTCGCGTCGGGACTCGCAGCGGGCGCAGTCGTATTCGTCGCCTCTCCATCCCCCTGCCCGTCGGAAGTGGAAGGCGAGGATAAATTTCGCGCGGCCTCGGCGTTTATGTAGCCGTTGCCGGTGATGGCCGCAACGACTTCATTGAAAAGCTCATCGGGCCCGTACTCGCAGAGTAACTCCGCCGTAGCCGGTTTGCCTTCATAGGTCAGCGCCTCCGGACCGCCGAAGGCTTTCAGCGCGGCTCTTACGAACGCCGGGTGAATCTGCGCACAAACGAGCGCTTCCGCCTCATCGACGATCGCCTGCAGCTCCATTGCGAGCGCCAGCGATTCGGGCAGTAACTGCGCCTCAATAGGCTTCCCCTCTGCGTCCTTCGGGGAAGCGTCGATCACGGCGACGAGCGTCTGTCTTGTCGATTCGTGCCAGGTCGAAAGCTCGCGCTGCCGGGCGCGCGCCTTCGACACGGAAAGCTCGATTTCGGCGCGGCGCTTCGGACCGATGCGCATGAGCGTGATGACGACGCCGGGATAGGAGACCGATTCAAACGAGTAAGTCTTTGCAAAGTTCATAGGATGCCTCTGTGGGATAGGTCGGCCTATGTGCAGGCCAGAACCATTTCATTGGTCAGCAGGCTCGTCGTGGCATTGGCGCCGGACTGCCCGAACTGGATGTTCAGCGCGGCGCCCGACTCCTGCCAGGTCATATTGCCGACCTGGACGTCGTTGAGGGTGATCGTGACGATCGAGCCGGCGACGTTGCCGAACTGAAGAACGATCGTCTGCGGTGTCTTCGTGAACGAGGCCGCCTTCAGCGCGTTGAGCACGGAGCCGTCCGAGTCGATGCAGGTGATGTTCGATAAGCCGATCGAGCGTTCGCCGCCGATGAAGCCAATGACGTAGGAATCGTTGAGGGCGTCGGAGATCGCCTCGATACCGAGGTCCATGGAGACTTCGGCTGTTCCGCGCACTTCCGCCAGCGCGGATCCGCCCAGCGAAAAGCCGGCCCCCAGCCCGAAGCCGGGGATGACGTTGCCATTCACGGTCGGCGATGGCTCGGCCGGGTATGTGCTCAGACCGCCCTGCAGGATCGCATCACTGCCGGTATAGCTTGCGAAGTTGACGGAGTCGCCGACGCCGACCGACGTTCCGGTGATCTCCATGTCGAGGAAGTTCCCACCGCCGGTGAATTTGCAGGCCGTAGGGATCCCGCCCAGGACATAGGAATTGGTGGGACTCGACGCGCCGGGCGTCTTATTGTATGTCGGCAGGAATAAGTAGCTCAGCGTGTCGACGAGATTGTAAGTCGCGCTGACGGAGGCGACGATCGTCGCGGTAGCGCCGAAGATCGACTTCAGGATCGGATCGTCGTCGGGCGCCGTGCCGGCGGATCCCGAAGGAAAGAAGGGCTTCTGAAGCGTCCACGAGCCGGCCTGGCGCCCGCGAAGGCCGGCAAGACGCGAGCGCAGTCCGGTCTTATAAGTCGGAGAGTTTACGGTGTTGGCCGGGTTCAGCGTGAAAGTGTTGAAGCGGACCTTCTGGACGCCCGTAGAGGTCCATACGCCGGCGGAATTGAGTACCGCGCGCGGAGCTGTGAGCGCCTGCGCATAGAGCGTTCTGTCGCGAGACGATGAAAATACCGGCATTGTGAGTTATCCTTTTTTCGTTTTTGTGCTGCGGGCGTCTGCCTCGCGGCGTTAGAGTGGCCCTATATGACGGCCGAATATCGATTTTTCGGATCGCAGATCATTCTGCGTGGAGCTGAGCTGTCCAAATACGGGCAGGTTGTCGAGATGGAGCCCGAAGAGGCCGACAAGCTGATCGCCGAGACCCCGCCGGCGCTGATTCTTCCCGAGAATTTATGGGCCGAATGCGGCATCACCGCCGCTGAGCTGGCCGAATTTCCGTCAGTTTCGATTCATGGAGCCGCGCCGGAGGCCTTCCGAGTCAAAACGGTAGCCGTGCGAACGGCGTTTCACGACTATCGGAAAGGGCTACTGAAGGCCGCCGCCGCGGAATCCACTCCCGGGTCGGCGCCCGCTCCGGCCGCCAGATCCGGCGCCCATCAGGCGCCGGCAGCAGCTCCCATTACCGAACCGCCGAGCAGCAACGCGCCGGTCGTCGAAGCGCCGGTCCCGGAGCCCGCAGCCGCGGAAGCGCAGTCAGACGGGGCAGTAAAAGCTTAGGCGAAACGGCAGCGTCGACAGATACTGCCCGGTCTCCTCATCGAGCACCCGCGAGGGTTGCCCCATCGCGATATCGCCCGACCAGACGATCTGTAGCGCCGCATACTCGCTCGCGCCGATCACGTTGAACGTATTGATCACCGTGTCGTGCACAGCGGAAACCATCAGATCGAAATCGGTCTGGCTCTGCCCCTCGGCCGACATCAGGTGAACGTCGAGGCCGAAATTTATAAAGCCCGAGAACACGTTACCCACCAGCCGATCGCGTGTCGTCGCCGGTGCCGAAGAGCCCTGATATATAGCGATCGCGGGGAGTGTAATTTCCGAGTCGTCGAATAACTGGACGATGTTATATTTGCCACTCAGAAAGCTCTGCGAGTCCGGCGAGAAATCGATTTCAAACGGGTGCGGTTCGGCGTCTCCGATACATGACGGCAGAAACGCGTTAAATCCGTTGGTCGCGTTCGACAGGCGAGCCGTCATGGCCGCCCTGCAGCGCTGGGCCGGAACTGTGGGAGTGGGGGTCATTGGAGTAGCAGCCTGAGCCGGTCGTCGATACGTTCGCCGATAGCCTGGTTAACACTCTGGACCTCGGACATATTCGCGTCGAGCCATCGCCGCTGAGGCATATCGAAGCTGGCCTTGCCCTCCTTTTTAGGCTTGTGGCGTCCGCTTCCGAGGCGCGTGCGGATCGTCAGCCCTTCGTTGTGCACCCGCGCCCGCTCCTCGAGCTCGTCATTCGCATAAATTCCCACTCCAAATGAGTCGTCGCCGTCAACGACCGTCTGAAGCGCATTCAGCATGTGCGTGTGATGATCCGCGCCGAAGAGGTCAACCCGGCCGTGTCCGAGGGCGCCCGATTTCCGCTTCGCATAATCCTCGGAATAGGGCGCGAACGGACTGCCGTCGACATCGACACCGGCAACGGTGCGATCGCGGATCCCGGCGATCAGCAAACTACCGCCGAAAAGCAGATCGGCGCGCGTAGGCGCAGCCTCGCGAATCACCAGATGAAACTGGGCGATCGGATCGCCGCCGCCGTCGCCGGTGAATGTTGCATCCATTTTGAGGAGTTAGGCGACTTTGTTATACAATGTCGGTATGCCCAGAACTGGTCGGCCGAAGCGCCTGGCTCCCTGCCCGTTTTGCCGGATTAAGTTCGGCGCGCGGGAACTCCAGGCCCATCTGCCGCAGTGCCCAAAGAGGAAGAATTGAGCGCGATCGACGAAACCGGGCCCACGCCCCTAAGGCCGCGCTTTGATCCTCCGGACGGGATTCAGCTCAGCCGGTCGATCCTGAGGATCGGCGGAAGGCGATACGAACTGACGCACCGCATCGAGGCGCGCGAGGTCGCGCGTCGCCCGGCCGAAGTGATCGAGATGCCGGCAGCGCCGAAAACGCCCCCGGCGTCACAGGGTCAAAATCCAGAGATGCCGGCAGTTATACCCGCCGCCGCTGACGAAGGCATTAGGTAGCTGTCCGTTATCCATGAGATCGATTTCGTCCCGCGTGTAGGACTTTCCTTCGGCGAGCAGCTCGGCGCAGAATTCCCGCGTCTTGATGTCGAACGGCCCCGAAAAGCGAAACTTCAGCGGCGCGCCGCCTGGCGTGTCCTGCTGGATCTCTTCGAAGACCAGACTGCCGGCAGTTCGATACCAGGTACTTACCGCGGTATCCGCCCACGTTCGTGCGCCGGCGAGCGTCTTGCCCATCTGATCCGCCACGGTCGAGACGAGTTGCTCGAAGGGCAGTCCCGCAACCGAAAACATCGCCCGATTCATGGCGGCGGCGGCCGCGCCGGCGAATATCTGATCGAGCTTGCCGATCGTCATGCTTTCGATGCGCCCGAGGATCTTCAGATCTCCGGCGCTGAAGTCGATTGCCGGAAGCTCCCGGCCGAGTGACTCGCCGATCGCGTTCAGCATCTCCTGCAGGTAAGGGAGCTGGTCGGAAAATTTACCCGTATAGCCGGACAGCAGATTCTGATAGCCCTGCGCGTTCAGTTCATCCATGAACAGGGCGTTCGCGCCGGCGAGAACCTTATCGTTCGCAGCCGTCGGATCGATCGCGCCTTCTGTCGTTGCAAGCGCGGCTTTGAGTTTCGCCAGTGTACCTTCGGTGGCGGCGTCCACCATGGGCTTGAGCGCGCGCTCGAATTGAGCGATGAGCGTGTCGGTCCAATCCTGGTGCCTCGCGAAGATGTCGGCGAGCTTTGGGTCTTCAGGCGGCCCAGCCTTGCGCGCGATCGCCGGGACGGACACGGCGTCCGCCTCCGGAGACCATGCGCCATCCCAAGCCGAAGACCACGCGTCAGGGACGCCCTGGTTAGCCTCCAATGGCATCCCTCTCGAGCTGGGTGAGAATCGGCGGCCCATCCCTGCCGTTCGTATTCGGCGGTTGCGGCTTCGACCGCGCCCATGCGTGCCGTTCACAGTCGTGATCGGACGGCGCGCCGAGATATTCGACGCCGCACTTCGGACATTTTTGGATCACAGATTCAGCCACCGATCGAGGCTGAGCAGTTCCTTGGCGAGATCCGGAAGCGCTCCGGCCTGCGCCACGTCGAACCGGGTCGTCTTTTTCTTCTCCGGATAGAAATCGACGGCAGCGGTAGCCAGGATCGCCCGGATAAAGTTCTCCGGAATAGCACCGAGGAAGGCATTCCCGGTGCCTTTGTTGGTTGTGTTGATCGCCGACCCGTTAAGGGTCGCGGAAAGTCCCAGTGTGAATGTCGTCGCATTGACCACGAAATAATCGACGCCCAGGTTAAGGCCCCCGGGGAGCGCTCCGTCCGAGGTAGTCCATGCCCGCTGGGTGGATCCGTTTGAGAGGCCGTGCGGCTGCGCCGTCGTCAGTACCGCGCTTGATGCGGTCGCGACAAACGGGATCGCGTAGCCGGAAGTGTATTGGACGTTGAAGGTTTCGAACGCTCTGCCGAGCGTATCCGGCCACACCTGCGTATCGAGCAGGGAAACGCGCTGCTGCCCGACCCAGTAGATCGAGGAGGGACACTCGTTCAAGAACCCGGTATCGTCCACGACAGAGATGCTGCTGACCTGACGCAGAGGGGCATAGAGTAGTTCGATCGCCGTCGGGATATAACCCTCGAACCGCGCCAGAACGGATCCGATCGACGACATGATCCCGGGCGGCAGATCCATAATGGCGTTGAAGCACTGCGACACCAGCGCTTGGCCGAGATGCTTCTCGCATAGGCGCCGGGCCGCGCGGATCTTGACGTCGAACGCCGCCTGCGGGATGGCGAGATTGGCCTGCCGAACGTACTGCTGATAATCCGCCAGGGAAACCGGCTCCGCCGCGGCGTCCTGCAGGCGCACGGTGCGGAGTTGCTTCGAGAGCTTTCGATAAGGGATCGGTGACAGCATCAGCTCGACTTTTGCGGGCTTCTATCCGCGCGGCGGCCGTTGCGGCGGTTGTCGTGAGCGTTTCCGGAAGCGATGGAGTACTCCTGTTTGTGCGCCGCCGCCATTTCCGCTTTCGACTGTTCGAGTCTGGGAAGATCGGCGTCCTGCGCCCAGCCTTCTTTCAGAAAGATGGCTGCGAGGGACTCGGTCACTTCATACGTGCGGCCCTCGATATACCACTGGACCCGCCGGCCGTCCGGCGAACCCTGGCGGCTCGAAAGCATGATCAGAGATCTCATGGGATGTTGGAACGGAGGGCCGCGTTAAACGGCCCTCTCGATTCAACCCGCCTAGGACGGGTTTCCGGAAACCGGGGAGTAGTCCGGGAAGCCGGCCGTGAGCAGAACTGCACACGGGCATCCAGTCGTGGCCGCCGTGAATCTCACGTTGACCCGAAGGTATTGATAGGCGCCCAGATAGCCGACTGTATAGAGGCCGGCAACGTCGGCGGCGCCGGTCGTCTTCGACTGGAAGAAGCAGCCCGATGCCGCGGTCGTGCCAAAGGCAGTCCGGACGGCGTCGCCCGGAGGCATGAGAATGTCCGCGTCGGCGGCCGGGATCCAGGTGGCGTTATCGGCGCTCACCTGCAGCTCCGCCTCGACATATACCGAGCCGCTTGCGGCGTCGCCGTACGCTCCGATGTAGAACGCGCCCAGAAAGCCATGGAAGCCGGCTGTGTTGATCGATGCGCTGGCTACGGTCGCCGTGCGAACGGCGGGCGCCAGATTGGCCGTCGGCGACGCGGCGCCGGCACTCGGCACGCGTCCCGTTTTGAGAATATCGACTAAATCGCGATCCATTGGGATCTCCTTTTTTTTGAATACTTGTTCGTTTAACGGGTTTGTGCGGGCTCGGCAGTGATGCCACGCCCGCACGCCGCGGGAAGCTCTTCGCTTACGTGAGCACCAGAAGCTTGATCGCGTCGAAGTCGTCGACGTCGCCGCCGGTCCGCTTGCGGGTGTAATACAGGATGTTCGGTTTTGCCGTGTAGGCGTCCCGAAGCACGCTGATCCCGATGCGGTCGACGATCACATATCCGCGCTTGAAATCGCCGAACGCCATGGCGAGGGTGCCTGCGCCAACGGCAGGAATATCGTTACCGTAACGCAGGTTGTATCCGAGCAGCGCCGTGTTGTTGAAGTTTCCGCCGACGATCGGCTGGAAGATGTAACGGCCGTTACCATCCTGAATCAGCATGACGCTCGCGATGTTGGCGCGCTTGGTCACGAAGCTGGCGTTCGGCTGGTAGGGCTCTTTGAGCGAGGTGATCAGATTCAGGAGCCCGGCATATGTGAACTCGCCGGACGTCCCGGACCCTATCTGCTGGATCTGCCCCCAGTTAGTGCCCGAGGGATAGGTCATGAAACCACGCGGCTGGGAGGCCCCGGTGCCGTTCACGAACGCGGTGTTCTCGGTGCGCGCGATGATGTCGGCGGTTTTGTCGGCATACCAGGCTTCAATGTCGACGAAACTGTCCTCAAGGAGCTGTTGGCTGCAGACCGGCATTGCATACTGCTCGAAGGCCGTGATGGTTTTCATCGCGACGTTGGCGGTGCCGGTGTTTGTCCGCGTGGTGGTTTCCCCGGTCCAGCCGCCGCTGAGGGCTGTGTTCGGATCCTGCGGAATCTTGAACTCGTGCGCGCCGATCGGCTGCACGGTCGCGATGTCGCGCATCGGGGTGGTTTCGAACACGCGTTTCGTGATGCGGTTCGAGATCTCGGGCGGCGTCAGGAAATAGCCGCCTTCCGGATCGCCTCCGAGCGACAGCGCCTTGACCTGAATCTGATCCATCACGTCTTTGTCGTGCCGCAGATAGATCGGGAACACTTCGCGGAACGACTTATATTCGTCGGTCGTCAGCGTCCTTCGCCCGGCGGAACGGCCGGACATTTCCAGGGAAAACTGCGCGTGAGCCTTGACCTCAAGCTTTGCCTCTTCGGGATCGCCCGAGAGCGCAGGCCGGTTCTGTTTCGTTTCGATCGCCGTCAGCGCTTCATGCTGCTTACTGATTTCTTCGGTCAGCTTGGCGATTTTGGCCTCAAGGGCGCCGTCGCGCTCTTTCTTGTTCTGCGCGTCGGCAGCCTTGAATTCCTCCCAGTTGCGGCCGAGAGCCTCGATCGCGGTTCGTAGTTCGACGTTTAAATCCATTTCGAAAACCTCCAATAGGTGATTTGTGGTGCTGCCGCTCGGGTGGGTGCGAAACCTACTGAGCTGATGCGTCCTGCGCGGGCGCGCCGAGAAGCGACTGGAGATCTCCGGGTCGCAGGGAAAAGTTTTAAGAAGCTCTAAGCCGCGAGCTTCGTGATGGTATTGCGGATTGACTCGAGGAGCGCGGTCGCCGCTTTGGCGCCGGCTGCCGCGGCGGCATTCTTGTCATCGTTCGCCGTGATGCCGGCATAGGAAAGCTGCCGAGCGAGCACGATGCCCTTGGTATGTAGCTCCGAGGCCTGATGGATCAGGTCCATCGCCTTCATGCACTTGCGCTCGCCTTCGACGTGCGCCGCGATCGCCGCGGTCATGTTCTTTCGGGCCGCTTTTACTTCGATGGTGTCGTTGGCGTGTTTGCCGCCGTCCACTTCGTCGGGATCGATTTCAGGAGTCGCGTCGATGCGCTGATCCATCAGGTCCGCATGGGCGTCGGCCGCTTCGTGAAGCGTTTTACGAATAGCCGCCTTCTTCGCAACCTTATCCATGGACGCGTCGGACATAATGCTGTCCATCGAGTCGTCTTTGGCGTCCTCGTTGATCCAGTGCTGGTTCGACAGATCCTTGCGCAGTTCGTGGGCGGCGAGCGTCTCTTTGAAGGTCTTCATTTTGGTCTCCGCGACGCACGGCGCCGCCTTTATTCCGTGGGAGTCCGCGGCGGCGCGGATCTTCGCGAGTACTTTCGGCTTTTCGTCTTCCGGAATGCCTTCGGTCTGATCGAAGCGGGCAAGCGCGTCCCGAATATGCGCGGCGCTCAGCTCCGGAGTCGAGAAATGGATTGGCAGCTTCCAGGTCTCGGGCTTCGCGGGATCGCCGACATAGGCGAACGCGGAAGAATGCAGGTCCTCGTCGTCGACGCGCTTCGTCTTCGACGCCTTAACGTCTGTCACGATTGCCTCCGTATTTGCTTCGAAAGTGACGATTGAGCCTTCGAACAGCTTTACTTCCCGGAGATAGCGGATGCCCTTCAGGCGCTCCTGCTGGATGGCCTTGTAGCCGATCGACAGGCCATTGATCGCCCGCATTTTGAGCAGCGAATAAGCCCGCGCGCCGAGCGCGGTGTCGATGGCCAGCTTGCCGGTAACGAGCAGCCCATGATCGTCTTCCTTCAGCGATACGAAGAGGCCGATAGGCTCTGTCTGGATGTGCTGCCAGAGGATGGGGATCGTGCGGCCGCTGGCGAGCGAGACCTTGAACGCGCCTTTTACAAGGATGTCGGAATCGGAATCGACGTTGCCGAACACCGCGAGATAGCCGGTAAACTCGCCGGTGGCGTCGTCGACGTGTTTGATTTCGAGAAGCGATTTATATTCCAAGGGATCTCCGGGGCGGATTTACTTGAGCAACCCGGCGATGTGTCCGGCGCCATCGAGGAGCCGATCCATAGGCAGGGATTTATTGCCGTCTGTTGGCTTTGCCGGAGGCGCGGCCGCCGGCAGCGCTCGGGTGGGTGCTGCGGAAGCGGCGAGAACGACCTTGCCGCTCTCATCGACCAGCTGCACTGTCGCCGGCACGAGAATCACGTCCCACCCGGGGAGAGCCTGGAGCCCGACCATCTTGCGGCCTTCGTTTACGGTCGGAATCGAGGACTTAACGGCGGTACACGCGCGAGTCCAGATAATGTCGCGGTTCTCCTGAATCGCCTCGATATCGTCGCGATCGTAGTCGAGGTACAGCCCGTCGTCGAAAAGGGGCGTGAGCCAGTTATTAAATTCATCCCGCACGAAATCCATCAGCGGAAGAATCGTTTCCAGATACATCTTCTTCCTGGCCTGGATGAAGCTCGAATCGTTGAGGGCGCCCCCGGAGTTGACGCCGATCATCTCGGGCGGCACGCCGAACGCGGAACAGATTTTGCGCGTGGTGCGCTCGTCGCCGGCGAGCCAGTCCAGCTCCGCCGGCGTGAGCGACATTTTTTGCCATGTGAGACCGCCTTCAAGCAGGAGGGGAATGCCGGCGTTCTGGCTTCCGGTGAATTTCTCTCTGAGCACGCCTTCGAGGCGGTTGAATTGTTCGGGGCTGAGATCTTTGTCCGTGGCGAGGGCGCCGGATGGCCGCGCGGCGTTCTGCATAAGCGCGACGTTCCACTTCTGGATTTCGTTGGATTGGTCGACGTTGCGACAGGCCGCCTCGAGGGGCGAGAGCCCATACCAATCGTCCAGCGGGTGAAAGAGCTTCGTGTGGAGAACTGTCTGGCCGAGATTGTCGGGCAGCATCCGGACCATGGTGCCGCCCGCGCTGTACGTGTATCCCGCGATCGGGTCGAGAACCGTGCCCTTATCGACCTTCATGCGGTCAGGGCGCAGCGTCCATAATTCCGTGGGCGCCTTGTTCGTCGGGCCGTTGCGCACGACGTAAGTGTTGCCCGACATCATGAGATAGCCGATGTACTGCTCGAAGAACGCTCCCCACCCCGTTTTCGGGTTCGGTCGCTCGATCAGATCGAGCAGCTCATGATCTTCGACAGGCTTGCGGCGATCGCCGGCGCCGGACAACAGCTGCCATTTGATTCCCTTGGCCGCGCGCGTGATCTCGTTGATGCAGGCATAGACGTCGGCGTTGAGGACATATCCCTCGCGCGCCATCGCCGCGTAGTTCGCCTGCGTAAAAATGGGGCCTGAAAGCCCCATAACGATGAGCGCGCGATTTGCCGGATTCGCTTTTGTCGCGATCCACTTGCGCGCTTCGTTGAAGAGATTCATCTGATTTTGAAGAAACGAACGTTCGGAATGGGATCGCTGTCGAGCATCAGCTCAGTCAGCGCCCAGACGAGCGCGTCGACGCGGTCCGGCGAACCATCCAGGTGATCCGGCGCGAACGTGCACATCTGCGCTTCCAGTTCGCCAAAGAGGCCGACATGATGAACGCGTTTCTGTTCGTAGAGCGATGAAATAGGCTCGGCCCGGATAACTTTGCCGCGCGAGGCATGAACGGCTTTATAGGAGACGTTCTTGTCGATAAGGCGAATTACGTCTTCGACGAGATCTCCGCCGTTGTTTACTTCTGCGACGATGCGGTCCGCGCTAAACTCCCGATACGCGTTGACTGCCCGGTTTCCCCAGCCGTTCGACGTAAGGCGGCAACTCAGATCACGGAAGATATATGCGTCGCCGTCGACGCCCTTGCCGGCGACGATTATGCCGGTCTCATCGGCATCTTCACCGGTAGTTACCGCGGGGTCGATCGCCACGACGATTCGCGCCATATCTGGCGCCTTCGTGACACGGCCATCCTCGATCAGCTTTCCGGACCAGAGCGCCCCTTCGACGTCGTCGAGCAGCTCGGCATTCAGCTCCTGGCGGCCTAGTCGTGTCCCCTCATAGCGCTTGATGATGCGCGCGAAGAAGCCCGGAGCGAGATTTGCGCGATTGTCATAAGTCGATCCGCGCGTGACGATTGTGCCGGGATCCGCGATCAGCTCGCGGATCATCTTAATCGGCTTCGGAGTAGTCGTGACGATCGCTTGCGGGAGCGCCCCGAGTCGCAGGCCAAACATCGCCTGGTCGAAAGCCTCCGGCTTCCGCCATGACCCGATCTCGTCGAGCCAGAGTTTTTGACTCTGTTTCCCTCTCAGCCGCTCCGGTTCGTCGGCCGTGAAGATAAGAGAGCGCGCGCCATTGGGCCATTCGAGCCGACGCTTGGACGGCACGTAACGGGGCCGCTCATGCCGCGGGCAAACTGCGAGAATTCCACTCTCGCCTTCGACCATGATGTCGCGTGCATCATCGGCGGTCGCGCCGATGATATTAACCAGCGAAAAGTTCCTGACCCACTGGCGCACCTTTTCAGCGCCCACGCGGGTTTTACCAAAACCCCGGCCCGCAAGGATGAGCCAGGTTGCCCAGTCACCTTCAGGGGCGCGCTGATTCGGGCGCTCCCAGGTTGCCCAGTCGCGCCGCAGAGCTTCGGCGGCTGAATTACTCAGGCTTGCGATCGCCGCTTCGCGCAGCTTGGTCGGCAGCGATGCCAGCCAGGAGGCGGAGAAGTTCGCGTTTGGCGTCATCGGGTTCGGTAATCGCGATTTCGCCCTCTATCTGGACGCGGGGGCCGAATTCGGGAGCCCATGCCGCCAGGAGTTTGCCGAGCAGTCCTTCGGATCGACGGTGAATCCCGAGGGGTGGTCCGTACGATTCGATGATCGTGCGCCGGCTTTGCACTCTCACGTCGCCGATCGGCTGCGGAAGGTCCTCTTCGAAGACCTCACGCCCATCAGGCAGGGTGCAGAGGATCCGCTCGCGCTGGGCGTAGCAAAATCCGCCCTGATATACGAGCGGCTCGAAAATCCCTTTTATCGCCCAATCGACGGCGCTGTCCTTGAGCATCCCAGCAGCCATTTCGAGCGCAGCCTGATAAAGCGGGGAATATTTAGGGTCTTCTTTGAGCCACTTGTAATGCAGCCCGCGATCGATCTTCACCGCGAGAGAGGCCTCGGTGATCGATCCGCAAGCGGCGAACGCCGCGAGAAAGGCGGGTTTCTTATTGACCGCCCGTTTATTTTTTCGCCTTGGTTTCATCAGATGCGCTACGCGCGTCTGAGTCCCATAACCGGGAACATTCCGGTAGCGAAAACGCGCCCGTCACAGGATTAGTCGGCACGGCGCAAAACGCCGGCTTTACGCGGCGACTTTGCGCGCATCCGCAGCCAAGTCCCACGCGGCGTCAAAGCGCTCGCGGTTGATTTCGATGCCGATGAAACGGCGCCCCGCGGCATATGCTGCGACGGCAGTTTGGCCGGTGCCGAGAAAGGCATCAAGCACGGTTTCGCCTTCGTGCGTATAGGTGCGGATCAGATACTCGAGAAGCTCGACGGGCTTCTGACAGGCCTTTGCGCCATGCGCGGGAGGATAGGGAAGGATGGACGTCGGGAATCTGGACTTCGATCCTTGGGCACCAGCGCGCACCCGGTGATAGACGGCGGAGTCGGAGCTTCTTCGTTTCGGAACTGAATCGATTAAACCCTGGGGATTGTAGGTCGGAAGTGCTCGATAGAAGACGAGAATGCTCTCGTGGCGCCGAAGCGGTATCCGATTCGCGTTTAGATAGCCTGTTACTTTTCTCTTGTCCCAGACCCACTCATAGCGGAGCGGAATGCCTGCGGTTTTTGCGGCATTCGCGAGCGATATAGTGAACGGGAGCTGCGAGAAGATCAGAAGCACGCCGTTCTTCTTGAGAACGCGCGTAAAGCCAGCGAACATCGCAGCCAGATCGAGCGGACGCTCCCAAACGCATTCGGTTATATTCCACGGCGGATCGGTGAGGATCAGATCGACGGAGGCGCTTGCGAACCGAGCATTATCCGCGAGCAGCTTGATCGAGTCACCGCGGAGTAGGGATAAATGGCCATTGAATTGCCCCCCCCCCAACGACTTTTGCGAACTTCTTCACGCGGCGTCGATCAACAGTCTTTCCAGTAGTCGCCGCGAGACAAGACCGTTCTCGATGTTCCCGTGCCGGTCTGTAGTGTGCACCGGGTTGGAAATCGTGTCGTGTTGATCGAGGACCAAGTGAAGCGCTCCGAAGCCGCAGTTATAGCCGAACGACACATAGGCTGCGGCCGCTAATAGCGGCAGGCCTTCGACCATCGCGAGCAGTCGCATTTGATCCTGGGCGAACCAGGCAAGAGCTTGGGCGTGAGTGCACGTCATGCCGGCGACGACGCCGCGCGTGTGTCCGCGGCCGATTGTCCAGATGCCGCCGCCATCCTGAAATGCCTGCAGGCATTCCGGACCTTCGAAAACGGCAATGAGCGCGGCGGCGAGCTGGGCGATGGTCGGCTTCACGGCAAGTCCCGGCGGAAGTGACATTCCGTCATCGCTTGCGCGATGTAGATCGTGATCGTCAATGGGCGGCATCAGTGAACGGCCGCCACAAATACCGGAACGGAGAACGAAGCCGGTATGGATTTCACGCCCGCGCCAGGCGAGTCGAAGATCACAGTGCCGACCGCCGATTGTCCTGGCGAAAGCTGCAGCAGATTTTGAAGGCCATCCGCGTCATAGGTTTGCTGAAACTGCTGAAGCTGGGAAACCAGGTCGGGCGAAAGCTTTGCCGCGACCGTCGACGCGCCGGCGATTATGACGCCGACGCCGGGCGTAACATGAAGCGCTCCGGAGACGACGAGCCCTTCAAGGTCGTTCAGCAGCTTGGATCCAAATGCTGCGTTGTTCACGATGAATCCGAACACGCCGGCGTGAGAGGCATGCAGGATGACTGCCGCGGCATCGGCTCTCGAGAGCGCCGGATAGTTCTGATCGCGAAGTGCTTTCAGGATGGTGCCCTGGCCCACGACAACCGCGCCGGAGGAGATATTTTCCGCGACGACGGATCCGGCCCACATCCCCTTCGGCAACGCAAGCCCGTACTTGGCCTTCACGGCGGCCGCCGACAGAATCTGGACGTTGGCGTTAACCGCAACCGAGGAGCCGCCCTGGGCGAACGCGGAAACGCAGGTAACTAACAGGATAAATAAGTTTTTCATCGATTTCCTCTTTCGAACCGGGTTGAGACCGGGGGCGCCGGGTTGCGCAGATTCAGGAACACGCGCGCGGCGTGGAGTTGCCATCCGTACAGCCATTGCGGAAAGTCCCGGAGCGCCGGCAGCGAGTCAGGCGCCGTATTCACTTCAGCGGACGCGAAGAGCCCGACGATCGCCGTGCTTCCGAGCCCAGCCGTTATCTTGGAAGTCAGAATTTCCAGCAGGGTTATCATTCGGCATCCCACATATAGAAGCGTGACGGATTGGCCGGTTGCGCCGGTATGCGCGAAGCCTCAAAGAAAATGCATTCGACATCGAGTGTGGTGCAGAACGGAACGTGGGCACGTTCCGCGCGTAGGCGTTCCGCGCGTAGGCGCCGCATCAACTCTCGCTGCTGTAGTCGCCGGGATTCGTTCGACACCCGGGTGCGTCTGTGTCTTTTTGCGAGATTGCGCTCGGACTCAGGCATTTAGCTCGCTGTCGCCTTCTCGACATCGGCCGCATCGATCCGGACCGAACAGGCCTTACCAAACATCTCGACTGAGATCACGAGCCTCAACGCGGCATCGGTCCGGACCACCACACCGGACATGCCCGTAAGGGGTCCGGATGTGATGGTGACGATTTCACCAGCTGCCGCATATGGACACGGTGAAACCGATAGCGACGCCGCACGGCGAAGGTTTGCAATCTCGCCGGCCGATATGGAATCTGATTCGTCTCTTCCCAAAATCTGGACCACTCCGGTGATCGACAAAACCGCCGCGCCTTCGGTCGTTCTCGCGAAGCGCGCGAAAAGATAGCTCGGAAACAGAACGCGCGGCGTATTCTTTACGCGATCCGTCCAGCGCACGACTTCGACGTACGACGGCAGAAATTCTTCGATGCCCGATTCCCGCAGGGCGTTGCGCACCCTCCATTCGAAGCGGCTTCGCGTCCGGAGCGCGTACCAGCGCGACGACGAAGCCGGGGAGGCGTCAGAAGCCGCGGGGCGGTACGCTTTTCGCCCTCCGGTCGCGGCGGGCGCCGCGGTTGGACGACGAAATTGCTCCGGCGTAGAGATAGTCGGCACGGGATTTCAGCGGCTCTGCGTATGCAGCGGCGTAAGCCGATCGCCGCGGCGAAATAATTCCTCGCGCTCGGTCTGGCTTTTAACGAATAGCGGTTTCACACGCCAGATCTCGCCCTGATCGGAGAAGCGTACTCTAAATAGACACTCAACGGGACTTCCATCATGGAACGCCATCAGGCCTACCGCGGGACCGATCATTTGCCGATCCGCGCGCTCCCCTCGATCCAGGAGCGAATCTCGCGCAGGTCCGTCTGAATATGGTCGAGGCGTTCTGAGAGCGCATCGAACTCGTGGCGCGTTACAGCGCTCCTTTCGAGGGCGATGATGCGCCTTTCGTGTTCGGCGATTCGCGCCGATTCCGAGGCCGTTTGCCGAATAGATTCGTCGCGCCGGATAAACCAGGACACGGTCATCGTAATGACAAACGTGATGAAGGCGACGAATTGCGGTGACGTAAAAATACTCACGCGAGAAATTCCTTCCAGGATGCGATCGCCTCGCGATTGTGTCCGGAGAGCGCGTTGTAGCCGTCGCGCGGCGCTCGCTTATCGCGCAGAAGGGATCTTCCGACCTGAGCGATTTCGACGGCGTCGTCCGGGTTTGCCCGCCAGGAGTCCGGTACCCAGTCGATCGCCGGGCTGACGACAGACGGGATGCCTTCCGCGATCGAGTCCGCAACACATCCGTTGAAACTTTCTGTGAAGGACGCCTGCAGGTGAAGGTGCATCTTTCGTACTACATTGCGCCTGAAGTCGAGCCACGGCGCCCACGGCGCCTCGATCAGCCGAATCGATGCAGATCCGGCGAAGAGTTTTCGCGCATTGGCAATTACCGAAGTCGCTCCCGAGCCTTCTTCGCGGCCGCCCGAGACCCAGAACTCGACGGCGCATCCGAGGTCGTTGCCGAGAATCTTCGCCGCCCAAGCCGCGGTGGGTAGATTCTTCAGAATCCGCGTGGCGCCAAAGGAGCCGATCCGGAGGACGCCGTCGGCCGGCGTCCACGGCGCGCGCACGCGCTCTATCGGGCCTGGAAGGAAGTAGAGATTCGGCAGCAGCGCACAGGGCGCCTGATGCGCCCGGTTTACCGCTGCGCAGAACTTTGCGCTGTTCGCCGCGACGCGGAAGTTTCTGATACGGCTTTCGAGCGCGATCTGCTCGCCCAGCACCTGGGTAGACCAATTATCCACGCCGAGAAAACCCACATTCGAGTGAAAGACGCAGGCGAACTCGATCCGCGGGAATTCGCGACAGAGCGATTCCAGAAACGGCGTGTCGAAGAAAGGCGCGCAGAGCACCAAGTGCGTGATTGCAGGCCATGTGTTCGCGCGTAGTTTCGAGCGGAGCAGATAGCCGTCCGTTACGGCCGCGATTTCCGCGGCGATTCCGTTTTCGATGAGCATCTCGACGGCATTCGCCGCCGTGACGCCAAGCCCGGCATGACAGGCAGTTGGCGTCTCCGCCTGCGGATTCTTGTATGCAATAACGATCATGTGAGGGCTGTTCTAGTGAGTTAGTCGGCGGATGCCGGTTTATGCCGCTTTCGGCTGTTCAGCGCGCGGGCGCGCGGTCTGATTCACGAGTGCTCGCAGTTCCGCGATCGCCAGCCCATGGAGAGCCTTTACATCCGTAAGCGCGAGTCCCATGCGTCGGGCTACCTCCTGCGTCCCCGGCTCGTCTCTGCCGTACCAGATGCACAGGAGGGCGCGATGCTGCGGAGGCAAATACGCGATCGCGCGAGAGATGCTGCGCAGCAGGCGCGTTCTGTCGATCGAGGTCTCGACGTGAGGAGGCGTGGCCATTCTGGCCAATGCGCGGGCCGTGTCGGTTTCGAACCTCAGATCGCCGCCTGGACTATCGGCATGCGTCTGCGCGATGGCAGATGCGGGATTGTCGATCGAGTCGCGGGTATTTTCTATATATTTATTTCGGCGAACGCTTTCGACGATCGCGCCGCGGATTCCCTGCCGGGCGAAAGCGGAGAACGGCGTTCCGCCGTGGGCTCTCGGATCGTAGACCGACGCCTTACGGACGAGCGCGGCGTTCCCGACTCCGATCAAATCCCCCAGATCGAAGCTGGGCGGAAGACGCCGGTGGACACCGCGGGCGATCGACACTACAAGAGCGAGGTTCTTTGGATCCGACGCGATGGCGTCGCGTCTTCGGCGCGTCGCCCGCGTCACGCGGCCTCGGGCGGCTCCGCAGCCCGGGCACGGTTAGCAGGAGCGTTGCGCGAAGCTTCCTCGCTGAGGATCTGCGCAAGTATCTCCGCGCATTCCCGGCAGAGGAGCTTGTGTTCGGTCGAATTCCCTCTTAGGGGGGGAATGGTGTACCTGCGGACGCGGCTATTCCGCGCCGGGCAGTTATCGCAGCGCTGTTTGGGGGCCCTCACGCTGCCTCCGGCACTTTATCCGGACCTGAAGCCGCATTGCCCGGTAGCCGCCCCAATGCCGGTACTGCCGGAAGGCCGAGCGGCGTCGAGACATAGGATCTCGCGCCGGTGCGGCCGGATGACGCCAACGCATCGATCTCGGGTTCAGTCAGAAACTCGGCGAGCGCTTTAAGTGTGACCGAGCAGGCGCGGAGGAATTTCTTCAGGCCCAGTTTCTTGTAGACCGCCGCGATGTCGACAATCCTCGCGTTGGCGCGCATCGATACGGTGAGCTGGTATCGAGCGCCCTTCTCGATGAACTCCTTGTCAGCCGGCGAAGCCTCAAACCAGGACTTGATTTCCTCGCGAAGCTGCTCGTAGCGTTTTTCGGTCGGCGCAAACTCGCGACGCAGCCGCTCGATGTCGCCATACTCATCGATCAGCGCGGCGCGATTCGCCGGCGCGGTTTTGAGATGGAGAAGTTTCCCCAAGTTATGTGAGTCGGGATATGGAAGAGAAACGGAGCGGCCTCGACCGGATTTATTTTGATCCCGCCGCCTTTGTCTTCTCCGGTTCTTCGACTGCGGCTTCGAACGCAGCCCAGTCGTTCCCCATCGCCTGGCTCAACTCATAGAGTTGCGCGGCGAGGTCCTGCGCCCCGAAGAAGACTATCCGAAGAAGTTCCCCTGGCCGAAGATGGATTGCCGGCGGCAAGGTCTCCACCGTTCGATACGCAACGCCGTGAGCCGCAGGGATCCTGACCTTTCGCGCGGGCGCTTCCCGCCGGGCCTTTTCGAGATCCGCCATGAGCCGCTCTTTGCGTTGCTCCTCGATAAGGTAATCGTCGAGCATCCCCCGTAGACGGCTAAGGACCCGCGCGCGGTCGGCCGCGAGCCCTCGGGCCGTTTGCTTCGCATCGAACTCGTGGAGGAGCCGAATGGCCTGCCGGGTAAGCGAAATACGGACGGCATGGGCGCGGCACGTGGGCGCATGCGGCGTCGAGTCCGGACGAGTCCTGATGACGAGCCCGGATCACTTCGCCAGCGCCTCGCGGTTAAAGCGCCAGCGCGGTTGCTTTTCGGTGCCTACGTTGATCGCTATGACAGCGCCTTGGGCACCAAGACGGGCTCGGGCCAGCAGCCACCCTCGCGGCAGTCCGCTGAACTCGGCCGCTTCATCCAGATTAAGCCAAGGCTTCGGCCGCTGAACGGGATAGCCCTGCAGAACGCCGGCGAGAAAATGCTGGAGGTGCCCCGCATTTTCGGGCACATGCGGCGCGAGCGCCATACTGTCCGGATGGGCAGCATCATTTGATGCCGCGCGGCCTTCGTCCCGCAGCAGGACCGGCGGCATTCGTTCGAAGCGCATACGCTCGACGCCTTCGGGCTCGATGATTGTGAGCGGCTTGCGGCCAACGACGGGGCGCGTCCCGGCCTGCAGTCGTTTCGCTTCGATCCAGCGGCGGATCGTGCGCTCGTTGGTGCCGAGGACCACTGCGGCTTCAGTCAAAGTGGGCCAGTTTGAAGTGTCGAGAGAGGGTGAAGGGGAGGACATACGGGCAGCATGCCGCACGTCCGAATGCATGTCAATATGCATCAGCTATTCAGTTAGCCATCCGGGAGGGGAATGTTATTGAGAGCATCTTTTCCTCTTCGGTTACGCGCGTAACGACCCATTTTTTTTGCGCGGGATCGCTTGACTCGATCCCGCGCTTTCGCGGATCCGCCGCGCCCCGGTTCCCGGCGGCCCACCTCCCCCGAGGTCCGCCGCCCGAAAAATCAACGGGAAATTACTCCGCCCAAGCTGTCTTCCCGAGCTGTCCAACTCCGGCGAAACACTGGTCAGTTCTCGGATCGTGAAAGTAGCGAATCTGCTTTGCAGTCTCGACTACCGTCGACGCTGACGGCCTTATTTGACCTGGATCACAGCCGGTCAGAAATAACCCAGCACCCGTAAAACACAAAGCTGCAATCGATCTCATACTCCGTTTCGTCTTTGCAGTTCTCATGCGCCAGCCGCCCTTTCGTGTTCATCGAAAAGCTCATGAGCCGCCCGCGGCGTAGTCTTCGCCGGTGTTACAAGCCCCTTGGTGCGAAGCGCGCCGAGCCGATTGTAAAAAGTGCCATTCAGTGTGTGGCCGGAGGCTTCGGCGAGCATGTCCTGCGAAAGCTCTCCGGGATAAACATCGATAAGCGCCGCCAGTATTTTGGCTTCGCCGGTCGGCACTTTTCGCAGCCAGTAATTACGAAGATTCTCACCGACGGGAAGCTCTTCGAACGATCCGAGAATGCGCAGGCCTTCATCACGGATTGTGATCGGCTCGACCTTGGCCCCGCTTATGGCGCCGCGCGTGCGCAGAGCGCCAAGCCGGTTATAGAACGTCCCGTTCAGCGTGTGATTGCTCAGAATCGCGAGACGCTCTTTCGTCAGCCCGCGCGGGTATTGCGCGAGCGCGATCAGCAGCCGCCGTTCCGCAGGCGAAAGCGACCCGTCGCTAGTCTGCGCGCCCGGTCCTTCCGGCGGCATTCGGGTTACAGGGCGTGGAACCAGAGGAAGGGGCGCGTGGCTCGCCTGCGGCGCGGGGAATGGCAGCCCCGCGGTCTCCTCGAGGGCACGGAAGGCCGGTAGCTCTTCGGTCCGTTTCGTCAGCGCCGTGATGGCGCTCCTGATGCCCTCAATCCTGGCGCCCATCGCCCGTTCGTATTGGCTTAATGCTCGGCGAATGCCGAGCTTGGCGCCCTGGGCTCCTTCTGCGCGCGCCTTAGCGATCGCCTGAGCATCGATGCTGGTGTTCCCGGCCGCGGGCGTTGGCACGCGTTTCGCAAGCTCCTTCGTAAGCTCGGCAATCTTCCGGCGCAGGGACGCAGGATCGTCCTGCTCGGCGCGCTGGATGGTCTCAGCCATACGTTCGCGATAACGCGCCAGATCCGGCTTGGCGCCAGGACCTGACGCGTGCTGTTCCTTGCCGGCTTTCGGGGTCGCCGAAGAATCGAATGTGTGACGCATCCGGATCGCCGACCGACCTTCGAATTCAAGCCAGCCTGGTGAAACGACCAGCGCCGTGCCGCGCGGAAGCGATCGTAGCTGCTCTGTCAGCTCTTTCCAACGGTCCTTGGGAACATGCTCCCCGAACCAGTCCAGAATCGATTCCACCGATCGCGGGCCAAGCGTCCGGAACGCGAACATCGCATCAGCCAGTTCTGAGACTGCCTTATTCATGCGCGCCGATCGCTGCGTAATCAGCGTTACGCCCACGCCGACGTTGCGGGCTTCTTCGACGAGCGACGCCACGGCGCCGACGCAGCGGGCGACGTCGGCTTCTTCTTTGCGAATCACTTCCGGGACGTAGCGGCCGGCTTCATCGATGATCTGCATCAGCGGGCGGCGCCGTTCGCCCTGGCGTTCATAGAGACGCGTACAGTAATCCGCGACGAATTTGACACGTTCACCGCGCGCCCACATTTTCCCGTCCGGCTTGCGCGAGATATCGATGATGACGCTGATAGACTCATCCGCTACCAGGTCCGCAATGACCGCGCCGCCAGTCGGCTCGATCGGCATGTCGCCGTGCCTGCCACCGAGAATCAGAACTTCGATGCCGGCGCCCTTGCCGTCGGCCGAGTGGCGCAGACCCCACCAGACGCCCATTGGGTCGATGACGGAGAACCGCTGCTTATTGGTATACAACTCCTCGCAGAGCACCGAGCCGAACGTCGTCTTACCCATTCCTTTGCCGCCGTAGACGATCAGCGTCGATGTGACCGTATCCGGCGGTAACTTTAGACCGGGCGAGCCCAGATGAATACTCATATACACATTTCGTCGATTGGCGCTTTCATAGCGGATCGATCCCTTCTTCTAAGGCAGCACGCAGCCACGCCCGGATATCTGCCGCGCTCGCAATCGCCCCCACGCCGGCGCGCAGATCGGCGAGCGCAGCGCGGCTTCGGTCGGTATGTTCCGGATTCAGATCCCAGGCGGGCGATTGGACCCAGTGGCTGAGATAGGCGCGCATCAGCGCAATGCCTCGCACCGTCATGAGATGCGGTTCACTCAGATACGTGAGTACGACGGCAGCCAGCTCGCCGCTGGTTTCGTGGTTCCAGTATTTCGGCGCGTCAGGCCAGGACGGGGAAGGGGCGCGCGGGCTCATTTGACGCGCCTTAGTCCCGAGGCAACCGCCGGCAGCGAGAGCTGCGCTGCCGGCGGCGCTTTCTCGGGCGGCGCCGGCGCCGAAAGATCGCGGGCGAGCGTCTCAAGATATTCCGGATTGGTGATCGCGACCGCTATCTGCACCAGCAGCTCTTTCGTCGCCTCGTACGACAGTGGGCGCTCCTCGACGTCGCCGAAGATATCTGCGGACAGTACTACTTCGTAATGCTTTTTCGCCAGCGTCGCTTCGAATCCGATCGTGGCCGTGATCACGCGACCTTCCTTTCAGCGCGGGTGATCTGGTACGTGTCATAAGCGAGTATCGCGGCCTGGCGGCGCGTCATTCCCGGCGGATCGCCCCGCATGCCGCCGAAGCAGGCGCACTCGCGCAGTTGATGCGCGGCGGATCCGAGAAACATCCGTATCGCGCACTCGCAATGGACGTCCTGCAGGCTCGGAAAGTCAGGGAAGACCTCGCCGGGCGAAACCGGCTCCTCGCAATACTGGCAGTTCACCATTCACTCGCTCCTGTGCGACAGCCGTAAGAGTGCGCCTCGCCGCGTCTCGCCCCGCACCAAACGCATGTACCTGGCTTTAATACCAAACAGTTCACTATGATGCATCCGGCGAATAATACGCCTATGCCTAACGCTACGAGCAAGATCGCGAGCACCGGGTTCATACGTCGACCCCGCGCTGCTCAGCGGCTTCGGAGTGTTTCACACTAATCCATGCGAGCCACCACGAGGCCAACGCGATCAGCGTCATCAGACACGCGAGCGGAATCGCGCTGCGGGGTCGTTCCGGGACTTGAATCTGCGCGACGATCGCCGCGCCACACCTGCTTTCCAAATCGGCCCTCATTCCGGCATAGCGCTCGACGAGCATCCACTGGCTGGTCGCTGTCGCCGTACTGAGGAGCGCAAGGAGGATTCTCATACGGCCACCGCCAGGAGCGGGCGGTTACGGTCCTTGCGCTCGGCGCGCGTATTGCGATGATGCAGCTTGTCGTAGTTGAGATGGCACCACTGGCAAAGCGCCTTCAGGTTTTCATCGCGATCGTCGCCGGCAACATGGTTCAGGTGGGCAATCGTGAGAACGACGTGGATTGTGCGGGCTGGCCCGACGCGCACGGTTACGCTGAATCGCGGCGAGATGGAACCGCGAGTGCCGTCATCCCGTATCCAGGCTCCGCACGTCTCGCGCCAGAACATTACGTTGCCCCCGAGGATTGAGGTCCCTGTGTGCGTTTCGACCGTGGCATGGTTGGGTTTTCCGCACTGTTCACAGCAATCGCCCGCGCGCGCGAGGATGCGCTCGCGCCTCGCGCGCCACGCCAGGCCGCGATAGAAGTGCCGCAGATCGGCTCGGATCGGCATCAGTCCCGGAACTCCGATCCCGCGCCCTCAGGCAGCGGCTTCGGCCCACGCCCGGCATGCTGCAATTTCCCTATATACTCGGCCGCCCCGCCAGTAACAAGCGCGTTCAGGTAGGTGCAGACGACATTCACGTGGGGTCTGGTTCGCAGGGCGATCTCGCCCGCGGTCCGGGCGCCGGAATTCAGCGCGTCGAGAACGCTGTCCAGTTGTCGTTGCGGCTCAGACACTCGCGGCATTACACGGCCGCCCTCCGCGCCCGCAGGAAGCGCGTCGCCTCTGCATCGCTCACGACTTCGACCAGCGGCGCGTCAATATCGGCGCATTTCGAGCAAAGCGTTTCAGTTGCCCATGAGCAACCGCCCGAACAAGCACGCGTTTCCGAACATCCACATCCGGAACAGACTTGCTCCTCGGCTGCAGTGATACGAATCTGCCGTTCAAATTCCCTGCTCGCGGATTCCTGCATCAATGCTGCCGCTGCCGGGCTTCCCTCATTCATGAGAACGGGCAGCCTATCCTCGACCTCCGTAAGCTCTTCCGCGCACAATTCGTCGCGCGTCTGGCGGACTAACACAGGCTCTTCACCTTCGACAAAGGCGAACCGGATTACACGCTCGACGCGAAGATCCCCCTCGCGATCTTGAATATAAAGATCCTCTTCATAGTCGAACCCCGTGCCATCTGTCGCGCGAATGTGTACGCTCGGCAGGTGAATATGGCTCGCCGCTGACGGTTTCGGGCTGAGCGCACCGATCACGCTGTCCTCCAGAGGCGCCCGTCCTCGATCAGACGGAACATTCGCTCTACCTTTGAGGCGGTGATTGCCGTGACGCGCTTACGCCCGAGCTGGAGCGCGGACGCCGTGAGCGCCGATATTCGCCCTTCGATACCGGCTGCCATCATGGCTGTGCATCCAGTAAGACGGGCACAACTGCGCGCGCCTCGCTCGCTATTTTTAGCAGCAGAGCTTTCGTACTGTTCGCATGCGCGGCGAACTTCTCCGATATTTCTTCCGGCGTCACGATTCACTCGCAAAGACGTATTCGCTCTTCGTGAGCCCAAACGTCCACGCCTTCGCCGCAACGTAATCGCGCTGATCGGGCGGCACGCGGACCACATAGACTGCGGACGTCGACGGGCAACGCAGCCGGAGAGCCACCATGCGGCCGTCTGGATCGCCGGGCAGATCGATCGCGAGCAGTTCGCCGTCATTGCCTTTATCTAGGACCTTGGCGCCGGCGTCGCTCATGAAACGATCCTGACCGAACCGCTCGATCATCACGCGTCGCACTTCGGAATTGCGCTCGTCGAGAATCTCGCGCGGCGTGAGCTTATCGGGCTGCAGAATTACGCGCTCCGAAACAACCGTGCCGTGCCACGCATAGACGCCCCACCCATCGCCGTAGCCGCAGGCGAGGCTCTCTCCTGAGTGAAGACGGCCTTCTTCGTCGACGTGGAGCTGAGTGTGCCGTTCGCTTGCGAGAACAATGCCGTCGAAGGGAAACCACCAGTGCATTTCGCGAGACTGGCGAAGCCACAGATCAAGCAAGGCTTGCAGGTCGGGTGTAAATCGGACACCAATTTCACCACAGAAAGCATAGAAGACTTGCCAGGCACACCAGTGCTGAGCGGCAAAATAGTTTGCGAGCTGCGAAGCGAGCTGCGAACGGAGCTGCGAATCGAGCTGCGAACGGAGCTGCGAACGGAGCCGCGAATAGAGCTGCGAACGGAGCTGCGAATCGAGCTGCGAATAGAGCTGCGAATCGAGCTGCGAATCGAGCTGCGAATGGAGCTGCGAATCGAGCTGCGAATAGAGCTGCAAACGGAGCTGCGAATAGAGCTGCGAATCGAGCTGCGAAT
>DATAXN010000110.1:0-3759 GCA_036273015.1 Bryobacteraceae bacterium | reverse complement strand
CAGCGGGCGCGAACCCCAAAAGCGGAATGAAGTACGCGAAGATCATCGGCGAGAAGGAAAAGGCCGTCGAGTCCGTCAAGTTCGACTTCCTGGGGATCTACCGTCCTGCCGTCATCCTCGGCAACGCCAATACGCCGAGCGATCTTAACTACCTCATGCCACTCCTGCACTGGGCCATGCCGTCCAAGTATCACTCGATCCACAAGAACGACCTAGCTCGCGCGATGGTGGCGCAGTCGGAGCAGGCGTTCCTCGCGATGGTGCAGGGAAACGCTCCCAAGGGCACAACCGTGAAGATCCTGGAGTACAAGGACATGGAACCCTTCTTCATCAAGGGCGAGCGCGACGAGCCTTGAACAGCAGCAAACCGCTTGCGTTGGATTGAAGTGTTGCGGTGTTTGGTTACCGGAGACGTCTCGCATCATTGTCGCTACTGCACGAAAATGATCAGCGCAGAGGAGGTATTCCGGGGCATTGTATACTTGGCCGATGTCGCCAGAGCAGGAGCAACTCCTCTGTGACGCGCTCGTGAATCTTGGTCCGGTGGAGACTGAGCAGGGCCTGCACGCTGAGGGCGTCCGTAAAATCCAAGAGGTCCTGCATTGCACCCTGGCCGACGCACAGACAATGCTCCGAGAGTTGCGCGTGCGCAAGGGCATCGAGGAAACGGCCATACCTATCGAGCAGCTTGACCAGCCGCACTTTCGGTGGGTACAGCCGTCAGGATAACGAACATGCCGCCACTTCTCCGCCTCGCTAGCGCGCGCAGCTTCCGCCCCGTGCGCACGGTTCTCCGCGCTGGGCAGAATGCGCCGGATCTGCTGCCGGACTATGAAGCCTCGGTCGGTTCGATGCAGTGTTCGAGGATGCGGAATCCATTCCTGAGTTGTTGAATCACTAGCAGCGAAACTCAGGGCTTTACCGCGGGACGATTGCTTGACACTCGTGCGATCTAACCATCGATTCCTCGCGATCATTTCGAATAGTTTGGCTCGTTCAGATCAGCGATCAACCCACGCCATGACATTTTCGTTGTAGCGCGGTCCGGACACGGCTTCAGGGCGTAATGCGACCTCCAGGCGAGCCATGTCGTCGTCGGTGAGTCTGAGATCCACGGCGCCGGCATTCTCCTCAAGGTAGACGCGGCGTTTCGTACCGGGAATCGGCACGATGAAATCGCCTTTGCCCAACAGCCAGGCACCTCAGTATCGACGTATACATGTGCGCCCAAATCCTTCGCGAGCTTCGCCTTCTCGCCTCCGCGTCCGATGGCGACAGTACGAAATCCCATGTGGCGGGCAAACTGGATACCAAGATGTCCGAGGCCGCCAATTCCCTGCACGGCGACCAGATCACCGCCGCGCAGGCCGGCGTTGCGAAGAGCGTTGTAGGTCGTAATCCCTGCGCAGAGAAGAGGAGCGGCGTCTACGGAGGTGAGTTCGTCCGGAATGGAAGCGATCCCGCGCGCCTCCGCAATCATGACTTCCGCGTATCCTCCGTCGACCGTTACTCCTGGCGTGATCGCGTTCTGACAATTTACGATGTCTCCCCGTCTGCAGGGTTCGCACGTTCCGTCTTCGCCGCCGAAGAAGCCAATGCCCACGCGTTGACCGGTTTTCCATCAGGACACTCCACTGCCCAATGTGTCAATGCGGCCCACGACTTCATGGCCAGGAACGCGGGGCAGCTTCAAACCCGGGTAGGTGCCCGTGACCGTGGCCGCATCGGTATGACAAATCCCGCAGGCTTCCACGCGAATGCGAACCTGACCTGCTCCAGGCTCAGACATTGGGCGTTCCACTACTCGAAGCATGCCTGGTTCGGAGACTTCGACTGCTTTGTATGTTTCTTGTATTTGTGTGCCTCGTATTGTCCATCCCAATAGATCTTTTGACTTCCATTCGGTGAACTCTCTTTGACTGATCGCCTCGCCCTACGTAACCCCTAAAATCCTGGCTTACGCTCCCAATTGTCCCGCATCATTGGCTCGCCGCCACTCGATAGACCGGCGCGCCGATCGGGGCTCCAGTAGCGCCGCCATCGACGACGATCTCAGCACCTGTAACATACGAAGCCTCGTCCGACGCCAGATACAGTGCGGCTTTCGCTATCTCCTCGGCTTCACCCATCCGGCCAAGAGCAACCATTCCCGCTAACGTCTTTTCCAGCCCCGCCATAGCTGCGTCGGTTGGCGCCTGTTCCGACCAAATCGGTGTCTTGGTTCCACCGGGCGTGACCTGATTCACGCGAATGCGGCGCGGCGCGAATTCTGACGCCAGGTTCCTCGTCATGGCCCGGACGCCTGCCTTGGTGGCGGCATAGGCGGAATAACCAGGCACTCCCATGACCGCATGAACCGAGCCATTCAGAATGATCGATGCACCAGGATTAAGATGTGGTGCGGCGGCCTGTATGGTGAAGAACACCGCTGTCAGATTGGTTCGGATGATCTCCTCGAATGAGGCGAGTGATGTCTGCCCGACAGGCGTGGCACCGGGGATTCCGGCATTGGCGAACACGATATCAACCTTGCCGAATTTCGCCACGAGTTTCGCAACAGCGCGTTCGGTCGCCTCGATGTCCGTCACGTCTGCCTGAATCGCCAGCACGTCATGCCCAAGTTCTGCTGCTGCCGCATCGAGCGTCTTATGGTTACGCCCGGTGATGGCAACACTGGCGCCTTCTGCCAGGAAAAGTCGTGCGGTGGCCAATCCGATGCCGCTGCTGCCGCCTGTCATCAATGCCGTCTTGTTTTCGAGCCGCATGTTTTTCGAGCCTTTCTGGATTATTGCTATAATCCTCTGTGCTGGATTGGATGCGTAATCCTGATTTGGTTGCAGGTTTCTTTAAGGAGGGCGCATGGGCCGTTCCAAGGCCGAGAAAGCGGAGACTCACAAGCGCATCGTCACAATCGCCTCAAAGCGATTCCGCGAAGACGGCCTGGCCGGGGTGGGAATCTCAGAACTAATGAAGGAAGCGGGCCTAACGGTGGGCGGATTCTACAAGCACTTCGACTCGCGTGAAGACTTGGTGATCGAAGCGGTTCGCACCGCTTTCGGCGGGTGGAAGCATCGCGTGGAAGATGCCGCGTCCGGCGGGCCCGCCGTGTCTTACGCGAAGCTGATCGACGAGTATCTAAACGAAGCACACCGCGACAATCCCGGCGCCGGCTGTGCCTTCAGTGCGCTGGCGGCAGAGATCGCGCGTAGCGACAAGCGGACCCGGGCGCTTGCCTCCGAGCAACTCGAGAACGATCTTCAACTGATTGCCGGATTGTTTGCCGGCAAGAACAAGCGCGCGGCGAGATCGAAGGCGATCCTAACGATAAGTTCGCTAGTCGGAGCGATGTCGCTGGCGCGCGCCGTCTCGGACCGCGAACTGTCGCGCGAAATACTGAATACAGTCGGTGCAATTCTGAAAACTCTTATTTAGATCGGGGCGTTGCCGAGTATGGATCGGTCCTCGGCGCGAAGTCGCTCAACTTGCCCAACGGAAGGCAGCGGTGTCATTGAATACTGGATCAAAGATTTTGCTAGCAAACGAAGCTCACGGTGCGAAACATGAACATCATGTGCAACGGCTCCTCGTTATAGCGCTCTGCGTAGTTCTGTGCGCCGCTGGGCTTCGGCGCTTGGCAAGAATGACCCAGTAGCGCTTGGTTGAGCTAACCCACACTGAGAACCGGAACCGGGACAGGATCGCGATACAGGGGCATCATGCGCGCCAAAGGCGTGTTCGCTGGTGGATGTGGATGGCCAG
>DATAXN010000109.1:0-17991 GCA_036273015.1 Bryobacteraceae bacterium | reverse complement strand
TGCAGCGGCGGCCCGGCGAGCCCATTCTGCTCGATTTTTTCCCGGTTTCAGTTCAAATCGTTTTTAGCCGGATCGCCGCCAATCCATTGAGGACATACAGCTTGCGGGATCGCGCAAAGTACTTTACCGGACACTAGTGATGACTGTGTAATACGTGCCGGCGGAGCCGCTCCAGTTGTAATTGGGATACTTCATCTGCCGGATTTCGAAACCGGCCTTGTAACTATGGGAGCCACGCACGTACGTAGTGGAAAGATTGAGCGAAGGGCGGCGCTCAAGGAAATGCTGGTCGAACGATCCCCCAATCGTACTCAGGCCGCCCTTCGTCGTATTCGCCGGTTGAGTGACGCCCACGCCGTTGGTGCTGATAATCGGGAAGGTTCGGGCCGCCGTTTGCCCGGGCATACCGAGTGTTTGAGCGGCGTTGAAGGGATAGTTCTGGCTTTGCAGCAGGAAGTCGGAGTGGCCGGACCGGGTAGCCCGCGCCGATTCCCGCTGCCGTCGTCCAAGCGTCGATTGCAGTTTTGCCCCACACCGGTATCGGTACCGTTCGCATGCGCCCGTGCTTGCCAACAAGATCGACGATGCACCAGCGGCCATCGCCCATCTGGATGTGCTTCATGAGCGGACTGGACGGAATTATTTGCAACTCGAAAGACAGCGGTCAGCTATCGACGCGGCGCTGACAGCGCGCGCGGCGTGAAAAGTTTTTCAGCGAAGGGTGTTCCTGCAGACGAGGCGCTGGGCGCTGCATCGTGTTTCAGGATGTCTTCAGGGCGCGGGAGGTCTATTTCGCGCGCCCCTGACTGGCCCCCTTTATGGGGGCCTCAGCTCTGAATGCGAAGCCGGACTAGAACGTAATTCGGGCGACAATCGTGCCGGCGCGCGGATTGACGGCGCCCGTCGTCTCCGGAGTGATGGTGCCGAAGCCGCCGCTGTACAAGCCTTTGTACGGACCGGAAGTGAACGTAGTGGGAGCGGTCGCGAAGTTGCCGAGGTTAATCGCGGAGGTCTGGCCTGTCGCAATCGCGTATTGCACCCGGTTGAAGATATTCGTGAACTCCGCGCGAATTTGCAGAACGTAACGTTCTTTGATGCGGAAGGTGCGGCTGAAGTTGGCGTTCTCCGACGGGTAGCGGAATCCCCGGAAGGAGCGATTCGCGCTTTCATTTGCGGCAAACTGCCCGTCAGGGACGTTCGTGAATGCCGCCGGGTTCAACACCTGGGTCGTCGTGGGGTCGAAGCAGTGGCAGTTGATGTTGAGCGGGTCGGTGTGGTGGACGCCGTTTTTGTCGTACCAATTCACGGACCAGGGACTCATTCCCGGAATCAATTGCGCCGGGCCCGGTCCGTAGCCGAGGAAATTGCTGATGGGCGAGGCGCCGGAACTGGTGGGAAGGCCCACCAAAGAGGCGCTCTGGTAATTCAGATACCAGCCCGTACCCCACCCGGACACAATGTAGCTGAGCACTCTGTTACTAAAGATACCGGAGGAAAAGCGCGGTACCTCGTACTGGGCGCTCACCCGGAGCTGGTGCGGGATGTCATAGGGGCTGAGGGTCTTGCCCAAATTCCGGTTAAAGGGATCAGGGGTGCCGATCAAAGCCAGATTCTTCGACCAGGTGTAATTCGCATTCGTGGTCAGACCGTGGCTGAACCGCTTGGTAAATTTGAGCTGGAGTGCGTCGTACCAGCTTTCCCCGTCGGGCGCACCCAGGGGAGCCATGGCCCCGCTGTACTGAGGGTAGGGCAACAGCGCCTGGCGGACCGTCTGATTCTGCGGGAAATTGCTATAAGGGAGGAACTGCGTGAGGCCTACGGACGCCAGAGCGGCCTTCTGCGCCGCGGTCAGGGCCGATATGCTTGTATTGAACGCGCTGGAGAGCGTCGCATTGCTGAGGTTTGAGCCGGAGATTCCAAGGGCGGAAAGCTCCGACAGACTCAACACGTTTACCGGAGCCAGGGTAGAGTCGCCGGGGGGGAGGGCGGTGGGGAGGGCGGTGGGGGCTGTCTCCCAAACCCCGACATTGCCCACATACCCGGCTTCCACCGCGATGTCCTTGCCGAAGGTGCGCTGCACCGTGATATTCCATTGCGTCAGGCGCGCGGGGCGGCCGGTGTTTTGATCGAGTAGAGAAGGCGCGGCCACGACGGCTCCAGGCGCCTGACCCGCGGCTGGATTATTCAGGGTCGGCCATGCCGCCTGCACGGTGGACGGGATCCCGTTCTGGAGCAGTCCGGCGATCTGCCCGAACGCCGGCGTCGCGGCGTTGGCGGCATTTGATGAATAACCGGTAGCGGCGGAAGAGTCGAGGGAGCCGTAAACGATGCCGGCGCCGCCGCGAATGACGGTTTTGTCATTCAGCTGGTAGGCTGCGCCTAAACGCGGCCCAATCGCATACGGATAGTTGTGGGCGAAACTGCAATTGCAGTTGGCCTCATAAATCAGAGCGCCAGGCCGTCCGCTGGCCGAGGGATTCGGGGTGGTGGCGGAGAAGTCTCCATAGCGCCCGAATTGTTCTTTCTGGTAGGTGCCGTAGTCCCAACGCAAGCCGTAGTCCAGAGTCAACTTGCGATTGAACTTCCAGCTGTCCTGCAGGAAGGCGGCGGACTGGTAATTCTCCGTTTGGAGGTTGATGGGCGCGTTGATGGCGATTGCCTGCGCGCCGCCGAGCAGAAACGAAGCGAAACCGAATCCGGCAAAGCCCGAGGACACCGTGGTTCCATTCAGCGAGGTCTGTGTGGTGTAGTTCGAAATGTTACCAACGGTGGCGAGGGTGCCGCTGACGCCGCCGCTAAGCGTAGCGAAGGCGTATTCGCCGGCCGTATAGGTGAAATTGAAGTTGGGATACTTCATCTGCCGGATTTCGAAGCCGGCCTTGTAGGTATGCGAGCCACGCACGTACGTTGTGGAAGTCACGAACGAGGGGCGACGCTCCCAGAAATGCTGGTCATATTGTGGCCCCAGATTGCCCATACCGCCCTCTGCGATATTGCTTGAGGCACCGGTGGCAATCAGCGGGAGACCGCGGCCAGGAGAGATTGCGCCCGGTACGCCGACTGTCTGCTGGGCGTTCAGGAAATCTTCGGGCCCCAACAGGAAGTCGGAGTCGTTCCAGCCAAGCGTGTAGTGCATCAGCAAAGTTGGCGTCACAGTGTGGTCCAGGTTAAGCCGGAACGTCCTGGCGGCATTTCCGGAATATCCGGAGACTGTGATGTCATCCGGCAGACTGTCGGCTCCCGTAGCGGTCCGGGGCGTGGAGGTGGAGGTCTTTTGGAAGTAAAACGCCGCGTGCAGCTTCGTGCCTATATTCTGATCGACCTTGATGGATGGGACATAGGATCTGCGGCTGCCGATGTACGGCGCCAGATAGTTGGATCCCGCCTGGTTGGCAGTCGGGCCCAGAGGCTGCGGAACCAGAGCGAGGATTTTAACCGCAACCGGATCGAACCTGCTGGGGGGAATTATGTTGCCGGGGAAAGGATTGCGAACCAAGGCCCCGTTGGGGGCGGTGAAGGTGGAGGCAGGGTCGAAGATGGTACCGCTTGGAATGGTGCGGCCAAGCGGATCTGTGTAGGGCCCGGACGCGGTTGACACCAGGCGATTTTCGGTGGTGATGAGGCTGGAAAAATCACCGTTGCGGTAAGCGGGTATGGGTACGGTGGACAGCGTGGTGGTATTGAGCAGATTCTGTAAGAATTCTTCGAAGTTGAAGAAGAAGAACGTCCGGTTCCTGCCGTTGTAAACTTTGGGGATCCAGACGGGACCGCCGACCGTGAAGCCGTAGTCGTTCTGGTGAATCGCGTTTCTCACGCCCAGGTAGGACGGAGCAGCGTTCAGCGCGGTATTCACCAGGTAGTCATAGACGGTGCCGTGGAGATCGTTGGTGCCGCTCTTGGTGACTACGTTCACCACAGCTCCCAGGCCGGCCCCGAACTCCGGGGCGAAACTGCTGGTCAGGATATTGACTTCCTGAACTGCTTCCGACGAGGACTGCGTCTCCATGGTGGCTCCCCCAAGGCGTGAGCTGGTTGGGTTCATGGTGGCGCCATCCAGTCGAGTCGTCAGTGAATTGTTCGGCGTGCCGTTGATGACGGTGACAGTGACGGCGTTGCCGCTCCCGCCTCCGGGGCAGGTCGCGCTATCGCAATACTGCACTCCAGGCAGCAGGCGCGAAGCGGCAAAATAGTCACGGACACCGTCATTGGTTGCGGCCACCGTGAGAAGCGGCAGGTCGTCCAGTTGCTTCAGCGTGAAGTTGCCCGACACTTCCGCGCTTTCCGTTTGCAGCAGGGAAGTCTCGGCGGATACGGTCACAGATTCGGTGGACTGGCCCACTTGAAGCGTGATGTCTTCGCCTATGGTCTGTCCCGCAGCCAAATGGAAGTTGGTGTGGGTGTATTTCTTGAAACCCGACACGGTGACGGAGAGTTCGTAGTCGCCCACCGGTAGCTGTGTGACGGTGTAGTTTCCGGTGCTGGAGCTGGCCCCCTGAAAGGTCGTTCCCGTGTCCGAACTCCGGACCACGACGGGAGCATTCGCGACAGCAGCTCCGCTTTGGTCGGTTATGGTTCCCGTGATCGTGGCCAGGCCGGTTTGGCCAAAGCCGACAGATGCGTACAGCAAAAATAGAGATAGCAGCGAGACTCGCCTCATTTAAAAGTTCCCCTTTGGACTAAGTTTTCCTCTAAACAAAATCTGAACGATCGCCCGGTATGAATGGATACTCAAACTCCCCGGGCACCCGCGACGACTCCCCAGCGCGGATTGCAGCTCGGTCGCGTGTTTTATCACACTCTTAGGAACTCCGAAACATTTACCTGTAGATTTGACCTGTAGATCGTTATAGTCGGAGTTCCGTTAACTACAGCGGACACCACCGCGCTGAACGCGCCGCTGTCCGAATACTGAATGCCGGGAAGCAATCGTGAAGCGGCGAAATAATCGCGGAGGCCATCGTTCGTCGCGCCGACTGACAAAAGCGGCAGGTTGTCCAGCTGAGACGGCGTGACGTTGTGTACCAGTTGGCTGCTTTCGGTCTGCAGCAGCGAGGCATCCGCCGACACTGTAACCGATTCGCTGGCCTGGCCCACCTGAAGCGCAATGTCTTCGCGCAGAGTCTGGTCCGCCGACAGATGGAAATTATCGTGTTCGTAGGTCTTGAATCCGGGAGCCGCGACGCTCAGATTGCAGGCGCCGATCGGCAATTGCGCCACGGCGTAGTTGCCGGTGCCCGAACTTGTGGCCGTATAGACTTGTCCGGTTTCCGTGTTTTTGACCGAGATGGGAGCGTTTGGGACTACGGCTCCCGCCGGATCCGTAATCGTTCCCGTGACTGTGACCAAACCGGTTTGACCAAAGGCTGCTGACGCAGACAAAAGAACTACTGTTATTAGCGAAATCAGCTTCATGAAGACTCCTCTTTGCAACCCTCAACACAGGTGAATGAAACGAGATACAGGAATTTCCCCCCCAATCATCCATCCCACCAGGTAGAGTAATTTAGATCACATTCTTAAGGTGCGCGGCAATCTTTGATAGGAGCTATCAACAAAACTGATCCGGTTCAAAGTTGCGGGATCCCGAGGGCAGCACGGCGAACACGCGAGATCGGTTTTCGCATGGCTGGGAGCCAGCCCGGCCGACGTGTTGCTGCTGCTTGTCCTCCAGGCGGCTGCTCGCGGGCCTGCCTGGCGCCAGGGTAACGGGGCCCTATCTCGGAACTCGGGTCGAACCCCTGACGGCCTTGCGGAAGCCCGTCAAACAAGATGAGGCACGGATTGATGAACGACCTGTATGGCCCGAGCCGCCCCTGCTGGCAAGGAACGTTCTAAAGTGAGTTAGCGATGCCCGTCGATTCCCCTACTCCCACGCTGACCACCTCGGCCGATCTCAAGGTCGATCTCAAAAAAGATGCGGACTACGTTTTTTATGAACTGACCCGCAGCATCTGCCCTGAGTGCCGCCGGGTCGTTGACGCTCACATACTGATCCGCGACAACAAAGTCTTCATGCGCAAGCGCTGCCCGGATCATGGACTCTTCGAAGCGCTGGTCTATGGCGACGCCGAGCAGTACACGAATTCCTCGAAGTTCAACAAACCCGGAACCATACCTCTGGAATTCGCCGCTGAGATCAACGACGGCTGTCCGCACGACTGCGGATTATGCCCCGATCATCAGCAGCACGCTTGCCTCGGCATTATTGAGGTCAACAGTGCGTGCGACATGGCGTGTCCGCTTTGCTTCGCCGAGGCCGGTCCGGGCTTCAATCTGACGCTGGAGGAAGTAGAAGATATTCTGGATCGCTTTGTCGCCGCCGAGGGCAATCCGCAACTGGTGCAGTTCTCCGGCGGCGAGCCTTCCATCCACCCGCAGATTATTCCGATGATGCGCGCGGCGCAGCAACGCGGCATTCCCAATGTAATGCTGAACACCAACGGCAAGCGCATCGCGAATGACGACCGCTTTCTCGCCGAGTTGGGTGAAATGGGCGACGCCCGGCCCAACATCTATTTCCAGTTCGACGGCTTCGAAAAGGAAACATACCGCATCATCCGCGGCGAGCCCGATATTCTGCCCGCAAAACTCCGCGCCCTCGATCGCCTGGCCGAAATCGGGTGTACGGTCATCCTCGTGCCTGCCGTCGAGCGGGGCGTCAATGAGAACGAAATCGGCCGAATCGTCCGCTTCGGCCTCGACCACCCCGCGGTGAAAGGAATCAACTTTCAACCCGCCTTCCACGCGGGCCGCCACGTGCGCCACGATCCCATGCGGCGCATCACCAATCCGGACGTCATCGCCCTGATTGAAGCCCAGACCGAAGGCTTGTTTCTGAAGACTGATTTTGTTCCTGTGCCATGCTGTTTCCCCACGTGCAATTCGGTCACGTACGCCTACGTCGATGAACAGCGCAATGTAACGCCACTCCCGCGTCTTCTCAAGGTGGACGATTACCTCGACTACATTACGAATCGCGTCATGCCCGATCTCGGTGCGGAAATCAGACGCGCGCTCGAAGGCCTGTGGTCGTCATCCGCCGTCCTCGGATCGGAGAAAGTGGCGCGCGAGTTTTCCTTCTCCTGTTCCGCCTGCGGATTGCCGGACGGCGGGCTCGATGTGAAGGGGATGTCTCAGTTCATTTTCATGATCATGCTGCAGGACTTCATGGACCCGTGGACGTTCAATCAAAAGAACCTCATGAAGTGCTGCAAGGAGTTTCTGCTGCCGGGAGGAAAGCAGGTTCCGTTCTGCGCTTACAACACGGTTGGTTATCGCGAGCAGGCTCGTACACAACTCGTGCGCCAGGAGAAGGATCGGCAGGCGGCTCGCCGCGCCGGCACCAGGTATGAGGTCCAGCCGATTACTTTCTCGTTCGGAAAAGACAACACCGGGCACGAACTGGTTCAGCTAAATGACAACGCCGATTGAACCCGCCGAGTTGAAAAGCTGCTGCGCCGCGATTTATCAGAGCGATTTCGCGCGCATGCTGCTGGGCGATTCATTCCATCCGGGCGGGCAGCGGCTCACCGCCCGGCTCGGGGAACATCTGGGGTTGGGCCCCGGCGTTCGCGTTCTGGACGTGGCCAGCGGCAAGGGCGAGAGCGCCATCTTCGTCGCCCGGCAGTTTGGATGCCACGTCGTCGGCGTGGACTTTGGTCGACAGAATGTGGTGGAGGCCAACTCCAGGGCAACGGCGGCGCAGGTTGATCACCTTGTCTCATTCGTCGAAGGAGATGCGGAACGCCTGGATTTTCCCGACGCGGGCTTCGATGCCGTCATCTGCGAGTGCGCCTTCTGCACGTTTCCCGACAAACGGGCCGCCGCATCTGAATTTGCGCGCGTTCTGCGTGCGGGAGGTCGAATCGGGATGAGCGATCTGACGCGCTCCGGATCCTTGCCTCAGGATCTCGACGGGCTGCTGGCCTGGATCGCCTGCATCGCCGATGCCCGCCGGGTGGAGGAATATGCCGGCTATTTGGAAGGCGCCGGTTTCAATGTGACAACCATTGAGTCGCACAACAACGCTTTAGCCGAGTTGGCGCGTGATATTCAGAACCGCCTGCTGGGAATCGAAATCATGGTCAGGCTGAAGAAACTGGATTTGCCCGGCGCCGATTTTGAACAGGCGAAGCAACTCGCGCGCGCAGCCTCGAAGGCGATCCGGGAAGGCCTGCTGGGCTATGGTCTGATCGTCGCTCACTTATGCGCCAGGAAGTCTGAATGCTTGTGAGTGCGAAGAGCGGCTTGATTGGGCTCTCGACCGTGAGCGCCCTGGCGATGTTGTACGTGGGCGCATACCAGATCCGCGCGATCGAACATATGAGCTGCCCTTTACTGAAGCACGGTTGCGAAGCGGTGGCGGATGCCGCTTTCGCGCGGCCGTTCGGAATTCCGGATGGCTTTATTGCTGCGGCGATGTACGGCTTCCTGATCCTGCTGGCTCTTATCGGACCCCAAATGCTCTGGGTTCGCTATTCGCTCCGGACGCTTGCGGTGCTGGCTGTGCTCGCGAATGTGTTGGGTGTCTTCGATATGGCCCGGCTCGGCGCGTATTGTTTTTATTGCCTGCTCACCACCGTCCTTTCGCCGGCTTTGTTGTGGATGGCGCTGGCGGTATAGGCAGGTCGGATTTGCCGGTTGCTCGGCCCATGCACAGTGACCCGATTGCCTGATTATCTGCGGCGATCGCTGCGCCTTGAGGGAAAGACAATGGACGTTTGGCAACGATGGCTTCAACACCCCGAGAGGCTGTGGCTGCACAGGATCTTTTTTCAGATTCATTATGCCGCCGGACTGGGAATCGGTCTCTATGTGCTTGTAGTGAGCATCTCGGGAAGCATTATCGTTTACCGCAATGAGCTGTCACCCCGCTTTGCCGTCGAGTGGCTCGTGAAGCTTCACGAAAACCTCCTGTTCGGTGAAACCGGTCGTCTGGTGAACGGAATCGGAGCCGTTTTCCTGACGTTGGTTTGTTTGACAGGAGTTGTTATATGGTGGCCGGGGATTAAGAACTGGCGTCGCAGCCTGACCGTGAAATGGACAGCGCGTTTTGCGCGGCTCAGCTGGGATCTGCACAGCGCCCTCGGATTCTGGACCTTTCCCTTTGTTCTGATGTGGGGAGTTTCGGGTATCTATTTTTCCTTTTCGAACTCCTTTAACTCCGTGCTCGCGTTCTTCGATCCCCGTGACCGGTTCTATGACCGAGCCCTGCTTTGGCTCTCCGACGCGCATTTTGGCAGATTCGGGTGGTTTACCGAAGCCCTTTGGAGTTTCATGGGACTTGTGCTTGCCCTGCTCTCGATTTCCGGCGTGTTCGTGTGCTGCCACCGGCTGGTATACAAAAAGAGCGCAAACCCGAATCGTCAAACGGAATAGCGCCCAATCGCCTGTTTCCCAAAGCCTTCCTGCCTTCAAATGAACGCGTAGTCCCAAGTCGTGGAGCAGACGTCCGCCCGAAATCGCAAATGATGCGGCGTTCTGTCAAATACTCGCCGCTAACTCGGCCTGCCATCGCCGGCCCCGCCTTGATGAGAAATGCGCTTTTCGTTTTTGCCGGTTACCCAGGGCGTTCACATCGATTTTCCAGGAGATTTCACAATAGATCTCACTACTTGCGCGTCATCGGTGCCGAAACGCCATATCGGCTGCCGCATACTGCCTGGTGTATGGGTGCGAGCGGCTTGTGTAATTAAACAGGCGGTTGCCGCCCGGCATGATCTTTGAAAATCGAATAATCTGATATTGCCGACGCTTTTCGGCACACCAGTCTGACAGCGCCAAACAGCAGGCAGGCAGCTTGTTTGGCGCTCCGAAATGGTGTTTTTAAAAAAATAAAATTTCCAAAACGAACCGAACCCAACGTAGGAATATTACTGATAAAGTTGTTCTTTATCGCGGCAGTTCAAACGGCAATTACTCATCGGCCGCCAAAATTCGCGGCTGCGGTCGCGGCCCTTTTTTTTGGGGGGGTGGCGTGCGCTCGAACCTTCAGGGCACAATCTCGATCAGATAGCTCCGATGTCCGCGCCGGACTCGGTATGTCTCAAAGTCTTTCCGGTGTACTGTAAACACTCTGCGGGTGCCCACGGACTCGGCGGCGGCGATGAGCGACGCATCGGCAAGATCCATCGGATGATCCGCATAGCGCTCCATAAGCTCAAACGCGCGCGTGAGCGACGGGCGGTCAAAGAGCCAGATCGGAAGCCTGCCTCGGGCCGCAGCATGTGAAGCGCTTCGGTCAACACCGGTACGGTTGTGGAGAGGGGCTCACGAATCGACGAATCATCGATGGAGTTTCCTGCGCAGTGCTCCAGTGACGCCGCGCCGCGTTTCCGTTGAGGGAGCAATGGCGTAGCCACTGGCGCCGCGGTCGAGTTTGCTGTAAATGTGGTAGGGCGTGCGCGTTGATTCGCTCCTGGCATTCTCCAATAACGACCGTAGGCCGCGTTTGAGCGCTTCCGAGATCGGGAGTCCGGTCATCTCGCGGATCTGCCGGAGCACTGCCTCCGCTTCATCATTGAGTTCTGACTGTCCTGGTTGCCATCGTTCTGCCCTTGTTGTATTACAGGAAGTCGCCGTTCAGAAAGGCGAATGCCGAGCTAATTCACTGTCTCAAGATCGGTGTGTCCGAAGTCTCCACCTTTAAACAGCAACGGCTCCCGGTACGCCTTCGAAAGCGCGTAGCTGAAACAATCCCCGAAATTCAATCCCGCCTTGTGCCTGCCCTTGCCGAAGAAGACGAAAGCCTGGCGAGCGATGAGTGCGTGCTCTGCAGTGACCGCCTCAATTCGGATGGAGAATTCTGCAAGAAAGGTATCGAGCATCGCACGCCGGATCTCGTCGCCGTTCCGGTCCACATATATCGCCGCTTCGACGTAGCTTGCGGCGGATATTCGCGTCACATCGGCTGTTTCGATCGCCGACGCAAACCTCCGCGCTTCGGGCTCGTTCAATAAAATGGCCAGCAGGGCGGAGGTATCCAGAATCATCGCGGCAACCCGTCGTCGCCGTAAAGCTCTGTCGTATGATTCGCTGAGTTACTGCCCGGCGCCATGCCCGGGGCAAATCGTGCGGAGAACTCGAGAATTTTCTCCGCTGTCGTGGACTTCCCGTGCTTGCGGCGCTCCGCTTCCAAGCATTGCTCAAGCGCTGCAATTACCGCGGCAGTCAGAGTTTCCCCTGTAAGATGAGCGAGTTCTGCGGCAAGCGAATATGCGCGCGGATTTTTGAGATTCAGGCTTTGCAGAATTCTACCTCATAAAGGTAGAATAGCATAACTACCGGCCGCCGAACTCCCCGGGTCTCCGCGGCGCTTTCTCCTTCGGCGGTGACCCCTTGAAGTCGAGCGTGGTGTCGACAACATGCGTGTCCGCATTGATGTCCTGTTTGGCCTTCGTATCACCCAGGTTGTCGAACAGACCTTCCTCTTTAACCTTGCTCAGAAAATAATCCCCATAACCTTCCGGAAACGGATCGCCCGTCTTCACGCTCCACATTTTGCGAATCGCAGCCTCGCCATCCAGGCCCAAGCCGTTGACGGTGAGTTTTCCAAACTTGTACTCGGGTCCGGCATTCACCACCAGTAGAAACTGGACGGTCTTCTTCACATCGTCGATCTTCTTGTCGGCGGTCACGCGTGCGTCGAGAAAACCCTGATGACGCATCGAATCCTGCCCCCGCTTCGCGGCGTCGCGGATCTGATCGAAGTTCGCCACCGTCATCTCCTGCGGAATCTTTGCCGCTTTCAGGACGCGCTCGTTTTCGGCGGCCGATCCTCCCGTGGCCACCACGCGCGTGGCCTTGTATTCGACGCCCTCGTCCACTGCCACTTTGACATCCACGCCCGTTACTTCGGTCGAAGGCTGGCTGGTAATTTTCGGGAAGGTTACCCGCATATAGCCTTTGGCTTCGTAGAGCGGCACAATCTGACCTTCCAAGAGGGCCCGGACCCCGTCCTCGGTGAAAGGCTGGCCGAAGGCCACTTCGGAGATCTTGTTGTGGAGGTCGATGGCGGAGATCACCTTGCTGCCTTCGAACGACACCGCTGAGACTACCGGCAGGCCGCGCGCGGGCGTGAAGTCGACTTCGAAATGCCCGGGCCGATTGTCGTTGGAGAAAGCCGTAATCATCTCGCCGGCGACTTTGTCGGCGTGGCCTTTCGATTCGAGATACTGCTCGATTTCGTTGGCAGTCCGCCGAATCACCTGCTGCGTGCCGGGCATCTGCCCCGTGAACAGAGGATCCTTCGATTTCAGGAACGGGATGACGTCGTCCAACGTGGCGGGTAATCCGTCGATCCGCACGGGATACAAAGTATCGATTTCCTGCACGTCGAACGTGACGTCATAACCACCCGCCGTGGCTGGTTTGTAGTGGTAAGAGACCAGATCGAAATACCCGCTCGCAATGAGGCGGTCGCGCGCCGCGTCGAAAACGGCAATGTTGCCGGTCGCGCCCTTCTTCAGGCCGGAAGCGGCGATGATCCCGGCAGTGGAAAGAATCCGATTGCCCTCAATCGTGATCGAATCTAGCGGAAAATCCCGCGCCACGCTGTTGGGTGTAAGAGGAGGGCCGTTGGGTGTCAGGGGCGGGCCGGCAACGGGATTCGGCCCTGCTGGCGCGGCTTTTCGTCCGGCATTCTGGGCTTGGACAAAGCTCACCAACAGCAATAGAACGAATAAGATGCGTGGCATTACTGAAACCATGGTATACGCCGGGAGAGTGCTTGTCTAAGAGCGCAAAGGCGCGATTCGTTTCGCGCTGACTCAACAGACGTGCCATGTAGAATGGAGTTACGTGACATACGATTTGATTGTGATTGGTAGCGGCCCGGGCGGCTACTCGGCCGCGGTGCGTGCGGGCCAATATGGACTGAAAACTGCCATCGTCGAGAAGGATGCCAAGCTGGGCGGGACCTGCCTCCACGTCGGCTGTATCCCGACCAAAGCCCTTCTCCACACCGCCGAACTCTGGAGTTTTGCGAACCACTCCGCCGATGAGGGAATTACCATCGAGAAGCCGGTGCTCAACTACCCGAAAGTAATCGAGCGCAAAAACGGCATCGTTCAGAAACACGCCAAAGGCGTCGAGTTTCTGATGAAGAAGAATAAGGTCGATTGGATTCCGGGTTTTGCCACCATCAAAAGCACCGGCGACATCAAGAAAGTCGAAGTCAAAGGCGCCAAGGGCACCCAGACTCTCGAGACGAAGAATATCCTCATCGCCACCGGATCGGAAGCCCGCATGTTGCCCGGCTTGAAGCCGGATGCCGAATTCATCCTCACCAACATCGAAATTCTGAACATCACGCAGGTGCCGAAATCGCTGATGATCGTCGGTGCCGGCGCTGTCGGCGTTGAGTTTGCTTCCATGTTCCGGCGGTTCGGTTCCGAAGTGAGCATTTTCGAAATGCTGCCGCGCCTGGTTCCGGTGGAGGACGAAGAAGTCTCAAAAGAGCTGGAGCGCGTCTTCAAAAAGAGCGGGATCCGCGTCGAGACCGGCGCGAAGTGCGACAACGTTCAGAAGACCGGCAAGAGCGTGAAGATGAAGGTAACGCTTTCGAACGGCAAAGTTGAGGATGTCGAAGCCGAGAAACTGCTCGTGGCCGTCGGCCGCGCTCCCAACACGGCCAACATCGGGTTGGAAGGCACCAAGGTGCAGGTCGATCGCGGCTTCATCAAAGTGAACGAATATCAGCAGACCGCTGAACCGGGAATTTACGCCATCGGCGATGTAGTCGCGGGGACACCGCAGCTGGCGCACGTAGCTTCGATGCAGGGGATGGTGGCAGTCGGGAAAATCGCGGGCAAGCCCGTAACTCCGGTCAATCGCAACCGGATTCCCGGGGCGACCTACACGGAACCCGGAATCGGCAGCGTCGGCCTGACCGAAGCGCAGGCAAAGGCCGCCGGATACAAAGTGAAGGTTGGTAAGTTCCCCTTCATGGCCAACAGCAAGGCCACCATTCTGGGGTCGCACGACGGATTCGTCAAGGTAGTCGCCGATGAAAAATACGGCGAAATCCTGGGCGTTCACATCATCGGGCCGCAGGCTTACGAGCTGATCTCCGAAGCCGTCGCCGCCATGGAAGCGGAGGCAACGGTGGAGACGATGATGCACACCATCCACGCGCATCCGACCATCTACGAAGCCGTCGGCGAAGCGTTTAACAACGTATACGGCCTGGCCATCAATGTCTGAATGCTTCGTCACGGACCTCGGGCGCATGAGCTACGGCGAAGCGTTCGATATCCAGTCCGGGCTCGCCTCCGAGCGCAAACAGGGGCAGGGAAGCGATCATTTGCTGTTCGTCGAACACCCTCACGTGATTACGATGGGACGCGACGGACATCGCGATAATCTGCTGGCATCCGAATCGGTGTTGCAGCGTGCAGGCATTGAACTCCACGACACCGATCGCGGAGGCGATATCACTTACCACGGGCCGGGTCAGATTGTGGGATATCCGATCGTCGATCTTCGGCTGTGGAAGCGGGATGTTGGCGCGTTCGTTCGCGGTATCGAGCAGGTCCTGATCGATACGCTCGCCGACTTCGGGATCGCCGCAAAACGGATCGCTGGGCTCACCGGCGTCTGGACGGACCATTCCGGGCAGGAAGCCAAGATCGCCGCAATCGGTGTTCACCTCAGCCGCTGGGTTTCGACGCATGGCTGGGCGCTGAATGTCTCGACCGACCTTCGATACTTTCAGTACATCGTGCCCTGCGGGCTCGCCAAGCCGGTGACTTCAATGGCCGCGCTCGGCGTCCATGCACATGTCGAGGATGTGAAGACCTCGCTGGTCCGGCATTTTGGAGAAGTTTTTGATCGTGAGATGCAGCCTCCGTTGTGTGCTCGGAAGCAGCACGAGGTTTTCCGAACCGCGACTGCAAAGGAGTCCACATGGCCCCTCGTGCCAACAAGCCAGATGAAGACGTTGACGGCGGATGTGGGGCCGGGCTTTCGCCCGGCCCGGAGCTTCACGTATCCCGGAGAGAGCGCATTTTCAACGGAGCGGCAGGAAGCATTTCTCAGCAGCGTCCTTGAGCGCCATGTGGAATAGGAGAAAATCGTTACATATATGACTGACGTCGTGATGCCTCAGATGGGCGAAAGCATTGTCGAAGGAACTTTGACCAAATGGCTGAAGAAGACCGGCGACAAAGTCGAACGCGACGAGCCGCTGTTCGAAATTTCGACGGACAAAGTCGACACCGAGATCCCATCGCCGGCCGCTGGCACGCTGGGTGAGCTGTTGGTTCAGGAAGGCCAGACAGTTCAGGTCAACGCCATCGTCGCCCGTATTAATGAAGGCGGAAGCAACGGCAGCACCGCAGCCGCGCCGTCTCCCGCACCCGCCGCTGCCGCACCACCGCCTCCGGTTCAGGAAAAGGCTGCCGCTCCCGCTCGTACCGAAGGTCCGGCCGCTGCCCCACCGGCGCAGGCTCCGGCCCCAACTCCTGAAACGCCATCGGGTCCTCTGTCACCTCTGGTCCGCAGAATGGCGCGCGAGAACAACATCGATCTGACAAAAGTAACGGGAACCGGCGCGGGTGGACGTATCACGAAAGAGGATCTGGAAGCGCTGCTGAAACAGCCTGCAGCCGCGACAGCGGCCCCGGCCGCTCCGGCTGCGCCCGTGAAAGCCCCGTCTTCCGTCGTTCCGGCGGTTCCTGTTGGCCAGGCCAGGCCGACCGCGAAGGCGCGCGTTGAGCCCATGAGCAACATGCGCGTCAAGATCGCCGAACACATGGTGATGTCGAAGCGTGTCTCGGCTCATGTCACCACCGTTCATCGCGTCGATATGACCCGGGTGGCCAAAATGCGCGCGAAGCACAAGGAAGACTTTGCCGCTCGTTACGGCATGTCGCTCACGTTCCTGCCGTTCGTGGCGCGCGCCACTGTCGAAGCGTTAAGTGCCTTTCCGATCGTGAATGCCTCGATTGACGGGACCAATATCATCTATCACAACGAAATCAATCTCGGTATCGCGGTCGCTCTCGACAACGGTCTCATCGTGCCGGTCATCCGTGCTGCGGATGAGAAGAATGTTGTTGGTCTGCAGCGGTCGATCGTCGACCTCGCCTCGCGCGCCCGCGCCCGCCAGTTGAAGCCTGACGAAATCCAGGGCGGAACGTTCTCCATCACCAACTTCGGCAGCTTCGGCAGCGTCTTCGCGACACCCATCATCAATCAGCCCCAGGTGGGCATCCTGGGAGTCGGTGCGGTCGAAAAGGTGCCGGTCGTGATCGACGACGCGATCGCCATCCGGTCGCAGTGCTATCTCGCGCTGACGTTCGATCACCGTCTGATCGATGGCGCGCTGGGGGATCAGTTCACGGCCAAAGTGAAATCGGTTCTGGAAAACTGGTCCGAAGACGTTTTATAGCGATCCGGCCGGGCCGTAGACGTACTTGAAGATGCCATTTCGAACGCTGCTCGCGGTGATTCTTCTGGTCGCGCCGGCCACTGCTCAGCTCGACGACGCCACACGCAAACTCTCGCGGGACATCTTCAAACAACTGATTGAGATCAACACCACAGATTCTTCCGGCAACAACACGGCTGCCGCGCAGGCCATGGCGAAACGCCTGCTCGATGCCGGATATCCCGCGGGCGATGTGAAAGTGTTGGCGCCGACGGGGCGTGCCAACAAAGGCAATCTGGTGGCCCGGCTGCGGGGACGCCCCAACAACGCGCTGAAGCCGATTCTGATCATCGGACACCTCGATGTCGTGGAAGCCCTTCGTGCCGACTGGACCACCGATCCCTTTCAACTGGTCGAAAAAGACGGCTACTTCTACGGACGCGGCACGCAGGATATGAAGTCGCAGGATGCGATGCTGATGACCGCCTTCATCCGTTTCCGGAAGGAGGGCTACCAGCCCCCGCGGGATCTCATCCTCGCGCTGACCTCCGACGAAGAAGGCGGGACCGCGAACGGCGTCGACTGGCTGCTGAAAAACCATCGCGATCTCGTCGATGCGGAATTTGTTCTCAACGCGGATTCCGGCGGTGTCATGACGGAGAAGGGCAAGCCGATCGACGTGGAGGTCGCGGCGGCCGAAAAGCTCTATGCCGACTTTCAGCTCACCGTAACAAACCCGGGCGGCCATAGCTCAATGCCGGTTCCTGACAACGCCATCTATCATCTGGCAGACGCTCTGGGACGCCTCGAACATTCTTCTTTTCCTTTTGAGCTGAATGGAGTGACGCGCCTCTACTTTGAACAACTGGCCACCCACGAGAGCGCGCAAAACGCGGCGGACATGAAGGCCATTGTGCGAAATCCGCCGGATCAGGCGGCTGTTGCGCGGCTCTCCGCCGATCCTCATTTCAATTCGCTGCTGCATACCACTTGCGTTGCCACGCGGCTCAACGCCGGCCATGCGAACAATGCGCTGCCTCAGACGGCACAGGCCATCGTCAATTGCCGAATATTGCCTGGCCATTCACCCGAGGAAGTGCGCCGGCAGTTGATGGGGAAGCTGGCTGACCCGAAGGTCACGGTTCGTTATGTTGACGGGTCGAGCGGTAAAGTCTCGGATCGCGCGCCGGATCAGACGGGTCCGTTGCCGGGCGCGCCACGCGCTGACGTGCTGAAGGCGCTGGAGGGCGTCGCGGATGCTTTGTGGCCCGGCGCACCCGTGGTGGTCGACATGGAGACGGGAGCGTCCGACAGCAAATATACGATCGCTGCCGGGATGCCCAGTTTTGGCGTTGGTGAGGAAGCCATCGATCACGATGATATTCGCGCGCATGGCAGGGACGAACGGCTGCGAGTCAGCTCTTACTATGAGGGCGTCGATTTCTTTTACCGGTTTCTGAAGGCTGTTGCTTCCGTAGGTCTTTAGAGCATTTTCATAATAACTATAGAGTATAGCCGCAATGGCGGAAGTAGTTGGTGGCGGTTGGTGGGGTGAGAGTGGTGAGGGCTTCAGAGAGAGCCTGTTGGAGAGCAACGACGGAGCGGGCTTTGAGAGTTCGGAG
>DATAXN010000108.1:0-5324 GCA_036273015.1 Bryobacteraceae bacterium | reverse complement strand
ACGAGCCCAGCAGGTTTACGGCTTCAATTAGCGACCCCATTCGTTTTACGTATTGTGCCGAAATCACCGCGTAACATCGTGAGTTTTCGGCAAACGTGTATGAAGTATTCGGTCGATAACTGTTAAGGTCGTTCTTCCGCTGGGTTTTCCGGCGAGGAGGAAGACCATGCCGCGAAGCAAAACCCCCATCATCAGCCTTGAAGACGCAAAAGTGCGTTTCGAGGAATGGAGAACCACTCGCAGAGGAAAAGCCCGAATACCGGCTGAGCTTTGGTCGACTGCTGTCGAGGTGGCTCGGAAGGAAGGGATCAATCGAACCGCACGGGAGTTGCATGTGGCGTGGGACGATCTGAAGCGGCGCATGCCGGCCACAGGAGCAGTCCCGCAGCAACCGGCCTTCGTGGAGTTGGTCACGCCGCAGGTGCAATCGGTTCCTGAGTGCACGCTTGAAGTGGAAGGGCGCAGGGGAAAGCTGCGAATCCAGCTGAAGGGTGCTTCGGCTTCATATCTGGCGACGCTGAGCCGGGAGTTGGTGGAGTCGGCGTCCTGATCCAGATCACGCCGCAACTGCGCATCCTGGTTGCGGTAGACGCCATCGACGGCAGGAAGGGCATCGATTCTCTGGCACAGCTATGCCGGGAAAAACTGGCTGCAGATCCGTTCTCCGGCTGTCTGTTCATCTTCCGCAGCCGCCGGGGGACAGCCATAAAACTGCTGGCTTATGACGGCCAGGGGTTCTGGCTTCACACTACACCTCTTTCTGTTCCAGCGCAGTACGCTGAGGGGTTTCCTGCACACCTGCCCCGCGGTTCACCAACCGATCCCATCGGCTGCAATGTTTCAAGGGTATGTCCGGGCCCAGAAGCTCATAGAGTTGCCATCCGTGGTCATTGTAGGAGTGCGCTCTGAGGAGTCCAGATTTCGCCCACCGGTCCACGGTCTGCTCGTGAATGGCCAGCCGATCGGCCATCTCCTTCCGGTTCAGCATGCCCCGCTGACGAAGCCGATCATAGCGCGAACGCAGGCCGTAGGTGTGCATGAGATAGGCTACCTGCTTGGCCGAAAAGCGGTCAGCCGCTCGGCCTGGTCGCGCGGATGCTCCCGGGCGAAGCCCTTGTTGATTGAGCATAGCGGCGATTTCGGAATAGACATGGTCATCAAGCAGTTCATCGACCAGTCCCACGATCTCTGGCGGTGTCTTGATCTGCTGCGCAGATGACTTTGGGTTTCTCGTCATGAGCGTCTCGCTCCTGCCACCCTTAAATCGAACGTGGATCCTGGTAATTCCTTCGGCCGGGATCTTGATCAGGGTTGCGTCTTCGATGATGTAGGCGAGGAGACGTTTGCGTTCGCGGTTCGCGGTGGCCGGATCATCCCAGAGCTTGCGGAAATCCGTCGTTAAGGCGTCCAACCGCTGGCGGATCGCATCATCGAGAACGACATCGCTCCGCTGTCGGGCCCGCGTTCGTTCCTCGCGGGCCTCGGCCAGCGCCCGAAGTTTGTCGTTCCATTCCCGCTCCAGGGTGTCGGCAACGAGACGGTTGCCCGGATCCACCAGCTTGAATCGGCGCTGTGCGAGATCCGCTTCGATCTGGGCGCGCTCGACGGCACGGCAGCGTAGTTGATCGGCCTCTTCGTATCGAGCCTCGATCTCCCGTCTGATTTCCAGGGCAGTTCGATGGCCGCAGGCGTCATTTCCCCGGTCACGAGTACTCCGATGGCCTGATCAATGGGTGCGCCTGCGATCGACTGGCAGTTCGGCTCGCCGCGCGCCGTGTGCCCGCGATCGCAAACATACCAGGCTTCCTGTTTCCCACGTCGCGCTACATATCGAACGCGAAAGTGTCTTCCGCACCGACCGCAGACGGCGCGTCCCTGGAGCAAAGCCGCTCCTTCGCGGGGCGGCGACGCACGCGCCACATTGTAGCCCTGGCCGTTTGTCTCGAGGATTCTGAGGTTCTCCTGAAATCGCTCCCAGCTAATGTAGCCGGGATGGGCCTCCGGAATGCAGGCCAGCCAATCGCTGTCTTCGCGCTTTCGCTGGATCGTCTTCCTGCCGTCGCCGGCCCGCCGGTATTGACGGCGTCCATATGCGTAAGCTCCCGCATATCGTGGATTGTGCAATGTGCGCATCGCCGTCGATGCAGTCAGAGGCCGGAAGACGGTCGCCTCGCCGCCGCGGAGGCGAGATGGGAAGTCAAGTCCTTCGGTCCGAAATGCCTTCACGGTCTGGCTTGCCGAACCCATGCGGGAAAAGGTTTCAAAGAAATAGGCAATCGCTTCCCGGACTTGTGAATCGGGGTCGAGCACGACGTTACCAGCTTCGTTGTAGACCAAGCCTGTGGGCAGAGGGCACCGGTACTCGCCGCGTTGCGCCTTATTAATGATCCCGCCACGCAATCTGGCTTTGAGGACGTGAAGTTCGGCTTCACTCATGGTTCCTTTCAGGCCGAGCAGCAGCCGGTCGTTGAAGCTCGCTGGGTCATACACGCCATCCTCGTCGAGGATCAGGGTGTCGGCGAGCGCGCAGATCTCCAGCAGACGATGCCAGTCGGCGTTGTTCCGGGCCAGGCGCGAGACTTCGAGCCCCATAACCATGCCAGCGTGTCCCATGCCGACATCGGTGACCAGGCGCTGAAAACCTTCACGCCAAACTGCCGATGCGCCCGACTCGCCCTGGTCGTTGTCGATGACGATAATCTGATCGTCGCGCCAGCCTAATGCTGCGGCCCGATTGCGTAGTGCGTATTGACGTTTCGTGCTCTCGACGTTCTCAATGACCTGCCGCATGGAGGACTGCCGGATATACAGATACGCGCTTCGCTGAAGATGGTGAGGCTGAACCTTAAGCGATTCATTCATGGGGTTGCTCCGGAAATAGCGGTTGGGATTGCCATGGCTGCAAAGAGGTGAATTACGGTTCTGTATTCCTTCGGCGCCTTCCAGTTCGATCGTCGGGAGCCCGCCGGCCACTCGAACTTACGCATGGCGGTCACAGCCCGCGCCCAGCCCCACATGCCCGTATGAAGAAAGAGCATGAGCCCGGCGCGAGCCTCGGGCGGTAACGCATTGCCGAGGGCGGCCGCACGCAGAGTTTCGTATTGCGTAACAGCGATGGACGGGTCGGCCGCATTGTTCTTTGCGTTCGTCATCGCGACGTTTTTTTTCCAGTGACCGCCCGCTCGATCGTCCTGGGGTGTATCGCCAGGTCGAATTTCTGCCGAACCAGCTTTGCCAGCTCGCGTGCCCGCATGGGCTGGCCCGCAACGAGTTGCTGCTGGACGAACGCCAGTGACTCGCCCTGCAGCTTATGGGGCCCGTGTGGACCGCGCTTTCGGGGTACCAATCCGGCGAGGCCGCCCTTGTCGAAGCTGGCCTTGGTCTGGTAGTAGGTCGGCCTCGACACACCGTACTCCTCAGTGGCTTCGGTCACCGACGCTTTCTCGATGGACACCCGGCGGAGCATCTCATACTTGACTTGCACGAGGTCGCGGGGCTCGAAGAATTCGTTTTCCTGAAACTTCGGATCGCGCACCTTCCCAGGGCTTGGGTTTAAAGTGCCCTCTTCGAGGAGGGCCTTGACCTTGGCGGTTTTCGCTTTGATCTTCGCGGGGATCACCTCCCTTATTGTGTGTATATAATTATGCCGCCATGGCAGATGGCATGCAAGCGTTATTATGATTTTACTCATCGGTATATACTGCATAAATCTGCACACACGGCAAGCGAAAAACCGGCGCAATGCGGCATAGTTACATTTACACATGCGGCACAGTTCGCTTTACACTCGATCCGGATGACGGATTCCGCCTGCTGAGCTCGTCCACCAGTTTTGCGAGCTCCAGCAGATCCGCAACGCGGAAAAGCGCGCGATGCCCGCCCATGGCGATCTCCGGATCAGGAGGAATCAGATCCGTCCACTGTGGCGGGATCGAGCGAACGGTTACATCATCGACACGGATCAGAAGGCGCTTTCCATAGCGGTTGTACCGCTCACCTACGCACGCGAACTGCCTGCCGCTGAGCGGATGGAACGGGTGCGTTACCCGCACAAGACCCGCGGCTGCGATCGAATCACCTGCATTTCGAATGGAGGTACAAGCGCCTGTCGAAGGGCCGCTTCAAGTGGTGGCCCACCGGTGCGGAACCGGCGCGCACGCTGCGCGCGCATCAGGCACAGTTACTGCTGGCCGCCGCGAATCCGGATGCCGATGCGCCGCCGGTATGGCGGCAGGTGAGCGCATAAAAAAAGTACGCCCACCCCCTTGCGTTCCAATTCTGACTCTGCCACACTGCGAAAAGAATGCCGGAATGGAGATACCGGGGCCGCACTGTTGCTGATGAAGAGATCGACTTCATCCGCAGGCTGGTAGCCGAACATCCGACGGCAAGCCGACGCAGACTGTCGGAGAAACTCTGCGAGGCATGGCAATGGAAACAGACCAACGGCGCTCCACGCGATATGGTCTGCCGTGGCTTATTACTGATGCTGCACCGCGCCGGGCAGATCGAGTTGCCTGCGATTCGTTTCCGGCCTCCCAATCCGTTCGTCCGGCGCGAGCGGCCACAACCGATGCTGATCGACACCACGCCGCTCGAGGCGCCACTCCGCGCCGTTCGTCCGATCCTTTTGCAGCAGGTTCGAAAGACGGCCGACGAACCGCTGTTCAACAGCCTGATGGAACAACATCATTATCTCGGCTATGAACAACCGGTGGGAGAGCATCTGAAGTATCTGGTGTGGGCGGACTGTGAAGGAAAGCCCCGTCCCATCGCGTGCATGGCATGGAGTTCGGCCCCTCGTCATCTGGGCAGCCGCGACCGTTATATTAGGATGGAGCGCTGCAGCGCGCCGTCGGAATATTCGCTTCATCGCTTACAACACGCGCTTCCTGATTCTGCCGTGGATTAAAGTTCCGCATCTGGCTTCGCACATTCTGGGCCGCGTGGCGGCGGCGCTGCCGGCGGACTGGGAGCGGATGTACAGCCACCCGGTCTACTTCGCGGAGACCTTCATCGATCCCGGCCGTTTTCGCGGGACCTGCTATCGCGCGGCCAACTGGGTGTTGATGGGCAGGACGACGGGCCGAGGCAAGGCATCCAACAGTTACACACCGAACCGCTCCATTAAAGAGGTGCTCGGTCTGGCGCTGACAAGGCGATTTCGCAGGTTGCTGAGCGAATAAAAATGAAGACCTCCCGGCGCCGTCTCGATGTGAATGTGGAAGAACTGGACCGGGTGATCGGTCGAGCGGAAGACGGGCCGCTGAGCAAGTCGGACTGCCAGAAGCTCAAAACCATACTGCACGCGCTGGTGGAACGAC
>DATAXN010000107.1:0-180758 GCA_036273015.1 Bryobacteraceae bacterium | reverse complement strand
GGAAAATGCCGCAGTAGTTGATTGAACAGACTCATTGCCTGTACCATCGTTTTGCCCTCCTGTTGGGAATTCGGCTGCCGAAACAGCTCCGCAAAAAGATGGTTCGGCCCGGAACAATTATAGGAGGGCTTGTTTTTCGTTCAGTTCAGAATCTGTTTTGGACAAGAGTGACATCAAGTACAGGCTCGGCGCGGACGCCGACGAAGAGTAGGTCGAGCATGGGCTATCGACTCTCCAGCCATGCCGAATGGGAGATGGCCCGCCGTGGCATCCAGCCTGCGCAGGTCCAAGCGGTCATGGACCAACCAGAGCAACGACTGTTCGACGACTCCCGCACGGGCCGGTGGATTTACCAGTCGCGGTTACAGTTCGATGATGAGAAAATATATTTGTTGCGTATCGTGGTGGACGAAGACGAACAGCCACCCACAATAGTCACCGCTTATCGAACCAGCAAGATTGAAAAGTATTGGAGCGCCGAATGAGAGTAGTTTACGACCCCGAAGTGGACGTCCTCAGCGTCCTGTTCAGTGATGCGCCTGTGGCCGAAAGTGATCAGGATAAACCCGGTGTAATCCTGGACTACGACGCTGGCGGCAATATGGTGAGTTTCGAGATTCTTGATGCTTCGAGCCGTATGCCGAACCCTCTGTCTGTTGAGTACGCCGTTACGACGCCACTTCGCCGACCAGCGTGATGGCGTCAAGCGAATGCGAATGACAGAGTGTTCCTTAACGGCCAGATTGCTGCTATCGGTTCGGATCATCCCCGCTATCCAGCATCCCTGCGTAGCGAATCTGCTCCCGCTGAGTTTTGGGCCGCTGGCCCGCTCGACATTCTCGACCGTCCGAGGACCGGTTTCTTCTGCTCCTCACAATGTCCCGGTGCCGTAATCCTTAAGGCCTTCGACGCCGTCACCGCGATGCGGACGGAGTCCCAGATCGTGATCGGCGGTTTTCACTCCCCAATGGAATGGGAATGTCTGAGCATTTTGCTTCGAGGCAGCCAACCCGTGATCTGGGTTCCCGCACGGAGCATACCGGGAATGCGTCTAAAACCCGAACTCGCGCCCGCGTTCAACGCTGGCCGCCTTCTGATTCTCTCGCCGTTTCACGCCAAAAACAGGCGAATTACAGTCGGGCTTGCCGAAGAACGAAACCGATTCGTCACCGCTCTTGCCGACCACATCTTTGTGGCCCACGCTGCCCCCGCCAGCCGGACCCTCGCGCTCTGCCTGGAGTTGCTTCGTCGAAACAAGCCGGTATTCACCGTAGACGATCCCTCGAACCAGCGACTGTTGGAATGCGGCGCGCAGCCCATCCGCCCGTCGGGATGGAGCTAAAGGCCGCCGTAGATCACGAGGTGGTCCTGCTTGCAGGGTATTCATATTGCGGAAGGGCGGAAGCCACTACTTCGTCTCGGAAGTATTTGCTCAGTTCCGCGGGCGTGCGCAAATCCACCTTGCGTCCCAGCATCTCGGATAGTTCAATCTCCATGCCCGCGATGCCGAGCAACCCCGGCACACGCCCGCGTTCGAACTCAACCAGCATGTCGATATCGCTTTCATCGCGAAACCGGGGGGTCAGAACCGAGCCGAAAAGCGAAAGCTTCTGGATATGATTGCGTGCACAAAACGAGGCCATGGCTTCGCGCGGAATTTGAATAGGAAGCGCAATCATGCATTCAACTCTCACCCCAGTATCCCACCGCCCGACCGCCATATCCTCTTCCACTCCACCCTCGAATGTTGAAAATTCACCAGCAAACAAGCCTCTTTCCCCGAGGCCCGCAGGTAATTGAAACACTGCGCCGTATGCTCCGCTCCCAGCCGCTCCACGCACTTCAGTTCCACAACCAGTTCCCCGGCCACAATCAAATCGGCGACGTACTTCCCAATCCACACGCCCTTATATCGGACCTCGAACCCCACCTGCGTATCCACCCGCAACCCCCGCAACTGCAGCTCTGCCACCAGTGCCCGTTCATAAACTTTCTCGAGGAAACCACACCCCAGTTCATTGGAAACCTCAAAAAAGGCCCCAATAACCTTCTCACTCAATTCATCATTTTCATCGGCTTTTATCGTTTTCATCATTTCTAAAAGGTGTTGGTTCCAGGTTTTGACTTTTTTTCTCTCCACAAAATCAGCCACTTACCCATCCCACCCCCCGAATAGCTCCTGGATGTCTGCCACAATGAAGCCGCCATGAGCTCAACTCTTCGCATTACTTCATCTCGCGCCAACGGCGCCAAGTCCCGCGGACCGGTCACCGCCGAAGGCAAAGCCAGGTCTGCTGCCAACACCCTTCGCTCCACCGGACCGGCCACGCCTGACGGCCTCGCCCGTTCCTCCCACAATGCCCTCCGCCACGGCATTCTCGCCGCGTCCATTATTCTTCCCTCCGAATCCGATGCCGCATTCCAGGCTCTCCTCACCGACCTTCAGGACGAACTCCAGCCGGAAACGGCCATCGAACGCCGCCTTGTCGAAATCATGGCCGTCGCCGATTGGCGTCGCAGCCGCCTCTGGTGTCTCGAAATGGCGCAGTACGTCCACGGCATCCACAAGCAGGAACTCGCCCGCGACCCTCTCGCCGATCGGGAAAATGCGGAGATCCCTTCCATGCACACTGCGCTTGCCTTCAAATCGCTCTCAGACGACTCGCGCTCTCTGGAGCTTCTCAATCGCTATGAAGGCCGCTTCAGCCGCGAGTTCCTGCGCACACTCACCTATTACAAGGACCGGCGTGAGGGGAAAAAGAAAGGCGAAAAGCAAAGCAAAATTTCCAAACGAACTGAACCCAACATCGGAAGATTACGATAAAGGCTGACATCCGTTTTCATCTGTGGCCAATGCCTTTGCGCTGATCCATGAAACCAACTCTCATCACCGGCGCCTCAGGATTCGTGGGCTGGCACGTCGCACGACTCCTGCTCGAACGCGGCCACGGCGTTCGTGCGCTCGTTCGCACTCCCAACTCCATCCCGGAACTCGACGTCGAATGCGTCACCGGCGATCTGCGCGATCCCGCATCCCTCGCGCGCGCGGCATCCGGTTGCGGCCTCGTCTTCCACGTTGCGGCCGACTACCGTCTCTGGTCGAAGCATCCGGAAGAACTCTACGCGTCGAATGTCGAAGGCACGCGCAACATGCTGACCGCCGCAAAAACCGCCGGTGTCGAGCGTGTCGTCTACACCAGCACGGTCGGCTGCATCGGCGTGCCCAACGGCAATGGGTCCGGAGGCGTCGGCGACGAGACACAGCCTGTTTCTCTCTCCGAAATGACCGGCGCTTACAAGCGTTCGAAGTTTCTCGCCGAGCAGGTTGCTCTCGAATTCGCGCAGGACGGCTTTCCCGTCGTCATCGTCAACCCGACGGCGCCCATGGGCGATCACGATTTCAAGCCCACTCCCACCGGGCAGATCGTTCGCGATTTTCTTGCCGGCGCCATGCCTGCTTACATCGATACGGGGCTCAACGTCGTCAACGTTCGCGATGTCGCGGCCGGACATCTCCTCGCGTGCGAGAAAGGAACCATCGGCGAGCGCTACATTCTGGGATCTCAGAACCTGACGCTGAGTCAGATCCTGCAGGATCTTGCCCGTATCACCGGACGCAAAGCGCCGCTGGTCAAGCTCCCGTACTTCGTCGCATACACGGCCGGCATGATCACCACCGCGCTCGCGGAACTCACCGGCATCCCGCCCCGCGTTCCGCTCGAAGCCGTGCGCATGGCAAAGAAAAAGATGTGGGTCTCTCATGAAAAGGCCGCGCGCGAATTGGGTTACTCTCCGTGCCCGGCGTCCGGCGCCTTGTCCGACGCGGTTGCGTGGTTCACCGCCAACGGCTCTCGATCATGAGCAGCTCAATCCTCTTTATCGCCGCCGATCCCCGCGAGTGCGCAGGAATGATCTCCCACTGGGAGCAGGTTCGCCCTCTCGAACTGCCTGTGCATTGGGCTTGCGCCGGACGATGGAAGGGCCGCGATGTCACTGCCATCGCCAATGGCGCAGGGGCTGATCGCGCCTTCGCCGCCGTTCTCATCGCCCCCAGGTCCTCGGCCGTTTGCAATATCGGATTCTGCGGTGCGCTTGATGAAACCCTCCGCATAGGCGATATAGTCGTTGCCACAGAAGTGAGGAATGGCACGCATTCGTGGCCTGCGCTTCCGCCCGATGGTCCTCCTGCCGCAACCGGTGATGGCAGCGCACAGCCCGCCACTCGGGCGGGCGTTGTGCGCGGTTCACATATTGGTATCGTCGCCTCGATCGACCACATCGCCCAAACCGCCGCGGAAAAGCGCAACCTTCGCGCATCTGGCGCATCGATAGTAGAAATGGAGGCGGCTGGAGCAGCCCGTGCATCGGAAGACCTTGGACTGCCCTTTTACTGCATTCGGGCGGTAAGCGATCTCGCGCATGAAGATTTAATAAATGACTTCAACGCCGCCTTGCGTCCGGACGGAAGATTCAGCGTCATCCGACTGGTGAAGCAATTAAAATGGGGAGAGTTAGTCCGTTTGCAAAAGCGCACCGCGCTGGCCTCAAAAAAATTGGGAGATTTCATTGAAGCAACGAGCTTTTAGTTCGATCCGTTTTTATCTGCGTTCATCCACGGCCAAGGGCTTTTGATGGTCCCTTCTCAAATGCATGCTGCCGTCTATCGCGGCAATAGTCTCGTCTCGGTCGATACCGTCAGCACTCCCGAAATCGGTCCCGGCGAAATCCTGATCCGCGTCGAAGCCTGCGGCGTCTGCCACACCGACCTCAAAAAGATCGAATACAACCTGCTCGCCCCGCCGCGTATCTTCGGTCACGAAACCGCCGGCATCGTAGCGCACGTAGGTTCCAGCGTCACCCGATTCAAACCCGGCGACCGTGTAGTTGTCTTCCATCACATTCCCTGCGGCGAATGCTTTTACTGCCAACGCAAACTCTACGCCCAATGCCCCGTATATAAGAAGGTAGGCGTGACCGCCGGATTCGAACCGGCGGGCGGCGGATTCTCTCAGTACGTCCGCGTGATGGACTGGATCGTCGAGCGCGGCGTTGAAAAAATCCCCGAAGGCGTTCCGTTCGAGATTGCCTCATTCGTCGAACCTCTGAATACCTGCCTCAAAGCCGTGCATCAATGCGATCCCCGGCCCGATGACGTCGTGCTGATTCAGGGTCAGGGACCGATCGGTCTGCTCTTTACCATGCTGCTGAAGTTGCGCGGCTGTACGATCGTCGCCACCGACACCATTCCCCGCCGTATCGAGTTGTCGAAATCGTGTGGCGCAACCTTTGCCGTCGATCCGCGTACTACAGATGTGTCCAGGATGATGACGGAATTGACCGAAGGCCGTGGGGCTGACATTGTCTTCGTCGCGACCAATGTGAAGGGCGTTGTGGAAGAGGCCGTCCGATCGTCGCGCCCCGGCGCGAAGATCATGCTCTTCGCCCAGACCTCAGATAAAGAAAAAATAGAGCTTTCCGGCGCCGGCATCTGCGTCGGTGAAAGGTCGCTGCTCGGCTCCTACAGCGCTTCCGTCGATATTCAGAAGGAATCCGCGGACCTGGTCTTCAGTGGACGACTGCCTCTGAATTTATTGATATCTCATCGCGTCCCGCTTGATAAGATCGAGTTTGCATTCCGCCTGGCGACGCACCCCGGCGAATTCCCCGGGGAGGACCCGTTGAAGATCATCGTGCGTCCCCAGGAAGTTACGAGTTCTAAAGGGTTCCCGAGCGCGCAGGGCGCACAGGCCGAAGGGTCCGTTGTGCGCGGTAATAATTCGGTCCATGCGAAATAAACATATGCTCGCAGCCATACTCTACGGGAAAGAGCACTTGCAGTTGGAAAGGGTTCCGGTCCCTGCCATCGGGCCCGGCGACATCCTGGTCCGGGTACGCGCTGCCCTCACCTGCGGCACGGACGTTAAGGTTTTCCAGCGCGGCTATCACGCCCGCATGATTGTTCCGCCTGCCGCCTTCGGCCACGAGTTTGCCGGGGACGTCATCGCGGTTGGCGATTCGGTCACCCGCTTCCGCCCAGGCCAGCGCGTCGTTGCGGCCAACTCCGCTCCCTGCCTGCAGTGCTTCTATTGCAAGCGCGGCAAGGTCAATCTCTGCGAGGATCTGCTGTTCAACAACGGCGCTTATGCCGAGTTCATTCGCGTTCCCGCCCGCATCGTGGAGCGCAATACCTATGAGCTCGCGTCGCATCTCGAATATCAGGCCGGCGCTTTGGCCGAGCCTCTGGCCTGCGTCGTAAAAGGTCTGGAAGATACGGGACTCGAAGCCGGCGATACTGTCGCCGTACTGGGCGTCGGACCGATCGGCTCCATGTTTGTCCGCCTGGCCAAACTGCGCGGCGCGCAGGTGATTGCCATCGGCCGTCGCAGATCGAAACTCGAACACACTCTGAAGCTCGGCGCGGATCGTGTCATTGCCACGGAAGAAACCATGGATCCCGTCGCCGCCGTTCGCGAACTGACCGGAGGCCGCGGGGCGGATATCGTTGTCGAAGCCGTCGGCCGTCCCGAAACCTGGAACTGGTCGGTGGAGATGTTGCGCCGCGGCGGCACCGTGAATTTCTTCGGCGGACCTCCCACCGGCACTCACGTCCATATCGACACCAATCTGCTGCACTACTCCGAGATCACCTGCAAGGCCAGCTTCCACCACACGCCGCGCGCATTCCGCGAAGCGCTCGACATCATCGAATCCGGCGGCGTCACCGCGCAGGCTTTTGTGCAGGCGGAAGAACCGCTCGCGAGCCTGTCGAAAGTGCTGTTCCGCCTCATGGAAGGCAGCGGTCCTCTGAAGACCGCCATCATTCCATGACGCGGAACGCACAGGCCGAAGGGTCCGTTGTGCGTGACAGAAAAATTGCCGCCAGCACAGTGGCCGAAGCCGAGCAGTACACCCGCCGCCTCGCCACCACGCACTACGAAAACTTTCACGTCGTCAGCTTTCTGCTGCCCAAACATCTGCAGCAGGATTTCTATAATGTCTACGCCTACTGCCGATCGGCGGACGACCTGGCCGACGAAATCCCCGATACAGCCGAGAGCCTTCGTCAGTTGAATTCGTGGAGCAGGGAACTGGACCGCATGTATGCGGGCGAAGCCGAGCATCCCATTTTCGTTGCCCTCAAAGGCACCGTCGAAAAATACGGGATTCCCAAGCAGCCTTTCGCCGATCTGATCCGCGCCTTCATCCAGGACCGAAACATCACGCGCTATCAAAATTGGGACGGCGTCCTCGACTATTGCGTCTATTCCGCCAACCCGGTCGGTCGGCTGGTGCTGTACCTCTGCGGGTACTCCGATCCCGAGCGCCAACGGCTGTCGGACGCGACCTGCACCGCTCTGCAACTCGCGAACTTCTGGCAGGACATAACCGTCGATCGGCAGAAGGATCGCGTTTATCTTCCGCTCGATCTTCTCGCGAAGCACAACTACACCGTAGACGAGTTATTCGCCCACAAGTTCGATCAGCGTTTCGTCGCGGTGATGCGTGAAGCAGTCGATCGCGCGCGTCAGCTCTTTCTGACCGGCCTGCCATTGGCCCGCATGGTGAACCGGCGTCTGGCCGTGGATCTGGAGCTCTTCAGCCGGGGTGGCATGTGCGTCCTTGACAAAATTGAACAGCAGGGTTACGACGTGTTGTCGCGACGCCCGAAGATTTCCAGGGTCGAGCGCGCCGGCCTTCTCATCGGCACTCTGGCCCGTTTTGCGTTCGGTGGCGCTGCCGATCTTGTCGGCGGCGTTACATGACTGAGCCCGCGAAAGCGAAAGAGCTGGAAAGATCCTTCGCGCACTGCCGCGCGGTAGCCCGAAAGCGCGCCCGCAACTTCTACTACTCCTTCGTCCTTCTGCCGGAAGACAAGAAGAACGCCATGTGCGCCATGTACGCGTTCATGCGTTACTGCGACGACCTCAGCGATGAGCCCGGCGCCACGCGTTCCGCGATCGACCACTGGCGTGACGCACTGACCGACGCGCTCGCCGGACGTCCCGATGGCAATCCCACGTGGCCCGCCTTTCTCGATTCGGTTGCCCGCTACTCGATCCCGCACGACTACTTCTACGAGATGATCGAGGGCGTCGCGTCTGACCTCGAGCCTCGCGTGATCGCCGATTTCAACGAGCTCTACCGGTACTGCTATCGCGTGGCTTCGGTGGTCGGCCTCACCACGATTCACATCCTCGGCTTCACTTCCCCCGAGGCGCTTCCGCTGGCGGAAAAGTGCGGCATCGCCTTCCAGTTGACCAACATCCTGCGCGATGTCCGTGAAGATGCCGGTCTCGGGCGCGTCTATCTTCCCGCGGAAGACCTCGACCGCTTCGCGGTCTCGGTCGACGACCTGACGCACGCGCGCCGCACAGAGCAGTTCGGACGCCTGATGGAGTTCGAGGCCGAACGTGCCCGCCGCTACTATCGCGAATCGGCTCCACTGCTCGATCTGGTTCAGCCGAAGAGCCGACCGTCGCTTTGGGCGCTGATCGCGATCTATTCGCGATTGCTCGACCACCTCGCCGAGTCGCATTATGACGTGTTAATGCGCCGGATCTCGCTGTCGAGCGCCGAAAAAACCTGGATCGTGCTGCGCGCCGCCCTTGGGTGGACCTAGCCGGCTGTTGTGTTCCGCCTGGGCCTGTACCGCTGGCGGTCTTGCCGCCGGCGCTCGTGACAGAGAAACCCCACCGGCGACAAGATCGCCGCCGCTACATCATCGTCAGCGGCCTGCTAAAGACCGGTACAGGTCTACCAGTTCATTGACGCTCAGTTCCTCGGCTCGCTGCCCGATATCGGGAGCGGGATCGTAAGCGACGCGCAGATTGTTCCGGAGCGTCTTCCGCTTCTGCCGAAAGCAGATTGACGCGAAGCTCAGGAAGCCCTCGACATCGGGTGTCGCGAGTTCGGCCCTTGGCGTCAACCGGATCACGGCGGAGTCCACTTTCGGCGGCGGCCGGAACGCTCCCGGTGCAACGGTGAACAGATACTCGGCTTTTGCGAGGAACTGACACTCGACCGAAAAGTATCCGTAGTCGCGCGTTCCCGGCTTAGCCGTGATACGCGCGGCGACTTCCTTCTGAACCAGAAAGACCGCCTGGTTCAGCTTGCCCGGTTGGCGAACGTAGCGCGAGACGATCGGCGTCGCGATGTAGTAGGGCAGGTTGCCGGTGAGCACTCCCGCGCCCCACTGCGACCAGTCCGCTTCGAGCGCATTCGCTTCGAGCAGTTCGAGCTCCGGCCAGCGGGTTCTCAGGTACGCCGCCAATTCTGCGTCGAGTTCGATCGCCGCGACACGATCGGCGTGCGCGAGAAGCTTCCCCGTCAGTGCGCCGCGTCCAGGCCCGATTTCGACGGCGAGAGATACGTGCTCACCGCAGGCGGCCTGCGCGATGCGCTCGAGCGTCTTGTCCTGGATGAGAAAGTGCTGCCCGAGTTTTTGACGGGCCAATTTTCGGTCAGCCCCGGACGTCCAGGTGAACGATGTTGACCAGGATCTTTCCGGTAACCGGCTGGCCGAACGCCGTTGCCGGACTGAAAGAGCTATAGAGGACCAGGTTGCCGATCTCCTGCATTTCTTCCGGAGAAACGTTCCCCTGCGGAACCTCGAACCCGGTGACGATACCATTCGCGTCGATGGTCAACTCCACCATGATGTCGTTGCCATGGGATGGGAACGGCGATGCGTCGTCCATCGCTACCTGCGTGTACAGGCCGACCGGAATATCTCCCTGCCATACGGGCTGGTATTGCAGGGTGTCGACAATCATCGCAATGCAGAAGAAGGAAGCCAGCATGCCGCCCGCGGCCGGAACGGCGATCGGTCGCAGCAGATTGTCGAACGTCAGCTTCATGCGCGACCGCAGTTCCGCCATTCGGGCCGCCAGATTCCGGCGCAGCGCCTGACGGGCGCGCTCACGGGAGGCGATCACGCGAAACCGCGTGGCGAGCATCGGCGAAACACTTTTCGCTGGCAGAACGGCTTTCAGCCCCGCATGCAGGGAGCGTGCTTCGGCGCGGTGCAGACTGCACTCGCGGCACTCTTCGAGATGGGCAGCCATCATCACCTGGTCGCTTTCATCCAGCAAGCCCGCCGCGAAGTCCCACAGCGCGCTCCGAACCGATTCACATTCAAGCAGCGATTTAAGTTCCATCACCGGGCCGTCCTGGGAACCAGTTGTACCGATGCCGCCGGTTCGAGCCGGTTTGCCAGATTGCGCCGCAGGGCTTCACGGCCTCTGACGATACGGGATTTTACAGTGCCGATGGAAACTTCGAGAATCTCGGCAATTTCTTCGTAACTCATATCCTCGACCTCCCTCAGGACGAGTGCGGTGCGGAAAACCGGGTTGATTTCCGCAAGCGCTTCTTCAAGCAGGACCTGGGCTTCACGGTTCATGGTGAAGTCAAACGGGGTTTCCCCAGAGTCCATCAGGGGTTTTTCGCGGCTCTCGAAATCGTCGAAGGTATCTTCAATTCCGGTTTCACCGCGGCGGTGACGGAATAACCAGCGCCGCCTGTTGTGGGATTCGTTTACGGCGATCCGGTAGACCCACGTCCGGAGACTGCTTTCGCCGCGAAAATGTCCGACATTGCGAAAGATCTTGAGGAAGACCTCCTGCGCCACGTCACCGGCATCGGCCGGATCGTTCAGTAATCTCCAGGCCAGGTTGTAGACCGGCGTCTGAAAGCGCTCGATCAGCTGTTCATAGGCGTCCTGATCTCCGGCCTGGAGTGCCGAGATCAGGCGATGGTCTTCGAGCGCAGCCTCCTGTTCGGCTGTAAGGCTCGAGTTCAGATTGAGATACGAGTTCCCGGTCAAGTGTGCCTCTGGTCTGCCTCGATTATAAGACTCCGCCGGAGGCTGTTGTGTTCCCGGATATCCCCTCGGGATGGAAATCCGGTCTTGCTACTTAAGGCACGAGCATGACCGGGGCCTGCCAGAATGCAGCTTTTTGTCCGTTGGTATCCAGAACGGTGACCTGGCAGTTGTATTCGCCCGGCTGGAGTTTATCCAAAGCCAAATCGAACCGGAGCGGGACGGCCTTGGATTTGGCATCCATGCCGTCGGTCATGACCACCGGGGATGTCTCGAACGCCTTGGTTTGTCCCCGATAGAAGGTCACAAACGCCGCCAAAGGCTGCGTCGTGGCTGCGCCGCGCTCATACGCCTGCAGGAAGACATACATGTCCCGGCTCTTGCTGAAGACGCGGGTCACGCTCGGCATCAGTCTCTGGCCGTCGGTAATCATCGGATCCACCGCGTCGGCGGCCGCGGCCGCCTTGCCTTTCGCGGCATTGAACAGCGATTCGCGCATATCCACGCGCTGGCTGCTCAGGACCACGGAACTGATCGGAATCCGCTTCTCTTCTTTATTCAGGTTGGGAATCGTGAATGCATTGATATAGGTCCCGATTCTGCCGGTTTCGGCGTCGCGAGCCAGGAACTTGACGACATACTTGCCCGGCAGCAGCGTGAAGCCGGTGCTGTATTCGATGGGGACCTTGGCCAGCTCTGCCGCGGTCTTGTCGGTCAGTTTGGCATCGACCTTGTCGCGGATGTTCTGAATCGTCGAGCCGAAGTCGTCCTTCACTTCGAGAATGAAGTCGATTACGGTGTGGTCGGCGCCGCGCTTGCGCGCGAGAGCCAGTTCACGTCCGGGGATTTTGACTTCCACCGGTACGTAATACTCGGCGCGGTTCAACTGGAAGTAATTCACTTCCATGGCGATGGTCAGATCGGTGATCGGATCGCCCAGCATGAGGGCGTCTTCCAACTGACGTTCTTTATCGGCGAGCGTGAATTTATTGAAGGTCTTCCCGGCGAAATAGCCCTGCCGGAAATCCAGGCTGGCGCTGACGCCGTTGTTGAGCGTGATCTTGACGCGGCGGAACTTGCCGTCCAGAGTCTGATTCGACGTGTAATAGCCGACGATGTAATAACTGGCAACGGACTTCTGCGCCTGCACGATTCCCGCGGCGAGGTCATTGTTGTCGAGGAGAGCTTTTCCGCCGGTATCGCCCGCCAGCGCCCAAAGGGTGTCCTGAGAACTCTGGAAATTGTTGTTGAACGTCATCGCTCCGGTACCGGAGTACATGCTGTTTCCACCGGGTGAACCCCTCGTGGCGTCGCCGAGCGGCGCGCTGGCGACCAGACCGCGCGCATCGATCGGCCAGAAGGAGACGCCGGAGCGAATGGCTGCATTGACAGTGGCGTGCAACTGCGCCTGGTTATCCATGCCGTTGAGACGGATTCCGCTGGCGAAGTAGAGAAGCGCTTTCTTTTCGCTGAGGTGACCCAGCATGACCGCGGCGGTCTGCAGCGCGGCAAGCTGACGGTCTGTATTGAAGATATTGAATTCGCTGTCGTCCTGACCGAAAGCGGCTCCGGTATCGGCGGCGGCAGCATCATTGGTTGTCTCGTCGAAACCCTGGCTTTCGCCCACGGAGATGGTTTCGACGATTGTGGAAAGCCGATCGCGGTCGGCCGTGAAATCCTGCAACACATTTACCGCGCCGCCCTGGAACAACATGATGGCCATAAGGTCGGCCGAAGTCATCTGCGTGCGGATGAACTTGCGGGCGGCGTCGAGCGCGCGCAACTGGTCGCCGGGGGGCAGCGCCGTCATATCGAAGTAAAGGGCGAGAAGCCTGTGGTCCTTGTAAAGTTCGCTGCCGGGAGTCTCGGCGGCAATTTGGGTCTTAGGGAACTTATTCAGGACCTTGATGTCGCCGGTTTGCGGGGGCAGCGGCTCGGGGACATCCGGCAGCTTCTCAAAGTCGAAAAATTTGATGGTCTGCGGGGCGCCGTCTTCGGTAACCGTGAAATCTTTGGCGGTAAGGCCCTCGATATTCTTGCCGCTTTTATCGCGAGCGGTTACCGTTTCGATCACCAACTGAGTATTGCTGCTGATGGTGAAGTTATCGCCGCCGGCGGCGTTGTCCTGCGCCGGCTGCGGCGGAGCGGCAGGCTTGGGAGGCGCGGGTTGCTGCGCCCAAGCGGTCAGAATCACTACGGGAATCAGGGCCCAGGCTTTTTGCAGTCTCATATCTTAGAACCTCAATCGCAAAGTTGTCTGCAGGCTGCGCATGGCATTGGCAGGCGGTGTGGGGAGACCAAACTGCCCGCTGTTCACGATGGTATTCCAGGAAGCGAATGTCACGTGATTGAGTGTGTTCGTGCTGTCCACTCGCAAATCCAGACTGTAGCGGTCTTTCAGCCGGAAGGTGCGTGCGAGCGAAGCATTCAGGCTGAATTGGTCCGGGCCGGTGATCGAGTCTCTTCCGGCGTTGCCCCACTCGCCACCGGGGGCGATCACATAAGCCGCGGAATTTAATTCGAAACCGGCCGGCGCGGCATAGAGCGGCAAGCCGGTGTAGTTCGGACGGATAGGTCCGGTGATGCCGGTCCCGGGCGTTGCCGAGATTACGGTGGGAGTCAGCGGCAATCCGGTACCTGCATTGACTGTCGTCGAGACCTGCCACTCTTTGAAGACTGCGCCGCGCCATCCGCTCAGCAAAGTTCCGCCGCCGATTCCCTGACCGGTCGTATATTGCGTCGTGAAGGCCAGCAGCTGCCGCTGGTCGAAATTCGAAAGGCCGCGCTCGGCGGAGAGGTCCAGCCAATTCTGCGCAATTACGTTGGTCGCCTGTCCGCGGCCACCCAGTGCGGAGTCGTCGATCGACTTCGAATACGTATAGGTAGCGCTGGCGGTAAATCCGTTATGCAGTCTGCGCCGCAATTGAAGCGAGCCCTGCTGTCGCGTCGAGTTGCCGTTGGAAGTCATGTAGATGAAGCCGGACGGGCATGACGGGCAGGGGTTCGCCGCACCCTCGGGATAAGTATTAGGCAGGAACTCCTGCGGTCCGCGCGTGCCTTTGATGCCGAGATATTGCGCCGTCATCACGAGCGAGGCAGGCAGATCGCGCTGTACCGAAACGTTCCAGTTCTGCGCATAGCCGACTTTGAAATTCGGATCGACGCCGAAGGTGTCCGTCAAAGTGCCCGCCGGTACGCTGAATCCGTTCGCGAGCGTGAGCGGATGCGCGGGGCTGTTCTGCACGCTCAGGCTGGTCGACAACGGAGATTGCTGCGACATCTGCATGGCGATCGATTGATAGATCGACGTGTTGTAGTAAACGCCGTAGCCCGCGCGAACCACCAGCGACGAGGCAGGAATCGGACGCCAGGCAAGCGCGGCGCGAGGCTGGAAAGAGTGCTTGTCCGGCTGCACCAGCGAGTCCGGGTATTTCAGGCTGGTGAGCGATCCTGTCGGACTTGAGGCGAGGACCGGAGCAACCTGGGAATAACCCGGGGCGACATCGAGGTTCACCAGCCGTCCGTACAGTTCGGTGATGGGCGCGTTGTATTCCCAGCGAACGCCGGCAGTTACGGTGAGGGACGGACCGATTCGCCAGTCGTCATTCACGAAGGCATCCCACAGCGATTCGCGGAAATATTTGTCCGCGTTGCCGAAGGCGACCTGGCTGGTGTCCGGCACGCCGAGGAGGAAGTCGGCGAAATCGGAGCCGGGAACCGGGACGCCGGATCCGGTTGCGGGTGGCGCTGTGTAGGCTCCCGTGAACGTAAATGCGCCGCGCGGATTCTGCTGTCCGATGGAATTGAATTCGACACGTTTAAAGTCGCCTCCGTAGGTGAAATTGTGACGTCCGCGGTTCCAAAGACTGTCAAAAGTGAAGGCGCTGGTCTGATTGTGGGTGATGGAGGAATTCCCGTCGGAGAGCCCTCCGATACCGCTGGAGAAATTGAGGCCGGGCGGTCCCCAATTTACAGGTTGCTGATTGTTGCCCGCGACGCCGGCATCCGCCGAAACGTTTTCGCGATTGGCGAAATTCGGTGTGAGGTCGTTCGAGTTGCGGCTGAACTGAACCTGGAAGTGAACAAACATCCGCGAATTCAGGCGGCGCTGCCAGTTGGCCTGCGCGATCACGCCCAGCGAACTGGTTTTATCGAGGAAGGCAAATTCATTCGGACTGTCGACCGCGGCGCGCTGAAAAGCAAAGAAGCCGTACAGCGAATTTTTGTTGCCGATATTCTTGTTCAGGCGCGAGTTCAAAGCGTCCTGATGAGTTTCACCGACGATCGGAAGCTGGAAGTTGTATTGGGGGGAACCGGTGAAATTGGGCTCCGGAAAAAATTTCAACAGCGCCTGTGCCTGCGGGCTGATCCGGCTGGCTGGAATCTGGTTGCCGGGGAAAGGCGCACCCACCGTCGGATCCCAGGCCGGCGCGAATCCAGAGAGATCTCCGGCGCGTTGCGCGTCCGTCGGGACCAGATATGAGTTCGTCTGCGCGGTGTGGTTCCGGGTCCATTGATAGCCGACGAAAAAGGTCGGCCCGTTCTGAATCAGGTGCGGGATGCGGATGGGACCGCCGAAGTTCGCCACGCCCTGGATGTGGTTGTAGCCGGGTTTTGGGGTGTCCTGGCCGGTATAAGAAAACGTGCGGGCATCGAGCGCCGAGTTATCCAGGATCACTCCGATGCCGCCGTTATACAGGCTGCCGGGACCGCGCCGGTTATTGCCGAAAGCGTTGGCCTGCGCGAAAGGCGAGCTGGCGCCGTTGTTCACCGTGCCGTTGATGAGCAATCCATCCGATGCGCGCTGATTGAGATCGTTCGCACTCTGGTTGGCAAACGCGCTGTTGGCCGCGGGGGCCTCTTCGGCGTTCGATTGCGGCGCGGCGTTCGGATTCGCATTCACCGCTGCGCGCTGGAAACTGTTCTGCTGACCGCCGGGGGCCGCGGCAGTGGCCACGGTCTTCTTGTTTTTCTTCGAGTTTTTCTCGTTCTTTGTTGCCGGGCCCTTATTCTCCGAGGTCTCAATCGGAGGCGTAACGGAAACGCGTGGAGGAGGAGGCAGCGAAGGGGCGGCCATGGCTTTGATTTCGTCGAACGGCAGCAGCTTGAGATCCCATTCCGGCGGAGCGCCCGCGCCCGCGGTAACGGTTACTTCCTGTTTGACGGGGGCGAACCCGAGCATCTCGACCTGAAAATTCCAGACGCCGTCCGGAAGATCCGCGAAAGTGTAGTTGCCGTCCTGATCGGTGACAGCGGTCAATGTGCGAGCGCCCTGGGTTGCGGTGATCGTGGCGCCGGGGACCGGCAGGCCGCCGAACTGGACTTTTCCCTTCGACTCGGCGCCGTTCAAAACCCCGGCGACAAGTGCGGCAATTGCGAAGGCAAGCGTGGCGGTTCGCATATTCTCCTAATTTTCGGATGGTTTCTCGGCGCTGTCGATCACCAGGATTTCGCCGGGCGCTTTCTGCGACTCCAGACGCAGCCCCAACTGTTCCTGCACGGCTGTGAAAATCGACGGACCGGAAGTATCGAACGCCGGCGCGCCGGGCGGAGGCGCGGGGGCGCCCCGGCCGCCGAGCGCGAGACCTTCCGCCGAGTACTCGAGATTGACGTCGAAAGTTCCGGTAAAGCCCGTCTTGTCGATGACCGGACGTCCAAGCATATTGGACAGGGCCCCGGTAAACTGCGTCATCGAGATTTTTCCGCCGTGCATCGCGTTGGGCGACATCATCATGCCGCCGCACGGAGCCTGCATCGCGCCGGGACCCTGCCCTGGCGCTGGTGGAGGCGGCGGCTTGTTCGGATCGAACTTGAAGCAGCCGCCCTCTTTGGCCTCGGGCAGTTTCGGGCCATTTTTCGCGGGGAGCAGGGCGTAGACGGGAACGTCCTTCGTTTCGATGTGCGCTTTCAACTGGAACCGGTCCTGAAGCAGCGCCTGGAGCATGGGCCGCATTTGCTCAATACTGAGATTACTGTCCGCGGCTTTCGCGGTTATGTCGAAATGCGCGGAGTCGATCCAGTTCGGACCGCCTGTGATTGCGTAGTTCTGTACCTTATAAGCCAGTCCGGCGAGTATCTTGAGCGTGGCGTTGGTTGCCGTAAATCGTCCGCCGGCGGGGGGACGAATCATGATCATGTTGTTTCCGGCGGTGTTCGGCTTCACCGAAGCGACTTCGAATTCGGGACGGGCGGACTGAAGCTGCGCGGCAGGCGCCTGGGCATTGACGGCCAAACCAGCGAGCAGGAGAGCGGCAGACGCTGCAAAGCATGGATACGACATCTGTGCGACAGTCACAATTTTCCCCTGGTTTAACGTTCAGTCCGGCGTATTATCTAATTGACGACGAACGCCCCGGATTCGTTCGCAAACATATTGGTTAATTTTCCGTGGGGATTCTTTCCACGTGGTCGATTACCAGTATCTCGACCGGCCCTTTCCGCGCTTCCAGTTTCAGTCCGAGCTGCTCCTGGATGATTGTGAAGAGGGAGGGGCCACCTCCCACCACTAAAACGCTCTTCATCTCGTCATTACTGTCGCCGAATTTCAGGCTGAAATCGAAAGTCCCCGGGATTCCGGTTCGGTCAAGCACGGGACGGTCCACCTGGCTCAAAGTGGAGAGATTGTCCGCAAACTGCGGCATCGACGTGCCGCGGAATACGAAGCTGCCGCTCTCGCCCCGCATATCGGTGTTGCCGCCAGGCTCCGCGTCGTGAAGTTTCGGCCCGCTTTTTGCCGCGACCAGCGTATACACGGGCAGTTCCTTCGTCTCACGATGAACCTGGAGTTGAAAGCGGCCGGCGAGAAGCGTCCGGAGCAGTTGCCGAAGTTCGTCTGTTCCGACCGGGCCGGCAGCTTTCGCGACAATGTCGTAGCGCTCGTCGTTCAGCCAGGAAGGTCCTGAGATCTGATAGTCCTTAACCCGCCATGCCCACTTGATGCAGGCACCCATACTGGCATTGCGTATGGTCAGGCTGCCCGGCACACTATCGATGCGCTCGCCGGTGCGGCCCTCGGCAACCACCGGTTTGCGGGACTTGACCGAGGCGACTTCGAACGCCGTCGGCTGTTCCGCGGCGGCCGATGCGGCGAAGGCCTGCGGAAAGAGATGCAGCATCGCGGGGGCGAGTCCCGCAATGCAATATTGACGCGCTCTTCGATGAGCCTGGCGCGCGAAACTCACCATGAATGATGGACACATCGAGCTCGCCGTTTGTTCCCGGGAAAACATGGCCTGACGTCAGTCAGCGCGGGGTTTTTCAATTCTCATCCGGCTTCTCGATACGGTCGATCACGAGCACCTCCACCGGTCCTCTCTGCGCCTGCAGCGACATTCCGAGCGACTCCCGAAGCGCGGTGAAGATGGTCGGGAGATCGCTGTCGTCATTGTTTGGCGGAAGCTCCGGCCGACCAAAGCCGCCGGCGCCCCACGAGGCGACACCCTCCATGCGGAACCGGAGATGGAAGTCGAAGGCTTCGTTATAACCGGTCTTGTCGATCACCGGCCTGCCGAGGAGATCGGAGAGACCGCGGATCATCACAGCAGGCGTGATTCTCGCGCCGTCGAGAAAGTTCGGGCCGACTCCCATCGCGCCGCAGGGAGGCGGCTGACTCGGCTGGGGCGGAGTCGATCCCGGAGTGAAAGGAGTACATCCGCCTTCTTTTGACTTCGCAGCTTTCAGCCCGGTTTTGACGATGGTCAATGTGTAAATAGGTTCGTCGCGCGTCTCGGTGTGCGCGGCGAGTTTGAAGCGGTCGGCGAGCAGCGCCTGCAGCATGAGCCGAAATTGATCGTCAGGGATGCTGGTTTCGGCGGCGCGGGCGTCGATATCGTACCGAGCGGACTCCACCCAGCCGGGGGCGCCGAAGACTTCATACGGAGGCAACTTATATGCGAGCGCAACCAGCGCTTTCAGGCTGGTATTCGTTGCCGAAAAGCGGCCACCCGTCGGACGCCCGTAACCGGTATGGGCGTTCGACGTATTCGGTTTTACGGACGCCACTTCAAACGTGGGCCGCGTTTCCTGCGCGAAGGCAATCCAGCGCGGCATGAGCGAGCCGGCAAACGCGAGGACCCCGAGGAGGATGGCGCCGGCCGCAACCGTTTCGCGCGCGATGCGCGGCGAGAAAGCGCGTCCGCCGCGCACCAACTGTTCGATTCGTTCGCCGAGGCGGGAATGCGCGCCGAAGATTCCGACGGCGAGGAGTTCGCGGGGGTCGGTTCTCATTGGGATTTCTCCATGTGATCTGCCAACGAATCTCCTTAAACTAAGGAATTAAGACTGACCCGATTATAGGTGGGCCTGGACGTACCGTCAACTATAAAATTAAGAGCAAGCTCCTGTCATTTGCGGCGAACGTCGCTCGGTGGTTTGATGACCCGGTCGTCGATCACCGGCGCCTGCTCCGCTCCCGCCACATCCGCCGGTTTTTCGATGCTGTCGACCACCAGGACGTCGATGGGGCCGCGCTCGGCGGTGAGCTTGAGCCCGAGCTGCTGCTCGAGGGCAGTCGTCAGGGGCACGTCGTCCGGGCGCTGATCCGGCGGTACGTTCGCGAGATCTTCCGGCTTCATATTCGGGGGCATCCAGCGCACGATGGCGTCGTACTTGCCCGTGAGACCGGTTTTATCCACAATCGGACGGTCCTGAATCGAGCGCGCGAGCGCGCTGATCAGCGCTCCGATGGTGGTGTTGGTGATGCCCGCCGCGAACGGCGCTATCGGCCCGATGGAGGCGCAGTTTTCACCCGCCTTGATTTTTTCGGCGCAGGGCCCGTCTTCGGGGTTCCTGAGTTTCGGTCCGCCTTTCGCCACGGTGAGCACGTAAAGGGGCAACTGGCGGCTCTCGACGTGATACTTCAGATGAAAACGCTCGGCGAGCAGAGAGCGCATCATTTCCCAAACCTCGGGATTGGTCATCGTCGGGTCCGGCCCTTTGGCGACAATGTCGTAACGGGTTGTGTTGAGCCAATCGGGACCAAAGATGCGTGTGTCCTGAATCTGGAACGACGAAGCGATGATCCGATGGAGCTGCAGGTTGTCGATTGAGATGCTGCCGTGCTGCGGAGGGCCGAGACGCCATCTGTCTTCGCCCTTGCGGTTTTCGCGAACGGTCGCGACGTCGAATTGCTTCGCCGCGCTGGTTCGCATGACGCCGTCAAACGGGCTGATGCTCTGTGCGTGACTTAGCGGCGTCCGCAGAAGCCCGAAGCCGATCGGTCCCAGGACTGCGGCGCTTCCGGCAACGGCGAGCAGCGCTGTGCGCGCCCAATTCAGCTCTCGGGTGATCCGGCGACTCATGATCTCCTCAATGCGGCGCTTCAGATCCGAGCCCGTAATGCCGGCCACGCAACGCAGGGGAGACTCCATATAGAATTTGCAGACATTCAAAATACCCTCGGCGTAGACCTCGGGATCGCCGGTGTTCCGCAGCACTTCTTCATCGCAGGCACGCTCGCGTTCCTGCATCATGCGCTGACCCAGCCACCACACCAACGGATGAAACCAGAACAGCGCTTCGACGCTCATCTGGACCGCGGCCATGAGATTGTCGCGCCGGCGTGCGTGGCAACACTCATGAGTCAGCACGGCTTCAAACTGCTCCGGCGACAGGCGCTCCGCGATGCCTTCGGGCACGAGTATCACAGGTTTCCGGATGCCGAAAACTCCCGGCTCGAGTCCTCGGTCGCGAAGTGCGGGTGAGGACAGGACGGGGATGCCGTCAAACGTCCGCAGCGGCGCTGCGGCGCGCACAGCCAGACGTATGCGCCGCCAGGAAATCCACCATTTGAGAATTACGAACAACACGCCGCAGCCCCAGACGGTCAGCAGCAGAAGCGGAAGGGGGCTTCCCGGCGCGGGAACAGTGGGACGCAATGCCGACGGGATGAACTGCGGGGCGACGCGGCGGCTGACTTCATCCATCGCGTAATACAATCCGGCCTGCGTCGACGGAGCGGCGAGTTTCATCAGGCCCAACCGGCTGCCGAGGCCGCGGCCGAGATCGATCAGCGCCGCAAACGGGACAAGGAACTTGACAGAGGCAGCGACCCAAAGGGCGTAGCGCGACTGTGGCCGGTTATTGCGCAGGAGCGTGACAACGAGCAGCCAGGCGATCGCGGCGAACAGAGTCGACTGCCAGAGATGGTTAATCGCGTAGCTCAGAAAAGGGGCAACGTATTGGTCATTCATTTTGCCGGGCATTTTGATTTGCGCTCCTTTGCCGCAAGTCCCTTAAGAGTTTTTTCCGCGTCCTGAATGTCTTCCAGCGTGAGTTTGCCGGTCTGGATCAGATGGGCCATTACCGGCTTGGTGCCGCCGCCGAAGAGATTGAGGAGTTCGTCGATTAGTCTGCTTTGCGCCTGGTTGCGCGAGATCGCGGCCTCGAAAATGTTGGCATTGCTGATGCGCTTCGAAATGCGCACGGCCTGCTTCTTTTCGAGGCGATAGACGGTGGTCTGTACGGTTGTGTACGCGGGGCGGGAAGGTTCGGGAAATGCTTCCTGAATTTCACGCACCGAGCATGCGCCACGAGTCCACAGCGTTTCCATGATCTGGAGTTCGAGTTTGGTCAGTTTGGGCGACGACACAGCAGTCTAACTATTGATAAGTTAAGTCTACTATTGATATAGTCAGATTGCAAACGGATTTTTGCCGTCAGTTCGCATCGGGTTTCTCCGCGTGATCGATGACAATGATCGGGACTGAGCCCTTTGTCGATTCCAGTTTCAGTCCCAGTTGTTCCTGGATCGCGGTGAAAATCGACGCGCCGTCCGGATCGGCGGAAAGGTCTGACACCCAGTTGAGGCTGAAGTCATATTCACCCGGCAGGCCGGTATTGTCGATCACGACACGGTCTGTTTGCTCGCTCAGCACCTCGGCGAGTCTCTTCATCGTGACCTTCCTTGCGTTGACTCTTTCTTTTCCTGAACTGGAGTGGATGCCGGTAACAGGCTCGCCCCCGCCGGAGTGCGCCGTGAGTTTCGGTCCGCCTTTCGCCACCACGAGCGAGTACACCGGCGCCTCTCTGCTCTCCCGATGAAACCGGAGATGAAATCGATCGGCGAACATCGATTGAAGAAACGGCTGCAGAGTCGTGCGATTCAGGTCGATGGAAGTGCCGGTTACCGCATCAAAATCAAACTTGTCCCTTTTGAACCAATCGGGTAGGCCGGCAAACTGAAACTCTTTAGCGGCAAACGCGAATGTCAGAAGCTCAAAGGGCGTAGTGTTCACCGCGGTCAGGTGTCCGGGAGACGTTCTCATGCTGTTGTCGTCCCGGCCGCTCGAATTTGGCTTGATGGAAATGACTTCAAACGCCTGCGGCTTCGGAGTGACGGGCTGGGCGAACGCGATCCGGCGCGGCGTGAGCGATCCGGCGAGCAACAGGGCAGTCAGAATGGCGACGCCCGAGGTGACATTGCTCGCAGACATTCGCGGCGAAAAGATGCGATCGCGGCGGAGCAGGAGTTCGATGCGCTCTCCAATGCGCGATTTGCCGCCGAAGATCCCAACCGCAAGTAATTCACGTGAATCAGTTCGCATCGGGTTTCTCCGCGTGATCGATAACGAGAACTTCCACAGGACCTCTCGCGGATTCGAGTCTGAGGCCCAGTTGCTCCTGGAGCGCCGTGAAAATTGAGGGGCCCGAATCGGCGGGCGGCGTTGCACCGGAAAGCGTTGCACCGGGAGGCGGCGGACCGAACAATATCAGGTCCCCCTGACTCGGTTCGGGGACATAGTTCAGTCTGAAGTCATATTTGCCGGAAAGGCCGGTCTTATCGATGACGGAGTGGTCCAGACGCTGGGTCAGATGGTTCACGAGATCGGCAATGGACACAGCCGTGCCGACGATGCCGCCCTGTCCTGCGCCCCAAAGACCCACTTGGCCATTCAGGTCCGCGGGCGTCGCTTCGGTCAGCTTCGGACCCGTTTTCGCGGTTACCAGCTCATATACCTGCTGCTGCCGGGTTTCGCGGTGCAATGTCAGTTTGAAGCGGTCGGCCAGCAACGACTGGACCATCAGCCTCATTTGGTCGGCGTTCTCGGGAGCAGCCGCATCCGGCTTGGCCTCAATCGTGAACCGCTCCGTGTCAATCCACTGGTCCGCTCCCGAAAGCGGCGCTCCCGCAATCTGGTGGAGTTGGACTCCATAGGCGAATCCAATCAAACTCACAACCGGGGCATTTGTAGCCAGGAATTCGGAACCGCGAATCTGGATCGCGATTCGGCGATCGTGGTCGCCGGGCTTGACCGATGCCACTTCGAATCGCGGACGGGCGTCCTGCGCGAACGCAATCCAGCGTGGCGCAAGGGACCCGGCGAGCATCAGGCCGGTAAGGGCGGTGGCGCTGACGACGACGTCGCGGATCGATGCACGCGACGAAAATGTGCGGCCACGGCGCAGCAGGATTTCGATGCGGTCGCCGATCCTCGACTTGTTGCCAAGGACGCCGACGGCCAGCAGTTCGCGCGAATCAATTCGCATCGGGTTTCTCCACGTGATCAATGACAAGAATTTCGACCGGGCCTCTGGCAGATTGCAGCCTCAGCCCAAGCTGTTCCTGGACGGCCGTGAAGATTGACGGGCCCGAGGTATCGGCCGGAGGTGTGGCATCCGTTCCACCTGACGATGCACCTTGATCGGGCGTCCATTTCAGCGTGAAATCGTATCTTCCCCTGAGGCCTGTCTTATCGATTACAGATCGTCCCATCCGTTGCGAGAGCTGGTTAGCCAACAGAGACATTGGGGACGCCGTCCCAATCAGCTCACTTGGTCCCAATCGAAGACCGTTTGGCTTGGTCAACCCTGGGTCCGGCACTTCCCTGAGTTTGGAGCCGCCCTTGTTCAACACCAACTCGTAGACCTGCTCGTCGCGCGTTTCCTTGTGCGTCGCCAGCTTGAATCGGTCCTTCAACAGCGACTGAACCAGCAGGCGCACCCGAGGGGCGCCTGCAGGCCCGGGAGGAATCGCGATCGCGCCATCGGGCTTGGCATCGATATTGAACCTTGCGGACTCAAGCCAATTCGGTCCACCCGAGATCTGATGGTTCCGGACATCGTATGCGAAACCGATCAACGTCTGGAGCGAGGCATTCGTGGTCGAGAACCGGCCCCCCGGTCGAATCCCCACCGAAACCTGGCGGCTGTTGGGATCGCCCGGCTTAATCGACGCCACCTCGAAAGTCGGTCGGGGTGCCTGCTGTGCGAATGCAATCCAACGGGGGACGAACGAGCCGACGAGCATCAGGCCGGCCAGGGCCGCAGTGCTGATGACGAGATCGCGGCCTGACGCGCGCGATGAAAATGTGCGGCCACGGCGCAGCAGGATTTCGATACGGTCGCCGATCTTCGACTTGTTGCCGAGGACGCCGACTGCCAGCAGTTCGCGCGAATCAATTCGCATCGGGTTTCTCCACGTGATCGACAACCAGCATCTCGGTCTGCTCTTTCCGGGCCTCCAATCTCAGCCCGAGTTGCTCCTGAAGCGCGGTAAAAAGGGACGGAGCTTGCGCGAGATCGGCCGGGGTATCCTCCGGCGTCCATTCCAGATTGAAATCGAACTCCCCTTCGAGCCCGGTCTCGTCGACGACGGAACGCCCCAGCAGGCGGGTCAGTTGCGTGGCAAGCATCGACAATGGCGCTTTTTGGCCTTTTAGCTGTCCCCTGCCTGTGACAGAGATGGATCCGTCGCCGGACCGGACCTCCGTTGGTTCTTTCAGCTTCAGTCCTCCCTTTGCCACCACGAGTGCGTATCCGGAAGCTTCCTTCGTCTCGCGGCGGACCGCCAGCTTGAACCTGTCGGCGAGCAGGGTTTGGAGCATCGAATTCCGCAAAGCCTCGTGCGCCGCGGGTCCAGCCGCCTCTGCGGCCTCGAAGCGGGGATCATGATCGTCAGCCTTGGCTTCGATATCGTACGTTTCGCCGCTAAACCTCAATGAATCTCCGCCGACGATCTGCTTGCTGTCTACTCCGTACGCTTTCATGACGAGCATTCCCAGAGACACGTTCTCAGCAGAGAACCGTCCACCCGGCAGGGTTCGGTAGTAGGACCCGAAGTTAAAACCACTCCGCGCGGCCGGCGTCGGTTTGACGGACGCCACTTCGAAGGCAGGCCGCGGCTGCTCTTGGGCGAACGCAATCCAGCGTGGGGCAAGCGAAGCTGCAACCACCAGGCAGGCAAGAGCGCTGACGCCGGTGATTATGCTGCTCTTTGCCGCTCGCGGCGAAAACGTGCGGCCACGGCGCAACAGCGTTTCAATGCGGTCGCCGATCTTCGATTTACTGCCGAAGATCCCGACGGCGAGCAACTCGCGCGAATCAGTTCGCATCGGCTTTCTCCGCGTGATCGATAACGAGAATCTCGACTGGTCCTTTGGCTGGTGTGAGCTTCAACCCGAGTTGCTCCTGGACCGCGGTGAAGATGGAGAGCCCGCTCGTCTCGGCACTGTCGCGATCGAATTCCAAATGTGCGTCGAAACGGCCGGCGAGTCCGGTTCGGTCGACCACGGGACGGTCCAGCCGGTTGCCGAGCATCCGTTCGGCAATTTCGGTCATGGTCATGCCGCGTGCTTCGTCGGTGACGTGCGGCCCGCTCATCCGCGCGGACATGCCGCAGAAATCGGGCGATGGATCGTTTGCATGTTTGAGATCGACCGGAATGCAATCGCTTTCCTTCCAGGGTTTGACGCGCGGGCCGCTTTTCAGGGCGGTCAAAGCGTAGACGGGGAGTTCTCTGGCCTCGCGGTGCGTCTTCAGACGAAAGCGCTCTTCGAGCAGTGACCGCAGCATCGGCCCGAACATTTCTTCCATCGGCGATTCACCGGACGCCGTTGCGGCAATATCGAAGCGTGCCGACGCCATCCATTCCGGCGACCCTGCGATTGTGAGATGCGGACCATTCCCGGTCTTGCCGTCCGCGAACCGCGAGTACGCCGCCTGAATCAGACTCGACAGCTTGATGCACGTGACGGTCAGGCGCCCAGGAGAAAATTTTTCGGTTTCGCCGTCGCTGCAGGTTGTGTCGATTCTTACCGAAGCCACTTCAAATGAGGGACGCGCGGGTTGCTGCGCGAAGGCGATCCAGCGGGGCATGAGCGAGGCAGCAAGCAGCAGCCCACTTAAAATCGCCATGCCGAAACCTGTGCGCGCCTTCGACATGCGCGGCGAAAACGTTCGGCTGCGGCGCAACAGCATTTCCACGCGGTCGCCGAGACGCGAACGGCAGCCAAAGATGCCCACGGCAAGCAGCTCCCGCGAATCAATTCGCATCGGCTTTCTCCACGTGATCGATGACGAGGTCCTCGACGGGTCCTCTGATTGGCTCCAGCTTGAGGCCGAGTTGCTCCTGCAGGGCGCTGAATATCGAGGGAAGATCGGAATCGGTCGGAGTGGTCGCCCCCGGCCCCGTCACTGGTTCCGGCATCCAGGTCAGCGTGAAATCGTAACTGTCGCTAAGACCCGTCCTATCGACCACAACGCGACCAGCCGGATTCGAAACATACTTCGCGAGCAGAGACATCGTCGCCGCCTTACCATCGACGCGTCCGCGTCCAGGGAACAAACCACTTGGAATGGTCTTCGTGGCCTCCGTTAACTTCGGACCGCCCCTGGCCACGCGTAACTCATAAATCTGCTCATCGCGGGAACGCCGGTGAATGGCAAGCTTGAAACGGTCTTCGAGCAACGACCTGACCATCGCCCTGAAGCTGCCGGAAGCAGCGAAGCCCTCCGGAATCTTCGTGGTACCGGCCGCCTTAGCCTCGACGTCATACCTGACCGACTCAAGCCAGTTCGGTCCTCCCGAAATCTGATTGCTCCGCACATCATAGGCGAAACCAACCAGATCTTTCAGAGTCGCGCTGGTTGCGATAAACCGTCCGACAGGTACCCAAAACAGCCGGAAATCGCCGCTGACGGCAGGAGCAAGCTTGATCGAAGCTACTTCGAATTCGAGCTTCGCTTGTTCCTGCGCGAAAGCAATCCAGCGCGGGGTAAGCGATCCGGCGAGCAGCAGGCCGCCGAGGATAATTGTGCTTCCGATAATCCCGGAAGCCGATGCTCGCGGCGAAAACGTACGGCCACGGCGCATCAGGAGTTCGATACGGTTGCCGATCTTCGACTTGTTGCCGAGGATGCCGACTGCCAGCAGTTCGCGCGAATCAGTTCGCATCGGGTTTCTCCGCGCGTTCGATGACGAGTATCTCGACTGGACCTCTTGTTGACTCGAGCTTCAGTCCGAGCTGGTCCTGGACAGCGCTGAAGATAGACGGGCCCGCAGCATCCCCGGCGCCCTCTCGTTGTCCATCGGGACCGCGCACACCCTCATCCGGGGTCCACTCCAGTTTGAAGTCGTACCAGGCTGTAAGCCCGGTTTTGTCGACTACCGGACGGCCCAGCACATTCGAGAGCACCTCCTGCGCCAGCAGATTCATCGTTAGCTTCTCGGCGATCAACTGGCCCTTGCCTCCGTGGATACGGGTGTCACCCGCGTTTTGTGGTCTTTCGAATGCCTTCATTTTCGGCCCATTCTTTGCGATCGTCAGTTCATAAATCGGAAGATCCTTCGTCTCGCGTTGCAATCTGAGGCTGAAACGCTCGGCGAGAAGACCCTGCACCATCTGTCTGAAGTAGTCTCTGTTTTCCCAGTTGGGATTGGATGCATGCTCGGGCTCTGCGAGAATGTCGTACCCCGCGGAGTCCAGCCAGGTGGGACCTCCCGAAATCTGGTAGTCCTGAACCCCGTAAGCCCACTCGATCATGCTTTTCAGAGTGGCGCTCGTCGCGTGAAGTCTCCCCCCCGGCTGGACAAGACAGCACACGCCCTTCAGGCCACTGCTGTTTGGCTTGATTGATGCTACTTCGAATCGCGGACGGGCGTCCTGCGCGAAGGCGATCCAGCGTGGCGCAAGGGACCCGGCGAGCATCAATCCGATGAGCGCAGTGGCGCTGATGACAACGTCGCGGGTCGATGCGCGCGACGAAAATATGCGGTCGCGCTGTAAGAGGAGTTCGATGCGGTCGCCGACCTTCGAACCGGGGCCGAAGAGTCCCGAAGCAAGCATTTCCCGGCGCGCCGCCTGACGCAGTTCGACCAGGCGCGCAAGGCTCGCCGCATACGGCCGGGCCGAGCCGGTCCGCGCCACCACCCAGTCGTCGCAGGCCATTTCCCGCTCACGCTCGATTCGCCGGAGAATCCATATTGCGATGGGGTGGAGCGCCAGGATGCCGCCCAGGATGCGCATTGCCAGGTTGATCCAATCGTCGTATTTGGCGAGATGCGCGGATTCGTGCAGCAGGACGTGATCGCGCTCCGGTTCGGAAAGTTCGGGAACGAGCGCTTCGGGCAGGATGATCGCCGGCCGCAGGAATCCTACAGCCATCGGAGACACGATGTCGCGCGAGATCAGAAGATCGGCATGCCGCGGGATCGCCGGAAGAGGGACCACAGAAACGGCGGACCGCCGCTTCACGCCGCGCAGATAAACGTAGCTGCGCCCGATCTGATACAGACGCCATAGCAGAATTGCAGCCCAGATCGCGGCGACGGCAAGCGGCCAGATCGCCATTCGGTCGGGAGGAACGGTGACAACAACCGGCTCCACGATGACCGGTGCGAGGGTTACGGAGGGCGGCTTTGCTGTTGCCAATGCGACCGGCTGTGGATGCGTCCGGATCACAGAAATCAGGCGCGGCGCGACAGGCAAAATCAGAACGACTCCCAGAGTCGCCCACCAGATGGCGTACCGCGTTGCGGCGTTGATCCGCCGTGCAAACCGGAGAACCAGCCAGACCAGCGCCGTAACAGCCAATGCCTGCCACAGGCTGTTTACGACGGCGGTGAGTATCGAGAGGAGAGGGGTCATTGCGAATCCTCCTCAAGGAGCCGGCGGATGCGGTCCCGTTCCGCGTCGCTCAGCTTTTCGTCTTCCAGTAAATTCAGGACCAGGGCTTCCGCGGAATTTCCGAAGAACCTGTCGAGCAGCTGGCGCAAGGCGCTGTGACTGGCCTGCTCGCGGCTGACAACCGGCGTGTAAAGGAAGGCGCGGCCGTCCCTGGGTTTGCTGTGTTGCAGGTAACCTTTGGACTCCAAAATGCGGAGCGTGGTCAGCACTGTGTTGTACGCGAGCGCGAGTTTTTTAGGCAGGGCCTCGGCCACTTCCGCCACAGTGGCGGAGCCCTTTTCCCAAAGCACTTCCATCAGCCGTTGCTCCGCTTCGGTCAGGTGGGGCGATTTCTTTCGGGCCAAGGGATATCTCCTGCAACTAAGGAATTAAGATCTGGATTCGATTATAGGCGGGACGCGGGAAGTCGTCAACTATTAAATTAAGAGATGAGGTTTGCCATGAGGAAATCCGTACTGTCGGCTGTATTCCTGTTTGTATTGCCCGCGTACAGCCAAAGCTTTGCTGTGGGGTTTAAGGCGGGTATTCCGCTCACGCCGTATTTCGATACCGGCGATACCGGCAGCCGGAATGGCGGCGCCGATTATTCCAGCGCCACAAGGCGATACACGCTCGGTGTCTCGGGCGAATGGCGGCTGACGAACTCAATCGGGTTTGAGCTCGACGTCTTGTATCGTCGTATGGGTTATACAGGGACCGCAAATTTCTTCGATACCGCCAACGGCAATTTCAGCAACTCAACCATCAATGTCAGAGGCAACTCGTGGGACTTTCCGGTAATGTTCAAGTATCGATTCGGACACGTTGTCCGGCCTTATCTGGCAGGCGGCGGAGTGCTGCGTTATGTCGGACCAGTGCATGAGAGTGGTGAAGTAATGACCGGCTCCGCGGTGGGTGGCCCGGTTTCTACAAGCCCGATCGATACCAGTGAGCCGTCGGATCTGAATAAGCGGTTTTATCCCGGATTGACATTAGCGGGCGGCGTCGAGATCGGCGCGGGACGGTTTCGCGTTCTGCCGGAAATCCGCTATACCCGCTGGACTGCCAACATTTCAGGGCCGGGCGGAGTGCTTCGGCTTGCGCCTGATCAGGTTGACGTAATGGTCGGCCTGCTTTTCTGATGCCGTGATTTGAGCCTGCCTTGTAAACTGTAGGACGCCGGATTGGAGGGCGGGCTATGGTACAGAATTGTTTGGCGGTTCTGGCATGCGGAACGCTGCTGTCGACGGGAGCATTTGCCGAGGACGCGAAGACTGTTGTCGATAACGCGGTGAAAACGATGGGCCTGTCGAATCTGGGGTCCATGCGCTACTCCGGCAGCGGTCTCAATTTTGCTTTGGGACAGGCCGTGAATCCGAGCTCGCCGTGGCCGAAGTTCAACGTGAAGCGGTATGAGCGCGTGATCGATTTCGATGCCGGCGCCAGCAGCCAGACCATGGTCCGCACGCAGGGGGAAAATCCTCCGCGCGGCGGCGGGCAGCAACCGATCGTCGGCGAGCAGACTCAAACCGCGGTGAGCGGCTTCAAACAGCCCTGGTCCTCGCAATTTGAAGTGTGGGTGAGCCCGGTGGGCTTTCTGAAAGGCGCGATGGCAAACGCTGCGACCGTTCAGCCGAAGACGATAGGTGGAAAGAAGTACAGCGTCGTTTCATATCAGATCGAAAACAAATACAAGATCAACGGCTATATCAATGACCAGAACCTGGTGGAGAAGGTGGACACCTGGGTCGATAATCCCGTGCTGGGAGATATGCCGGTGGAAGCGACTTACTCCGACTACAAAGAGTTCCACGGGATAAAGTTTCCGGGGAAGATCCTGGAGACGGAGGGCGGCTATCCGTTTATGGATCTGACCATCACCGATGCCAACCGCAACGTAGTCACGGACGTGCAGGCTCCGGCCAAAGACTCGGGGCCGCAGAATCCGATCTTCGGCGTGGACGAGCAACTGGTGGCCGAGGACGTTTATTACTTCACCGGCGGCACGCATCACAGCGTGATCGTAAACTTCAACGACTATGTGGTGGTGATCGAAGGGCCGCTGGACGAGGCGAGGTCGAGCGCGGTAATCAGCGAGGTCAAGAAGCTGTATTTCAACAAGCCGATCAAGTATCTGATCAACACCCACGCGCATTTCGATCATGCGGGCGGCATCCGCACTTATGCGGCTGAAGGCGCGACCATCCTTACTTATCAGACGAATAAGCCGTATTACGAGAAGACATTCGCCATGCCGCGTACGCTGGCGCCCGACAAGCTGCTGCAGTCGAAAAAGAAGGCGGTGATTGAAGCGGTGGGCGAGAAAAAGATTCTGACCGACGGCACGCACACGATCGAGCTTTATCACATCCCCAACGAGCACAACGAGGGAATGCTGATTGCGTATCTTCCGAAAGAGAAGATCGTGGTGGAAGCGGACCTCTATACGCCGGGAGCAGCGAATGCGCCGACCCCCAATCCGGTGAGCCCGTACACTGTGGCTCTGGTGGATAATCTGGATCGCCTGAAGCTGAATTACGACAAAATTCTCGGGCTGCACGGGCGTATGGCGACCAAAGACGAATTGCTGAAGGCAGCTGGCCGTACAGAGAACAAAGCAGCCGAGAGCAAGCCGGCAGGCAAGTAGCCAGGCCAGACTCATGACCATTACTTATCGGGCCGACCATGTCGGCAGTCTGCTGCGTACCCAGGAATTGAAGGATGCGCGAAAAAATCCTGCGATTACCGACGGGGAACTGACGGCGCTGGAAGATCGCTGTATCCTGCAGGCCCTGGCGCGCCAAAAGGAAGCCGGCCTCAAAATATTCACCGACGGCGAGTTTCGCCGGAACGGTTTCATGGGCGATTTCTACGATTCCGTTGAAGGCCTGGACCATGAGGCCGACATCGGGCGCGCATGGCAGAGTGCCCGGGCCGACCGCAAATCGCTGGGGACGGGAACCATTGCGGGCGTGGTGGTGGAGAAGATCCGGCAGACGAGGCGGCTGACAAAACATGAGCTCGATTTTCTGAAGCAGCATAGTCCGGGCGATCTCAAGATCACTTTGCCGACGGCCAACCAGTTCCCGGCCCTCATTTACAAAAAAGGGATGAGCGAGAAGGCGTATGCCACGCGCTCCGATCTGCTTTGGGACATCGTGCCGATCATTCAGGCGGAGATGGCGGCGCTGGTGAAGGACGGCGTGAAGTATATCCAGATCGATGCGCCGCGCTACAGCTATTACATCGATCCCAAGTGGCGGAAGTACGTCAAAGAAGAGATGGGGATGGACCCCGACGAGGCGCTCGACGAGGCAATTCGCGCCGACAACGCCTGTCTGAAAGGGGCGCGCCGGGCAGCGGCGGAGAAGAATGACGATGTCACGTTTGCCATCCATCTGTGCCGGGGCAACAACCGAAGTCACTGGTATGCCGAGGGCGGTTACGACCCGATTGCGGAAAAGCTGTTCGGTCAGCTCGATGTGGATCTGTTTCTGCTGGAGTACGAGTCCGAGCGGGCCGGCACGTTTGAGCCGTTGCGTTTCGTACCGAAAAACAAAGGTGTCGTCTTGGGGCTGGTGAGCAGCAAATTGCCGGAGCTGGAATCGCGGGATCGGATTGCGCGGCGTATCGAAGAGGCAAGCCGCTTCGTGCCGATGGAGAACCTTGCGCTGAGTCCGCAGTGCGGGTTTGCATCGCAGATGGATGGGAACCTCTTGACGGACGAAGAACAGTGGAGCAAGCTGCGCCTGGTGGTGGAGACGGCGCGGGAAGTGTGGAACGACGCTTGAGAGAGGAGGCTGACAGGGGCGTCAATCGCGCTGGAACGCGGCTCCCGGAGAGGCTTTAGCCTGCGGGTCCACAACCTGAAAAACGCAATCGAGATACGGCCGGATTTGATCCCAAGGGGCGTGTTTGTTGTGGTACTCAACGACAGTGCGTCCGACGTCCACGACCGTCGGATTGTTCCCCTTCAAACTTTCAAGGAAAGCACTCCTCTTGTCCTTCTCGCTGTGTTTGTCGGGGTCCTGGTTGATGTACGAATAGAATTCCCTGACCGGACCTGGTGTCCGGAGGCTCCCGGATGCGGGGCAAACGCCACCTTCGTTCGCGCGATCGACGTGACCGCCGGCAAAACTATCCTCAATTACATGCAGGAGGCTTCCAAGCGCAACTTCGGCGACCCAATTCTTCAGGGCCGGATTACCCAATGCGAACAGGTCCTGGACCTGCTTGCCGCTGTCACCGAAAAATCCTTCGAAACCAAGGATCGTAATGGTGTTAAGGGCTGCATCCGGCGGATAGTCGCCGTTGCTCACCTTCCACGTGAACTCGGCCCACATCATGATTTTGTCGTGCGTATCCTTCGCCGGTTCGCCATCGGCCGAGGCCATGGCGTGAAGGAATTGAAGGTCGCCATAATGCGACCGGGCAAGCAGCGAGGCATGGGTGCCGGCATTGAGCGGTATTCCCTTCGCCGCCTTTTGTCCGGCGTCCTGGAACAATGCAACCCAACAGCGGGGCTGCGTCGTAAAGCGGATCGTTTGATCGGTCCTGCAGGGCAGATTCTTCGCTTCGCCCTTTTGTAATTGGAATGGCGGATCGTCGTTCCAACGAACGCCGGCAAGAATATAGGGGCCTGCGTAGTCGCTGTCCGGGTCGTTACACAGCGGATCGTCGTCGTTGCAATTGTAGATCCGGTTTGTGATCTCTTCGTGAACAGGTTCCGTAAAATGGTCCGCGCCCGTCCGCGCCAGATTGGTAACGATTTTGTCGAACCAGCTGCTGTATTGCCTGGCAACGGCAACATCGACTTTCGTTCCGCGGGGAGACAGCTTATAGGACAGCGCCGGTCGCGGACATAACGCTGCTGTCAAGCAGACGGCGATTACAAAATGAGTAAAACGTGTCGCCATCTGACCGTCAGACGCTGGTCACTGGTTCGCCTTCGGGATATTGAAGAGACCATTGAGCGATATGGGCACGGAGATCCCGATCATCAGGCCGCCGCGGAAGTGCTCTTCTGTTATCGAGCCTGTATACAGTGAAGTGCCCTTTGCTGCGGGAGTCGTGCCACCGCCGCCGCAATAGAGGGCACCGGCGACGCACTGTGTGGGGAATCCGTCGAAGGCTCCTGCATGATTGTTATTCATAGTGCTGGCATTGTATGTCGGGTAAAGGGTTGGGTTATTTGCCACAACCAGGGCTGCTGCCGCGGCGAAGCCGGGAGATGGCTCGTCGAACTCTGTTAATGTATAGCCGACAAGAAAATCCAAATACTTCTGCAGCCGATAGGTGAGACCAAAGGTATAGCCGACCAGGGGCGTATTTGTCGCGGTGGAAAACTTGAGACTTACGAACGCATGCATTGGGCGGTACATGTCATCCCATTTATGCGCCGATGACACATTAGCTTTAGTACGGCTCTTAAAGTCCCACGGGAGCTGGAATGAAACGCCAGCGAGAAGTTGTGGAGAAGCTCGGCCGATCTGCCCGCCTTCAAGAACATTCGTGGTTGTGTTCACGGTGTAGCTCGTACGGTTGGATGTTATGAGGGAGCCGATTCCCAAAACGAGGTCGACGCCGGGAAACTGCGGACTGATCGTTATGATTTGGGTTACGGAAGCCGCAGCGGCGTAAGTTGCATTCCCTCCCTGACTTGCCGTGATTGTACAGGTTCCGTTCGCTACCAATGTCAGCATGCTTCCCATTAAAGTGCAAACGCTCGCCGGAGTTGCCTGAAGGGTGACAGCCAAAGCTGAGTTCGATGTGGCCGCAAGCGTGACTGGGCCCGCTCCCATTGTCTGATTGCCTGGATTCGCGAACGTTATTGTCTGAGGCATCGTGCCCTGACCGAAGCACAGAATGGGGGCAAAGAACAAAACCGCGGCAACATGATTTCTCATAGATAAGCGATTGTACAATATGATACGCATCCGATTTCAAGTTTTTTTCGGTAAAAATCCGGGATTTTCTTTTTAGTTCGCACGTATTTTTAGGTCTCCTTAACGTCAAGCCATGTCTGGCGACCGCACCTCCGATGTGATAGCTTCAACTACTTGCCCCATCCTGCATCAGGTGTGAGGCCAAGCGAGGCTATCCTATGAACCACAGCATGATCCGTAGCATTTTCGCTCTTTCCGCGCTGGCGTTTTCCGGCTTGGTGTCCACGGCTTTCGGGCAGACGGCCTGCGAGAATCTAAAGTCGCTCACGCTTCCGAACGTCACCTTCACGACGGTGGAATCGGTCGCGGCGGGACCGTTCCGGCCTCCGACAGGTCCGGCAGCAGTTCAGGCCGCGGCCGCCGGCGCTCCCGTGGGACGTGGTGGCGCGGGGCGTGGAGCACCTGGCGGACGCGGTGGCGCGCCTACGCTGATGCTGCCTGCTTATTGCCGCGTGGCCATGGTGCTTGCGCCGTCATCCGACTCGCACATCGAAATGGAGTTGTGGCTGCCGGCTTCGGATTGGAACGGCAAGTTCCAGGCCGTCGGCAACGGCGGATGGGCCGGGTCGATCACTTTCCCGGCAATGGCGCAGGCTCTTAAAGAAGGTTATGCAACGGCTTCCAATGACACCGGTCATACCGGAGGGGATCCGGCTTTCGGGCTCGGCCATCAGGAGAAGCTCGTTGACTTCGCATACCGCGCGAACCATGAGATGACGGTGCAGTCGAAGGCCATCATCAATGCCTTCTATGGAAAGACTTCGAAGCTCAATTACTGGAACGGCTGCTCCACCGGCGGACGCCAGGGACTGATGGAAGCCCAGAAGTTTCCCACCGACTTCGACGCGGTGATCGCGGGCGCGCCGGCGAACTGGCAGACGCATCTGCATGCGTGGGATATGAATGTCGCAACCACGGCTCTCAAGAACGAAGGCATGTTCATGACGCGCGGCAAGCTGGCGACTTTGAACAAAGCAGTGCTTGCGCAATGCGACGCGCTCGATGGCGTGAAGGACGGTCTGTTGAACGACCCGCGCAAATGCAGGTTCGATCCCGGCGTGCTCCTCTGCAAGGGCGCCGATTCCGATGCCTGCCTGACTGCCGAACAGGTAGCGGGAGCGAAGCTGGTCTATGCGGCTGCCAAAAAGAAAGATGGGACATTTATTTTCCCCGGCAAGGAACCCGGCAGCGAACTGGTGTGGACGCAGTTGAACCCGGTGAAAGCGCCGATTTCACTCATCCTCGGCACATTCCAGATCGCGACTTATCAGGACGCGAATTGGGACTGGCACAACTACGATCTGGACCGCGACGTTGCCGCGGCCGATGAGAAGTTCGGTTACGTAAACGTACCGTATGATCTCTCCGCGTTCAAAGCGCACGGGGGCAAACTGCTGCTCTATCACGGTTGGAACGACACGGCGATTTCGCCCGAAAACACGATCAACTACTACGAGAACGTGCTCAAAAAGATGGGGGCGAAGCAGGATAACTGGATGAAGCTTTACATGGTTCCCGGTATGAACCACTGCCAGGGCGGAGTCGGTACCGATCAGTTCAACAAGATGGCGGTGATGGAGCGCTGGCGTGAAGGCGGTACCGCGCCTGAGCAGATCGTCGCGGCACACGTCAGCGGGAATAACATCGACATGACGCGCCCGCTGTGTCCCTATCCGCAGGTCGCGACATATAAGGGTGTGGGCAGCACCAACGACGCAGCCAGTTTCACCTGCAAAATGCCGTAGAACGCATACCAAACGCTGTACCGCCGGCGATCTTTGTCGCCGGCGATTTGTCAGGAGAACTTCGATGAAAACGACCGTTTTGTTGTTGCTGGCATTTGCGGGCGGCGCCTACGCGCAGTCCGCCTGTGATCAGTTGAAATCTCTTTCGCTGCCCGATACGACTTTCACCACCGTTACGAGCGTTGCAGCCGGGCCTTATCGCGCTCCGGCGCAGAACGCGGATGGAGGCGGTGTGGCGCCGGGTCGTGCAGGCGCGGCGGGTAGAGGCGGCGCTGCTGGTGGTCGTGGTGCGGGACGCGGTCCGCAGGCTCCTCCGTTGATTCTTCCGGCGTACTGCCGGGTAGCGGCGACACTCAAGCCTTCCTCGGACTCCGACATCAGGATGGAAGTCTGGATGCCCGAGAACTGGAACGGCAAGATCGAAGTGGTCGGCAACGGCGGATGGGCGGGTGTGATCAGTTACGGGGCGATGGCGCAGGCGCTGAAGGAAGGTTATGCGTCGGCCTCAACCGACACTGGTCATGAAGGCGGCAACGGCATGTTCGCGCTCGGACATCCGGAGAAGATTGTCGACTTCGGCTATCGCGCGGTGCATGAAACAGTCGTCAAATCGAAGGCGATTACAGCGGCATTTTATGGAAAAGGCCCGAAGTATTCCTATTGGAACGGCTGTTCCACAGGCGGGCGACAGGCACTGGTGGAAGTGACGCGCTATCCCGACGATTTCGATGGCGTGGTAGCGGGAGCGCCCGCGAATCCGCATCTTCATCTGCATGCGTCCAGCGTAGCGAGAGCGATCGAAGAGATTCATCTGGGGCAGGAAGCCGCACTGACTCCGGCCAAAGTCGAGACGCTGCACAAAGCCGTGATGGAGCAATGCGACGCGCGTGACGGCGTGAAAGACGGGTTGATCGGCGACCCGCACAAGTGTAAGTTCGATCCTTCCGTGCTGCTCTGCAAAAACGGCGACTCCGACAATTGCCTGACAGCGGCGCAGGTGCGGTTGGTCAAAGTCGTTTACGCCGACGTGAAAACGAAAAAGGGCGAAACCATCTGGACCGGATTCGAACCGGGCGGGGAACTGCAGTACGCCTCGCTGCGAAACATTCCCACTCAGCCAGGCGGCGGAATCGACAGCATCCGTATCCTCGGCTATCAGAATGCGGATTGGGACTGGAAGACATTCGATCTCGATCGCGATGTGGCGATGGCGGACGAAAAGGCCGGATTCATCGACGCGCATACTTACGACCTTTCTCCGTTCAAAGCCCACGGCGGCAAGTTGCTGCTCTATCACGGATGGGCGGATCAGGCCATCCCGCCGGGCAATACGATCAACTTCTATAACGGCGTGCTGGCCAAAATGGGATCGAAGCAGGACGACTGGATGAAGCTCTATATGGTGCCCGGCATGATGCACTGCCAGGGCGGCGAGGGTCCAGACCAGTTCAACAAGATGGCGGTCATCGAGCGTTGGCGGGAGTCCGGTACGGCGCCGAAAGAGATCGTGGCCTCGCACGTGAGCGGCGGGCAGGTGGATCGGACGCGTCCGCTGTGCGCTTATCCGCAGGTCGCCGTCTACAAAGGTACGGGCAGCACCAATGACGCATCCAGCTTCTCGTGCAAATTGCCTTCGTAGTGCGGATGCCTTCGTGAAGCGTAATAAGCTGATTAGGTAAGGAGCCACAATCATGTCTCAGTTCCCAGCACTCAGGCGTATCGGTCTGGTTACCGCAGCCCTCGCGGCGTTCGCCACAGTCGGATCGGTAATGGCCGCGGATCAGGATCCGACGGCGATCAAGATGATTCTGCCGGATAAGATTCCGTGGGTGGATAACGCAAATTCCGCCCGGGCGATCCTGGCCGGCGATCCTTCCAAACCCGGTCTTTACGTCGAATTGCTGCGCTGGCACGCCGGCCACATGAGCCGGCCGCACTTCCATCCCAACGACCGCTACATCTACGTGATCTCGGGTACCTGGTGGGTCGGGACGGGGACGAAATACGATCCCAACAGCACCACTCCGATGCCTGCCGGGAGCTTCGTCACTCACTACGCGAAGGGCATCCATTATGACGGCGCGAAGGCCGCGGACTGCGTCATCGAGATCGTCGGAATGGGGCCTGACACGACAACTTCGGCCGAGAAAAAGTAAAGGCAGTCCGTACTTACGTTTCTTTGCATTTTGCCGACCGGCAGGGCCTGATATTCTGTAAGGCGTGAAAAGCTTTGTCAAGTGTTCGATCATTGCGCTGGCGGCGGTAGCGGCCGCTGTCTATTTGGCCCCGACCGCGGCTGCTCAGCAGGCTCCCGCGCCCGGCGCAGGTGCTCCCGGTGCTCCGCCCGCAGGCGCCTTCGGCCGTGGTGGTGGCAGAGGCCGTGGTGGCCGGCCGCGCCCGCCCGCTGGCCCCACGCCGCATTTGCCGAACGATCCGTACCTCGGCGCTAACGCCGGGAAGCCCGATCTCGGCGGTAATTCCCAGAGTGTCGACGCCAAAATGCGCGGCATCTGGCAGGTTCCTTACATCATCGATATGCAGAAGCAGGGATGCGCGGTTGACGATGAACCCTGCATCGCCAGCGCCGGCCGTACGCACACCAAGCCGGTCGAAGTGCCGTTCAACGCCGCGGGCAAGAAGGTCTTCGACGAAGCCACGGCCACGAATTCGAAGGACGATCCCGAGGGATTCTGCCTGCCTCCCGGCGTGCCGCGCATGATGTATACGCCGTATCCGACGGAGATCTTCCAGTTGCCGGAACGAGTCGTTTTCGTGTACGAAGGCGGTGCGCACGTATGGCGCAACATCTGGCTGGACGGCCGTCCACAACCCAAAGATCCGAACCCGACCTATCTGGGATACTCGACCGGTAAGTGGGAAGGCGATACGCTCGTCGTCGACACGATCGGCATGAACGATCGCACCTGGCTGGATGCCGCCGGACACCCGCACGGCGAGAAGCTCCATGTCACCGAGAAGTTCACGCGGACGGACTCCAACACTCTTAAGGTCGAAGCCACCATCGACGATCCGGATTACTACACCAAGCCCTGGACGGTCGTGACGTTCGCCAACTGGTATCCGAATCAGGAAATCCTGGAGTACATCTGCCAGGAAAATAACCGCGACCTGAAGCACCTGGTCGGCTCCGAGAAATAAGCCCGCGCAGTGAAGGCTGCCGGAGAGTATCGGGATTGGGCCGGGATAGACTTCCGGCCTACGATTTCTGATCACCTTCCGGACGTGGTGACAGAGCACCTGCCTGCGGGATCGCGCGCGCTGGATATCGGCTGCAATAAAGGCGGCGTACCTCTGTTTCTCGCCCGGCACGGCCTGAACGTGCTCGGCATCGACGTCAATGCAGCCGCGATCGAGGGAGCAAAACTCAGTGCCGCCGATGCGGGCTTATCCGATCGCGTGGAATTCCGGACTGTCGATATTCTCAGCGAAGAAGTTGCCGGGTCATTCGACGTGGTTCTGTTGACCCGCGTCCTTAACTGCTTCCCTTCCGTTATCGACTGGCTGGCTGTACTGAAGCGGGCGAGTGCGCTGGTTGGGCCAAAAGGCCATTTCTACGTGCATGATTTCCTGCTTTTCCCCGAAGGCTACGGGGCGCGCTATGCGGCCGGGATCGCAATGGGGTGGCGTTCCGGCAATTTTGCGGTGAATGACGCGGCAGGCCGGATGTCCTGTATTGCCCATCACCATTCCGAGGACGAAGTGGAATCGATCACCGCTCCGTGGCTACAGGTTCATTTCAACGTTCATGAATCGCTGTCGCTGAACGGCAACAAGTGCAGGATGTTCGAATTCCTGGGCCGGCGGCCTGCCCGAAAATAGGGCCCGTGACGTTGTAGATTTTGTGAGCTTCGCGACGACGCGTAAAGACCGTTGCATCATGTTTACAACTTCGGCATGACTTTTATCCGGATACCCGTTATTGTCCGGGGATGAGTCTCGAACATTGCCGCACCCTTGTTAAGATCTGGACGCTTGCTGCCGCCGTCGGCTTACCGCTCGCGGGACAAACGACCGCCTCAAACACCTTTCTCGTGCACAATCTCGTGTCGGACTTGCCGGGAATCGCCGACCATCAGGACCCGAATCTCATCAACCCGTGGGGCAACGGTTTCGGCGCATCGCCGTTCTGGGTAGGCAACAACGGTTCCGGCACTTCGACTCTTTACGACGGCACGGGCGCGATTACGGCCCTCGTGGTAAGCATTCCCTCGGCTGGCGGTGCTCTCACCGGAGGACCTGTTACCGGCGTTATCCAAAATACGTTCAGTTCGAACACTGCCGTGCTGGACGTCGCGGCGGGGAAGCCCGCGTCCTTCCTCTTCTGCGCCGAAGACGGGGTGATTTCCGGCTGGAACTCGTCCGTTGATGCCACGCATGCCCATATCCTGTTTGACAACTCAAAGTCGGGAGCCGTTTACAAAGGATGCGCGTTGGGTGGAACTTCAACTGCGCCGCTGTTGTTCGCGGCGAATTTCAACAGCGGCAACGTTGATGTCTACGACGGCGGCTTTACCCCGGTGGTGAACGCGAAAGCTTTCGTCGACGCGGCCATCCCGGCGGGTTTCGCGCCATTCAATGTGCAGAACATGGGCGGCGCTTTGTTCGTCACGTACGCGAAACAGGACGCCATGAAGCACGACGATGTCGCCGGTCTGGGGAACGGCTTTGTCGCAATGTTCGATCAATCCGGGAATCTGCTGGGAAACCTGATCGCACAGGGGTCGCTCAATTCGCCCTGGGGCATGGCGATCGCCCCGGCGACCTTCGGGCCTTTTGGCGGCTCCCTGCTGGTCGGCAATTTCGGCGACGGGAAGATCAACGCGTTTAATGCCGCCACCGGAAAGTTAAACGGCGCCTTGAGCGACCTCAAGGGAAACCCGATTGTGGAGCAGGGCTTGTGGTCGCTCAACTTCGGAGGAGCCGCTCGGAACGCGGACCCCGGCGCTCTCTATTTCACGGCGGGACCCGGCGGAGGACCGAATAACGACCCCGTTGAATCGCACGGCCTGCTCGGCAGCATCCAGTCGTCCCCTTCGTTCCTGACCGGCGGCATCGTGAGCGCGGCCAGTTTTGTGGCCGGTCCTGTTTCGCCGAATGCCTGGGTCACCATTAAAGGCGCCGGGCTGTCCGCGACCACAGGCACATGGCAGATCGCCGGCAGCACTCTTCCGACTGCGGTGAATGGCGTCGGCGTCACCATAAATGGCGAGGCGGCCCCAGTCTCATACGTGAGCAATACGCAAATCAATTTTCTTGTGCCTGCCGACATTCAACCCGGCACGGCGCAGATTCAAACGACCAATAACGGTTTGACGAGTGCGACGATTCCGGTGCCGGTCCAGATCATCGCACCTGCGTTTTTCACCCTCGGAACCAATACGGCAAACGGCGACGTCTACATCTTCGCGGAGCACGCCGACGGCACATTCGTGGGTCCTGCGGGATTAGTCAAGGGAGCCACTTCAAGCCCCGCCAAACCGGGTGAAACCATCTCGATCTTTGCGACCGGTTTCGGCCAGACCTCTCCGGCCTTCCCCAACGGCCAGGTGATATCCTCCGTGTTCCCGATGCCCGCGCCGCCGGTGATCGTGATTGACGGCATTGTTGCCGGCGCCACATCCGCGGGTTTGGTGGGAACCGGCGTCTATCAGTTCAAGGTCGCTGTTCCAACCGGGATCCAAACCGGCGACGACCTGGTGGTGGCGCTGCTCGCCGACGGCGAAACGCAGCAAAATGCCTTCCTCGCAATTGCCTCGCAATAGCGCGGGCTATTTCCTGGTTTTGGGTTTCGGCTCCGGTCCGATGCGCACGATCCGCACGCTGATCAGGCGGGGCGGATCGACGGGCGTGTCGCCCTTCAACGGCGTGTTGTTGATGGCCTGCACGACGTTCATGCCGCGCACGACCTCGCCGAAGATCGTATAGTTGTTGTCCCAGCGCGATACTGTGCCCACAGTGACGAAGAACTGGCAGGCGCCGGAATCCGCCTGGCCCGTGTTGGCGACGGCAAGTTTTCCCGGCGCGTTGAATTTCAGGCCGATCAGGAATTCATCGGGGATCGTAAATCCGCAATTGTGCTTGCCGGTGCCTGTGGGATCGCCCGATTGGATCATCTCCCCGCGGATGATGCGATGGAACGTGATGTTGTCGTACATTGGCCGGTTCACCATCGCGCCGGTGCGCGGGTCTTTCCAGGCCTTGGTTCCGGTGGCCAGGCCAACGAAGTTCGCGACCGAAATAGGCGTGTATTTTTCGTAGAGCTTGGCGGTGAAAAGGCCTTCCGAAGTCGTGAAGTTGGCGTAGAGACCCGGCGGGAGGTTGCGGGTCTGTTCCGCGGCGAAGGCGGCAATGAGAGCGGCTGCGCCCAGAATCGCAAGCTGAGTAAATCTCTTCAAACCGCTTATTCTATCTTTCGCTGTCTTCCGCGCTTTGACGCCGGCCGGACGAATCGGTTGCACGGCCGCCGCAAATGATGGCGCAGTTCCGCGCTTCAAACCATTCGGTCAAACCAATCAAAGCCTCGCGCGTCTACTTCAACAGGCGAACAAAAGAACGCCTGAAGCGCAACGGGCGCTGTCCCTGTAGAGAGACGCTACCCATGCTTGCCGTCTTCCCGAAGAGAATTTAAGGAGCTTCACTTGAAACCATTTCACTTGCGAACAAAAGCGCTTGCCGTAGCGTGCGCCCTGACGGTATGCGGAGGGTTGGCGGTTGCCGCTCTCGAATCCCGCGCGCACATCGCTCTCAAGCTGGCGGATGCCAATGAGCCGCCCAGCCAAATCACCATGGCTCCGGCGGCACGCGCCGCCATGCCCACAGTCGTCCGGATTTCCGCGTCGAAGGTTGTCAAAACTCCGGCCGGTTTTTCGGAACAGCAGGCCGATCCTTTTGGACAGTTTTTCGGCAACGACAATCCGTTCGGCGGCAATGGCGGATTCCAGCAGCAGGCGCCGCGCTCGCACCGTGAGGGCGGGCTGGGCTCAGGCGTCATCGTCAGCCCCGACGGCTACATCCTGACGAATAATCATGTCGTGGATGGCGCTACCGACGTGGAAGTCACGCTTCCCGACCGGCGCGAATTCAAAGCCAGAGTTATCGGTACCGATCCCAAAACGGACATCGCGGTGGTCAAGATCGACGCCAACAACCTGCCCGTGATCACGGTCGGGAATTCGGCCAAAATGCGGATCGGCGATGCGGTGCTGGCCATCGGCAACCCCTATGGAATCGGACAGACGGTGACCATGGGAATCGTCAGCGCGACTGGCCGGACCGGTCTCGGAATCGAAGACTACGAAGATTTCATTCAAACCGACGCTTCCATCAATCCCGGTAACTCCGGCGGCGCGCTGGTCAATGATCGCGGCGAACTGATCGGAATCAACACGGCCATTCTGGCGCCGGGTTCGGGCGGCAATCAGGGCATCGGTTTTGCGGTGCCGGTGAATCTCGCCCGCAATGTGATGGACCAGATCGTTACTCACGGATCCGTGCAGCGCGCCTATCTCGGCGTGACGATTCAGGAAGTGACTCCTTCGATCGCGAAGGCCGTTGGCCTGAACAACCCCGAGGGCGCGATGGTGACCGATGTGAGCCCCAACAGCCCCGGACAGAGGGCCGGACTGCAGTCGGGTGATGTAATTCTCGCGATGAACGGAACGAACATTGCGGAAAGCAACCAGCTCCGGATGGACGTTTCGATGATGAATCCCGGCCAGACGGTTCATCTGAAGGTATTCCGCGACGGACAAACCAGAGACGTCACGGCGCAGGTCGGTGAACTGCCCGGTGCGAAGGTGGAGCGGGCCAGCCGCGAAAATGGCGGAGAGGCGGAACGTGCTCTCGAAGGCGTCTCGGTCGAGCCTCTGGATGCGCAGACCGCGCGCCAGGAGGGATTGCCCGCCAATACTCGAGGCGTAGTGGTGACCGATGTTGACCCTGCCAGTCCGGCAGCGCAGGCCGGTTTGAAGGAGGGCGATGTCATTCAGGAAGTGAACCACCGAGCGGTGGCCAGTGCGGACGATGTCTCGAACGCCGTACGCCACTCGAATGGTGAATCGCTTCTGCTGGTTAACCGCGACGGCAGCAAACTGTACCTTGCTGTCTGACGTATCCGACGCGGTTTGATGAAAAGGCGCGGAACCCTCCTGCGGGCTCCGCGCCTTTTTCATTTCGTTTAAAGCGCTTTCGTAATTAAGTACATGCGCCTGCCAGGCGCGTTGCTCGTTGCAAAGAACGCGGCTGGTAGCCGCATGTCCGCGCTGGTCGACTATTGCGCTTTAGTGCCAATCTTCATGATGGGCACGATAGTCGCGAACGCGGCTCAGGTCGTCGTTGAGCATGTCACGATCGCGCGGATCGAGCCGATTGTCCGCCAGCACCCTTTCGATGCCGGCGATCACGTCGTCCAGTTCCGGCTGGTCATACTTGCCCTGAGTCAGCTTGATCTGCAGTTCGGAAACCTCCTGTTTGGTGCGGACGATCCGGAACTCATCGGCTCCGGCAAAAGCACCTGACTGGACATGGTCCAGATCGGCCTGGACTCGTTCAAACAAATGCATCCGCCAGTTATTCCCCGTGAAGTAGCCTTGGCGGGTATTGTGCCAGGTATCGTCGTCGTGATAGGTCTGTGCCGCCGCGTTGCCGGCAGCCATTGCGAAAAATAACAAACCCGCACAGGCAGCGCCGCTTAGTAAGGTGTGTTTCATTGCATTAAACCTCCATGAATTACTTCGCTCCCATGAGCACAGAAAAATGTGCATATGTTTTGCCATTGAGGAGCAGAGGACAGTTCAGGCGGGAATGAGGAAGTTAAGCCACCCGAGCTGCTGTGCGCCGCCGCGGGATCACAATAGTTTCAATATCCGGGACCACCGCACGCGGCGCCCGTTTGTCTGCTCTTCGGAATCATAGATCAGCAACGGCTTGCCGATCAGGTCGCCCGAATCGATAAATCCCCAATAGCGGCTGTCCAGTGAGCGATCCCGATTGTCGCCGAGGACGAAGTATTTACCGTCGGGCACCACGACTTCACCGTTTGATACATGATTTTTCAGCATGTCCATTGCGGCATCCGCCAACGGAGCGTTGGGCTCACTCGGGAAGTTATCCCGGTACGGATCGATATAGTCCGTTTTGTGCGCCGCGTACGGTTCATTGATCCCGGCGCCATTCCGATATACAACTTTCCCCGAAATCCGGATGCGATCGCCGGGAATGCCGATGACCCGCTTCACAAATGTCCGGCGCGGATCGATCGGATAGCGAAAGACAATCAGATCGCCGCGTGTGGGATGAGGTTCGGGGAAGCGCTGAACGAGGATGCGGTCGCCGGCGAGGAGAGTATCCTCCATCGTGGGTGTCGGAACCACGAATGCCTGGACAAAGAAGGGCGAAAGACCGCTCACTGCGGATGCGGCGATCCACAACCACGCTCGGCCGCGCCGTGCTCCGGTGCGCTTCAGCGATCTCCCCGCAAAGAAAAACAGCGGAACCAAAAGCGCCGCCAGAACAACGGCGGCGACGGCTCCGGGAGGACTCGTGCCGCCGCTCGTTCGCGCCAGAACAAACGCTACGGGCAGCAACTGTGCGAGTGTGTAAAGTGCAAATCCCCACGCGCTCCACACGCGTCGGCGCAGAATGCCAATGCCGGCGATCAGCGGAATGATTGCGAAGAGGAGAAGAAAAATCTGTCCCGACAGCGCCGAGAGAACAATTCCCCCCGCCATCAGGAATGCCACAATCGATGCTGTCTTCGCGATCCTGGTCAGTTCCTGTCCAGCATATTACCGGCGCGCACTTCTTACCGGCGCACCCGCGGAAAACCGTGCCTCTATGCCGGGGCCCTGTCGAAGTTAAGAATATAGTTCTGTCTCGGATGCTGCATCGGACTCATGCCATACGCTTTGGCCTCGTCAAGCGCCTGGCCGTTGCTCCAGTGGTCGTGCTCGATCCGGTAGCAGGCAACTACGGCTCCGGTCCGGTCCTTGCCTTCTCTGCAGTGGACGAACACCGCGCCCTGGTCCACCGCGTCCAGTACTGCCAGAAGCCTGGAAATCTGCTCGTCTGTCGGCGCGGAAAGTCCTTCCATCGGCACGTTGATATAACGCATGCCGAGGCTCTCCACCGCCTTCTGTTCGTTGTCCGAATGATCTTTTCCATGGCGAAGGTCAATGATGGTCTTCACCCCCATACCGGCAAGATTCTTAAGTCCTTCGGCGTTAGGTTGTGCGCCCCGATAAACATTCCGGTCGACCTGATGGAAATTCGCCACGCCGCTGACGTCGGCGAAACAGATAGTTGCGAACAAGCTCATCGCAAGTCCGAATCTTAGGGCTTTCATGTCTATTTATTTAGATGCGCCCGGCCGCATCGGGTTGCGATTTACCTGGAATCTGTGTTTATCGGTTTTATCGGCGGCCGGAAGTTTTTTTGGTACTTCTGGCGGCAGAAGGCCTCATGGCTTACGGCATCGCCACCCTCATCCTGAAGGGCAAGAGTAGTTTTGATCGTCTCACGCGAGCCGGCGCATGGGTTCCGTCGCTATGGCGTCTGGAGGTCGCCAACAGCCGCACAGGGCAGCCCTGACAGTAAAGGAATGCGGTGACGCCGCTCAAATTCACGCATGACGAGAATGCGGATGCTTTTAGATACGGCAGACGACCACTGGGGTTTGCGCCTGCGTGGAGGCTTCAGCCTGCTTTCGCCAAACCCTGTTCCGCCAGTCCCCACAACGCCTCGAGGGCAGGCGAGACCCAGCGGTCGCGATGGCGGATCATCTGAAGATTCACAGGGAAGCCGGTTCCCGGCCAGGGCAGCGAGAAGAGTCGTTTGTCCTTTAGTTCCGGGACCAGAGCCATCCTGGGCAAAACGGCCAGCCCCATTCCCGCTATCGCGCACTGCTTGGCGGCCTCGATCGTTCCCAGTTCCATGGTATCCGTCAGGGAAATCTGCGCAGCCTCCAGAACACGCTCAAATAACAATCGAAACGCGCAATCCCTGGTTGTGAGAAGGACGCGCGCGGCTGCGAACTCCTGCCACCGGAAGGGCTCAGCTCCCGCGAATTCGTAATCCGGGGACTTGACGATCAGGATCTCCTCAGTCCCCGGACAAGTCGTTGTAAGCTGATCGGATTGCACCGGTCCATCCGCGATGACGGCCATATCCTGCGTTCCCTCCAGCACCTCGTCAATCTGTGTTTGGGAATCCGCGCGTGAAGCGACGCTGAGGTGAACATGGGGATAGAAAGCCTGAAACCTGCGAAGTACTTCGGGCAGACGATACGTGATCACCGCCTCCGGGGCGCTCACAGACAGAGGGCCGATCAGATTTCCCTGTTTACGGACTGCATCCTTGGTCTCTTCCGCCATCGCAAGGAGTCTGCCCGCGTGCTCGAGCATCTGGTGGCCGAATTCGGTAAGAACGACTCTTCTGCCAAAACGATCGAACAGCGGGACACCCAGTTCACGCTCCAGACTTTGTATATGGGTCGTGACGCTCGACTGCGAATAGCCGAGCTTCGCGCCGGCGCGGGTGAAACTGCGCGTTGCGGCAACCACCAGGAACGTCTTGAGTTTCAGCAGGTCGAGCACGGCGATAACTCTCACGCTCGCTTGCGTTCAAACACCGCTTTCAACAGAGGTGGGGTGATAAAAGTGCTGAGCATGATCATCAGCACGAGCGCGGAAAATGTGGTTTGTGACAGCACCGGCCGGCCGCGCAGCATCAACGTACTCCCCAGCCCGGCGAAAATCAGTCCGACTTCGCCGCGGGGAATCATTCCAACCCCGATCGCCAGCCGATCCACTCCCCGCTCCAGAACTCCCAGACCGCAAATCTGTTTTCCGACGATCGCGACCAGAGTGATGAGCCCCGCGAAGGTCAGGACCGGCAGCGACGAAAAACTGTGCAGATCCACGCGAAGCCCCATCAGGACGAAAAATACGGGGACGACAAGTGTTGTCAGCGGAAACAGGAGATCCTGCACCTTGCGTTCTCCACGCTCCAGGAACGGCTGATAATGAACTTCTTCCAGGACAACGCCCGCCGCGAACGCTCCCACAATCGGAGCGAGTCCCGCAAGTCCGGCAAGTGTCGCCAGCGCGAAGCAAAAGCAGATGCACAGCGCCAGCAGCGCTCCGGAAACCCGCAGCCTGGCGGCGTAGGTGAACACCCGCTGCGACCAGAATCGCCCCACCACTACCGCAAGCACCAGGAATACCGACGCCTTGACGATGATCCACAATGTAGCCGTCCAGCTGATACTGCCGGCGCCGGAACCCGACATTGCCGCCGTCGTCAGGCCGCTGATCACCGCAAGGACCACCAGTCCGATGACGTCGTCCGCGACGGCGGCGCCGAGAATGATACGGGCTTCTTTAGTGTTGGCTTTTCCAAGATCCTTGAGAACCCGGGCTGTGATTCCCACGCTCGTCGCCGTCAGCGTTCCGCCAACGAACAGGTGGCTCAACCAGCCCGCGTCCGGGATCAGTTGTCTGGCGACGAAGAACCCGAGAATCATGGGAGCTATGACTCCGAGAGTCGCCACGACCAGCGATGACCAGCCGACAGCCAGCAACTGAACGAGATCGGATTCGACGCCGACTTCGAACAACAGCAGAATCGCGCCGATTTCCGCCAGGACACGGAGCAATGAGTTATTCTTCAGCGGATCCAGCAGGGTAATGCCGAAGAAACTCAGATTGCCCAGGACCACTCCCATGAACAACTCACCCAAAACAGGCGGCTGGCCAAGGCGTCCCATCAGTTCGCCTCCGAGCTTGGCCGCGACTATGATCAGGGTCAGTACGATCAGGGTCTGACGGACAAGATCGCCAATATCTGCTGGTTGCATAATTCCGCCTTCACAACGCGCTCCTCAGGCCGCGGCTATGCCGGTCTGTGGTGGTTCGAGTATCGGAATGCGGAGATCGTAAGCGCTAAAGGACGCTTTCGCCCTCTTCGCCGCTGCGAATGCGGATGGCTTCGTCAACGGTTGAGATGAAAATTTTCCCGTCCCCGATCTTTCCGGACCTCGCCGTGGTGGCGATCGTTTCCGCCACCTGCCTGGCGCGGGCGTCGGGAACGATCATCTCCATCTTCACCTTGGGAAGAAGGTCGACCTTGTATTCGTTGCCGCGATAGGTCTCGGTGTGACCCTTCTGCCGGCCGTGGCCCCGCACATCGGAGATTGTAATCCCCTCTACGCCGATGGCGTGCAATGCTCCCTTAACGTCATCCAGCTTGTGAGGTTGAATGATGGCTTCGATCTTTTTCATGATTTTCACCCGTCCTTATCGCAGGAAGTTATCGTGCTTTCGCCATCGCCGCGCCGCGCCCGGTGATTGCTCGATGGCGTAGAAAATTCGCCAGTGCGGCCAGCCCCAGGCCCGCCACAATGGCGATGACCGGCGCGCCTGTTTTCAACAGCGCGCCGCCCACCACCAGGCACGCGCCTCCGAAATATTTCCATTTCATTTGAGTACCGCCATCATTGTGAACAGAAACGCAACGAGGGAGAGAAATACCAGCGCCGGCGTCCGGAGCGGCTTGTTCCAGGTCGGTTTCTGGGTGCCCTCGCGCCGACGCTGCCGGATCTCCTGCAGTTGCCTGCGCGCCATCGACAACTCCCAGCCGTTACCGGCCAAGTCCAGCGCCTTTATCGTTTCCTCTTCCGCGCGTTCCAGTGCCCGCAGCCGGTAGAAGAGTTCAGCGTACTTCATCTGCGCGAAGAAGTGCGCTTCATCCAGGCCCGTAGCCGCCTCCAGGGCGTCCATGGACTTGTATACGTCGTAGTTCATCGCATACGCCATCCCCAGACAGGTTCGCAAATCCGCGGAGCGGGGATTTTCCTCACAGGCCTTCTCGAGGAAACCGATATATTCCCTGAGTTTGTCTGGCGAGACCGAATGAGGGTCTCGCCAGGGAACAGGCAGAATGTGTATGGGACGATCGAGAACCGGAACCTGGGGTGTCTCGATCAGTTGGAGCGCGGCGGACATCTTACGCTCCCACCGAACTCGCCTTGACTTCAAATTCGGGATAGCAGAGCGCGCCCATTTCCGGCAGATCGAGGCCATCCAACTCCGTCTTCGAACTCACTCGCTGCCCGACCACGATGTCGATGATCCAGTTGATGACGAAGCTCATCGTGAATACAAACCCGATGAGCGTCGCAACCCCGATCAATTGCGCGACCAGTTGCCCGGCGTCGCCGTAGAACAGTCCGGTGACGTTGCCGTTTACGCCGTTCCATGAGCCGCCATAGTTGCTCTTACCGTCCGCAAACAAGCCGACGGAGATTACCCCCCAAAGCCCGTTCGTTCCGTGCACCGAGATGGCGCCCACCGGATCGTCGACCTTCATGGATTTCTCGACGAATTCCACCGAGAGACACACGAGAACACCGGCGATTAACCCGATGATGACTGCCCCGACAGGATTTACGAAACCGCTGGGCGCGGTGATCGCGACCAGGCCGGCCAAGAGTCCGTTCCCGGTCATGGAGGCGTCGGGCTTGCCGTAACGCAGCCACATGTAAAGCATGGAGCCAAAAGATCCCGCCATACCCGCAAGCATCGTGTCGACCGCGATGGAACCGATACGCAGGTTGCCATTGCCGGATGCGCCCAGCGTCGATCCGGGATTGAATCCGAACCAGCCGAATGCCAGGATGAAGCACCCCAGGAGCACGACCAGAAGGTCATGGCCCGGTATTGCCATTGGTTTGCCGTCCCGTGTGAACTTGCCGATTCTGGGCCCGATGAGCATTCCCATGGCCAGCGCCGTTATGCCACCGACCGCGTGCACCACTCCCGATCCGGCAAAATCCGCATATCCATGGCCGAGGCCGAAGTTCGCGCCGAGATTGGCCAGCCAGCCGCCGCCCCAAGCCCAGTTCGCATAGAGCGGATACGTGAACGCACCCATTACAAAGGACGAAACGATGAAGGCGGCGTACTTCCAACGCTCAGCCGCTGTACCGGTTACGATGGTCAGCGCCGTGTCCATGAACACCATCTGGAAGAGGAAGAGGACCATGACAAAAACGTCATAGGCTCCGCCGTGTGTGAGGAAGTATCCGCCTTGACCCCACAAGCCGAAAGGTTTGCCGAATAACGTTATTACAAACTCACGGCTGAGCACCGGCGAGTTGCCGAGATTCAGCACCGCGCCGACGCCGCCTTCCTGAATGGCGAACCCGATCAGCCAATAGGCAAGCATGCCGACGCCGTACACCATAAAGTTCATCATCATCGTGTGATTGGCGTTCTTGACCCGGCACAGGCCCGTTTCCACGATGGCGAATCCGGCCTGCATGAACATGACAAGGAAGCCGGTGACGAGAGTCCACACAAAATTGACAGCGATCTTATTCTGGCCTACCTGGTTGGCGATATCGCCAATAGTAAGACCTTTCGCTTTGGGAGTCTTGTCGGTAATGGGATCTGCGACCGGGACATCGGAAACGTTGCCTGTCAGTCCCCCATCCGGATCTCCGTTGACGCGCGCTTTGGCGTCAGGCGATGGAATTGCCTTAATATCGGCATCGGTGATCGGAGTGGGAGCGGCCGCCGGCGCGGCAGGTGCAGCGGCCGGAGCGGCGGGCGCCGGCGCCGGAGCCTGCGCTGCCACGAAAGGCGCCAAACCAAGAATAACGATGATTCCAAGTAGCGGTAGTGTTCTCTTCATGGGTCTATTTCCTCCAGATCGCCTTGCTCAGAAACGCGCGGTTCAACACACCGATGATCCCGGCCAAGCTCACCGCAATACCCACCAGCACCATGACCAGGCGGCCCTCCACGTTCGACATGACGCCGACGCTGGCGACACTGATCAGAAAGCCTAATAACGTAATCACAACTCCAGCGATAATCATTGCCCCATCTCCTCGTTCCGGATTGATGCCGCCGGGCCGGCTACTCGTTCTGCTCCAACGACTTGCATTTCATAAAAAAGAAGACGGCAGCGCCGAGCAGTATCAGCGCGCCCACTCCGCTGAGCATTCCTCCGCCGGCCAGTGCACCCGCCAGCAGTGTAAATCCAACCAGCATCAAAACGATCCCAACCGCCTGTGTAGAATTCGCTCCCATAAATCCCTCCCGGAATTTTTATTTGGCGGCGCGCTGTCGAGCCGCCCAACTCAAGCACCTGCATCAAGGCAACACCTGTCACCCGCGCCGCCTGCCTGGACGGCGTGTAGCCGCTGAAAAACAGAAATCCGTTTCTCCACGGCGCAAGTCAGCCGGATGAAACTCCGTGTTATACCCAAACTGTGCCGCTCGCGAAGCAGTCCTTCTGGTACCCGGAAAATGCCCTCATACTCCGGGGCTCTTTACCGTCGGCCGATGCTCGCCAGCGTTACATGGCTGGCTGCGAAACACGGCGTTGCGTTGGTGAAAACGCAAGTCTATCTCCCATGATTCGGCAACAGCAAATCAATAATTTCGATTAACATAAAAGCGTTTCTCTATATCTGACCGGAAGATAGCTCTCCCGGTATCTTTGGGTGTGAAGGTGGTAAATTAAAAGACTTGATCTCATCGGGGAAATAGTAAGTCCGATTCGAAATATCGCGTGTTTCAACAGCGGTTCTTATATGCGCGGCTCAGGCACGGCAATGATCAGCCTTTTTCTGGTGGATGAGCACACAATGTTCCGGGAAGGCTTATCGCACTGCCTGGAGAAGGAGCCCGATTTCAGAGTCGCAGGCGGGTTCGGTTCGTGCACCGAAGCCCTCACGGCGTTGCGCGGGAGTGAGGCAACCGTTGTGCTGCTCGATGTCAATGTCGGCGCCGAGAGTGCTTTGAACCTGGTCACGACATCCATGGAAAACGGACTCGGGAACAAATTCCTCATTGTGACCGCCGGCACAAGCCGTCAGGAAGCCATTCGATTGGTACAGGCAGGTGTCACGGGCATACTGCACAAGCACCGTTCCATCGTGGAGTTGTGCAGCACGATCAGGCTTGTTGCTGCCGGAGAGTTCTATCTGGAGTCTGCATACGTCGATTCCGCGTCTCGCTCTTCGGATCGGGCGGAATCGAAGCGGCAGTCGCGGTTGACGGAACGGGACAGGATTGTGTTGCGGTTGCTTGCGCGGGGCCTGAATAACAGGGAGATCGGCGAGTATCTGAAAATAAGCGAAAGCGGCGTTAAATCGTCGTTGCGCCAGCTCTTTGACAAGATGGGAGTGCGGACCCGGGTTCAACTTGTCAGAATTGCGCTGGAGGATTTATCCCGGTGAGGATTTAGCGACATTCGGACACACCGGCAGGGCTGCTGAAAAACGTTTCTTGCCGCTCCTTCTATCGTCGCGGTTCGGAAAAGCCGGCATTGATTCCGCAGCCGTTACTGAACCGCGCGCGTCAGCGAGCGGCAACGAAAAGTGCTTTTTCAGCACCCTGCCGTCTCGCGATTCTTTGGTCCCGTTTTTGATTGCGCGGTGGACCGCCGTTAGTTCCGCTGAAGAAGTTGGCACTCCGAACAAACGCGGGACAGAAAGCTTATCGGGAGGCGGCATTTGCGGCTCCGGCATTACGAGAGCCAGTGATGTCGGCATACGCCATGCCGGCGAGGAACGGCACGGATTGCGCTGTTCCGGCGGGGGATCGGGAACCCGGACACTCCTCTTCCGACGGGATACGTTCAGGATATCCGCTGGCCGGATGTTGCTCTGAATCGGTATGACTCCCGGACTCCGCGGACCGTGTCCCGTGCTTCATGTGTACTCGCTCCAGGTCCAGGGGTTGGCTTGGAAGCGAGTCCAACGAATAAATCAGATGGATTATCGAAGATTTGTCGATATATATCTGGAGACTTAGAGCCGGATATCGAAAGAAAATCGGCAAAGCCCTCGTGGTCGCCTTACTGGCCCGGGGCCCACTGTCACTTACTTCCATAATTCTTTCTCGGAATCGCATCGAGAATAAGCAGCCCGGATGAGGGACCGTATCGCTCTGGTCTCGCGGAAATTGCTCGGCAGCGCGACCGGTATGTCTGTCATGCCCGGAGATGGAATCGTTTCAATTGCGATACACACCGAACCCAATCGGAGTCCGCTTCGGATTCTGCCTGGTTCCGGCTTGTAGCAAAAGTCTCCCGCCTCCTGAACTACTTGCCTGGGAATCCGCGTTTATCGGCGGCCGGAAGTTTCTTCGCTGCTTTTCTGACGATGGATCCGATTGGAGAGCAGCGTCTTCGCTTTCTCCAGTTCCGCGCGCCGCGTCGCGGACAGCCCTTTCCCTCCGCGGTTAATAAAGTATGTCAGCATCCGCAAACCCGACACCGGCCCTTTCGGCGATACTTTTTTCGAAGCCAGTGTCCGGGCGATGATCGAAGCGCTCTTAAGGAACAAACCCTGGGGCGGATGGGTGGAATCGGTTTTGACGGTTGCGACCCATTTTTTGGTGCTGCCGGTGGCCATCGCGCCCACCCCTATTCCGGCGCCTGTCCGGCGGCGCGCGTTCGGGCGGCTTTCTGCGCGGCGCTCCTCAGTCCGGCTTCGCCTTTGGTGTTTACCGCTTTCCGGGCGGCGCGTTTACGGCTCGCGCTGCCTCGCTGCCGTGCGCTGGAGCGCGCCTGGGGCGAGAGGGCCTCATGGCTTACGGCATCGCCGCCTTCATGCTGAAGCGCAAGAGTGGTTGCGCGGGACCTGCCGGCGGACACGCGGTGCGCGGGTTTGTTTTGTGCCCGAGCGGACTCGCGAATCGCCTGATCGCGTGTCTTCTCCGGCACGGTGCCTTCTTTGGGAGGAGGCAGCTTTATCCCCGCCCGCCGCGCCTTGGAAAGGCCGATCGCAATCGCCTGCTTCGGGGAACGTGCGCCGTGCCGGCCCTCTTTAACGTGCTCGATCTCCTCATGCACAAACTCCCCCGCTTGAGTCGAGGGCGACTTCCCCTCACGGGCATCGTCCTCGGCTCGCTTCAGAACTTCCTTTTCAGGCATGTTTCACCTCGCCGCCATGAGTTGCAATCGGGATTCCGAAACCACGCTTCCGGCGTCCCGGACATTTTTCGAAAGTGCAAGCTGGCTGATCTACCTTAAAGTGTGATCGAGGTAGGGGCTTTTGAAGCTGAAAACAAACTGGGATCTCTCCTCGACCGGGTCAAAGCAGGAGAGGAAATAGTGATCACACGGCACGGTAAGGCCGTGGCCCGCCTGGTCCCGCACAAGCCCGGCGTTGACTCGGAACGAGCAAAGGTGGCGATGCGCCGGATGCGCGCGAGGGCGGCTGCGCTTAAGGCCGGCGCCTTCCATTGGCAGGAATGGAAATCGTGGCGCGATGAGGGCCGCCCCTGAGTCTCGTTCCGGACAGCTCGGTCGGATAAAGGACGCTTCCGGGATGAGTCGCTCACGGACCTCGATTTGCTTCCCATCGGCATCGACCCGGAGACGGACCGGCAGGCAATGGGGCGTCACACTTCAGCTCGCGGCCGCGAACCGCCTGACACTGTACGACGCGTCATACCTGGAACTGGCGATTTGCCGAAATCTGCCCTTGGCCTCATTTGACGAAGAATTGCGGACAGCGGCAAAGGCGTCGGGCGTCAGGTTGATGGGAGTCTGATTTGCCGCATAATTCACGATTCGATTGAAGCACGACGAAATCATCTACACCGATTTGGGGTGGAATATTGTCCTGAGGGCGGCTGCTTCAAAAGCTGAACAGCATCCCGAGCTGAATACGCCGGTTATTCGAAGTATCGCGGAACAGATTTATCGCCGTCGATTGTCCGAAGAGCGGAGATGACAGATTTCCCACCCATCCACCCTGGTTCAGGTGATTGAGCACGTTGTTGGCGTCCACGTTGACGTTCAGCTTCATGCGCCTCTCACCGGAGGGGTTCTTCAGCTTTCCAATCGCGAACGTGCGGCCCACGCGCATGTTGATGTTCCACATCGGCGTTCCGGTCAGGTAATCGCGCGGCACGATCGTCTGGCCGGGCATCGGATCGGTATCGAATGCGCCGAAGCGCGTGATGACCACGCTCGGGCGTGAGAGATCGGTAGCGAACGCCGGGCGCGCATTCGCGACGGTCGTCCCATAGAGAGGTCCGTGCCGATCGTAAGGTCATAAGGAGCGCCGGACGCCGCGATCAGGAACGGGCTCCACTGGATCTTATATGGTCCCGTAATGGTGCCGAGCAGCGTAAAGTTATTCCTGCGATTCCATGGTGAACGCCCGTAGTCCTGCCGGATGTCGTAGGGATTCGAGACAGGCCCCTGCGTAAAGTCATCCGACGACCACGAAGCCTGGTAGCTCGCTGTAATGGAAACCCTGCTGTTCGGCTTGCTGTTTACTTCAACCCACATCTGGTCCTGGTTGACGATGCCCACAGGTTCGTAGTCGAAGATATTGCCTGCCGCGGACCCGTAGGGGCGCACGCCGCTGAGCGGATCTGCCGGATTGTAAGTGCCGGGCAAAGGGGTGTTGACGTTCAAGGTGGTGATGAAGTGCGTGCCATGGAAATGCACCCAATTCGCCGAAACCGTCGTTTTGGCCGGCAGTTGCCGCTCCAGCGTGAGAACCGACGCGAGCCCCGTGGGCACATGAGCGCCCGCGTCGAAATGCCAGGTCGTGATCGGCTGCTGGCCGGCTTCGAGCGACGCGAGCGGCGGCGCGCTGGGGAAAAACGTCGGGTCGTTGATGATGAACTGCTGCTGGTTGATGCCGTTGAAATGCGCCGCCTGCAGAAAAAAGCCCGTGCCCGGGCGCTGATACATGAGACCCGCTCCGGCGCGGATCACGATCTTCGGCGTGGCGCCATTTTTGGTTTTGGGCGACCACGCAAGCGCAATACGCGGGCCGAAGTCGGTCAGATCGTGGACGTGCGTCTCGGCTTCGTAACGCAGACCCATGCTGATCGTGAAGTTCGGCAGCACCCGCCAGTCGTCCGTCGCGTAGAGGCCGATGTCGGCCAAATTGATCTTTGCAATAGGATTTCCCGCGTTGAGGGAAAACTGCGATGCGCCGCCGCCGGGAGCGCCGATCAGCGTGCGGCGGTACTGTTCGAGCGAGCTGATGTTCGTCGTCTCGCCGGGTATCGGTTGATTGTTCGCATCGAGCGCCGGCGCGCCGGTTACGCCGAAGAACGAGAACGTCCCGCCGAAATTCGCGGGGTTGACATCCGTGATCCCGCTATCGCGTATCCGCATCCCGAACCGGATGGTATGCGAGTTGTGGATGACGCTGGTATTGTTCTGCAGTTCGAACTGCCGATAGAGATTCGACGCCGCGCCGACTTCGGCGCTGCCGCCGTTGAACGCGCCCGCAACAAGGATAGCCGGTTGGCTCGTGTTCCCGTATTGTTCGCCCAGGTTTCGCGTCCAGGCGAACTTGGTGTCGTTGACGACGCTGGTCGAGAGGACCGCTGTCTCGCTCAGACGTCTCCTCGCGTCTCACCTCGCTGGAGTAGGCGCGGGAGACCAGGCTGTACTGGCCGATACCGTTGTTGTCGCGCTCGCTCAAATATTGCCGATAGGTTCCGGTCAGCGTGTTATTCGCGTTGAGCTGTGTGTCGAACCGTCCGCTCGAATCGATATCGGTGCGCGGCGTAACGACCGTTTCGCGCAGGGGCGTGTCGGCGAAAGAAGAAGGATCGAGCGTGACCGCGTCAATCAGGGCCGTGTTGTTGACGATGTTTCGCTGAAAGTTCAGATTGAACGACGATCTCTTCGTAACGGGGCCGGCCAGATTCCCCGTGACAATGCGATTCACATAGTCGGCTTTGTTATCGGCGTAAGGATTGCGTGAATTTAAGATCGCATCGCTGTCGGTGAGCCCCGCCGAGCCGCGGAATTGATCTGCGCCGGGTTTGGTAATGATCTCGATGCGCCCGAATCCGAGCCAATCGTATTCGGCGGAGAACGGGTTTTGATTAACGCGTATCTCTTTAATTGCGGCCTTCGCCGGAAGCTGGCCGTTCGAGAAACCGTCGAGCAGGATTTGCGGGCCGCCGTTGATCCCGGCTCCGGGACCGGCCAGTTGCGCGAGCATGTCGCTCAGATCGTCGGGATCGTCGGGAAGGGCGTCGAGATCGGCGCCCGCTATGGTTGCGGCTGCCGCGTTGTCGGCGGCATCGAGACTCAGCTCGGGGCCCGGGCTTTCCGAAACGGTGACCTCCTGCCTGCTCGCCTCAGGCAACAGTTGGATCGGAATATCTGCCGTTCTTCCGGCTTCGACCGTGAAGGTTCTGTTAAATGCGCTGAAGCCGGGAAACTCGACCTTCAGGGTAAAGCCTCCGGCCGGAACGCCCGCGAAGGACCATTCTCCGTTTTCCGCCGTGGTGGTGGTCATCGGCGCTCGTTGTTCGGACGGAATAAGCGCGACAGTTGCGCGCGGAATCACCGCGCCCGAGGAATCGGTGAGTAAGCCGCGGACCACTCCGGTGTTGGTCTGTGCGCTGCTCAGGGCTGCGATCAACGCGCCTGCGATGACCGCCACGGTCCGAGTTGTGAACACGACATTTCCTTTCGCAGGGCAATTTCACCTGGGTACCCGGCGCGTTTGCGCCTTGACAGTAAATACGCGCGAACGGAGGAATTGTTTGCAGGGAATCTCGGAAAATCGCCGCGTGGAAAAATCCCGTCAACGTCAAAGATCCGGACTGGAAGGCAACGGGTTTATCGAACACGTCGCGCCCATCCGGGATCGCTGAGAATGTCGGACCGTCGAAAAAAACGCACGGAGATCCCACCACAATTCACAGAGCGTAACGGTCCTCGGCTCACGGTACTTCCGCCACAGTGACGGGATGACAGGTGTGCGTGCGATGTCCTGATTACTTTGCTGTAATGGATTCTGAGGATGAAGATTCCACAACCATGAATGCGGAAGCGCGCGTCCTGATTGATATTGATGATTTCACCCGGTCACCTGTCGTTTGAACAGTTTGACCGTCCTCTAAGTCAAACAAAACAAATAAAACTGCACGCAGCGCCCAAGACAATTCTGCCCGTTTTCAACTACTTTCATTCCAATGATTTCCGATTGTATTGAGAGGCAATGAGCAACTACAAAATCGACTACGGCGCAATGGGTTGGAACTCCTGCGCTGAGATAATCTGCGGTTTCTACACCCGCGCCGTTAGAGAGGAGTTTCCTTGTTCGGGGGTATAGCTGTGAGGGACATAGCTCGAAAAAAAAATCGTTAACGGCTTGGCCATGGACTTCTGGAATGGCCGTTCCGCCGAGAACCCCTGCGGCAGGCGTGAACCGTCTTATAAAATCGATTCTTGGCAGAGCAAATTGTAAACCGCCATGGCCACAATGGCGGTTTATAGTGCCGATTGTCGGCTGTCCGACCATGACACCTTATACTCGTGTTTATGATCTCGCATTAGCATATAGATTTTCGCGAGCCCTGTATGTCGCCGTGCAATTAAGGATTCCTGACCTGCTCAAGGACGGCCCATCATCTGTCCAAACGCTGGCAAGCGCTACGCGAACAGAGCCAACTGTCCTATTTCAACTATTAAGCGCCCTGACAACAGTCGGTGTTTTTGCTCAAATCACTCCTGGAGAGTTCTCGTTGACGCCACTTTCGGAGACTCTTCGGTCAGACATCCCCAACTCTCTCAGGGCTAACGTGCTCTTGTTGATCGACGACACGCATTGGGATGTGTATAAGGAATTGGGGTACAGTATACGCACAGGACAGCCGGCATTCGATCGCATATTTGGCGAGACTTACTGGGAATATCTGACCGAGCGACCGCAGGCTGCGCTTCTTGTTGATCAAGCAATGGCGGCGCGGTCCCGTTCAGTTGGACCGGCGATTGCCGAAGCATACGACTTTTCGCAATTTCAGACGATTATCGATGTGGGCGGCGGTACCGGCGCATTGCTCGCGGCGATCCTCAAGAGAAATCCGGAATCCTGCGGTATCCTGTTCGATCTTGAACACGTTATTCAGCACGCACTCGCAACGCGTACCGTACCAGAAAACCGCACGAAGCTAATCACGGGGAATTTTTTCGACGCCATTCCTTCGGGCGCTGACGTCTATGTCTTGAAAAATATCATTCATGACTGGCCGGATCGAAAAGCCCGGCACATTCTAGCTAACTGCCGTACCGCTATATCCGGCACGGGCAAGCTACTGCTGATTGAAACCCTGCTCGCTCCCCAGATGCGGCCTGATTACTTGGCGACTGCCTCCGATCTGGAAATGCTGGTCATGCAAAGCGGGCGCGAACGCACAGCAGAAGATTTTAGCGGTCTGCTCATGGATGCTCACTTTCGCCTGAATCGCGTCATACCCACAACCACTCCGCTGTCGATTATCGAGGCTTCACCCGCCTGACGGCGCCTAACGTTTCTGAAGGCGGCGACCACGCCCTATTCGGTATTTGGAAGATGACGGAGAAGTCGCAGCGCGCCGACGATCGTTGCCTGGCTGTAGTCGGAAGGGTAGTCTGCGATCTGCCCTGCAGAGCAGATTCACCCTTCGCTAATCGACGATCACGCCACTGGTGTAAGTCAGCACCAGTCACCTCATGCGAAAGAGGCGACGATTCTCCTGGAGCCGGAGCCTGGAGTCCAATTCGTCACCGCATGGCACCAAGTCAGGTTATTCTGAATCACCAGATCGCCTGAAGCCAGTTTACGAGTGATTTTGGCCTTGAACAATTGAATGTATTCTACTCCGGAATGGAGTATGCGCCGTTGAGCGGCGTTGTCCATTTGTATTGGAGCCAATCCATCGGGAGGTACTTTGAGCAAACCAGACTGCCTCAACAAGCACTCGTATTCACGTGCCGAATCGAAGTCAATACTTGCAATGGTATCCCAATATACATAGACCGACCGGCCCAGTATCCGAGAAAACATCTTTTTGGGCCTCGCCAATACGTCCACCACGGTAAGATCAGCAATACTGGTTCGGCCCGCCTGCAGGATCTGATCATCCCCCTGCAGAGCATCGACTGAAAGGTCGAGATGGTATAGCGCCTTGGCATGCAGAACTTCATGCGGCAGCAATTGTCTGGATGTGAGCCTCCCTCTCCTGACTTGCTCGCGCAGCAAATTCCATGCTTTGCCGGACTCATCAATGTTCATGAAAATCGTTTCGCCCCCATCGGTGCTGTTTTCATAGCAAAAGAAAGCCGCAAGTTCTATGCCGCCCGAACTGTTCCCTTCCGAGTGAGGGGGAATAAACTGATAATCCCCGCGCTGGTTCACGCTCATAAAATATCTGCCGATGTTACGACGATGTCCGCCCAACCTCGCAAGGCCGGCCTTTAATTTTAAGGAATCACCAAGGCCAAGCCTATCAGCGACACCATGAACAATATTGTCAGCGTCATCGGCGTCGACATCTGTGATCAACGCGACCATATCCTGTCTCAGGATCTCGAGAATGTTGTCGATATAGTTGTCAGAGCATTTACCGTCTACAATTGCCAACCTGCCAACCCCATCTGGGATATCGACTCGCTTTCGAATATCTGCCATTTTTGCCGTACCTGAGCTAACTCCACCCAACACCTCTATACTATTTGTTCAAGCCTTCGGTCCACCGCCCCTGGTGTAAGAGTGCGTCTCAGACTTGAGAGTATTTCACTGACTAAGTTTCCGAGAACAAGCCGGCTGGAATATTGCGGGGCAGCGTCCGCACTGACACTCATCGTTTGCCCCTGATCCGCTACGTGGACCTCCAGTGGGCAGTGTCCGTCCCTTCGAGGCAAGTCGATCACGCGAAATTGAACAGGCCCCTGCACGAGCGCTTCTCGTTGGCGTCGACTGAATCGAAACGTCGTCGTTACCGGACGGAAGTCAATACCGTTCCACACTGTTGCAGCAAAAGACGGCAAGTCCTGATGAGAGGTCGTCGCTAAAACCGTCGTTTTTACATGTTTGAGAAAGTCTCCCATAGTATAAGCGTTATTGAATCGCAGCATCATGACATGAACATTGGAAAATCTGCCTATCAGGTTCTCCGTTCCCGGCCTGCCGCGATTCGGCATAACACCCATAATTGGGATAACGTCGGTTGTGCTATATTTTCGGAGAACAATCGCCAGCAGTGCGAGCCACAGCATCGAAATAGTAATATGCTGCCTTCTTGCAAAACATCGTAGTTCCATAGTGAGCGTTTCGTCGATCACGGCGCGCCGGGGTGCCGGCATGCTCTTATCGGGCGCATGCCGGGGTGGTCTGATCATCGATAGAACACTGTCTGGGTTAGGCACCTGTGACCATTGAGTTTTCCAGAAATCCAATAGCACCTTAAGTCGTGGGCCCTGGAGCCGATCCCGTTCCCAGAGAGCATACTCTGCATATTGCATCGATAGCGGGGGCAACGGGGAAAATATGAGACCCACTCTTCGGCCGTAGTATTCTGCCAATTCCCTCAAGAAGACGCGGAGTGATACACCATCAGAAGAGAGAAAATCGAATGCGACCATCAGTATGTGCCGCCGCTCCTCGAGTCGCAGCAGGGATACGCGAAACCGTGGAGTCTGAGAGTAATCCCAGGAATCAGCGATCTGATTCGCTGCCAATCCAGGGATGTCATCTTCGGTTGCATCCGAGGCAATGAGATGAAGTGATTCCGCTACAGCCGTAGTTGTAGACTGAACAGAAACCACTTGTTCGAAGACGTCAGGCCCCAGAAGCTCCGAATCCGGCGACAACAGTCCTTCGCGTAACAGCGCGCCCGGAACGATGCCGTCCGACAGTCGCCGACTTACTATGCCGCGCATATGAAGAGACACACGCAGATGATTGAAATTGGAAGCCAATACCGCGGCTCTCAAAACATCATGTCGGCAGACAATATCAGCTATGCCTGCTCTCAACTCACTGTAATCGAGCGGCCCCGTTAGCTCAGTAATGAGCTGATGCGTATTAGGCTGCCGTATTTCGTGTCCTTGCATGTGCAGCCACCAGCCGACTACTACGAAATAGGCTTGATTAAAGGATAGCGGCGTTGATTGCAAGGGGCCAACTCCATTGTGTGAACTTATATTAAACTCATTCGGTTAACGAATCGTTGTATCCGGCGGGAGACTCGTATCGTTTGGCGGCAGCGAATCTTCTCTTCTGGTAATGCCAACACCCCTTACTCCGCAGGCCAATAAAGCGCTCCAGCGTATTGACCGAAGGCACAAATAAAAAGGTGAGACGCTTATTTTTGCTTTTAATATCCCTTTTTCGCAATCGGCACAAATTCAAGTGTATTGTACTCCTAATGTCGCAATCGCCGTCTTTTGATCAGACACCGTAATAGTGCTAAATAGCCCCGCCATCGGCAACAATTTCGTTGTCAAACTTGAGGATGGACTGTAATATCGGATAGAAACGTGATTTAGATCAGTTTTCGGTGAATCTTTTTTCGGGACACGACCGGAATTGCTGCGCTGGACTTTTTTAAATGTTCACCGCTGATCGCTTATCCGGTAGGCCATGACGCCGCAGACTATTCAGCGCGAGGAGTCCGCCGATACTTTCAATACCCTGCGCCTGCCGGTTCAGATCATTCGCCGCGACGGGGACACACAGGGCCGCATTTCGCTGAACTCGGAGGTCGTGGAAGAATACGCCGCCCTGCTTCGCGAAGGTGTGGCTTTCCCTGCAGTGCGGGTTTGGTTCGATGACACCAATTACTGGCTGGCAGATGGACACCAAAGGGTCGCGGCAGCGAAACTCGCCGGAATCAAGGAAGTTGTTGCCACAGTTTTTCACGGTACACTGACTGACGCTCAATGGGACAGCTATAGCGCAAATTCAGAGCACGGTCTGCGTCGAACAAGAGCTGACTTACGAGTCATTCTGGAGCGCGCTTTTCGTCACGAAAAGGGGTGGCGTATGAGTAATTATGAACTCAGTCGTCACTTGGGCATTCCCGAGACAACAGTACGCCGCTGGAGGAAAAGCATGCTTGCGCCAAATGGCGTAGATGAGAAGCGTGTCGTCGTCCGATCCGGCCAGAAATACATTCTGCAGACTAGCCATATTGGCAAAGTCCGGAGTCCGTCCCGTCGCAAGTCTATACGGGATATACAAAGGGATCTCGCGGCTATGAGGTATGACGCCTCCCCCGATTGCCGCCGTTTGCTGGCAGTCATCGTGAAATGGACGAGATGCAATGCAGCTCAGTCCGATTGCCTTCGAGCGTTAGAGGCGTTAATCCTAGAATGGAAGGTATCGGTATCAGAGTAAGTGGATAAGACGCGCGATGTGAATGTTCGGCCAAATGGATTCGATCCGGATTGGCTATTTCTGTTAACGTCACTTGTGTGACTTTTGCGAATCGTGGATGCAATCGTCAAGTTCCTGCGGGTAAGGAGGTTCAGTAAGTGCCTTGGCAATTCGCTGATGGAGTTAAAGTTGCGTCGTGCGGGGATACCGCATTTCTCCTGGATGTTTCCCGCGCGAAGTATTTTGGTTTGAACGAGATTGGCACTGAGGTTTGCCTCGGAATCGAAGCGAACGAGGACACTGAGAGCATTGTCAGAAGAATCGAGTGCCGCTATTCCGGCGCGGACCACGAGCAGATCGTTCGTGATGTGCTCGAGTTTCTGAATCACCTCGACAAGCTCAACATCTGTCGTAAGGACCGTGAACGATGAATCCGATGGTCATTCTGCGTGCCTTGTGCTACCTCTGCGTTATTCAGACCTGCATATGGTTCAAGGGCTTCGCCGGCCTTTATCGCTATGTCAGGAATAAACGGACGGTAGGGCGCGTCGCGAACCGGCCGTCTCTTAAAACGCTCGTGTCCAACTTCCATCTGGCACGTCATCTGTACCCGAACCCAAGAGCGAAATGCCTGCATTTGGCGGCCGCCTACGGACTCTTGTCGCGGCATTACGGCTGGCCTGTTGATGTAGTGATCGGCGTCGCCAGGCTTTCCCGTCCGTTTTTTGCTCATGCGTGGGTGGAATGTGACGGGAAGGCCGTATACGGTGTATTTGACGCTTCCAAATACGTAGTTCTGGACAGGCTATAAGCCGAACTTGAGGCCCACAGGATATGAGTGCGATTGGTGGAGTGCTCTCAGCAGGTGACGATAGCGGACAGCTTATGGTTCTGAAAAAGTTGAGCCGGTCGCTGGAGCGTCTCGGCCCGGATGGCTCATGCGAGGTGGTCTCTACTCCGGTTGGGATGCTGTATCGCTCGTTTGATACGACGGCGGAAGCCATCCTCTCTGTCCAGCCACTGAGTGGTCGCGGCTGTATCGTGACCTTTGACGGTCGACTGGACAACCGGGAGGATCTGAGCCGGCATCTTTTCTCCTGCGCCGACAAAGCGATCTCCGACGCTGCCCTCGTCTTAGAAGCGTATAGGATCTGGGATGCCGCTTTCGTCGGTCACTTGCTCGGAGACTTTGCTCTCGCTTTGTGGGACGGGCACCATCAACGGCTTATTCTGGCGCGGGATCCATTCGGGATAAGGCCCTTGCATTACATTCGGCGCGGCAATGAATTGATTTGGTCTTCCACGACCGACAGTCTGGTCGGACTTCTCGACAGCGTAATAGTAGATAAGCGCTTCCTCGCCGGATATCTGTGGTTTCTCACTGACGAGACGCACTCGCCGTTCGTTGGGATCACTCCGGTTGTTCCCGGCCATTACCTGGTCTTTGAAAGGGGAACATTGCTCAGCGTGCGTTACTGGAGTATCGAGGAAGAACTGGGAACTATCCGTTATCCAAAGGATGAAGCCTACGAGGAGCACTTCCTCTGGATTCTGAAAACTGTCGTGGGAGCGAGACTGCGATCGAAGGACTCGGTGATCGCGGAGTTGAGCGGCGGTCTGGATTCTTCCACGATTGTCTCTATCGCGGGGCTTCTCTATGGGTCGGCCGCCAGGGATCACCTCAAGACTCTTTCATTTGTTGCCCCGAAACACGCGGGCACGGACGAAACTCCGTACATCGAGACCGTTGAGGCATTGGTGCAAACCGAGCACTACCATATCGAGCGAAATACAACAAATATGCTGAGCCGTCCGGGAGACCCTGGATTTACGGCTTATCCTTCCCAGCATCTCTGCTCGCCAGGACTGGCCGAAGTTCTTTTCGGCGTTTTTGGCTCGGCGGGGAGCCGCGTTGTCCTCAGCGGCGAAGGTGGCGACAACGCCTATTGCGGAGACGAAACGATGGCTCTGTACGATCCATCCCTTAAGCGAATCGCGCTTCTGCGCGGAATTCTGGCGTGGTCGGAAGCCCAAGGGTCTAATGCTTGGGATCTGTGGTGGAATTGGGCGATTCGGCTCAACCGGCGCACGGGCGGAGTACCCCAGGCTCCGCTTCCTCAGTGGCTTTCACCGCAGTTTTTATCTGAATCGGGACTTCATGAACACCGTCAGATGCTGAATCGATGCCTCTCGGGAGTTTCCGACGGCTTCACAGCTCGTCGTTGCTGGAATGCGCTGCTTCCGCGTTTTATTCTGGCGGGCGGCTGCCAACACTATTACACGAGTACCGGCTGTATTGAGGCCCGATATCCGTTTCTCGACCGCAGGCTTCTGCGTTTTGTGCTGTCAATTCCTCCCGATCAACTCTGGCGTGCCGGAGAGACCCGTTCAATTCTGCGCCGCACCATGAGAGGCATCCTGCCTGAAACGGTGCGGACAAGGCGGACAAAAGGTTCAGGCGATGACGTTCTGATGGCCTCGCTCCAACGGAACCGTCGATGGATCGATCAAATTATTGATACCAGCCTTGCTGTCGAGAGTGGGTATGTTCTGAAGGAGCCTCTGGTGAAGTCTGTGACGCGGCTGCGCTTCGGGCTGGACGGCGGATGGTTGCAGTTTCTCAGATTCGTGTCAACTGAGTTGTGGCTTCGCAATGTGTGCGAGTGCGCACCATTAACAGCCTGACCTTAATGCCATTGGACTTTGTTACCGAATGCGGATGGGCAGAAAAGGATATCCGGTACTGCCCGCCTGCAGGCTCGCTCCCTCCGATGGTTGCGTAAGCCGTAACATCGACTGTCGCCGACCGCGATCAGAAAGGAGGTGAGAAAAATGCAAGAGTTAGAAGTCGGAGCTACCGTCAATGAGGAAAAGCTGTACTCTCCGCCAGAAATCCTTGAGTTGGGAGATGCAATAGAACTGACTCACGGCCCGAACTACAGCTTCTCGCCCGAGCCGTATTACATCTTCGGGTACTACTCGACGCCCATCCTCTGTTGAGGACGGCGATTAAGAGAGCGAAGCGCGGCAAAGATGTACTTGCCGATGCTTCGCTTTCCACGGAATTGGTCCTTACTTATGTCAAAATGAACTCGGTGCAATCGGCACTTGGAGGGGAAGTCGATGGTTATGCTGCGTCGTGCAATCGTCAACGGATTGTACCGAAACCTTTTTCTCTGGCAGACAGTATTATTCGTTTGCGTCGGTGTAGCCGCTGCCCAGAACCCCGCCGGCGCGTCATCATCCAGCTTTGATGTCGCCTCGATCAAACCAAGTAAATTGGAAGCTCCGATGTCCATACGCGCTGGTCTCCACGGCACTTTGGGGGCAACAAACGCGCCCATCGAGAATCTGATGACATTTGCCTTCGGTGTAAAACCGTTTCAGATTTTCGGTGGTCCGGCATGGCTCCGTTCGAACCATTACGACATCGAAGCCAAGGTCGACGACAAGGAGAATACAACCCCTGCCCTGTTCCAATCGCGCCTCCAGGCGTTGCTGGCGGATCGGTTCAAGCTGTCGTTTCACTGGGAAACGAAGCAACTGCCGGTTTTCGCGCTCGTGCAGACGAAGAACGGATCCAAGCTTTCCGAGACCAAACCAGGTGAATGTACACCGCCCGACATGAACGCTCCGTTGCCGCCGCCGGTCCGTGGCCACCCCGCTCCGTGCGGAGTTCCGTTATTTCGAAAGGACCGCCTCGATGGGTTCATGATCAACATGGAATTCCTCCGCACAATTCTGGAGGACCGGCTGAGCCGCACAGTTCTAAACGAAACTGATTTGAAAGGATCCTACACGATTCACTTGTTTTGGGTTGCCGAGGATCTTCAGGTTGGGGGAAATCCCGCAGCCGAGCCGGCAACTCCGCCTGCGGAGCAGGGGCCTTCGTTATTTACGGCGTTGGAGGAGCAACTGGGGCTTAGACTCGAATCGCGAACCGGCCCTGTAAAGGTTCTGGTCGTCGACCATATCGAACCTCCGAGTGAAAACTGACGGGCTTCGATCTGACTCCATCTCATGACCGTGCGCGTCCAAGTTCTTGCGGTTGTGGCAGCAGAGCGCGAATACTTCTACATTCGCCCGATTTGTGAGCGGCAACGGCAAGCGCGAACACCCATACTTGGCAAGAGCCTGTACTGAGTGATATAGAGTTGCCATGCAAACAGAAGCGAACATCGAGACTCCGGCGCGATACAGGATTTCGGATGGGGCCCGATCTACTCCAAGTCCTAATCGAACGCTCTTGTTGCACCTGCCCTCCGGCAGGTATTTCAGCATAACCGGCTCGGGTATTCTGATATGGGAAACGCTTCGGGAGGGCGCAACTCTCGATGAAATAGCGGCTGTCGTCATCGCCGCCTTTGATGTACCTTCCGAGAGAGCGAAGGAAGACATACGCTCGCTCATGCACAAACTTGTGGACGCTGGGTTGGTTGAATGCACCGGATCAGCTGAGTGAGGTCAATGAATGTTTCGGCTCGGTGACCTGTTATGGATCGACGATCAGTACGAAAACGGTATCAGTGTGCCGGATTGCTTTGGCGATCGTTTCCTGTGCAGGCGGAATACGCTGTTCCGTGCGATTCGCATAGCCTTCCTGGAGACGGGGGGCCTCCTGAAGGATGCAAGCCGGTTCGATGAAGGACGTCGTTATCTCGCAGCCCCGCTTCTGTGCTTGGACAATATCCTGCGTTCCGGCATTGTTCCATTTGTCGGCACTACGTCCGCTGTGCGTGAGATTCTGCGGGCGAATCCGAATCTCGCTTTGACCCCGCCAATGTTGCCGCATCTCGTGACGGCGAATCACACCCTGCATGAGAGTTGTCATTGTGTTTCCGATCACCTTTTTGCATCCCGCCGAACAGATGAGCCGTTTCGCCAACTGATTCAGGCTCTCTGCACGGAGGCATTCGCCAATTCGATCGAACGGCTTGCAATGGCAGATTTATCCAGCCCGACAGACGGGCTTTTCTTCGCTTTGAACAGCTATGTTCCGATCATCACCGGGCCCACAGTTGCCAGTCTGAAAACTGCCGTTGGTCAGTTCGGGCTCTCCGCGGTTCTCTCGATGGCGATGCTCTGCTACTTCTGTATCAATATTTTCCCGTCTCCTCCGCCAGCACCAATGATCCTGGAATTTCTCTGCGAAAGCGGCTTTGAAATCGGCGACGATGCCAATCACTGGGTTGAGCATCTGAGTAAAGATATTTTCATTATTAAAAGCACATTCCGCGATGATACGTCGCTGATCTGGTTCTCGCTGATCGGCCTCGATAAGGAGTTCACAGCTCTTGGGCGACGAGAACTGAACTCCGGCTTTCTACGCGATTTGGAAATACGCAGCAGCATAGAAATCCATGTAAAGCATTTAGAGGCCACGATTGCACGAGGAAAGGTTTCGGTAAATTATGCCGCAGCGGGCTAAGACAGATATTTACTTTTGACTGTTTTCCGGAAATCCCATTCGTAGGGAACAGCTTCGACGAGGTCTACCGGGGCTGAGCTGGCTCGTGATTTCCGCGAAGTGGTAAGAATCACCGCTGTTTTGGACTCAGGAGGCGTTTTGGCCTGCGCTGCCGCGCCACAGCGAAAAGTGAATAAGTATGGTTTACAAAACCAGTCACGCCATCCAAACCTTTGCAGTAGTCGCTCAACGCCGGCGTCAGATCGGCCTCGAGAAGCTTGACATTACGATTCGCTCCGTTGCCCTCAAATCTGACGTAAAACCAGGGTTCTCCCCTAGAAATCACAAGTTCTCTACTGGTGTCATGCCACTCAAACGCCCATGACAACCGGCGTGGCCAGAGGTGAATGGGCATCCTGCCGGTAACAAGTAAACCGGGCCAGGGAACCTGACGGAAATGGAGAAACGGAGGCAATTGGGAGAGATAAGTGTCCTCATCCGCAACAAAACGATAAGGCGTGGCAACCTGAAGCAACGGGCGTGCCGGATGCCGCCATTCGACGCGTGGCGTAAGGGAGATCATATCCATCAGATTTTTCGAACGTATCGACGCGTCCTCTCCACCAATATGCTGGAGCCGCGGCTGGTTCTCATCGTCAACAAAGCGTAAGAGTATGTCGATCGGACAGGGTATTTCAAACAGACGACTTTCGTGATCAATCACTGCCGGGCAGCGAAGGACAGACTTGCCGTGGCTGGCCCTGACATCCGGACGCCGTGCTGGACGGGGCGATTCCCATATGAATGCGGAGTGAGTTGTGTCCAGCCACCAGCCGACCTGCAACGGTGATCGATTGACTACGGGATGCGGGCGGCCAAAAAACGAGGCTATCGACTCCGAAATAACTTTCGGTGTAATAGACATGGGAAACTTTCTTTGCGATGATTTCCTAGGCAATTGTATAGGTTCTCTAAAAGCACCACAATGCGCATACCTCGTGTAAGTGGCTAAAAGTACTTCAAGTCGAAACTACAATGGCACCAGCGAAAGAAGTGACGTCCGACACAGTTAGTTTGGATGGACACGCCTTCTCAGATCGCTGTATCGGCGATCTTTTTGAAGAGCAAGCCACCCGGAACCCCGCTGGAATCGCGCTGATTCAGGGTCGTCGGCTGCTTACGTACAGCCAGTTAAGCGCGCAGACAGGCCGCTTGGCCCGGTTTCTCAGAACATCGGGCGTACGACCGGAGAAGTTCGTCGGAGTTTGCCTGAACAACGGAATTGATGCCGTGGTTGCCGTGCTCGGCGTTCTAAAAGCCGGTGGGGCCTATGTGCCGCTCGATCCGGGTCTGCCGCCGGACCGGCTTCACCACATGGCGTTTGACGCAGGGCTGTCTCTTTGCATCTCAAACAAGGCGCTGAGGAACGCTGTGCCGTCTGGCATATCCGTCGTATGCCTCGATCTCGATGCGGAAAAAATTCAGCAGGAAAGCCCGGATGCTCCCGAGTCCTTCGCGAACCCGGACAATGCAGCTTGGGTGCTTTACACGTCCGGCTCCACAGGGCTGCCCAAGGGGGTGGTCGGAACGCACAGGGGAATCACAGCCGGGCTGGTCTCGGTTGAGTATGACACGGCGGAAGTGTGCTGTTTGAATGCGTCGATTTCATTTGGCCTTTCCCTCGCCAATATGTTTCTTCCTCTAATACGGGGAATTTCCCTCGTGGTACTCACCGATCGCGACCTAAAGGACATCGCCAGGTTTACTGATATTCTTGAGCGCGAAAAGATCTCCCGCGTCGTGCTCCTTCCGACCGTGCTGAACCGCATTATCGACCTTGGACCCCTCTATGTCGCGAAGCTTCAGAACATCCGACGGATTGGGTTGGTCGGCTCTGAACTTACGCCGGAACTGGTGAGGCGCTTTACCACAGCGCTTCCGTACACGAGGTTTCATAATGTTTATTCGAGTACGGAAATCGGAACCCCTGCGACTTACTGGGAAGTTACTCCGGACACTGTGACGCGTGGAAGGGTGACGCTCGGTAAGCCTGTGGCGAACACGACAATCCACATTTTCGACAGGGACATGAAACCGGTACCAAAGGGCGAATCCGGCGAGATTTGCGTCGGAGCACCGCATCTGGCTCGCGGTTACATGGGCCTCCCGGCTTTGACAGCGGAACGTTTCGTTCGTGATCCTTTCGCGTTCACGCCGGGGCAGCGGTTGTATCGGACCGGTGATCTGGGTCGTATAGGCGACGACGGAAATATCGAGTACCTCGGGCGAGTGGATGACCAGGTAAAGGTCCGCGGTTTCCGCATTATTCTGGCTGAAGTGGAACGGGCCCTTGCCTCCCATGAATTGGTTCGCGAGGCTGCCGTCACAACCCAGGGAACGCTGGGAGAAGAACGTCTTGTGGCACACTTCGTTCCTTCTGGTTCCCCCATCCCATCACCGGCCGAGCTTCGCGCATGGCTCAGTGATCGGCTCCCGGATTACATGGTGCCCGCAGCCTTCAGTGCCCTGGCGCAACTGCCTCTCGGCGATAACGGAAAACTCGACCGCCGGGCTCTTCCGGAAATCGTTCGCGCAACCGCGGAACATGAATACGGCGGACACTTATCGAGCGCCCTCGAAACGTCGTTGGAGGAAATCTGGGGTGAGGTGCTGGGGTTCCATCCTATTGATGCGGACGATCATTTTCTTGATGTCGGGGGCGATTCTCTCTTGGCGTCCGCGATTGCGACGCGGATCGAGTCGCGATTTCAGATTGATGTTTCCGCGGAGAATGTTTTCGATCAGCCTACAATCCGGCAGCTTGCCAAACTGATTCTGGAAAAGCAGGCCACGGTGCCCTTAAACGCTGTCGGAGCGCTGCAAGGGGTGATTCTATGCGAATAAGTGCAACGACACATGTTGAGTTATCGTCGAGACAGTTTTCGTGGCGATGGCTGGCCGTGAGCATTCTGCTGCTCATGAACACGCTGAACTTTCTCGATCGCGGATTGCTTTCCGCTAATGCACCACTGTTGAAGAGTGAATTTCACCTGTCCAATGCGCAGTATGGCGAAATGTTGTCAGCATTTTCGCTGGTTTACGCGTTAATGGCCCCTTTTGCCGGTGCTTTGCTGGACCGCATCGGACTCCTGCGAACGGTTGCGGGTGCCGTTATCGTCTGGTCGATGGCAAGCGCGTGGACAGGAATATCCCGATCATTCGGGGGACTTCTGTTGGCGCGGTGCTTTCTCGGACTGGGCGAGGCAGCGGCTCTGCCATGTTCCGGCAAGGGCACCGCGCTGTACCTGCCGTCTTCCGAGTGGGGCTTCTCGAATTCCGTAGGCTCCATTGCGGTCACCTTGGGGATTATGACGGCGCCGCTGCTGGCCGGCTTTATGGCGCCGCAATACGGATGGCGCTCCCCGTTTTTGCTGTCGGGTGTGCTCGGGATTATCTGGGTCGCTTTATGGTGGCGCACGTCAACGGCAATCGGGCCGGACAAACAAATGGATGCCGCTCCGAAAATGCTGATCGCCAGGCAGCTGCGAGACGGAAGACTATGGTTGGCCGGAGGCGCCTATGCTTTGGTTATGGTGCCTTACATGTTCTGGCTCAACTGGACCACTATCTATCTGGTGCAGGATCGCCAGGTTTCCATGAGTGTCGCGAACCGCTACTTCGTATGGATTCCGCCGCTCCTTGCCGTTTTCGGCGGCTTCCTCGGGGGAGCACTCGCATACAAATGGATACGCCAAGGCACGCAGCCGTTGTGCGCGCGCCTCCGCGTTTGCTGGATTTGCGCACCGGCCACTCTTGCTACAGCGGTCGTTCCCTGGGTACCCTCTACTGCGCTGGCGATCCTCTGTATCGGGATCACGCTCTTCTTCTGTATGGCGGTGATCACAAGTCTGAATGTGGTTCCGGTAGACTTGTTCGGAACCGCCAATGCTGGGTTCACTACCGCGGTACTGGCTTGTTCCTACGCGCTGCTCCAGACATTCGTCTCACCCGCTGTGGGCGGATTGCTCGATAGAACCAGTTTCGGAGCAGTTTGCCCTCTGCTCGCGGCTTTTCCTCTTTTGGGGGTTATTCTTCTACGCCCTCTGGCAAAAACAGGCCCGGACATCGCCGGCGAAACCGTAATGGCAGCTCATGGTTAGTCGGACCTTCCGGCAGTATCGCCCAACCGGCGGCACGCGTATCAAGCCAAAAGGAATCGGCTCGCCGTCGGATCTTGCTGAACGCGGTGAATAGTCCCGCACCGGCTCAGTTCGTTCCGCGAGCGGACGATATCTACATCGTTACATATCCTCGGTCCGGAACTTCCCTCGTGCAGATGATTCTGCATCAATTGAGAACGGACGGCAGTTTGTCATTCGGACACATATCCGAGGTGATGCCCTTTATTGACCACTCCTTGAAGAAAGGAGAATCGCTCGAACACCTGCCGTCGCCGCGCGTTTTCAAGACTCACCTGCGCTACGGATATATTTCCCGAAGACCGGGCAAATACATCTATGTAGCCCGCGATGGCAGAGACGTCCTGATTTCGTACTTTCACATGTATCAGACTTGGGTGAACCCCGGTATTCTTTTCCCGGATTTTTTTGCGGACTTTCTCTCCGGGAAGGTTCAATATGGCCTCTGGTTCAGGCACGTAGCGGAGTGGGAATCGCATCGGGAAGACCCCAATGTGCTGTTTCTCCGTTACGAAGACTTGGTTGGCGCGCTCCCATCCTGCGTCGAACGGATCGCGCGGTTCTTGGCGTGGCCGATCGCGCCGGATGCTCATCGGAGGATCGCGGAACGATGCGGGATCGAGTACATGCGAAAGTACGAGGACAAGTTCGCCCCGGAATTATCGCCCTCAGTTCGCCGGAGCATCCAATCGGGGAGCTTCATTTGTCGTGGAGTGGTGGGCGCCTGGCGGGAGAAATTCACCAGAGAGCAGGAACTGGCATTCGATCATGCGCTTCGCCAACCGGCACACCGCAGCACGTAGGGGTCAGTCTCGCAGCTCATTCTTTAGTAGTGGGGATGCTACATCACTCGGTAGATAATTCTGAGGCTGAAACTTTCCACCGCCACTTGCACTGGCCCCCGCCTCTTGGATGTTCGCCAGCGATCACCTGTTATTGAAGGGCCCGCCGGCGGGGATTACCTGCCCCGTAGCGACAGTTTTCCATTTGCACAGGTGGGCGTCGTTTGCACCACCCTCTACGTGGCGGGGGATTTCCCTGACTATCATCGGGTGGGCGACGAGTGGAATAAGATTGACTACGAAAATATGGCCAGGTTGGATCGCGCCCTCGCGCTCGGCCTGCTGCATCTTGCATCGGATGCACCAACGCCACGTTGGAACCTTGCGAACGTGGCCGGCCGGCTGTATGCACAAGGGGCATCTTCGGCACGTCGCTAATCGAATGTACCCGACCGCATTGCTTCGTGTGGCATTCAGACCTCTGTCGCTCGGCAACGTCCGACAACTCGGCTGCAGGGCCGCGTTGGGTCTTGAGACGCGCAACGGTGCCGTCGTTGAGAGCACTCCTGAAAATTCCGGCAAGGACATCGAGCCTGATGTAAATCGATGTAAATCAAGTGTTGTTCCGGCGACGCTTCCGCACGCGGAGTCCTGGGGCCGATGCTGTGCTGAACGTTGAGACGAAGGGCTTCGTCGGCGAGTTGTTTTGTCAAAGACATCGGTAGTAATACCTCGCCCAAGAGAGTAGCAGCCGGATTGGGGGACTGAGCGCAGATTCGGGCCAAGTAGTTGGGGGTGTTGACGGGCTCCAGCGAGGAAAATCCCCCGCACCCTCAGTTACTTACCGCCCCGCACAGCCAAAACCGGCCCATCCGTCTGCGACAATTGGGCCGAGATGAGATCTTCACGAATCCAATCGCGCCGGATCGACAACGCGACGCCGAGAGTCCCGGCATCGCGGCGCGTTACGAATAGCCTGCCGAATACCTGCGGAAGTCGATCGCTATCGCTGCGGAGTCCAACTGGCCCCTTTCTCCAAACAGCCTGGTCCGGCCCGTCGCGCGCCCCAAAGGAAAAAATGAAAAATAAAAAAACGCGGAACGAAGTGAACCCAACATCGGGCAAATACGGAGTGGCCGAGCCCTTATTCATCCTCGATGTAATACGGCAACCCGATGTACCGTTATGGCTACTTGATCTGCTGGCGCTATGGCTGGAGGTGAAGGACGAACCTGATGCCCGGCAGACGTTCGAGGACGGGTTCAGCGGGCTTTGGCTGAGGGTCGCGAAGCTGAGACGCGAAAAACGTTTGGCGAAATCCGGGGCGAGTTAGGGCATAATCGACTTTGTATGTTTCGAAAGGCTCTCCTTTTCTGTTTTGGTTTTGCTGTGCTCGGTTTCATCATTTCGCGGAGCGTCGACTCCCCGAGGTCCACGCACAAATCTTCGGATCAGGCATTGGATGTGAAGCCGAAGTGGAGGCTTAGCACAGACACCTCGAAGATGGATGACTCCAAAACTGTGTTGCTGGCACTGAAGAGTGGCGATGACGTTAAAGGATGGCTCAACCTCCAACAGCCGGATCTGCTTGTTCAGTGCGTCGAGAAGAAGGTGGGAGTATATTTTGAGCCGCACATGTCGGCTCAGCCGGAGTTGGGATTGTTCGAACAAGCAACTGTCAGATTTCGATTGGACTCGACGCCGGCGAAGAGTATTCACGCTGCCCAAGCGACAAATGGCTCCGCGCTGCACCTTGGTGACGTTGGCTTCCTCCGGCAATTGCTGAGCGCGAAGCAACTTGCCGTCCAGTTCACTCCCTTTAATTCGGACCCGGCGTCTGCCACTTTTGATCTGGGCGACCTGCCAACTTCCATTGGTCCCATTAAGGAAGCCTGTCCATCGGCTCGGCTTTAAGCCCAACGGTGCGCCAGAGGTTTCTCTTTGGGTTGCAATACACGTAACAAGTGCGGTGCGACGCGAAGGGATTTACCCGGAACTCGCCGGGTTTTTGAACCGTCCGGCCCCAAGTATTTCATAACTTCCCTCCCGGATATCCCACCCCCGTACACCTTATGGGAAAAGTAATTTTTCCAAACGATCCCGGCAATTCTTTGAAAACAAAGGAGGGCCTCGCAGCCTTGAGCCGCGTCCGGTCTCTTGCTACACTATGGGTTCATGTCAGTGATCCCCGCAGCCCGGCATCATCATCACCACCATCGGGCGATTCTTGCGCGGCGGGTCTTGGCTTAAACTCGATTTTGTAAGTCAAACGAAAGGATGCCCGCCGCACTACCGGCGGGCTTTTTTTATGCGCACAGGCCGAAGGGTCCGTTGTGCGTAATTTAAAAATAGGTACTCCGTCCGGTATCGGCGGGGCAAGCGGTCATAAATATAACGATGAGTCTCGATTACAGCAAGCTCGATGGCCTGATTCCGGCGGTCATACAGGATGCGGTTTCCGGCCGCGTTCTCATGGTCGGCTTCATGAACGACGAAGCTTTCCGCCTCACTTGCGATACCGGCTTTGTCACTTTTTACAGCCGGTCGCGAAACAAGTTGTGGATGAAGGGGGAAAGCTCCGGTCACAAGCTGGTGGTCCGCGAGATCTCGACCGATTGTGACGACGATACGCTGCTGATCAAGGTCGAGGCGCTCGGTCCGGGGGTCTGCCACAACGGTTACGAAAGCTGCTTCTACCGGAAGCTCGACGGCGGCGCGTGGGTGGAAAGCGAATCGCGGACGTACGATCCCAACGCGGTTTACGGAAGGAAATCGTGAAACTCAAACTGGGTATTCCCAAAGGAAGCCTCGAAAACGCGACGGTCGACCTCTTCCGCCGCGCCGGTTTCAACATCGGCATCAGCTCGCGTTCTTACTTTCCGACCGTCGACGATCCGGAAATGGAGTGCATGCTGATTCGCGCGCAGGAAATGGCGCGCTATGTCGAAGACGGCATCCTCGACGCCGGGCTTACCGGGCTGGACTGGGTCGCGGAGGTCGGTGCAGACGTTGAAGCCGTTGCCGATCTCATTTACGCCAAGCAGAGTTTCGGCAAAGTGCGCTGGGTGCTGGCCGTTCCGGAATCGAGCGGTTTTCAATCCGTGAAAGACCTTCAGGGCAAAACCATCGCCACAGAGCTTGTAGCGACCACGCGGCGCTATCTGGAGCGCAACGGCGTGACGGCAAAGGTCGAGTTCAGTTGGGGCGCCACGGAAGTGAAACCGCCGGTGTTGGCCGATGCGATCGTGGAAGTTACGGAAACGGGTTCGTCTTTGCGCGCGAACAAGCTGCGAATTGTCGAGACGGTTCTCGAATCGAACACGCAGTTGATCGCGAACAAGACATCCTGGGCCGACGCGTGGAAGCGCCAAAAGCTCCAGGACCTGAAGCTGCTTCTCGATGGCGCCATCAGTGCATTGGGAAAAGTGGGCCTCATGCTGAACGTGCACAAGAACAGCCTCGATACGGTTCTGCAGGTGCTGCCGGCCCTGAAACGACCGACGGTTTCTCATCTGAGCGACAGCGAGTGGCTCGCCGTCAACACAATTCTGGATGAATCGACGGTGCGAACCATCATCCCGCGGCTCAAGCAGGCAGGCGCTGAGGGAATCGTCGAATACCCGTTAAACAAAATCGTGATGTGATCTGTACCACCGGCGGTCTCCGCCGCCGGTGCCTTTATTGAAACAATGCTCCGCATCCTTAAATCGAAAGACATCGGCCGCCTGTTGCGCCGCCGCACCGCCCGTCTCACTGAAGCGGAAGAGACGGTGCGCCCGATTCTGGAAGCGGTCCGGAAGCAGGGCGATAAAGGTCTGCTCGAATACGCCCGCAAGTTCGACAATCTCGAACGTAAATCGGTGCGCGTGCCGGTCTCGGATTTGGCGAAAGCGGCGAAACGTCTTACGCCGGAATTTCGTTCCGCCGTGGAGACGGCGGCGGAGAACGTTCGGCGGTTTGCCGAAAAACAACTTCCGCGCGAGTACGTTGCCTCCTTTGGTCCCGGCCGGAAACTGGGACAGGTTGTACGCCCACTCGAAACTGTCGGCGCTTACATTCCCGCCGGCCGCTACCCGCTGCCATCGACGTTAATTATGACGGCAGTTCCGGCTCAGGTTGCGGGTGTAAAGAACATCTGCGTCGCCTGTCCGAAGGCTGTCGACGAAGTCTATGGCACGGCGCATCTGCTGGGGGTCGATCAGGTATTTCAGATGGGCGGGGCGCAGGCGATTGCGGCTTTTGCGTTCGGGACCAGGACTGTACCGCGGGCGGATCGTATTGTCGGTCCCGGCAACATTTATGTGGCTGCGGCGAAGAAGCTTTTAGCGGGAGAAGTTGGTATCGATTTCGTTGCGGGACCGACGGAGATCCTGATCATCGCGGCGGAAGGCGATCCGGCGTTCCTCGCGGCAGACATGCTGGCTCAGGCGGAGCACGACACGGACGCGAGCGCCATTCTTCTGACCACTTCGAAACGGCTGGCGGAGCGGACGGCGAAGGAGGTCGAACGCCAGTTGGCGACTCTGCCGACTGCCGCGGTCGCTCGGAAGGCGATCGATAAAAACAGCGCGATCGTCATCGTGGATTCTCTCGACGAAGCCGCTGAACTGTCCAATGCCTTCGCGCCGGAGCACTTGAGTATCCATGACACTGGTGTGAACAGTGTGGACCTGATTCCGAAGATCCGGCACGCGGGCAGCATATTCGTGGGGCCATTCAGTCCGGAAGCCGCGGGCGATTATGCTGCCGGTCCGAATCATGTCTTACCTACGAACGGCGCGGCCCGCCTGCGCGGTGGGCTCTCCGCCGCCGACTACGTCAAGGTGATTTCGATCCAGCAACTCGACCGCCGCGCACTGGCGAAGCTGGCGTCGTCGGTTACTACGCTGGCTCGCGCGGAAGGACTGGAAGCACATGCGCGGTCTGTCGAGGTGCGCCTTGCCGACTAGCAACCCAACGCCGCGCCCTAACCCTCGCAGAGCCGTGCGGGAGATGGCGCCCTATTCGCCGCCGAGCGCGGGACGGGCGGGGAAGCTGCGTCTCGATTTCAACGAGAACACAGTCGGTTGTTCTCCTCGCGTCGTCGAGTTCCTGAAGAAAAAGCTCTGCGAAGATCAGCTGAGCATCTATCCGGAATACACGCGCGTGAAGCCTGCGCTCGAAACATTTTTCAAGGTTTCTCCGGGCGAACTGCTGCTCACGAATGGCACCGATGAAGCAATTCAGGTTCTCGTCAACACCTATGTTGACGACGGTGACGAGGTCATCGTGCTGCGGCCGTCGTATGCGATGTATCGTTTCTACGCGGAAGTTGCTGGCGCGAAGATTCTTGACATCGACTACGAGCCGAACACGCTGGCTTTCCCTATGCAGGCTTTGCTGAAGGCGATCACACCTGCAACGCGCGCCATTCTGATTTCCAATCCGAACAATCCGACGGGCACAGCAATCGATGTCCCGGCCATCAAGCAAATCCTTGATGCCGCGCCGCACGCCGCTGTCCTGATCGACGAAGCTTATTACGAATTTTGCGAAGTTACGGCTTTGCCGTCCATTCCCGACTATCCGAATCTTTTCGTCAGCCGAACATTTTCCAAGGTCTACGGGATGGCTGCCATGCGAATCGGCTGCTTGTTTTCTCAGGCGTCCAACGTCGAATTCCTGCACAAGGCCCAGTCGCCCTACAGCGTCAACATGCTGGCGGCGCTGGCTGCGGAAGCCGCCGTACAAGACACGGAATATGTCGCGAACTACGTTGCCGAGGCGCTTGCGGCCCGTGCGACGCTGCAGAACGGCTTCGATAAGCTCGGGATCAAACAGGCCGCGAGTTCCGCGAACTTCGTCCTCGGATACTTTGGCAACCGCGCTATCGAAGTGCGCGATGCGCTGCGCGACAAAGCCATTCTGGTCCGCGATCGCAGCTATGAAATTCCCGGCGGCGTGCGCATCACCGCGGGAACGCGCGAGCAGGCCCAGGCTGTCCTCAAAGAACTGGAGAAGATCTGGTGAAGAAAGACCTGCTGATCTTCGACATGGACGGCGTGCTGGTGGACGTCAACGCATCTTATCGCGCGACTATCCAGGCAACAGTTAAGAACTTCTCCGGCTATGAGCCTTCGCACGACGAAATTCAGGACTGGAAGAATCGCGGCGGTTGGAACGACGACTGGCTGCTCTCCACGCGGCTGATTCAGGAGTACGGGGGAAACACTCCGTATCGGGAAGTGGTCGATTATTTCCAAAAGCTGTTTCAGGGCGAGAACTCCGATGGACTGATCCTGCGTGAAAGATGGCTTGCTGTTGACGATCTGTTCGATCGCCTGCGTGAACGGCATCACCTCGCGGTGTTCACCGGACGTCTTCGCTGGGAGGCAAACGTTACTCTCAATCGTTTCCTGCCCGACCGCTTCGATCCGGTCATCGGCTCGGACGATGTGGCGCGGTCCAAGCCCGATCCCGAAGGGCTTCACAAGATTTGTGCGGCTCTGTCGCATGGAAAATGCTGGTACGTCGGCGATACGGTGGATGACGCCCGTGCGTCGCGCGCGGCGAAAATTCCCTTCATCGGCATTGCCTCGAAGGCCAGCCCGCGGCGCGACGATCTGGTCCGCCTGCTTCGCGAAGAAGGTGCGATAGCGGTGCTTGAAGACATTAATTCCCTGGAGGCCGCAATTGCTGAAGGCTGAAGCTGCGCGTTCCGCCAAATTGAAGCGGGATACGAAAGAAACACAAATCGCGGGTGAACTGCGCATTGAAGGCCACGGCAAATACGAAATCTCGACCGGCATTCGCTTTCTCGATCACATGCTGGAGCTGTTCACAAAACACGGCGGCTTCGATCTCAAGCTCACGGCGAAAGGCGATCTCGACGTAGATCAACATCACACCGTGGAAGACGCCGGGATTGTGATCGGGCAATTGTTCTCGCAGGCGCTTGGCGACCGCAAGGGCATCAACCGCGCCGGGTACTTCGTGCTTCCGATGGATGAAACGCTGGCCGTGGTGGCTGTCGATATGGGAGGACGCCCGGCACTTGTATATAAGGATCGGGTGAAAGTCCGGCTGGTCGGGGATCTGCAGACAGAACTGGTGGAAGATTTCTTTGGCGGATTCGTCCATCATGCCGGCGCAAACCTGCACGCGAAGGTGCTCTACGGCCGCTCGAACCATCACAAGATCGAAGCCATTTTCAAGTGCTGGGCACGGGCCATGCGCTATGCCTGCTCGATGGACGCGCAACTTAAGGATCAGTTGCCTTCAACCAAGGGACTACTTTGATCGGCATCTTTGACTACGGCGCCGGCAACCTGCGTTCAGTCCAGAACACGCTGGACGAGATCGGAGCGACGTACGAGTTGGTCCGCGACGCAGCGGGACTGGAGCGTGCTTCAAAGATCGTGCTCCCCGGCGTTGGCCATTTCGGCCAGATGCTTCGCGCTCTCGACGAAATGGATGTGCGCGGCGCATTCGTCAGCCGCATTCGCGCGGGTGTTCCATTTCTGGGAATCTGTCTCGGGTTGCAGGGCCTCTTCGATTCGAGCGAGGAAGCCCCGGAACAGCGCGGGTTGAGCATCTTCCCGGGTGTCGTGAAACGGTTCGATGCATCGGCTGGTTTGCATACAAGAATCCCTCACATGGGCTGGAACTGTCTTGATTCCGTTCGGCCTACGCGCCTGCTAGCCGGGCTGCCGGACAATTCGTACGTTTACTTCGCCCACAGCTATTACGTGCCCGTGGTAGAACAGACCGCCGCCACATGTACATACACATTGCCGTACACCGCGGTGCTCGAGTCGGGCAACGTATTCGGCGTGCAGTGTCATCCGGAGAAATCAGGACCGATAGGCCTGGCGATTGTCCGCAACTTCGTGGAGATGTCATGAAGACACAATTCAGCATTGTGGGGTCAGGGCTTCGGCCCTGCCGCCGGGCTTCCGCCCGGCGCGGAGCGTGAATAGACATGCTGGCGAAGCGCATCATCCCCTGCCTCGACGTCACCGACGGCCGCGTGGTCAAAGGCGTCAACTTCGTGAACCTTCGGGATGCGGGCGACCCGGTTGAACTCGCCGACCGCTATAACCAGCAGGGCGCGGATGAGTTGGTCTTTCTGGACATCACCGCCTCCAGCGATGCGCGTGCCACTATGGCGGATGTTGTGGCGCGTACGGCGCGCAAGGTTTTCATCCCGCTATCGGTGGGCGGCGGCATTCGTTCCGTAGCGGATGCGCGAAAGATTCTGATGTCGGGCGCGGATAAGGTTTCGGTCAACACCGCGGCGGTACGGCGTCCCGAATTGATCTCGGAACTGAGCCTCGAATTCGGCGCGCAGGCGGTAATTCTGGCAATCGATGCCCGCCACCACAGACCGGATCGCTGGCATGTATTTACGCGGGGCGGCCGCGACGATGAAGGGATCGACGCGATCGAATGGGCCGCGCGCGGCGAGGAACTCGGCGCGGGCGAAATTCTGCTGACTTCGATGGACACCGATGGAGTGCAGACCGGCTTTGATTGCGCGCTCACGCGGGCCGTTTCGCGGGCGACTCATATTCCGGTGATCGCCTCAGGCGGGGCGGGGAAGCCCGAGCATTTCACGCGTGTCCTCACGGAAGGCGAGGCGGATGCCGCGCTCGCGGCGTCCGTCTTCCACTACGGCGCTTATACTGTGGATGATTTGAAGGAATCTCTGGATCGCGCGGGTATCCCGGTCCGAAAGACCAGTTGGAGTTCTTCTGTATGATCTTCCCCTGCATCGATTTGATGGACGGCAAGGTCGTCCAGTTGGTTCAGGGCCGCGAGAAGGCGCTGGAAGCGGACAGCCCCGATGAGATGCTGCGGCGCTTTGCGGATTTCCCGCAGATTCAGGTCATCGATCTCGATGCGGCGATGGGCCGAGGCGCAAACGACGAACTGGTGGAGAGCCTCGCGGCGAAGGCGGTCATTCGCGCCGGCGGGGGCGTAAGGACGGTTGAGCGCGCACAGGCACTCATTGCGCAGGGCGCTTTCCGCCTCATCGTGGGTACGGCGGCGTTCCGTAAAGATGGACCGAATCATGTTTTTCTGCGGCAGCTTGTCGACGCCGTCGGCCGAGACCGCGTCGTGCTGGCGCTCGACTCAAAGGACGGCCGCATCGTCGTGAAAGGCTGGCGTGAAGCCACGGAATTCACCGCGGAAGACGTAATTCACCAACTCGAACCTTATTGCTCGGGATTCCTTTGCACCTACGTCGATAAGGAAGGCATGATGCAGGGCACGGACCTCGATTGGTTCCGGCGTCTCCGCGCCGCCACCGTTCTGGAGATCACCGCTGCCGGTGGAATCACTACCCTCGACGATATCCGTACCCTGGATCACATGAAAATCCACGCCGCCGTTGGCATGGCGATCTATACCGGGCGACTGGATCTCAAAGAGCTCTTAACTCACTGATTCGGTGTCGGCTTTTACATCTCCGTTACACAACGGTTTCCCGGACGTGCTAGAGTGAACACCAAAGCGAGGGCCGATACGGGTGCGCTCCACGTTATTACTGGTGTTGCTGGTCACGGCGCTCTCGGCCAACGAGGCCGTTGATCGTGCTCACAAGTACGAAGATTCCGGGGATTCGGCCGCTGCCAGAGAGGTCTACGCCAGGGCCATTCAGGCCTCACCCAACGACCCGGAGCTGCTGACAGGGTACGCGCAGATTCTGGAGAGATATAAGGACCCCGGCGCATGCGACGCCTGGCGAAAAAGCGCTGCCCTTTGGAAGAGCGCCGGCCGCACTCAGGATGCCGTCAGATCGGCGAAGCGGGCCGTCCTGCTGGACCTGATCGCGGGCGACTCGAAGGCCCTCGAATCGGATTTCAAGTCCTACACCGCTCTGGGTGGATCGGAACTGCAGCTCCCGACGCCTGCCGCGAGCACTCAGGCGCACGAAACCATTCCCATACCGGGACCTCTTCGATCGTTTGCGCGCATGGCCGCCATGTCCGCCGATACGCCGCCGGATGACGTTCTGCGCGCACTGGCGCGCAATATCATCACCAATGGGTATCAGGCATCGCATGCCAATGACGAACTGGAGGAGACCGAATACCTCAAGCTCATTCGCCGGTATCTGTCCCAGGCGCGCGAACTCGACAAACTGACGGGCGCCGACAAAGTCATCAAAGTCGATACCTGTGAATCCACCCAGACGAACGATTTGCTGCGCACACTCGGATATCGGATGCGGGGCGGATGCGGCAGTGAGGTAGTGCTGGAAACCGTGAATGCGGCGCGCGCATTCATTACCACCGACTCCGGATTTCCGCTCGCCGGACTGGAACAAGCGCTGCGGACGGACAAGCCGTTCAGCTATGACTACCATCCGTCGCGAGCCGCCATACTCTATACGCCCGATTACTGGCTGAGCGCGCGGGAAAAGACGCAGGGCGATTTCATCGACGCTTTTCTGGGCGATCCCGGGCTGTGCCGCTTTTATCTGGGAATGTCCAAGCTGGACCCGGAGACGGCCGACGCTCTCCGGTACAGCATTTCGGCCACGAGACTGCGCTCGTTCGCGAGCGTGCTGGATTTCTTCGGCGGTAACTTTGAGATCCGGCAGGGCAAAGCGCTTGTGCCGGGCGGCGCGAAATCGGCGGCCATGTGGGCGGAGCTGGCAGGTGCTTCACCGGACAAGGGCCCCGAGTTCTTCGAAAAGCTGATGATCAGGGACGACGGGTGGCTGGCCAGTTTGTATGACGCGTTGGCGCGCATCCACGGCCCGGCTGAAGACTACCTGACCGATCCCGCGCGCATGAAACGCTTCTATACAGCCATTCGCGGGCGCGTTACGACGCCGGGTCCGGCGCGTCCCGTATTCCGGTCCAACGCGGATATGATGCTCCTGACCACGCGGCTGCATATCGATGCGAACGGCCGCGTCCACGTCCCCGGCGAGTTGGACGTCTGGAAGGATTTGTTTCAGAGAAATCCCCGAGGCAAGTACGACGCAAAGCTGAGCAAGGCGGCCGCCAACTGGAAAGATCCGGACGATGTGGTCGAGGCTTTGTTCGGACTTACGCGCAAGCCCGTGGACAACGAGCCTCTGAAGATTTTCATGGCGTTGAGCGATCTGGATCGGAATCGTGCGCAACCGCTGCAACCGGCGACCGTTCAGCGGCTGGTCCGGGGATGGTCGATCTACGGCTCGCAGTACCTGATCTTTAACGACGCGCCGGGGCTCGGCGATAAGACCATCGTTGCCTGGCTGGACAATGCGGAAAGTCTGGATAAAATCCGTGACCCGCTTCTCCGGCAGGATGCAATCGGGACCTACCAGGCACTAACGGGCATCTGGGAGATTTTCTGCCGCCAGGGGAGCATCCCGGCGGACAAAGCCGATGAGACGCTTTCGGCTCTTATTACTCCGCTCGGCGCCGCGAGGACGGCGCGCGATCTTTTCGATGCCGGTCGATCCGGTGTGACAATGCTGCTCAAGAACACCGGCGCCGCGGAATCCGGATCCAAACAGGACCGGATGCTGGCGCTGTTGGCCGGCGGTCCGCGTCCGGACGATTCCGAATGGCGCACCGAGCTTGTACAACAGGAACAACGAATCTTCGAAGCCCAGAAGCTGCTTTCGCTCGATCTGCTTTTTGAACTGGCCGACAATCTGCAGGCAGTTTCGAAGGGCGAAAAACTGAACGCCCAACTGGCCCAGCGTCTGGCCGCGCGTGTGGCCGACATCGACCTTCCGCGAAACTCCATGACCGGCGTAGAGAAGAACGCGGTGGCGCTCGGTTTCTACGTGGATAAGCACGTGGACGATGAGCGGAAGCTGAATCTGCGGGCAATTATCGACAAGGCTTCGAAAGACCCCGAAAAGCTGCGCGATATTCGCGGTCAGTTGGCCCCGACGCTGCGCGATACGCTCGTCGGCTACAACTACGTCCACTACGCGCCGCCGGGGGCCCAGATTCTCATTACCAATCCGCTGTTTGTGCGGGGACATGATTTCCTGGGAGTCATGGGCGCCAATCACAGTTGGCGAACCACTGAAGTTTACGGAATCGGCTGGCCGTCGAATGCCGGGGGCCGCCTTGTTGGATCGCTGTCCGGTCTGCCGTATGCGCTCGCCGAAGCCGAACAGAATTTCCTGGTGCCGACGCAGACGCAGGCATTGATCTGGGGCGATCTGGTGCCGCAGATGATGTTGACGGCGCGCGCCTCCCGATTCTGGACGGTCACGCCCGCGCAGATGCACTGGGTAGGGATGCACATGCGGCTTGCGGAAGAGATGGTGGCCGAAGCTGCCCTGGAGCCGGCGCAGCGCGATGACGTTTCACGCGCGGTTTACCAGGTCGCAAGCCCTTCGCGCGCTTCCGTAATCATGTCGTCTATTGCGGCGGGCGATGTGCGGGGTGCGATCGAAGCGCTGACACCTTCCGAGATGTACATGATCGCCGACGGAGCTGCCCGTACGAAGGATGCTTCGGCCGGTCCGGAAGTAAGCGAGATACAGCATCTCCGATCGCTGGCGCCGGAGCAGGTGAGCGACGCATCTATTTCGCACGCATGGGGTACACCCAAGCCGACACTCGCGAATTCTTATCGCCAGGAACTGCTGAATCTGAGGACGTTTCCCACTCTCATGGGCTACTCGAGCCGAATCATGGCCGAGAGTTGGGAGTCGAACCTGCTCTACTGGGCCGATTTGGGCGATCAGATCGGCGTGCCGCCCGCGGAACTGAATGTTCTGGTGCCGGAATGGACGCAGAAAGTGGTGGAGCGGATCTTCGCTTCGCATCTGGAAGACTGGCCCGCGCTGCTGAGGAGCGTGCGGTCGGTGGGAGAGGAACTTCGCCGCAAGCCCGACACGCAGGTGGCGGCAACTCTCGGGCAGCGGACATCCGAATAGAAGCCGGTAAAAAGGATCGGGGGGCAGGCGGAAAAATGAGGGTGATGAAACTCAGAACCTGGGCTCGTTGCGGGGCGATGTTCGGCGGTCTTGCGATTGCCGGTGGAGGAATCTGGCTGTTTGCGCAGGATTCCGCGACTACCTCTGCGGCCAATGCTTCGAAGACGCCCGTGTTCAAGTCGAGGGTCGATCTGGTGGTCCTCAGCTTCACGGTTACGGACAACAAAGGCAAATATGTAAATGGCCTGAAACCTGCCGACTTCCGTATCGTGGAAGACGGAATCAGACAAAAGCTGGCGACGTTTTCCGAAGGAAATCGGCCGGCGATGCAGATTATGGAGAATGGCACCGCAAAGCCGCTGGCGCCCGCCGAACAGGCGGAGATCGAAGCCAACGCTACGGTAGTCAGGCCTCCGGCCAACGCGAGCGGCGATTTCGTCGGCACCAACGTGTTCGTGCTGTTCGACACCAGCAACTTCATGTATCACGGCTTCGTATATGCGGAAGATGCGATTGCCGATTTTGTCAGGGGCCTGGATAAAGCCGATTCCGTGGCGGTTTATACCTTCAGCCGTAATTTGTCGCGCGCCGCGAGCCTGACCGGCGATCGGAACGATGCCATTTTCGGACTGCGCAAATCAGTGGCCGGGGACGATACCGCGCTCTACAACGGCCTGCTTCTGACGCTGCGGGATGCCGCCAAAGTGCCCGGACGTAAAGTCGTCATCGTGTTCTCCAACGGACCGGACAATGCGAGCATGGTCGCTCCCGACGATGTTCGGGCGGTGGCCGAAGACGAAGGCATTCCCATCTACGTGATTTCGACGAACGACGTCAACAAAGATCCGATTTCAAGCAACGTGTTCAAGCGCATCGCGACGCGGACCGGTGGCAAGGCTTATTGGGCCAAGACGTGGCAGAAACAGGTTGAGGCTTTCGAAGCGATTCGCGAAGACCTGGGAAATTCCTATACGGTGACCTATTATCCGGCGCCGAATCCGAATGAAGGATTCCGGAAAATCGACATTCAGATTATCAGCGATACCGGGAAGCACTACCGGGTGCGGTCGCGTCCGGGGTATCGCCCGAGATCGTATTAGCCGACTTTTGCCAGCAACTGCTTGATGTCGTTTTCCTGCTGTTTGCCGGGCTTGTCCGCAAGCGCGGACTGGCATTCCTTCTTTGCCGTATCGCGGTCGCCCTTCTGCAGGAGCGCCATGGCGTAGTGGTAGTGATAGGTCGGATTCTGCGGCGCCTTGACGACCAGATTCCGGAAAGTGTCGATCGCCTGGTCCGTCAGGTTCTTCCGGATATAGATCAGGCCCAGAGTGTCGTTAACCTCGCTGTGTTCCGGAAGGCGCTGTTTGGCGCGGGTTGCATATGTCAGCGCCTGATCGAGATCGCCGTTGGTCTGTGACATCAGGTACGCGAGGTTGTTGAGCGCCAGCGCATTGTTCGGATCGATCTTGATCGACATTTCGTAGTACTTCCGGGCCAGATCGAATTTGTTGTCCATGTCATAAAGCTGCCCCAGATTGGTCGTCAGCACTGTATTGTTGGGCTGTCCGGAGCGAGCTTTTTCCAGCGAATTGATTGCCTGTTCGACGTCGCCCTTTCGCAGATACGACTCGCCGATGCGGGTCCAGAGATCGGATTGCTGCCGTTGGTTGGAAACTTTGGCCATGAGGGCCTGATAGGTTACGACGGCCTTATCATACTGGCCGGCGCTCATTTGTGTGTTTCCGACTTCCCGCTGCAGATCGAGGTTTCCGGGCTTTTTCTGAAACTCGGTTTCAACCAGCTGGACCGATTTTTCGGGCTGGTTGTCCAGCAGCAAGGCTCGCGATTCTCCGAGCAAACCTCTCAGGTTGTTCGGATCCGCTTCGTACGCGCGGTGAAAAAGATCCTCGGCTTCCTTGTTCTTTTTTTCGGTCAGATCGAGGACGCCCAATTCCAGGAGAGTGTCCACCTGTTTCGGCTGCTTGTCGAGCACGGCGGTTAGTAAGCCGCGTGCCTCGTCGTTGCGCTGCAGGCGCTCCAGTGAAGCGGCCTTCATAACTCTTGCCTGGACGTTATTGGGAGCGATCCGAAGGGTCTCGTCGGCCTGACGGAGCGCCGCGTCGTTGTCGCGCCGGAGCAGCGAAACCTGGATCTGAGCCAGGCGCGCCGGAATATAATCCGGGCGCAACTGGGCGGCGGAGTCGAATTCCTGCCGGGCCTGCTCGTACTCGCCGCGGGCAAAGTGGGCGCGCCCCAGATTGAAATGAGCGACGTAGTTGTTGGGTTTCGCGGTGACGACAGACTGCAGTTCGCCCATGGCATTGTTGACATCGCCCCGATCAAGCATGAAGGTCGCCCTCAGGCCGCGGGCTTCCGGGTCCTTGGGGTCATTCTTGAGAATCTGCTCGTTCTTGTCGTACGCCAAAGCAGTCTTGCCCGAGACGACATAAGCCTCGATTTCATGCTTGAGGTAGACGTTTTTGCGCCCGGAGTCCTTCTGAATCCCTTCCTCGTATTGCTTCAGCGCATTGTCGATATCCTTCACTCGCAGATAGAAATCACCCGATTGCAGGTAGGCGTTGGGGAACTGTTTGAGATTTCCCTTCATCTGGTTCAGCAGCGCCACCAGCTCGGGACGTTTATTCGTGCCGTAATAGAACTGGGCAAGTGTGAGGCGCAGCTGAGGGTCTTTCGGATTGTTCTGAATGGCTTTTTTGAGGATCGCTTCCGCTTCCGGGATTTTCCGCTGGCTGAGGTAGATGCGATACAACTCATAGTAGCCGTTCAGGTTCTGCTTGTCCTTATCGATCATCGCGTTGAAGAGCGATTCCGCTTCGGCAGCTTCGCCATCCACGACGAGAGAGCGCCCGAGCGCCAGGGTGATGACCGGATCTCCCGGCTTCATGGTGAAGGCCTGACGATACTCCGCGATCGCCATGCCCAACTGCTGCTTGGCTTCCGCAACCTTGGTTTGGCGGTAAAGCTTCGCGGTGGCCAGCATGGCGAGGTCGCCACTGAGTTTGTGCCCTTCCCAGCTCCTGGGATTGCGCTTCAGGAGGCCATCGACATTCTGCTGTACTTCCTTCAGAATCTGCTCGTTATTCTCCTGCGCCTGCGCGGCGATGATCATGATTTCAGAGAGTTTGAGATCGGTATCGTTCGCCTCTTCGGTACCCGGTTTGAGCAATTCGTGAGCGCGCCGGAACGCCGGCACTGCGTTCGGCACCAAGCCTTGTTTCAGATCCGTCAGAGCGAGGCGATAGTAGGCCGGACCGAACTTTCGATCGGCTTCGATGGACTTTCGGAACATGATGGACGCTTCTTTGTAGCGTCCGCCGTCAAAATACTTGATGCCGCTTTGCAGGTATTTCTGCTTGAGGTAGTTGGGATCCCGGTTGCATGAAATCAACGAAACTGCCACGAGAGCTAAAGCAAGGTATCGCATAGTCGTACCATTCCATTCTCCTACAAAATCGGCACATTGCGGATTTTAAAGGCATTAGCCTCCGCCTGCAGGGTAATGGTACTGTCCAAAAGAAAAGGGCCGGACCCGAAGGCCCAGCCCTTTTTCGGCTTCAGTTTCAGCTGTATAACCGTGGGTTTATCGCTTCGGCGCCCAGCCTCCGGTTACTGTAATCGAAAAGCTGCGTCCGGGAAGCAGATTCAACTGATCGGCCCCGTTCGGTACAAAAAGCGCGGTCGGCGTGGCCGCGACCGCCGGGGTAATGCCGACGACATTGTGGCTGTTGGCGAGATTGTTGACAGCGAACTGAATCTTCGTTCCCCGCAAAGCGGATGCATTCCTGATGGTGTAATTGACGAACACATTCGTGAGGTCGAAGGGATTGATGTTGACAGCCTGGTCGGCGGGGAACGGAAGTTTCTGCCCGTCGATCAGGTAAGTGATCGAGCCGTTATCGTTGTACATTTTGCCGACGCGCTTATTGATCAACCCCACATCCCAATTCCGGTGTTGCCAGAGGATGGCGATTCCTTCGACGTCTCTTGGCGTATCGGCGACCCACAGACCTCCGTTCGGGAGGTTGGGGCCTTCCGCATATTTCGCGGAATCCACGGAGCCATTCAGATACAGATTGAATCCGTGACCGAGCACGATATTACTCTCGAATTCAATACCTTTGGTATTGGACGGGCCGGTGGGGACAAAGACCGCCTCGTCGGTGGTGGGGTCGGTATAGGAATCGAAGCCGTTCTGGAAGTGAACGTAATAGGCGTCGACATCCAGACTCCAGCGGTTGTATTTCAGCACCGAGCCGGTCTGGTAGTTCTTCGCCAGGGTGGGCTTTTGCGGAACAAGGACATTCGCGCCCGGCACGTCAAATACGGCGCTGGGCGGGATGACGCTGCCCTCGGCGAATTGGGCATAAACGGACCAATTGGCGCGGATACTGTAGCGGGCGGTGAGAGTCGGCAGCCAGTTGTTGTAATCGATGCTGTGTCTTACGAAGGCCGCGCCGCCGATGCAATCGGGAGCGCCGGCGAACGGTGTATCTGAAGCGGGAAAGGTCGACAGCGTGCCGCCCAGGCAGCCGACGATCTTGCCGTTGTCCTGATATTGGTTGAGACTCATCTCATAGTTGGCGGCTTTAATGCCTGCCGTGACCACCAGCCTCGGCGCTGCATGCCATTCGAACTCGGCGAACGGCTGAAACGACTGCGTCTCGAAGTGCTCGTGGAAATTGGGGAATGGCGTATCGAGCTGACTCAGAGTGTTGGACGGATACTGATAGCGGTCGGTGTAGGCCCAGTCATACCAGGCGCCGGTCCGGAAAACACCCCATTTGGATTCCTTGCTCAGAATCGCGGTGTCGCCGGCATGCCGGTAGCCGTTGAGCTTGTCGACGCCGCTGGGCTTACTCGTGGTCAGGTTTACGGTGGCGCCGTTCTGGTAGAACTGTTTGTTCCAATAGCGAGTTGTGTACGCCTTGGTATCGAATTTCCACCCGTTGCCCAGATCGGAGTTGAAATCCGCATACTCAAAGTCGGTCTGTACATGATACGTGTCGTAGCCGTAGTAATAAGGGTCCGGCGCACCGTTCGCAGCCGGGCAGTTCAGTGTCACGGCGACACAGACAGGTGTGTTGTCGAGCAGATAGTTATCGCCAAACTGCGCGATCTGCGCACGCGTCGGATTGGTTGTGTTCGGTGTATTGTTCCAGATATCCACCACGCCGCCGTACAGGCTGAGGGTTGTCCTGTCGGAAAAGCGGTGCTGATATTTAGCATAACCGGCATCGCGCTGTTGTTTGTTATAAGTCTGGTATCCGTTCGAGGTCATCTGGTTGATATCGAAAAGGAGGGCTTCCTTCTTTCCCGGACCAAACAACCCGGTATCTCCATCGAGTTGAAGGATCCGCGTATCCCACGAACCCTCTGAGAACGTGCCGCGAATGTCGGGATCTGCCTGAAGTTCCGGCGATTTCAGGTTGATCGATCCGCCGAAGTTCGTAGGGCCGAAATCGGAAGCCTGTCCCGGGCTGCGATCGAAATCCACCGAGCTGATCCACTGCGAAGGAAAGCTGGCCCAGGAATGGTGCGTTGGCGTGTTCGTATCTTCGAAGGGAATACCGTCGAAGGTAATGGTATATTGGCCGTCCTGAAATCCGCGGAAATACGTCTTGCCCTGTCCCAAACCGATTCCGTTCGGGTTCAGGCTGAATGTGCCGGGCGCCAGATTCACGACCTCGGCAAAGTCCGCTACCGGGGAAATGAAGTTTCTGATGAACGGCGTGTTGATTTCCGTTCTGGCCGAAGTCGCGTCGAGCGTGTTACCCGAAGGAGCGGTTTCCGTAGCCAGCGATACCGAGTCCTGAACGGTTACGGATTGCGAGATCGAATCGACAAACAGCGTGATGGAGATATCCCCGGCTCCTGGCTGAACTCCCGTTCGAGTGTTTTTTGCAAAGCCCGTGGCGCTTGTCTCGACCGTGTAAGTTCCGGCGGGCACGCCCGTAGCGGAGAAGTGTCCGTCCGCATAGCTTTGCGTGGCAGCAACGGTGGCGGCGTCGTTTTTCACGACGACCGTTGCGCCCTGAACGGCCTTGCCGGCCTGATCGAGGATAGTTCCATTCAGGGTCCCGGTGTTCTGCGCCTGCAGAGGTATCAACCCTGCCGCGCAGAAGACCACGCCGGCAATGGCCGCAGACACAAGGCCGCGCCAATTGATCCGGCATTGTATCTGCACGCCATAGATACACTTCAGGCCACGTAACGTTTTGTCCACACCCTTCCTTTCGGTAGTACCTAAAGATGGGGTAAGAAGGAGAGTAGCAACGCGGATTTACAATGGGTTGACAGTTAAGTTACAGCAGAGTAACTGAGGCGATCAAGTCGCAACTATCAATAGACAGATCATTCCATAGACAGATCATTGGCAAATTGGTCAGACAGGCACGCGGCGGGCTACGATCAGCGTGACATCGTCTGCCGGCGGAGCGCCCGCGGTATATTTCACCACTGCCTTATTGACGCTGCCGATAACTGTAGCCGCGGACTCGCGTCGAGCTGCAATCACAGCCTCCGCGAGACCCTCGATTTCAAATTCTTCTCCGGCCGGATTAGCCGCTTCAGTAACACCGTCACTGTAAATCACGAGCGCGTCGCCTTCATCGAGCTGGATATGATACTCGGCGTATTCGATGTTCGGCAGAATTCCGAGAACCGGACCGCCGCCCTTTAATTGTTCGTAACTTCCGTCCGCGCGGACGATGACAGGCGGGTTGTGGCCGGCATTGCAGAATGTTACCTCTCCGGTATCTCCATCCAAAATGCAGAAGAACAGGGTGATGAACCGGTTCGACGGAAGATTGGCGGCTGTGATCCGGTTCAGGCGCGTCATTACATCCGCCAGACTTTTCGGCTCCTCGATCAGCACCTGAACGCGAGCCTGCAGTCCCATCATCAAAAGCGAAGCGGGCATGCCCTTGCCGGAGACATCGCCCAGCACCATGGCAACCCGGCTGGTTCCGTAGGGAAAGAAATCGTAGTAGTCGCCGCCGACGGTACGGCAGGGAGCGTTATGCCCGGCGAGGTCGAGTCCCCGAACCGGAGGCGCCACCGCAGGGAGAAATCCCTGCTGAATTTCGGCCGCCTGCTCGAGATCGCGCGCCATCAACTGTCTGGCCTGTTCCACTTCGGCAAAACGCGTCTGTTCGATCCGAATGGCGGCGACATTCGCCATCACGGTCAGCAGGTTCAGATCGTCCTTGCTGAATTCGCGCTGGAGGGACGGCGAGTCGACGTAAATGACCCCGATAATTTTGTCGCGCGTTTGCAGAGGAACCGCCATCAGGGTGCGGATATTCTGCTCGACGATGCTGCGCCGGTCGCGAAGGGCGTCATCGAGAGAGGTGTCGCGCACCAGAACCGAATGGCCGCTATTGAGGACGCGATCGCGTACCGCGGTTGAGATTCGAAATCCCTCGCCCTGATTCGCCTGTATCACCAGGTTGTCGCCTTCGAGCGTCATCAGCACTCCGCGATCCGCATGGACCGCCTGGATGGCGAGATCGAGAATAAAGCGAAAGAGCTCGGGTAACGGTCTGTTGCCCGCAAGTTCATTTCCGGCGCGAACGAGAGCCGAGACATGAGATGCGGCGAGAGTCTCTGCCTCGGCCAGACCGCCATCGCCTTTGATTACGCCTTCGAGGTGAGTCACAACCGTCGAAGATGGCCTGTGTTCCCCGGTGGTGTCTTCCCGATTATCGAAAACCACTACCGGCTTCGAAGTGCGCGACGCGGCCCCATCGTAAACGAGGATCAGATGTCCGGCGGTAATTTTGTCCCCGGGGTTGAGCGGCGCGCGTTCGGTGACCTTCACGCCGTTCAGCATGGTTCCGTTCTTGCTCCCGAGGTCGCGCAGCGCCCAACCGTCGCCGTCGCGCTCGATTGCGAGATGCTGGCGCGAGAGCCCTGTATCGTCCGGATAGGAAAGTTCCACTGTAGTGGACCGGCCGAGCGAAATCCGCTCTGTTTCGAGAGGGATAAAGCGGTTCTTGCCGTCGGGCGAAAGGATCTGAAGTTCTTTCATGGGACTTGTTTGCAGCTTGTATTATGCAACGTGGACGTAGGCGGGCGTTTCATGGCGTCCGAACTTGATCGGACAGCCGAAACACGTCAGCCCTTCGACTTAACGAGCGGCGGGTAAGGGCGATTCACACCGTTCCTCGGATTTTATCGACAAGAGCTACGAGAGCCGAGCCACATCGAGTAGTGGGATGTCTCGGTCATAGAGTAACCATCCCCGCGAAAGCGCACACGCCGGGCAGATGCCCGGCGGCAGCCTGTAAAGGCTGCCCCACGTTGGTTTCCGGCAGTGTCCACGTGATGGCTTAACTCAGGATTTCGGCGAGCGCGTCGACGGCTTCGATGCAATGTTCGCAGTTGACGTCATAGTGGGTAACGGCGCGCATGAACTGATTGTTCACGGGGTTCATGAGTATCCCGCGCGTTTTCAGAGCGAGCGAGGTATCGCGGGGCGAACATCCTTCCGGGAGATTGAAGATCACGATGTTGGTTTCGACGGGTCGTACCGTGACGCCGTCGATCTGACTTAACCGCTCGGCGAGCAATTGCGCGTTCGCGTGATCGATCTTCAGGCATTTGGGCGATTCTTCCAGCGCGACCAATCCGGCCGCGGCCAGGACGCCAACCTGCCGCATCCCCCCTCCCAGGCGCTTGCGGAGAAGCCGTCCCTTATCGATGAGCTTCGCCGGCCCGGCGAGGATCGATCCCGCCGGCGCACCGAGCGCTTTTGAAAGGCAGAACATTACGGTGTCGACTTTGGCGGCGATCTCGCTTACCGGTCTGCCGGTCGCGGCGGATGCATTGAAAATGCGCGCACCATCCATATGAACCGGAACGCCGGCATCGTGCGCACGGTCGCAGATGTCGTCGATCACCTCTTGCGGATAGACGCGGCCACCGGCCATATTGTGCGTGTTCTCGATTTCAATCACGCCGGTCGCGGCCGCGTGGGGACCGCCTGCTTTGAAAACAGGGCGAATCAAGTCCCAGGTAAGAATACCGTCGGGAGCGCTCGCCGTACGGATCAGGCAACCGGAAAACCACGCCAGCATCGAGAGTTCCCAGTCGAGCAGGTGCGCGCGGGAATCGCAGATCACTTCCTGGCCGTGCTCGGTGAGGAGCTTGATCGCGATGGTGTTACCCATCGTGCCGGTGGGAACGAAGAGGGCGGCTTCCTTGCCGATCACTTCGGCGGCGCGTGCTTCGAGCTTGTTTGCGGTGGGATCCTCGCCGTAGACATCGTCGCCTACTTCAGCCTCGAACATAGCTTGGCGCATGGCGGGGGTGGGTCTGGTTACGGTATCGCTGCGCAAATCGATCATGTGTGAATAAACTCCTGAAACACTTCATTGGAGACCATAACGCCGCGGGGAGTCAGCCGGAGGTTTCCGTTCGCGCGTTCCAGAATGCCCATCGAAAGGAAACGTTCGAAGGTCTGCCCGAAGCGCAGCCAGTCCGTTTCGTCGGCGTGTACGCCTTCGGAAAGCCGCAGCCCCACGAAGAATTTCTCTTCGCCGGGGTCCGGTGATGTCTCTTCCTGACGCACCGATTCACCGCGCTCCCATCGGGCTACATAGTCGCGCGCCGATTCGACGTTCTGCCATCGCGTCGTGCCATCGAACGAATGCGCGTCAGCGCCGAACCCTGTGTACGGCTCGCGTTTCCAATACTTCAGATTGTGTATCGACTCCGCGCCAGGCCGCGCGAAGTTCGAGATCTCATAGCGATGAATGCCGTGCGCGCTGAGACGGTCGACCGCGGTCTCGTAGAAGTCGGCGATGCGATCTTCCGAAGGCACGTCGGCGGCTCCGTAACGCTTGCCGCCCAGCAGAATCTCCGCGCCGAGACGGCTGTCGTCATCGACTTCCAGCATGTATACGGAAAGATGCGGCGGGTCGAGACTGACAACCGCATCCAGCGATTCCGCCCAGCTCGCTTCAGTCTGACCCGGCAGACCGGCGATGAGGTCGATGTTGATGTTCGGAATACCCTGCTTTCGCAGCAGAGCCACATCGTGCCGGACCGTCTCGGCGTTGTGTTTGCGGCCGGTGCGCGCGAGTTCCTGCGCGATAAACGATTGCACCCCGAGACTGACGCGATTGATGCCGGCGCGCAGCCAGGCATCGGCGCGATCGGCGGTAACGCTTCCTGGCGCGGCTTCCATGGTGGCTTCGCGCCGCGGCCCTCCGAAGGCGGTCAAAAGGCGATGAAGGTGATTCGTTTCCATCGCGCTGGGGGTTCCGCCGCCGAGGTAGACAGTGTCGGAGATGGGGCAGTCTTTAGTTGCGGAAATCTCCGCGAGGAGCGCCTCAAGGTAACGGCCCTCCAATTCGCGAGGCAGAACGCCTGAAGCAAAGTTACAATACGTGCATTTCTGGGCGCAAAAAGGCCACGAGATGTAGATGCCTGCCACCGGAACCTCCATCATAACGGCTAGGGCGATAATCATCTATTGACCGCAGCTTTGGCATCCCGCCGCGTGGCCGTTCTGTTTGCGGTCGGCCTCGTCTGTGCGCTGTATCTCGCCGATCTCACCGGCATGGGAATGTTTGGACCCGACGAGCCGCGCTACGCGGATGTGGGCCGCGCCATGGCACAATCCGGCGACTGGGTGACTCCGCACCTCTGGGGACATCCCTGGTTTGAGAAACCCGCGCTTCTGTATTGGATGACCGGCATCGCCACAAAGATCGGGCTCGGGCCCGATCTTGCGCCTCGACTGCCCGTCGCGCTGCTGAGCGTTTTGTTCCTCGGATTCTATTGGCGGCGTTTGAAGATCGAATGGGACGCGCGCGCAGCCTCTTATGCAACCGCCATGCTGGCGACGAGCGCGGGATGGCTGGCCTACAGTCATGTGGCGGTGACCGATCTGCCGCTGTCCGTATTTTTCTCCGCTGCATTGCTGTTTTCGCTGCCATGGGCGGCGGGTCTGGATCAGAACAGAGCCCGGGGCAGAGCGAGCCTGACGGCGGCGGCCGCCTGTCTCGCGCTGGCGACGCTGGCCAAGGGATTGGTGCCGATCATCCTTTTTCTGCCTGTGCCGGCAATGCCTGTTGTTACCGGCGATTGGCGGCGTCTGCGAGACTGGCTGCGGCCGGGACCCATTCTTGCGTTCTGCATTTGCGCTTTGCCCTGGTACATCCTCTGCACGATGCGAAACGGCAGTGAATTTCTGAGGGTCTTCTTCCTGGAGCAGCAATTTGGGAGATTCCGATCGGCGGCTCTCCAACACGTGCAGCCTGTCTGGTTCTATATCCCGGTACTGTTGATCCTGTTGTTTCCCTGGTTTCCGCTGCTGGTTGTCCCCTCTGTGGTCTGGCCCGCAGACTTCCGCCGCGATTCCCGCGTGCGCGTTCTGGCCGGAATCGTGCTGTTTGGGTTCGTTTTTTTCTCGATATCGGTAAATAAGTTATACGGATATCTTCTTCCCCTCCTGCCGGCGGCTTTTGCGCTGTTGGGGATTGGGATTTCACGCTCGAAGCGTCCGGCGACCGCTGTCATCGCGCCGCTGATTCTGCTCAGCATTCTGCCTGCAATATCTGAAATAGCCCCTCAACTACTGGCCGCCCACGGCGTAATAGTCGGTATTCCGTTGATGCGGATTGTATTTTGGCCGCTTGCAGCCGTCATGATCGCGGCGATTCTCGCCCGTTGGTTGCCCAACCAGGCGTTCGGCGCCGGCGCGATGCTGGCTGCAATAGGATTCCTTTGGTTTCAACTGGCCACGTTTCCCGAATTCGACAGGGCAACTGCCCGTCCTCTATGGCGCGCGGGGCAACTCCAGTGCGCTCCGGCAGTTACGCGTGACATACTCTATGGGATCTACTACTATGCCGGGAAGCGGGTTCCCGCGTGTCCGGTTGACCTGAGCGGGACACGCGTTGTACGGTAACAAAGACTTCGAGAAATGATTATTCCGAGCAGTTATGTTGCGGTCTTGATCCTGCTTCTGGCGGGCATGGTGGCTTGGGGTACGTGGGCCAACCTGTTCAAGGCGGCCGGCGGCAAGTGGCGTTTTGAATTGTTTTACTTCGATTTCGCCGTTGGAGTCCTGGTTGCGGCCGCGGTGTTGGCGTTGACCGCCGGCAGTTTGGGCTTTGACGGGTTCTCTCTGATGGACGATCTGCAGTTGGCGGGCAAAAAGCAGGACCTTTTCGGCTTTGCCGGCGGCGTGATCTTCAATCTTGGAAATATGCTGTTGCTGGCGGCGGTGTCGCTTGCGGGTATGGCGGTTGCATTTCCCGCCGCGATGGGTTTCGCACTGATTGTTGCCGGGCTGTGGAATTTTTCGCTGAATCCGGGCGGAGACACAAAGCTTTTGATTTCCGGGGCCGCGGTAGTCGCGGGCGCAATCGCGCTGGACATTCTCGCCTTCAAGGGCTGGTCCGCAGCCCGCCTGAAGGCCCAGGCTGAGGCAGGCACGGCGAAACCGAAGAAACGCAAAGCGACGAGTATGAAGGGTGTGTTTCTCAGCCTTGCGGGCGGCCTTCTGCTGGGCTCCTTCGCGCCTTTGATTCAGATGGGCCGGGCTGGTGAGAACGGATTGGGGCCCTATTCCATCGGGTTTATCTTCGCTATCGGCGTCCTCTTTTCCACCTTCGTTTTCAATCTCTTCTTCATGAATCTGCCCGTGCAGGGATCGCCGATCGAAATTCGTGAATACTTCCGGGCGAAGGGTGTGCGGCATATGCTCGGCATTGTCGGCGGAATTGTCTGGTACGTCGGCATGATTGCCAGTCTGGTTGTGGGCCGCGTGGAAGGTAAGGCGCGGGTATCGGCGCCGGTCACCTATATGCTGGAACAGGGCGGGATCGTAATCGCGGCGTTATGCGGAATATTTCTTTGGAAGGAATACGCAGACGCGGACAGCGCGGTAAAGATTCGCCTCGGACTGATGTTTGCTCTTTTGCTGGCGGGTATCGGGTTACTTGGTAACGCCATGGGCGTTGTTCCTTCGTGAGACTCAGCATTTTCTCGTCCCTCGGCGATTAAAATAAAAACATGGCGTTCTGCGCCCTGATAGCGGTTTTCCTGTTCGCTCCCCAGCAGGATTTTCTGGCTCAAGGACTGAAAGCGCTGGACGCGAATCAGCCCGCGGCCGCGGAACCCCTTCTCCGCCAGGCTGTTCAGGCCGACGCAAAGGATTTCTCCGCGCATTTCAATCTTGCCTTGGCGCTGAGCCTGCAGCAGAAGGATGACGAAGCCGTTCAGGAGTTCCGCCGTACGCTCGAACTCAAGCCGGGTTTGTATCAGGCCGATCTGAATCTGGGACTGCTTCTGTTGCGTGACAAACATCCCGCTGAGGCGGCGCCGGTTCTGAAAGACGCGCTGGACGGGTCGGCGAACTCCCCGCAACAATCTTTGCGTGTCAATCTCCTGTATTCACAGGCGCTGTATGAAACCGGCGACTTCGCGCAGGCAGAGCAGCATTATCGCGCCGCGGCGGATTTGGATCCCAAGTCGGCGGATGCCCAGGCGGGGCTCGCGCGCAGTCTTCTCAGGCAATCGAAACTGAGCGACGCCGCCGAGCATTTTCGTTCCGCTGCCGCAATCGATCCGCGATATAAGGACGGCCTGCTGGACGTCGCGGCCGAATACGAGAAATCCAAAATGATCGCGGAAGCCATAGCGATTTATCAGGAGTTTCCCGAAAATGCGGCGGCCAGGGAACGGAGGGGACAGCTTCTGGCTGCAAATGGCAACTTTGCCGCTGCTATCCCCGGACTTGAGGCGGCCGTGAAGGCCTCGCCGACATTGGCCAATCGGCTTGCCCTGGCCGATGCCTACAAGATGAACAAGCAGATGGACAAAGAGATCGAGCAGCTGCAGTTGGCGGTCGTTGCCGATCCGGCCAACTATGACGCGCGAATGTATCTGGGCCGGGAACTCCGCGATCAGCGCAAATTCATTCCGGCTGCGCAGCAGTTTGCGACGGCGGCCAGGCTTCGCCCCGATTCCGTTAAGGCGTGGAACGAGCTGGCCAACGTGCTCGTGGTGAACGAAGATTACGCGGGCGGCCTTGCCGCGCTCGATCACGTCAGAGCGTTGGGCAAGGAAGTACCGGGCGATTTTTTCTACCGCGCGATTGCCCTGGAGAAGCTGAAGCAGCCCAAGCCCGCCATGGAGGCGTACCGACAGTTTCTGGCTTCCGACGGCGGCAAAATGCCCGATCAGGAATTTCAGGCGCGGCAGCGAATCCGTATCATCGAAAGTGAGCTGAATCGGAGATGATCCCGTTATTCGCACTACTGCTGATGTTCGCCGCGCCGGCGCCCTCGTCGCTCGATCAGGTTAAAGCGGATCCGAATCCGGAGCACCGCGCCAAAGCAGCGATCGACTACGCTGCCGTCGCCGAAAGGAATGCGGAGGCCGCATACGCGAAAGGTGAGCCGCAGATCGTCGAGGCGGAGCTGAAAAACGTGGAAGGAAGCTTCGATACCGCGCAGGATGCTTTTGCCGCCGCGCACAAGACGCCGGGGCGTAATCCCGGGCCGTTCAAATATGCCGAGCTTCATTCGCGCGAACTGCTGATCCGGCTGGGCGACCTGGAGCAGAAGATGGACATTTCGGAGCGCGGAAATATCTCCGCTCTCAAGGCGAAAATACAGGAGATTCACGATGCCTGGTTTGAAGGCATCATGGGAAGAAAGAAATGAAACGGATTTCAGGTTACGTCCTGCCGATCTGCGCCGTCTTTGCCGCCCTTGCAGGTCCTGGCCGCGCGCTGGCCCAACGGGATTTCCTGACGCAGGACGAAATCGAGAAGGTCCGCGAGGCTCAAATGCCGAACGACCGTCTCAAGCTGTATGCTCTGCTCGCGAAGCAACGGCTCGATCAGTTGCAGCGTCTTCTCCAGAAAGAGAAAAAGGGCCGGTCGCTGTCGGTGCGCGAGTTGCTGGAAGATTATGCCGGGATCATCGACGCCATCGACACTGTTTCCGACGACGCCCTGAAGCGCGGTGTGGATATCGCCGAGGGAACCTCATCGGTCACCGCTTCGGAAAAAAGCTTTCTGGCGCAGTTAAAGACCATTCAGCAGCGCAATCCGGCTGACATCGACCTATACGACGTTGCCCTGAAAGAGGCGATCGCCGGTACCTCGGACAGTCTCGATCTGGCGGCGGAAGACGCCTCCTCCCGGGGCTCAAAGCTGAGCGCGGAGGACAAGCAGGCGAAAGAAGACGCGGAAAAAACCCTGGCTGCTGAAGATTCCAAAGGTAAGCCGCCTGAAGATACGAAGACCGCCGGCGCCAAATCGGACAATCCCACACCCGACGGCAGCAAGCCCAGACGTAAACCGCCGACACTTTTGCGGCCGGGCGAAAAACCACCGGACGACCAATAGATAATTACGCCGGCGATCCATCCGGCGGATATTCTACCGACAGCAAAGTGAGCCCTTTTGCGGGCGCTGTTGGTCCGGCCTTGCGGGGCGCGCCGGGTGAAAAGAATGCTTCAACACCACGCCCGTCCAAATTGCCGCGACCGACTTCGATCAGCGTGCCCACGATGTTCCGCACCATATGCTTCAGGAAGCCGCTGCCGCGAACGGTGTAAATCAATCGATCCGACGACAGCACCAAAGTTGAGCTGAAGATTGTTCGGACCCTGGGTTTTCCTTCTTCATCGCGGTCGTCGGACGCGGCAAACGCCGTAAAGTCATGTTCGCCGTCGAAGAGAGCCGCCGCCTCGATCATTGCCGCTTCATCGAGCGGATAAGGGTAGTGATGGACATAGCGCCATTCGAACGGAGAACAGATCGCGGCACGATGGATCGTGTACCGATAGGTCTTGGCGACAGCGTCGAAGCGCGGATGAAAGTCGGCGTGTGTTTCCGCTGCGTCGAGCACGCGGATCGCGGGCGGCAGCAGGCGGTTGATCGCGCGCAGCAGATTGTGGGGCGGAATCGGGTTATCGATGGTGAACGCCGCAACCTGAGCGCGGGCATGGACGCCGGCGTCCGTACGTCCCGAACCCGCGACGTGTACCGGTTTGCCTTCCAGCGAACCGACGATTTCTTCGAGAGTTCCCTGGATTGTAGAAAGATTCGGCTGCACCTGCCAGCCGTGAAATTCCGTGCCGTCCCAGGTCAAAGTGATGCGGATGCGCCGCGGCATATTGTTAATGACGCTTCGCGTCAAGGCCGCTCAGACCGGCCGTGAGCCGGGTTTGGTGACGGGCTCGCCTTTGAGGCACAGCGGGCACTGGCCCGGCTCCCAGACCGGCACCGTCAAGGTCTCAAGCGCCACACGTGGAATACCCAACTCCGCAGTTCCGCCGCTCCGATCGATGATTGAGCCGGCCGCTACGGCGGCTCCACCCAGCGCACTTACGACCTCTATCACTTCTTTGGTGCTGCCGCCGGTGGTGATGACGTCTTCGATCACGATCACCTTTTCGCCCGGAGCAATTGTGAAACCGCGCCGGAGAGACATTTTCCGCTCCGCATCGCGTTCGGTGAAGAGGAAGCGAACACCCAGCGCGCGGGCTACCTCGTGACCGACGATCAAACCACCCAGCGCGGGAGAGATGACGGAACCGATCGGCGTTTTGTTCGTCCAAGGGGAGAGCGCCTCGGCGAGCTTTCGGCCCAGTACCTCGGCATGGTTCGGATACTGCAGAACGAGGGCGGATTGGAGATAGCCCGAACTGTGCAGCCCGCTGGACAGCCGGAAGTGACCCTTCAACCAGGCTCCTGTCTGCTCAAAAAGGTCGAGAACACGGTCTGGTTGCGGCGTCACAAACGGCTACTATACCATTGAGAATTAACGCTCAGGGCAATCAAAAAACGCGAACCGGACACCGCTCGCGCACGTATTCTCCTGCTTGGAACCATTTCTGAAAAATAAACTTATGACCGCGATCTTTCGCTGTTCTGTCACCCTTCTGGCTTTAGGTCTTGCCGTGGCTCCGATGCGCGCGCAGACCGCGGTTCGAATCGATCCTTCGGCGGGGAAACTCGAGTGGCTGACGCGTCCGTACCGGGCACGCTATATTCCTCCCATCAATCTCGCTAATTCGTCCCGTTTCGATTCGCTCATTCGAGCGGGCAATCTCTACGTTTCGGCGCAGGATGTAGTCGCTCTGGCTCTGGAGAACAACATCGACATTGAAGTGCAGCGCTACGGCCCGTTGCTGGCGCGTGAGTTGCTGCGACGCGCCGAGAGCGGCAGTCTTCTGCGAAACGTGGGACAGAACGTTGCGGCCGGCCCGACCAGCGTGAGTCTCAGCGGAGTTAGTGTGAACACCAACGGCGCGCCGTTGGGCGGCGGCGGCGCCGGTGTCAGCGCGGGCGGCGGAATCATCACGCAGCTGGGCCCGAACCTGCTTTCACTCGATCCAACGATCGTCGGAATCGCGAGTTTTTCGCACTCCACGTCACCCCAAAGTCTGACTTCGTTGACCGGGACCAACGCGTTGATCGACAACGTCAAGAGCTTCACAACTTATTACACGCAGAACTGGCTGACCGGCACCACTGCCACGCTTACCTACGCGAGCACGTATAACAGGTTCAACAGCGCTTCGTACAGTCTGAACCCGTTTACCAGCGGCGATATCGATCTCACGATCACCCAGAATCTTCTGAACGGCTTTGGGCGCGCGGTCAACGGCCGCAATATCCGTGTGCAGAAGAATAACATGAAGGCCACGGACCTTCAGTTCAAACAACAGGTCATTACCACAGTCACCGCCGTTCTCAATCTCTACTGGGATCTGGTCAGCTTCAATCAGGATGTAAAGGCAAAGCAGGAAGAAGTCGCAACCGCGGAGCAGTTGCTGCAGAACAATAAAGATCAGGTCCGAATCGGTACGCTGGCCGAGATCGAAGTCACGCGCGCGCAGTCTCAGTTGTACGCCGCCAGGCAGGATCTGGTCATCTCGCAAACCAATCTTCTGCAGCAGGAAACCGTGCTGAAAAACGCTTTGAGCCGGCAGGGCATCGCAACCTCCGATCTGGCGGAGGTGCACGTGATTCCGCTGGACACGATCACCATTCCGGGCAAGGATGAATTGCCGGCCGTAAACGATCTGGTGAACGATGCGCTGAAGAACCGGCTGGAAGTGGAGCAGGCGAAGATTAACCTTGACAGCGACAAACTGAACCTCGTCGGCATCAAAAATTCTCTTAAGCCGACCCTGCAGGTGTTTGCGGAACTGACCAACAACGGCTTGACGGGCTCGACGAACGTCCTCGGGCTTGCGCCGGGAGTTCCGCCGCCGTCGGGAACCTTCGTCGGGAACTACGGAAACATGCTCGGCCAGATCTTCCAGCGGGATTATCCGAATTACTCGGCGGGGCTTTCGCTGAATATTCCGCTTCGGAACCGGGCCGCTCAGGCGGACTATGCAACCAGCCTGATCGAGATCCGGCAGCATGAATTGAATTACCAGAAACAGGTCAACCAGGTCCGGGTGGACGTACAGAATGCTGTGATCGGGATGCAGCAGGCGCGCGCGCGTTACGACGCCGCGGTGCAGGCGCAGAACCTTTCGCAGGCGACCTTTGACGCGGATAAAAAGAAATACGAGCTGGGCGCGGGCACGCCCTATCAGGTCGTGCAGGATCAGCGCGATCTGGCCAGCGCGCAAAGCTCGGAAGCCCAGGCCATGGCCAATTACAGCCACGCCCGTATCGCACTCGATCAGGCGCTGGGGCGAACTCTGGAAGTCAACCACATCTCGATGGCGGAAGCAGTGGCCGGTCGCGTCGGCGCGCCGCCGAGCGTCCCGCCGCAGGAGGTGAAACAGTGAACTGCGTCCATCGCTTCACTCGGTGGTTCAGCCGTCCTTTAGCCTGCGCGCTGACAATTTCGCAGGTCTTAATGATCGCGCCAGTCCAGGCCCAGGAGCCGGAGATCGGCATCGAGCCGATTCGTCCCAACGCGCCGATTCTCTGGCGGCCTTACCGCCCGGTGACTGTGCCTCCTGCACGCCTCGGCAATTCAGATCGAATGCAGATCCTGATTCAAGGCGGGAAGCTCTACCTGACAGTTCACGACGCGATCGCGCTGGCGCTCGAGAATAACATCGATATCGAGAACGCGCGCTACAACATCACCCTGAATGCCTGGAATCTGGAGCGGGCGCAGGCGGGCGGCGCGCTGCCGGGCGTCCCGAGCGGTTCGTCCCAGGCGTCATCTGTGCAGAACGGCCAGGGCGTGTTGGGCAGCCAGGCGGCGGCCGGCGTTTCGCTTCCCGGCAGCCGCGGCGGCTCCAGCGGTTCGACGTCGAATGCTACCGTTTCTCAGGTTGGCCCCGTGACGCCGGTTCTGGATCCTACTTTTCAGGAGTCCGATACATTCGGCCATCAGAGCAACCCTCAGCCGTTTACCGGTCTGAGCGAAACCGCGAACCTGATCCGGGGCGTGAGGGCTTTTTCAGGTAGTTATCAGCAGGGTTTTCTCACCGGCGGTTCTCTGACAATCAACTACTCCGATCACTTTGTGAATGAAAATGCGCCTCTGGATGTGCTGAACCCTTCGTCGGCGCCGGGTCTTTCGTTCAGCATCCAGCAGAATTTCCTGCAGGGACTGGGGATTGCGGTCAATCGGCGAAACATAACCGTGGCGAAGATGAACCTGGAGGATTCCGATCTGAACTTCAAGACCCAGGTCACCGGGGTCGTGGTGAACGTTCTGAACAGTTACTACTCACTGGTTGGCGACTACGAAGATCTGAAGGCCAAACAGGACGCTCTCGATACTGCGCGACGATTTTACGACGAAAGCAAAAGACGATCCGACCTGGGCGCGCTCGCCCAACTCGATGTTACGACCGCGGACAACCAAGTCGCCGTCAGCCAACTGGCGCTGGTCAACTCGCAGGCGACCGTGGCGCAGCAGCAACTTCAGTTGAAAAATCTGATCAGCCGTACCGGCCCGGGCGCCGCCCTGATAGCAGACGTCGACATTGTTCCCGTGGATCAACTGGTGATGCCGGCCACGGATGACATTCCTCCCATCAAAGACCTGGTTCAAACCGCCCTGGCGAATCGCAGCGACCTCGTCGTGGAACGAGGCAATGTCAAGACCGCGGAAATTTCGGCGCTTGGAACGATCAACGGCCTTCTGCCCACCGGTGGAGTCCTGGCCAGCCGAAGCACACAAGGCCTTTCGGGAACGCAGAAAACGGTCCAGATTCCGGGCCTGCCGCCTTTCACCTCAGACCCGTATTTCAAGGGCGGCATTGGAACGGCTCTCGGACAAATCGCCCGGCAGGATTTCCCCAGTGAGAGCGTTGGAGCTTTCTTTGCCATGCAGGTCTACGACCGCGCGGCCCAGGCGGACCACGCAATCGACCAGCTTTCCCTGCGGCAGCAACAGTTGATCACCGCGAAGGATATGAATCAGGCGCACGTGGACGTCACCAATTCGGTGGTCGCGCTGCGCCAGGCAAGGGCTCGCTACGAGGCTGCCGTTCAGAGCCGGATTCTGGAGCAACAGCTCCTCGACGCGGAAGAGAAGAAGTTCAATCTGGGAGCTTCAACCCCTTACGATGTGATCGTGCAGCAGCGCGATCTGGCGGCGGCCCAGTCATCGGAGCTCGGCGCGCGGATTTCCTACCAGAGCGCGCGCATCAGCCTCGACCAGACCATCGGAGCCACGCTGGACGTAAACCATATCTCCCTCACGGATGCCGAGAAGGGGAAAATGTCGCAAGCCTCTCAGTTACCAACGACGCTGCCAGGTCAAAACTGAGCACCGTCGCCCTGAAGTTCAGGTAGCGAGCGTTTTTCTGAGCCATCGCCATTGTCGTGCTCCTCCTGGAGGACATGGGCAACTTTTGGTTTTCTCATAGCTTCCATCATTTCCTCGATTTGATCCGGGCGCATTTTAACGTTGTGGAGCGAAGCCGCTGCCAGGACGAGACAAATCATCAGATTACGAAACCTGCGCATCATCGCGCACCTCCGGTTCAGGACCGAATCATCAGCGGAAATCGAACACCGGAACCTTGTCCGCGGTGTTCGCCGAAATTCAGGCTTGGGGAGGCGCTCTGGGACTGTCGAGCGAAAGGAATGAAACCGGCTGACACGGAACTCCCAAGTGCGGGGGCCGTTCGGTGCGGAGCACGGAAAGGGTCGTTAAGAGAAGCAGCAATGGAACCAGCACGGCGAGGAGTTGCGGGCCGGCCGGATTCAGAACCGCGAATGACAGAAGCGCGACGCACAAAAGGACGATCAGCACGCGAACTGTGAATGTCCTGGTCACTTTGTCTGAGTCATTATACTTCGAAAAATCGAAGACCACTTAAGGAATCAGCCCTCAGGCGATGGTTGGCTTAAATGCCGGTAGAACCCCAGATCTTTTCTCGTGAGCATCTTCGTCGCGAAAATGATCTGCCCGGTGTGTTGACCGAAATGTTCCACCACGTGGTAGACGGCCTCTAATCCCGAGACCCGGTAATTCTGGATCTCGTACGCGCGCGTCAATCGCACCGTATCGAGAGATGAAATCACCTGTACCGCGCTTTCGATTGTGTCGCGCAGCCTGACAGACAATTCGGCTTTCGTGAAGCCGCCCTGCGCCGCAAATTCGCTGTTACGGTCGCGGCGATCCTGATTGTCGCCGAGAGAAGAGATAATCCACTGGCGGACATTGCCCGAGAGATGCAGCACCAGATTGCCGATGGCGTTTTCGTTCTGCCCGCCGCGCGCCCAGATCTGATCGTCGGACAATTTTTTCAGGCAGACTTCGATGCGATCGAGGAACTCCCTGAGCTTCTCCACTGAATACTGCAGAAACAACGATTCAACACTCATAATTCCCGCGCCTCAGTATATTTGACCGCCATAGCATGTGTACAATCCTCTTTTATGGCAAAACTGGGATTTCTCGGACTCGGCCTTATGGGTGCTCCCATGGCCCGTAATCTTCTCAAAGCGGGACACGATGTCGCGCTGTGGTCGCATTCGGCCGGAAAGGCCAAAGCGCTCGCCGCGGAAGCAGGCGGCAAGGTCTGCAGCACGCCGGCGGAGGTAGCGCAGCACGCCGAGTGCCTCTTCCTCTGCGTCGGCGATTCCACGATGTCCGAGACAGTGATTCTTGGCGCGGCCGGGATCAAAGAAGGCGGCAGGAAGGGATTGATCGTTGTCGATGCGAGCACGGTGAGTCCGTCCTCCAGCCGTCGAGTTCACGAAGAACTCGCCAAAGCCGGCATCGACTTCCTCGGCGCTCCCTGCACCGGTTCCACGCCGGGCGCGACCAACGCCACGCTCACCTTCATGGTGGGAGGTGACGAAAAGGTGTTTGAGAAGGTTCGTCCCTGGCTGGAACTGATGGGGAAGAAACTCTACTTTTGCGGCGGGCCGGGGATGGGCCTCCACGCCAAGCTCACCCAAAACCTGGTGCTGTCGAACCTTCTCCAGGCGTTTAACGAAGGCATCGTGCTCAGCACCAGGGCGGGAGTCGATCCGAAGCTGATGCTGGACATTCTTTCCAACAGCGCCGCGAAGTCCGGGTTAATCGACTATAAGGCCCCCTTTATCTTCCGCCGGGATTTCGAGACCAATTTTTCCGTAAAATGGATGCATAAGGACATGGGGCTGATGCTGGAATCGGCTCAGGAGCTTTCCGTGCCGCTTTTTCTCACCAGTCTGAGTCGGCAACTTTTTCAGGCTGCAATTACGGGCGGACATGGAGAAGAGGATATCTGCTCTACAATCAAAGTTTTAGAAGAAATGACCGGAGTCGAAGTCAAAGCCTGAAGTGGCGAATAGTACGAATCCAAATTTTGTATACAAAAAATGGTTGATTCCAAAAACGATCTATTCTAATATTGGAATCAAGCCGGGGAGGAAAGTAACTCCCACCAAAGCGAGACTAACCTCTAAACTGAAAGACCCCTGAAGCAACCTCCCCGGCGCCCGCAAGGGTCACTCAAACAACCGGTCGCTTCAAGAAGCAAGGGCTTTCATAATCAATAAATAAGCATGATATGATCGGGGAAGCGCACAGGTGGATCGCTCCGTTGTGCGAGGCTCGGAGGAGATCTTAGCGGCGCTCATGCCCACCCGTACGCTCACGATACTTGGTTCCACCGGCTCCATTGGCACCAACACGCTGGACGTTGTCTGCCGGAATCCTGATCGATTCCGGGTTTTTGCGCTGGCCGCTGGCCGGAATATAGATCTCTTAGCCAAGCAGATTCAACAATTTAAGCCCAAGGTTGTGGTTTTGGAGCGTGCTGCGGATGTGGACCGCCTTCGTGGACTCCTTTCAGGCTCAACCCCCGAGCTCTTGAGCGGACCTGCGGCGCTGGTTCGAATCGCAATTGCCGACGAAGTCGATACGGTTATGTCGTCCATCGTCGGCGTCGCCGGCCTCCCGGCCACCTACGAGGCCATTCGCAGGGGCAAAAGGGTCGGCTTGGCAAATAAGGAAGTGCTGGTTTCGGGCGGTAAACTGGTGATGGAGGCTGTTCGCGAATCGGGCGCCGAGGTCATTCCGGTGGATTCCGAGCACAACGGAGCACACCAATGTCTCCGCGCCGGTCTTCGTGAAGAAGCGACCAAATTGATCCTGACTGCTTCCGGCGGTCCGTTTCGCAACACGCCTAAGGAAGCTCTGAACCACGTCACTCCCGCCGATGCCCTCAAGCATCCGACCTGGAAAATGGGGAATCGCATCACCATCGATTCGGCGACGCTCATGAACAAAGGATTTGAAGTCATCGAGGCTTGCCGGCTGTTCGATTTTGCGCCGGATGACGTCGAAGTCGTGGTCCACCCGCAATCTACCGTTCACGCGATGGTGGAATACAATGACGGCAGTGTGATTGCTCAAATCTCGGCGACGGACATGCGGATGCCGATCCAATACGCATTAACCTGGCCCGAGCGTGCGCAGGCGCCCGTTCCCAAGATCGATTGGGGCGAATCCCGGCAGTGGGAGTTCTACCCGCCCGATCACGCGAAATTTCGGCTGCTCGGTCTTGCTTATGAGGCGCAGCGCAACGGCGGCTCGGCCACGTGCGTCCTTAATGCCGCCGACGAAATCGCTGTGGAGGCTTTCCTGCAGGGCCGCATCAGTTTCCCTGCCATTGCGCGTGTTGTGGAAGAAACGCTTCAAAGAATGCCGGACCGGGGTCCTGCCGATGTTGAGGAAATACTCAGCATCGACCGGGAAGCCCGCCGAATGGCCCGTGATGTGATCGAAACCCAAGCGGCGGTATTCGCGCCTGCGAGCCTGCAGGCAGGCACCCAAAGGACATAGACCGCATGGCCGCCTCCTTACTCCTGAATACCTGGTGGTTCCTCGTACTCATTGGGGTAATGATACTGGTTCACGAGCTGGGACATTTCTGGGCGGCCCGTGCCTTTAAGGTAAAAGTCGAAGTTTTCAGTTTTGGTTTCGGTCCCCGGCTTTTCGGCTTCCGGCGCGGCGACACCGACTACCGTTTCTCTCTGATCCTCTTCGGCGGCTATGTGAAGATGGCCGGCGAACAACCGGGCGACCAACAAAATCCGATGGCCCTGGTGGGCGCAAGCCAACAACCGGTGGAAACTGAATCGCGAATACTGGAGATCGGCGCCAACGATCAGATCTATCTTTGGCAAAAACCGCGCTGGCAGCGCCTGATCGTCCTCTTCGCGGGACCGTTCATGAACGTTGTGCTCGCGGTCGCGGTGCTGACCGGGCTGTTCATGGTCTCTTATGAGAAAGTACTGAACCCCGGCGGCGCGGTTGTAGGGCACATCCAAGCCGATTCCCCGGCCGCCAAAGCAGGCATCCAGCCCGGCGACAAAATCGTGCGTCTGAACGGTAAGGACAATCCCGACTGGGAAGACATCTTCACGAAGGAAATCGAGAGCGCCGGGCAGATTTTAACCGTCACGGTGGAACGCAACGGTCATCAGTTCCCGGTTTCGCTCACGCCTGTATTGGATGAAAAAGAAGGTGTAGGTTCAGCCGGATGGGAGGGCCAGAACGAAATACAGGTGGCCTCCGTCAACGACGGATACCCGGCGGCGACCGCCGGTTTGAAGAAGGGCGACCTGCTCGTCAAAGTGAACGGGATTCCCATTCACTCGCACTACACGTTGCCGGAGGTCATCCGCCGGAGCGAAGGGAAGCCGGCAACGATTGAATATGTGCGGGACGGGGCTCACCACACCGTAGTGCTGAAGCCGGTGTTCCGCAATCCCGACGGCACTACCATGCGCTGGATGATCGGCGTACTGCCGGAAATCAAACTCAATATTCAGAAAATGCAGCTTTCCCTCCCGGATGCGCTGCACGAATCGCTGGTTCAGAACGGCAAGAACGCGAGCCTGATTTTTGAGTTCCTGAAGGGAATTATCCAGCGGCGCATGGCGGCGCGGAACCTGTCCGGTCCGATCGGTATCGCCCACTACGCCACAGAAGCGGCACAGGAAGGTCCGGGGCCGTTTTTCATGCTGATGAGCGTAGTCAGCCTGAATCTCGCCATCGTCAACCTGCTCCCGATTCCCATCCTGGATGGCGGCGGAATCATGACGCTGCTGGTCGAAATGGTGATGGGCCGCGATTTAAGTCTCAATGTTAAAGAAGCAATGCTCAAAGTAGGGTTTGTTTTTCTGATGATGATGGTGGTTTTCGCCATCTACAACGACATCGCCAAGCGCTTCACAGGATTGTTGATGCCTTTTCTGAACCTGCACTGATTTAACTCTCATCTGGTAACCTGACACAAGCCAATGGAGTGTTCGTGTGTACGCCACACCGAGTTGCCGGGAACATCACGGCTTTTCGCCGATCTGATCTATCATTTTGATCGGGTTCAGGACTTCTACCCGCATCCGCCGAACGACATCGAAGCGCTCATCGCGGCATCGAAATTCGATTTTCCGGACGACCGGCGAGCCGCCGTCGTTCGGGCTCTAACCCCCCTGAATCCAGGGAACCCTTCTTTAGGTCTGTTGGCCCAAACCGGTACCGTGGCGATCGTCACGGGACAGCAGGTGGGTTTATTTTCAGGTCCGGCCTACACCGTTTATAAGGCGCTGACTGCCGTCAAAGCAGCTCGGGAATTAACCGAACGCGGAGTTCCGGCAGTGCCGATTTTCTGGCTGGCCACGGAAGATCATGACTTCGCCGAGGTCGACCACGCATGGGTTTTCGGCGCCGATTCTCAACCGGTAAAGATCCAACTCAGCGGGATGCCGGACAACGGGTCTCACCCGGTGGGTGGAATTCGATTGCAGGATATTCCGCTCGACGCACTTCGCTCCGCGCTCGCGGGCCTGCCTTTTGCCGATGAAGCAATTGCGATCGTGGAGCGTGCCTACCGGCCGGGCGAAACGATGGGATCTGCGTTTGCCGGCATGATCCGGGAGTTGTTCGCGCCCTATGGACTTCTGCTGATCGATCCGATGGAACGCGCACTGCGGGAGATTGCCGCACCCCTGATGTGCGAAGCAGTGGAGAGAATGCCGGAGCTGATCGATGCGCTCATGGTCCGCTCCCAGGAGTTGACGGGACGCGGTTATCACGCGCAGGTGCTCGTGGATAAGACCACTTCGCTGGCATTTCTCCTGCAGGACGGGCAGCGCATTGCCCTGCGGCGTTCGGACGGTGAATTCACCGCGCAGCATCGAAAACTGTCCACGCAGGAACTGGCGCAGCGCGCCGCGGATCTGTCGCCGAATGCTCTGCTGCGTCCCGTTGTGCAGGACTATCTTCTGCCGACCGCGGCGTATATCGGCGGTCCGGCGGAGTTGGCTTATCTCGCTCAGTCGCGCGTCCTCTACGGCAAGCTGACCGGGCGGCTGCCCGCCGCGTTTCCACGCGCGTTCTTCACCCTGCTCGATGAGCGGAGCCGCAAGCGGATGACTCGTTACGGCCTCGGTCCGACGGATTTGTTTGGGGGAGAGCAGGCACTTCACGACACAATCGCGGCGCGGCTGGTTCCGGATCGTCTGCGCGCGCGTCTCGATCAGACAAAGACGGCGTTTTCCGGCGCTCTCGATTCTCTCCGCGGCGATCTCCAGCATTTCGATGTCTCTCTTGCGGGGGCTCTCGACACCAGCCGACGGAAGATTGAGTATCAAGTCGAAAAGATTGAGCGCAAGACGGCGACCCAGATCATGGCGCGGGACGACCAGGCAACCCGCGACGCGCGTTCGCTGAGCGGAATGGTGTTCCCGGAAAAGCATCTGCAGGAGCGCCTCTACTCAATCGTTCCGTTCCTGGCAAAGTTCGGCCCCGGTCTGGTGGACGACCTGTATTCCGCCGTGCGCATCGAGTGCCCCGACCATCAGTTCGTGGTGCTGTGATCGAAAAACGCCGGCGGCAAAGACCGCCAGCGGTACGGCAGGTGAGGTTGGGTTCACAATAGTCAAGTGCTCCAGAACACCGTTAAGCAGGCCCTCAAGGCAGGGAAGCTCCAGCTCGGGATGAATTTCGGCCAGCTGCGGTCTCCCGAGATTCCGCGTCTTCTCGCGGCTGCGGGTTTTCACTGGGCTTTCATCGATACCGAGCACGGCGGCTTCGATCTTGAAACCGTTCAGGACATTTGCCGCGCCGCACAAATGGCGGGGCTTTGCCCTGTTGTCCGCGTCGTCGATTTGAACTATGGCCTGGTGGCGCGCGCCCTCGACTGCGGCGCGCAAGGCATTATTCTCCCGCGCATGGAAGATCCGAAGCTGCTGGAAACCGCACTGAGCTGGACGAAGTTCCCGCCGGAGGGCGTTCGCGGCTACGGTTTGCAGCCCTCCCAAACCGACTATTCGGGACTCTCTTTCAACGAAGTGATTAAGCATGTCAATGCGAATACGCTGACCGTTCTGCAGATCGAATCGCGGCGCGCCGTTGAAGCGCGGGAAGAGATCCTTTCCGTGCCCGGGATCGATGCCGTGATGATCGGTCCGGCCGACCTTTCGATCTCACTCGGAGTGCCGGGCGATTTCCAGCACCCGAAAATGGTGGAAGCAATGGAATCCGTTCGCGATACCTGCGAAAGCCGCGGTATCGCGCCCGGAGCGCACACCCGTTCCGTCAATCTGGCGAAATTCTGGAAGAGCCGGCGGATGCGCTTTCTCGGCTGCGGCAGCGATATCGCATATCTTTGGGAAAAGGCTTCCGAGACGGCCAAGGCAATGCTCGACTGAACATGAAGCGGGTAGTTTTAGTCGCGGTCCTTGCCTGTATCGCTTACGGCGAGTTGCCCGGGCCGGAACAGGCAGCCGTCGATAAGATTTCAGCCGACTCGCTGCGCACCAATCTGTCGTACATCGCTTCCGATGAGCTTGAAGGACGCGGCACGCCGTCTCGCGGCCTCGACCTGGCGGCGGAATACATTGCCGATCAGTTCCGGCGTGCCGGGCTTGAGCCGGCCGTGAACGGCAGCTATTTCCAGCTCGCGAAATTCGATCAGGCGGCAGTCAGCATGGAAGGATTCCACCTGGCTCTGACATCCGGCAGCCAGGAAATCAATTTACCCAGGGAGCAGGTCCGCGTAAGATCGCTCGACGGGCTGGAATTAAGCCGGTCGCCGGTGGTCCGGCTGCCCGGCAACGGCGCTATTCCGCCAATCGCAGGGCGGATCGTGGCCGGCGACGAGCGCATCTACGGAAGCGAGATTTCCCTCAATGAACTACAGGCGAGAAAGCCCGCGCTGATTTTGATCGTCGGTCGGAATCGTCCCGCGAGGAGATCCGCCGCATCCGAAACGCCGATTCTTGAGGAAGCGGATGGCGATCATGCTCCGGTAATCAATGTCCGCAACTCCGAGGCGGCCGCTCTTCTGGGAGCGGGCGGAGATCTGACGGTGTCGCTCCATCTGGCAAAGCCGGTGTTGAAAGAAGCCGTGCTGCGAAACGTCGTGGGGATTCTCAGAGGCTCCGACAGTGGCCTCCGGGATCAATATCTGCTGCTCACGGCCCATTACGACCACTTGGGCAAGACCTCGCGCGGCATCTTCAACGGAGCGAACGACGACGGCAGCGGGACGGTGTCCGTGATCGAAATCGCCCGCGCTCTCGGCACGCTGAATCCACATCCGAAACGCAGTATTCTTTTCATGACCGTATTCGGCGAAGAGGAGGGATTGCTGGGTTCTTACTACTACACGCACCATCCTCTGGTTCCTTTAAAGGACACGATCGCCGATGTCAACCTGGAACAAATGGGACGCACGGACGATCAGAGCGATCGGGAAGGCGAGCCCGCAAACAGGAGAATCGCGGAGTTTGGGTTCACCGGACCTTCGTATTCCGATCTGCCCGAAATTATGGGCGAAGCCGCGAAGTCGGAGGGCGTGAACATCTATAAACGCAAAGACGCCGACGACTATTTCGCCCGCAGCGACAACTATACGTTCGCTCAATATGGCGTCATCGCGCATACCCTGGCGGTTGCGTTTGAGTTTCCGGATTATCACGAACCAGGCGACAAATGGCAAAAGATCGACTATGCCAATATGGCCGTCGTGGACCGCGGCATCGCAGCGGGAATCCTCCGGCTTGCGAACGAACCCGACGTACCGAAGTGGAGTAACGCAAAAGGCGCCGCCATCTACCGCGATGCAGGCAGGTAACGATGCCTATGATAAAATTACGAGTTTGTCGTTCGGCAATCAAAAAACTACGTTTCGGGAAGAATCTAACTAAATAAATATGGCAAGCCAGAATCTGGAATCGTTGTTGAAGACCGTGAAGAGTCCGGTCGAGATGCTGCGTAACTCGAAAATCGGCGCTTATGTTTACCCGGTGGTTGCGCCCGAATTTTCGAACTGGCGCGATGAGCAGAAGGCATGGCGCACATCCGCGGTGCTTTTCGATCAGTCGCACCACATGGTGGACATTTATATCGAAGGTCCGGACTCGCTCAAGATGCTTTCGCATCTGGCGATCAACAGCTTCGCGAAGTTTCCGGTGAATCGCGCCAAGCAGTTCGTGCCCTGCACCTACGACGGCTACGTGATCGGTGACGGCATTCTGTTCCACCTCGAACAGAACAAGCTGGTGTTCGTAGGACGCGCGCCGTCGGCCAGCTGGATTGAGTTTCATGGCGCGACGGGCGGCTATGACGTGAAGATCACGAAGGACGACCGTTCGCCCTCGCGGCCGATGGGCAAGCCGGTGAAGCGCATCTCGTACCGGTATCAGATCCAGGGACCGAACGCGAAGTATGTCATCGAGAAGCTCAATGGCGGTCCGATTCCGGACATCAAGTTCTTTGCGATGGATGAGATCAAGATCGCGGGACGGACAGTTCGCGCACTGCGGCACGGCATGGCCGGCGAGCCGGGGCTCGAAGTCTTCGGACCCTACGAAGAAGGCGAGGCGGTGAAAGAGGCCATTCTGAATGCCGGTGCGGAGTTCGGCATCATTCCGGTCGGTTCGCGCGCGTATGCGACGAACACGCTGGAATCCGGCTGGATTCCGTCGCCCCTGCCTGCCATCTACACCGGTGAAAAGCAGAAGGCTTATCGCGAATGGCTGCCGGCATCGAGCTACGAAGGCACGGGCGGTCTGGCGGGAAGCTTCGATTCGCCGAACATCGAAGACTATTACACGACGCCTTATGAGTTGGGTTATGGGTCGTTCGTCAAGTTCGACCATGACTTCATCGGCCGTGAAGCGCTCGAGAAAATTGCCAACAAGCCGCACCGCAAGAAGGTCACCTATGCGTGGAACGGCGAGGACGTGACGAAGATCTTCCGTTCGATGTTCGATTCGAGCATTCCGCACGAGCAGAAGTACAAGTACATCGATCTGCCGTTGTCGAACTACGCTTCAGCGACCTACGACAGGATCCTCGACAAGAACGGCAAGATCGTGGGCTTTTCGATGTTCGGGGGCTACAGCTACAACGAATCGTCCATGCTGTCTCTGGGCATTGTCGATCCGGATGTCGAGATCGGCACTGATGTCCGGCTGGTCTGGGGCGAGGCGAACGGTGGCACCGGAAAGAGCACTGTGGAGCGCCATAAGCAAACCGAGATTCGTGCCGTTGTCAGCCCGGTTCCGTACTCGAAGGTCGTGCGCGAGAAGTACGCCGAAGGCTGGCGCTCGGCTGGTCAGGGCAGCTAAATCAAATCGAGGCCCGTGGCTTCGGCGAATGCCCGGAAGTCGCGATCCCGCGTGAGAAGAGCAATTCCGCGATCAAGGCACGTCTGAGCGATAAACGTATCGCCCAAGCGTGCCTTTCGTCGTTTTGACAGAACTCCGGCGCGTAGTGCGCCCGCCCGCTCCCAATAGCCGAGTTCAATCTCGATCAGAGGAAGTTGCATAAGGGCCCGCGCCGCTTCACGCGGGAAGCTTCGGATCGCTCAATAATTCAGTCAGGACAACCGGGATCATCAAAACCTGACGGTCCTCGAGCGCTTTGTCGAGAAGTTGCGCATCCTTGCCCCGATCTCCCTGCAGGAATGCGATCCAGGTGCTTGTATCGGCCGCGATCATCGATCGAACTTCAGATCGGCCGCAGTTCGCGAAAAATGAACCTTGCCCCGCATCCGGCGCAGCCGCGCATAGGCTTGCGACGCAGCAACCAACTGGAGACCGGTACGCACAGTTTGGGTGATACCTGTACCGCTGGCTTGTTGAGCCTGATCGAGCAGGTCCGCCGGCACCTCAATGGTGATCTTGCGCGCTGTTCCCATGCCCAAAAATACCATACTAAACACCAGTATCGAGTATGGGCTGAAGGCAGGCATCGGTAGCTGTTACCGCATATCCTGTAACTCTTTTACATAAGCGGTCACGTATACCGGAAGCATGAAGAAGAACGCGGCGGCTGTCATCCTGGGGCGCAAAGGCGGGCTCAAGGGCGGCATAGTGCGCGCCGCTCGTCTGACACCCGAACAGCGAAGCGCGAGTGCCAGAAAGGCAGTTCGTGCGCGACGGGCGAAGGCTGGGAAGGCGGTTGCTGCTGATCGTATTGCCTCAACTCCGGACACTTCCGACCATGCACTCGCCCGCCTGCTGATACGCCTTCGCATGGCCACGGACCCCGCGGAGATTCGTGGTCTGTCTGAACAGATCGAGCGGACCATATTTCACAACCAATTCGATAATGGGTAAGATCCGCAGGCCTCCTCCCGCGGGGGATCATGGAACACCTGCTGGAGCGCTTCCGGGGTGGTCGGATCGCCGTTGAAGACTTTATCGAGTTAAAACACTGGCTGGAGTCGGACGTAGATGTCCCTGACGGATGTGGTTCAAGCGCTTCACCAACTTCACATTGGCGGCCGAGGGGGAATTTCCAAGTCCGAAATGGCAGCAGCGGCAAAGGGTACCGAGGTCTTTTAAGGCGCTCTGCGAGATCTACTGAAAGACAGAGGAAGCGCATTCAGGGCAGCAAAACGTCAGCCAGAGGCATCGCAATCCGCTGGTCAGCGGTGCGTATGACGCCGCCGGTTGCGGTTGCCCAGCCATCAGCCGTGACGTGCCAACCACGGTGCTTCCAGGGATCGATCACCCACACGTTTGGGACGCCAAACTGAAGATAGTCCTCCAGCCGGTCCTGCATGGCGGCAATTGTGTCGTCGGGAGACATTACTTCAATGCAGAGGTAGGGCGGGGAGGTGAAGACCTCTTCCTCCGGAAGCGGTACTTCGCATACCACAACATCGGGAATTCGGATACGGTTTTGTCCAACCCGCATACGGAGTTCGGTGAGCGACTCAAGGCGTAAGGTTTGTTTCTGGTTAATAAACCAAGCTGCTATACGGGCTTGCGCGTAACCGTGTCTTCTCTTTCCCTCGTTTCGCTCGAGCACCTCGCCTTCGATGAAGTCGCAATCGGGGTGATAGCTGGTGTGCAGGTACTCGTCTACCGAAATCAGCGTGCCGACGCCCATGGGTTCATCATAGCGCCGGTGCGCCTGCTACCATGAGTTTCGTCAGGTTTCGGGCTCCGTGCAATGGGCGGCTGCAAACCCCGCCAGGTCTGGAAGGAAGCAACGGTAGTGGCTTACCCCGTGTGCCGCGGATTACCCGGAGCCTGGCGTAATCTCAATGTCCTCCGTTCCGGATCGCCATTACCAGGTTATCGCCCGCAAGTATCGCCCGCAGACGTTTGACGATTTGCTCAACCAGGAGCACATCATCACCACGCTCCGGAACGCTATCGGCCAGAACCGCATCGCTCACGGTTACATCTTTTCCGGCCAGCGCGGCACGGGTAAAACGACCACCGCCCGCATCGTGGCGCGTTGTCTGAATTGCGAAAAGGGTCCGACCGATCATCCCTGCGGCGAATGCGCAAGTTGCCTGGAGATCACGGCCGGCGGCTCGGTTGACGTCATCGAGATCGACGCCGCCTCCAATCGCGGCATCAATGAGATGCGCGAACTGCGCGAGAACGTTCGCTACCAGCCCGCCCGCGATAAGTACAAGATCTTCATCATTGACGAAGCGCATCAGATCACCAACGAAGCCTTCAACGCGCTGCTCAAAACCATTGAAGAGCCGCCGCCATGGGCCGTTTTCGTCCTCTGTACGACGGAATCGCATAAAATCCCGGCGACCATCGCTTCGCGGTGCCAGCACTTCAGCTTTCGCTCAGTCGATTTCAACGACCTGATCGATCGCATGCGCATGATCTGTACTCAGGAAGGCATTGAGACCGATGACGAGACACTTTCCGTCATAGCGCAATCGGGCGAGGGATCGGTACGCGATTCTCTTTCCGCGCTCGACCAGGCTATTGCCTGCTGCGGGAACAAGCTTGAGGCCGCTCAGGTGCGTGCGCTGCTCGGTACTTTCTCGCTCGATGCCATGGCTCAGGTGACAACCGCGTTGAGCGCTCAGGATGGCAGCGCGGTCCTTGCGCTTGTGGACGACCTCGAACGCAACGGCGGCAGCCCCCATCATTTCTCGCGCGAGTTGTCCCGGTATATACGGAACCTTCTGGTCACGAAAATTGCCGGTCCCGATTCCAGGCTGGTGACGGCGAGTCCTTCCGAGCGCGCGGAGATGGCGCGGATCGGCGCGGCTTTCAGCGAAGAAGACCTTACTCGTTATCTGCAGTTGGCGCTCGATCTGTTCCGCGATCTGCAGTTTTCGCTGCAGCCCCGTTTTCATCTGGAGATCGGTCTCCTCAAGATGATCCAGGCAGGGAAGCTGATTGCGATCGAAGATGCGCTGGCATCGCTGGGGACATCACCGGCACCCGCGCCGGCGTCTGTTCCCGTTCCTCCGAAGCCGCAGGCAGCGAAGATTACGGGCGCCACCGGAGCTTCGCCATTTGAGATGGATCGCGCCAAAAAAGCGTCTCCACCACCTCCCGCTGCACCGCCTGCCACTCCGATTGCTGCCGCGCCACCCTCTGCCGACGATGACTGGCGTGCGAAGCTGCATGGTGCAATGACCGCCACGGGACTCAGTTTCTCCGCCGATGCGATCACGCAGTCCGATGTTGCGCTGGTCAACGGCGAATTGCAGATCACCGCGCCGAAGCAATTTGCGCTTGGCGATCTGGGGCGCGAGGAAGTTTTGATCGCTCTGAAGCATCTGGGCTACCCCACGCTTCGCTTTAAGGTAAACTTCGGCGAGGCCAAAGGCGCGGCGTTGGACAAGCAAGCCGCGATGCCGAAGCCCGCGGTAGGGGAAGATGAAGTTACCGAGCGGGCGCTGACGCATCCTGAAGTAAAGCGTTTTCGAGAATTGTTCGGCGGGGAAGTGCGCACCGTCCGTAATCTGAAGGAGCCGTGGAACGAATGAAAATGCCCGGAAATATGCAGGCCATGATGCAGCAGGCGCAGAAAATGCAGGAGAAGCTGCAGGCCGAAATCGCCCAGATTCGAGTCGACGGCACCGCCGGCGGCGGCATGGTCACCATCAAAATGGACGGCCAAAAAAATGTTCTCGGAGTGAAGATCGACCCGGATGTGGCCGGCGACGTTGAGATGCTGCAGGACCTTGTGCTGGCTGCGTCCAACGATGCCGCGAAAAAGGTGGATGAGGAATCGCAGAAGAAGATGGGTGGAATGCTCGGCGGTATGGGTCTGCCGCCCGGTCTGTTCTGATGTTTGACGCGCAAAACGGGTCGCGTTCGCGCCGCCCGGAATTTTCGATACTACTGTATGGCGGCGCGAGACAGCGCCCTTTGCGCTAAATCATGCCTGATTTCGCGGAGCCCCTCGCGCGCCTGATCAACGAGTTTAAACGTCTGCCCGGGATCGGACAAAAATCCGCGCAGCGAATCGCATTTTACATCATGCGCACCAGCCGGGACGATGCGGAACAGCTGGCCCGAACCATTCTCGACGTCAAAGACAAGCTGACAATCTGCGCCCAGTGCAACAACATCAGCGACGCCGAACTGTGTCAGTACTGCCGCGATCCGCGGCGCGATCCGAAGGTCGTGTGCGTGGTGGAGGATCCGAACAACATCGTCGGGATTGAAGTCACGCGCCAATACAACGGGCTCTATCATGTTCTCGGCGGAGCATTGTCTCCCCTGCGCGGAATTGGTCCGGAGCAGTTGAAGATCAAGAGCCTCGTCGATCGCATTGCAAACGGCGCGATCGAGGAAGTAATCGCCGCCACCAACCCGACAGTGGAAGGAGAGGCAACGGCAGTCTATCTGTCGAAGCTTCTGAAGCCGCTGGGCATTAAAGTGACTCGGATCGGTATGGGGGTCCCGGTCGGCAGCGACATCGAATTCGCCGACGAAGTCACGATGTGGAAGGCGATGGAAGGCCGCCGGGAGATTTGACAGTTTCGTAGCGGCGGTAAATCAGCCAGGCAGAACCAACCATCGCAATCGTTCCCGCGGCGAGTTTTCCCTCAAACAGCCAGACGTTGTGAATTTCGGCCGTGGGCACGAGAGAACACACGACCGCGAGCACGGTCATTCCGATTCCGGCGGCGGCGCTCCAGGGCTTGCCGGCTTTCCACGCGCTGCCGAACATGTACAGGTACGGCAGAAATCCTCCGATCACCATCAGCGAAACCAGCGTTTGATAGGCCGCCCGTATGGTGTCTCCGAACTGCAGCACGATCAGCATCGCGGATGCAATCACTCCAAAAGAGATGATCGATATGTGCGGCGTGTTCCAGCGCGGATGAATTTTTGCAAACGCGCTTGGAAGCAGATGATCGACGCCCGCCGCGAAAGGCATGCGTGACACGGAGGACCCCAGGCCTCCGAACTGTCCGATTGCTGTCGCCAGCACGAGCAGCACCAGCAGCCTCGGCAGCCATGAAACTCCGATTACCTGGCCGGCAGCGCTGCCCGCTTGAGCGATTCCGTTCAGTTCGCTGATTTGATTCGGAGGCAGCAGGATCAGCAGAGATGCAGTGGTCCCAACATAGAAGAGCGTCACGAACGCGGAAGAAATCCAGGCGGCGCGCGGAAGGTTGTGCGCGGGATCGCGAATCTCGCTGCCCATCAGACCGGCCATTTCAATCCCCGTCATGGCGTATGCGATTGTGGCCTGGAAACTCACCGTGCCCCAGTTCCATTCGGGCATGAGATGGAAGGGGGTTGCCGGCCCGCGTCGTTGCCACGCTATGAAGGCAACCGCGGCGAAGAGAATTCCGAGAACCCACGATGCGGATGCGCCGATGTTCTCCGTCCACTTGCCGATGTTCAGGCCGACGATGTTGGTGCCCAGCCCAATCCAGATGGCCACGAGCGAAAGCGTGACCAGCCAGATCCGGCTGTCGGCGCGCGCAGTGCCCGATAGCGCAATGCTCATGTAGAACATCGCCGCGCTGGGAAACCAGAAAGCGATGCCCGTCCAATAGACCCAGAAGGCAAGGAAGCCGTGCCAGGGACCGAAATCGGCGCGCGTCCAGCGGTAGAGCCCTCCGGCTTCGGGATGCTTGGCGGTCAGGACGGCAGTCGCGATCGCCAGCGGGATCAACAGAAAGATCGCCGCGAAAAGCCAAAGTAGAATCGAGCCGGGCCCTGCATGCGCGGCGGAGGCGATCCAGCGCGTTCCCACGATGCAGGCGATGGCGAAGAGCGAGAGGTCGCGAAGCCCGAGTTCGCGTTTCAGCGGCAACTAATAACGTATCCCACTCGTTGCCGCTCGTTTACACTCGCGGTTCTGTAAGTCCACGTTGGTTCCGAACCGTGACCGCGAAGGAGCGGCAACGAAATCGCCGGAACACGCACTAACTGATCAACTCGGTGATGCGGTCGGCATCGTTCGGTACGACGATGGGCCGGTTGCCGAAGTTGGGATGGATCGGGCAATCGTCGGGGCCCTTCAGTTGTCCGGTGTGATAGCGGTAAATGTAGTCGGGATCCTTGAGGACATTGCCCGTAAGAACCGCGACAACATCGGCATCGCGCGAAATGACGCCCGCGGCGGTGAGTTTGCGAATGCCTGCGAGTGTCGCGGCGGACGCTGGCTCGCAACCGATGCCGCACTGACCGATAATCGCTTTCGCGTCGGCGATCTCCTGCTCGGACGCGCGTTCAACCACGCCGCCGGAGCTCTCAACTTCGAATTGAGCCTTGGGCCAGGACACCGGGTCGCCGATCTTGATCGCGGTCGCCAGCGTTTCGGGGTGCTCCGTGGCCCGGAACGCAGTTCGCTCGCTCCGCATATATTCATAGAACGGCGACGATCCTTCCGCCTGTACGACGGCGAGGCGCGGCAGACGATCGATGAAGCCCAGTTCGTGCATCTCGCGCAGTCCTTTGCCGAATGCCGATGTGTTGCCCAGATTCCCGCCAGGCAGCACGATCCAGTCCGGCGCCCGCCAGTCGCGCTGGTCCATCATCTCGATCACAATCGATTTCTGGCCTTCGATCCGAAACGGATTGATCGAATTGAGCAGATAGATTCCGAGGCGCTCTGCGAGCACGCGCACCAACGCCAGAATCTGGTCGAAATTCGCTTCCACCTGGAAAGTCTTCGCGCCGTATTCGAGCGCCTGGGCAAGTTTTCCGTACGAGATGTTGCCGTGCGGAATGAAGATGAGCGGCTCGAGCCCGCCCGCGCTTGCGTAGGCAGCCATGGAAGCTGACGTGTTGCCCGTCGAGACGCAGGCCACGCGCTTCATTCCCAACCTGCGCGCCTGTGCGGCGCCGGCTGTCATGCCGTTATCTTTGAAAGAACCGGTCGGATTGAAACCCTGGTGCTTGAAGACAAGCTGGTCGAGTCCGCCATATTCCGCCGCGCGCGGGCCGTTCAGCAGCGGCGTGTTGCCTTCCCGCAGGGTCACGATATGGCGATCGTCTTCGACGAACGGGAACAGCTCGCGATAGCGCCACACACCGCTCTGGTCGAGCGGGGCATTGGACATCCGGCGCTCCCGCCATCTCTTTTTCAGCGCGGCCGCGTCTGTGCGCCCAAAATCGTAGCGGGCTTCGAGCAGTCCTCCGCACTTCGGGCAGTTGTAAAGGACTTCAGTGATGGCGTAGCGCGCACCGCAGGCGGCGTTAATACAGACCAGATCCGATTGCATGGTTGGATAAAAATTCGCGAATTACAATTCTAGTGCACGTCGTGGGGCAGGTCATCGCCCTTTGTGGCCTGCCTTTCGTCGCTGTCCAGGCAAGGCAGACGACCGGAAACGATCGTCCGCCCCACGTTAGCGTCGCAGCACGCTGCCGCCCGGATCCAGTACGGCTTTGGCGGTAGCGGCGCTGACAGGCACTGAGAAAGGCGCCGGATCGGAACCGGTCTGAATCTCCCGGACGACCTTGCCGCGCCCGGTCTGAATTTCAACCGGCACGGTCACCGAGAAGTCGTCGGGGACATCCGTTTGCGTCACTGCGCCGCTGAGCTTCCACGCCCCAGGCTTTCCTTTTACCGAATACGTGAGCTTGAGGGTGGGGATACCGGTTCCATAAACCCATTGGTCGAAAAAGTTTTCCAGTTTCGGATCGGGCGCCTGTGGTGGCAGAAACTCCGCGCACAGCAGCCGGAACTGTTCGGTATCGATGGTATTCCACTCGTATCGCCGCCGCAGTTCGGCCAGCATTTTGGTGAATTGCGCATCGCCCATTCGCCGGCGCAGCATATGAACGATCCAGGCGCCCTTGCCGTATGCGACCGCATTCCATGCGCTCGGATTGTTCGAGTTTTCGAGTCGGCGCCCTTCGATAACGGGCCCTTCGGACTCGGCCGTTTCGCCGTCTGGTCCTTTGGCGAGGAGCGCGCGCCGGTATTGTTCGAGCATACCGTCGGTGAATTTCGGTCCATGCCGGTTTTCCAGAAAGAGAAGCGCGGAGTAGTTGGACAGCGCCTCCATCAGCCATTCATGACGATACGAACCGGCCGTGACGATATTCCCCCACCATTGGTGCGCCACCTCATGCGCGCGCAGAAATTCGCCGTAGAAAGCCTGCTGCCATGGCGGCATCAGAGAAAGGGGACGCGCGGTCACCGGCAGATAAGAAAGCGTGGAGAGGTAGATCATGCCCGCGAAACCCTGGCCGAATCGCCCGGGCACCGGAGATACCTCGAGCCGATTGATCGGCGCCTCGCCGAAACGCGCGCGATAAAACTCCATCGCGGCTGCCACGTCGTCGGCGACGTTCGACAACTGATTCGCGGGATTTACGGCAGCCGGCTGTGGCGCCGGAGGCTCGACGTGAGTAAGGCCGTCGAAGACTCGCGGCGGGCGTCGTCCCGGCACCCCGACGGTCGGTTCCGTGAACTGCTCCTGCGTACGGTAGCGCAGCGCATCCTCCACTTCGCGATTGGCGGAAACCTCGATCTGCTCGCCGCCGCGCTGCAGCATTTTCTTTTCGTATACTCCGAGATTGAAGGCCAGCATGCGAATGCGGCCATCGGGAACATGGCGCGTGATTCGCATATCGTCCTCGGTGCGGTCTTCCACAACTTTGCCCGCGCTGACCAGATCGAGATTCTTCGGATAGCGATAGGTGACGTCATAAGAGGCAAACTGCGCGCCGCGATTCGGGTACCACGTGCCGCGTGAACTGACGAAGTAAACCTGATGGCCCGCGTCCAGAACGACTTTGCCTTCATGATGGATTTCCACTTCGTGCTCCGAGCCGGGTTCGAGCGGCCGCGGCGGGACCACCAGGAGTAGTTCATTCCCGCTGTTTTGCGCCAGATTGCCGCGCACGGAGTCGCGCTGATAGACCTCCGCGGGAGCGCCATCCAGTTTCGCTTCGGTCGGCTTCATTTGTGCCGACAGATCGAACGGGATCACGTTACTCGACTCGGCCGTTGCCTGAAAGCGGATGCGGGTAACGCAGTGAAGGACGAACGACGAGTCCAGCGTCGCCTCCATCCGGTAGCTCAGGATTTTTTCCTCCGGTTCGGGCGGCGGAGCGTTGCGATGGCTTTTGCTCTCGAAGCTGGTCCAGGTATCGAAGTAGCTCTGCCCATTGCGTGTTGCCAATTGGCCGGCGCTTAACTGCTCGTAGCTTCGTCCGTCGTAACCCAGATCGAAGTTGCCGAGTTTCTTCCCCTGGATGATCGCGGCGAAAAATCCATTCGCATGTCCCTCGCGCGTCATGGACCCCGCGGCCTGCGCGCTCAGCAGATCGAGCACCATCCGCGATTCATAGCTGCCGGCGATGTTGGAGACTGCGGGCGACCATTGGTCGGCCAGCAGGGTACCCACTTCAAGGGAATTCTTCGCTTCGCCTTTGGCGCGAATCTGTTCCAGCAGTCCGCGCGCCTGGGCCTCGGTAAAAAGGAAGATCGCATTTGCGAAATGCTCGTCAAGGTTCGGGGAACCGGTATAACCGGCCAGCGATTTCCGCTCCGAGCGATTCGGCGGGAGCATCAGAACCTCCGCATCGCCGCCTTCGACTTCAGCCGAAAAAACCGCGGTAACCGGAGCGCCGTTGACCGGTTTTCCGAAGATGATGTACCCGTCGGTGAGGTAAAACTGCGCATCTTCTTCTGAAATCTCCAGATCGCGGACGCGATAGCACGCCGAGGGATCGAGGCCGGCCGTGAGCACTGCGTGCCCAAGTTCCGCCGCCGAAGGGGGTTGGGCGGCAAGCGCCAACGCAAGGGACGCGAATGCCGTCAAACGAAGGAAAATCACCTGACGGTAATTATCTCGCGCAGTCACGTATATTCAAGAAGGGCGATGAGCGTTCTCACCTTTGAACAATTTCTGCGAGCTGCCGCTGCGGAAGGGGAAGCGATCAATACCTTGTTTGAAGAACGGTTGTTCGATCTTGTTGGGGTGCTGCACAAAATTGCCCAGGTTCTCTCGGATGAAGGGGTGCCTTACGAATTGATCGGAGGGCTTGCCGTGCTGGTGCATGTCGAGGAGGCGGATCCGGAACACACCACTCTCACACGCGATGTGGATCTTATGGTCCGGCGGGACGATCTCGAAAGAATCAAAGAAGCCGCGGCAAATCATGGCTTCCGATTCCGGCATACCGCGGGAGTCGATATGCTCCTGTACGGGGAGACCAACAGTGCGAGGAACGCGGTTCATTTGATATTCGCGGGAGAAAAGGTGAGACCCAATCAGGCTGCGCCGAATCCGCCGATTACCCCGGTGATGAAACAGATTCACGGCGGAGACGTGATGGTGATTCCGGTCGCTGATTTGGTCCGGATGAAACTCAGCTCCTATCGGTTAAAAGATCAGGTTCACATCAAGTCGATGGACGCTGCCCGCTTGATCACGCCCGAAGTGGAAGCCGCATTGTCGGAAGAGTTGCTGACAAGACTTCAACATGTCCGCGAAACAGAATAAACTAACCACCATCTCATGCGATTCGTAACCTTCGAGCAGAGCGCACGTCGGCAGGCAGGCATTATTCTCAGGGATCAGATCTTAAGTCTGGAAAGCGCCGGATTTCCCGACGTTCTGTCAATTCTGCAGGGCGGAACGGAAGCTCTTGGAAAGGTCGAATCATTCGCTGCCGGGGCGTCAGCGGGAATCGATCTCGCGTCTGTAAAACTTTGCGCACCGATTCCGATCCCTCCAAAGATCCTCTGCATGGGTCTCAACTATCGCGATCATGCCGAGGAAGCAAAGCTCGAAATCCCGAAGTTCCCGGTGATCTTCGCCAAATACACCAACACCGTCATCGGACACGGCGACAAAATCGTTCTGCCGAAGAACTCCCGCAAACCAGACTATGAGGCGGAGTTCGGTTTCGTGATCGGAAAGCGCGCGCGCCACATCAAGGCGGAAGACTGGCGCAACTATGTGTTCGGATACATGAACTGCAACGACGTGAGTGCGCGTGACGTGCAGGTTGCCGTCTCGCAATGGACCATGGGCAAGAACTTCGACACCTTCGCGCCCATGGGTCCGTACCTTGTGAGCGCGGATGAAATCGCGGACCCGCACAATCTGGATATCTCGCTGACGCTCAACGGTCAAACGATGCAAAGCTCCAACACGCGCGAATTGATTTTCAAGATCCCGGAAACGATCGAATTTCTTTCGAGCATTATGACGCTGGAACCGGGCGATATCGTCATGACCGGCACGCCGGCCGGAGTTGGTTTTGGCCGCAAACCACCACACTGGCTGGCGCCTGGCGATGAAGTGGTGGTTCGCGTCGCAGGCTTGGGCGAACTCCGCAATACCTGCGTCGCGGAAGCCTGAAATCTATTTACTGTCTTTTATGGGGCGTTCAAATCCCGCGCAGCGCAGCACCGGCAGATGCGGATATTTCGGATACTCGGGCTCCCGAAACGAGCGCAGGCACATGATGAAAACGCTGCCGCGGTCGTTTCGTATTTCCTTACGGTGGATGCAGGCCGCACATAGTCCTTCGTCGGCCACCGTTGCTTACCAACTGACGGTCTTGCCGGGCTCCAGATCCCACACCCGGATACCTTTCACCAGCTTCCGCAGGGCGTCAGGCGTTCCGGTGAGCGCCGGGAACGTACCGAAGTGCATCGGGATCACTACCGACGTCTCCAGCAGTCTGCAGGCCACGGCCGCTTCCCGCGGACTCATTGTAAACAGATCGCCGATGGGCAGAACAGCCAGATCCGGCTTATAGAGTTCCGCGATCAGCTGCATGTCCATGAAAACGTTCGTATCGCCCGCGAAGTAAATCGAGCGCCCGTCCGCAAACTTCAGAACATAGCCCGCCGCTTCGCCTCCGTACACGATCGAACCGTCATCGTCCGTGATTCCGCAACTGTGCACGGCGTGCGTCATCGTGACCGTTACGCCGCCCACCTGCTGCGAGCCGCCTTTATTCATCGGTTGACAGGTGTCAATGCCCTTTTTGCCGAGCCAGTCGCAGGTTTCGTAAATGGCGACTACACGCGGACGAAACTTCTTCCACAAGGGCAGCACATCATGGATGTGATCGAAATGCCCGTGCGAAACAAGAATCGTGTCGCACCGCTTGATTTCGAAATCTTTCGGGTACTTCGGGTTGCCGTCTGTCCACGGATCGAGCAGCAGGGTTTCTTCACCCGGCAGAACGATTTGAAATGAGCCGTGACCGAGCCAGGTAATCTCCATGCTGTTAATGTACACGGCGTGCGATTTACACGGCAATCGGCGCGGCGCGGCGCGAGTCTATTGGCCCGGCGCTTTAGCCGGCAGCGTAAACAGGTATGAAACTATGTTCTGCATGTCGGTGGCGTTGAATTTGTAAGGCGGCATCGGTGTCTTCGGCGACATCATCTGCGGATTCTGGAAATGCTGGATGACCCATGCTTCCGTACGCCGTCCCGCCAGCCCGTTCAGTTCCTTCCCGATTTTGCCGCCCACACCGTTTACCGAGTGGCACGTGCCGCAGGAGTTCTTCTGGAAGATGAGAGCCCCTTCCACGGCGAAATCGGGGGCAGTATCCACCACGTCGCCGTTTTCCGGCGTCAGCTTCAGCATCAGAGCCAGCAGTTCCTTGAGTTCCGTATCGCTCAGATTCACCGGCTTCATTACGCTTCCAGGGGTTGCAGCGGCAGGGTCCATGAAGTGAGACATCAGCCAGGCGGCATCGTGCCGCTTGCTGGTGTTGAGGAGGTTGGGACCGGTTTTCGGCGTGTCACCGGTGATGTTGTGGCAGTTGGCGCAATGTTCCTGCCGGAAATAATGCACGCCGGCCAGTTCCGCGGGCGCCAATTGCATCCATTGAACCGGTCCCGAGAAGTCGATCTGTTCGGCTGCCGTCGGCGGAGGCGTGCTCTTGATCGCGGCTGCTGTCAGGCCGCCCCATCCCAAAGCGGCCAGCAGAACTACACCGCCCGCCAGAGCTCTCTGGCGTACGCGAACCACCTTGCCGCGATCGATGAACGGTGTCAGAACCAACGCCAGAATGGCCAGCGTCGGAAGCACCACCGTGCCGATGACCTCGAGCGGCCCGTTGAAAGCCTTCAATGTCTGATACAGGAACATGAAGTACCACTCGGGCCGCGGATTGAAGTTGGTATCGGTCGGATCCGCCATCCGCTCGAGCGGCACACGAACCGCAATTGCCATCACGAACAGAATGGCGAACGCAATAAAGACCGCAACGGTATCTTTGAAGACCTGCTCGGGGAAGAAGGATTTCTTCGGATGCAGTTCGTCTCCCGGCGCCGGGGCCACTCCGTGGCGGCGCACCAGGTAAACGTGCAGGACGATCAATATCATCGTGGCCGGCGGCAGCAGCAGGACGTGCAGGCCATAAAAGCGTGCGAACGTGACCACCCCTATCTCGCCCGTACTCGCCAATAATCGGCTGACATAAGGACCCATAATAGGGACCGTCGCGCCGATCTGCGTTGTCACCACGGTGCCCCAGTACGCCCGGTTGTCCCACGGCAACAGATATCCCGTCAGGCCGTAAGCGAGGGTGAGCAGCAGCAGAATCACGCCCACCACCCACGTGCCCTCGCGCGGCTTCTTGTAAGCGCCCCACAGAAAAACCTGCACCATGTGCAGCACCACGATCACGATGATCATGCTGGCGCCCCAGTGATGCAGCCCGCGCATGAGCCGCCCCGCCGTGACCTCGGTCAGAATGTAGCGAAGGCTGCTGTACGCGTCACCCGGCGTCGGCGCATAATTGAACGCCAGCATCGCACCGGTGAAGAACTGAATCAGGATGAGGAACAGCGCCACGCTGCCGAACACCTGGTGCCAGCCGCTGGATGCGGGAATCTCCTCGTATAAAAACTTGCGCAGCCCGGTGTGGAGGCCCGTGCGGTGGTCCAGATCCTCGATGAATTGGGAGAAAGTTTTTCGCATGATTCAGGCCTTGGGCGCGGGGCTGGGTAACACTCCGCCGCTTTGTCTTAGTTCGCCGATCTGAAGACGATTATTTTCAATCTTGGTCAAATACCGGTCGAGCGGCCGGGGCGCCGGCCCCTCGAGAACCTTGCCGTTGATCGAGAAAACCGACCCATGACACGGACAGACGAACTTGCCCACGGACATTTCCCAGTGATACGCGCACGCCAGGTGCGTACACTGCGGTCCGAACGCAACAATATTGCTGTTCGCTTCCCTGACTACCCATGCCGTCTTCTTTTCCGTTACCAGACGCCATCCGTCGAGCCGGCTCTGTTGGAAGCTCAGCTCAACCGGAGTTCCCGCGGGTAACTGGCTGATATCGCCGGCATCGATCCAGCCCGATTGCCGGCGCGGCTTGGGAGGCACCAGAAGATAAAGCAGCGTGGGTATCGCCAGGGCTATTCCGATGATTGCCCCAAGTACGTAGACCACGGCCAAATGAAACGCCCGGCGCGTGGAGCCGTAGACCTCGGCATCGTTGGCGAGTTTGTTGCGATCGAAAGGCATCATGATAATCGTACAAGACTGATATTTCTGAAGAGTTGTCGATTTGTAAATATCGTTTCAAACTATATATACAACTGACAACTACAACAGTCGCGAATCGATAAGAGTACCGCGTCATCGAGCAGCTTGTGCCGCTGCTGCCGCTTTCTTCGCTCTCGTTGTCGTAATAGTCACGACGCTCGTCAGCACAAACGCGGTTCCCAGGATCGTTCGCGGACCCAGCGTCTCGCCGCCCAGAAAATATCCCACCAGCACCGCAACCACCGGATTTACGTACGCATACGTTCCTACTTTAGTCGGCGATTCGCGCTGAATCAGCCACGTGTATGCCGTAAAACCGATAATCGAGCCGGGCACGATCAGATAAAGCAGCGCCAGCCACGCTTCCCGCGAGACAATCGCCGGGTGAAAAGACTGAAACTCTCCGCGTACGGCCGCCGCAAGAGCCAGCCACAATCCTCCCGCCAACATTTGCGCTCCCGAACTCACCGCGCGGGACGGCGGTAGCGGCAACTTGCGCGTTAATGCGGATGCGATCGACCAGCTCATCGATGCCACGATCAGCGCCACCGCGCCCAACCTGTCGATGGCCGCGCCGCCGAAATCCAACGACCGGATCGTCAGCACCGCCACTCCGCAGATACCGATCAGAAGCGCCAGGCCCAGGCGGAGAGTGAGCCTCTGGGTTCGCAACAGGATGATTTCCGAAAGCGCCATGAACGCCGGTATCGTCGACATCATGACCGAAGCGAGACCGGATGGCACGCACTGTTCGGCCCAGAACAGGAGTCCATAGTCCCCGACGAAGATCAGAAATGCGAGCAGGATGACCGACGTCCATTGCCTGCGGTCAGGCGACCGTTCGCCCCTCAGGATCATCCAGCCGTAGAGGCCGATCCCTGCTCCCAGAAACCGCATTGCCGCGAGCAGGAACGGTGGCACCTCGCGCACGCCCACGCGAATCGCGAGGAACGTCGATCCCCAGACGAAATAGATAATCGCGAAAGCAAGCAGGGTCTTCCACGACGCGCGATCGGTGTTTGCTTCCACGGTAGGTATTACCATTCTGCCGGATCTTCAAAAACATGTAAGCTGAAACAATGATTCGAACCGCGATCCTCTTATCAGCCTTCGGGGTATCTGCGTTGCTCGCGCAGCAGAACATGAATCCGACCGTCAGTTCGGAGATCAAACAGAACTATGCGCGCACCAAAGATCTGATTCTGAGGGCCGCAAATAAGATGCCGGAAGATGGCTATCTTCTCAAGGCGACGCCGGAGGTTCGTACCTTCGCGCAGGTAATCGGCCACATCTCCGAGGCCCAGGCCATGATCTGCGGTGGAATCATCGGACAGCCCGCCCGCGCCGACACGTCGAAGACCGCGAAAGCAGACGTCATCTCGGAACTCAGGAAATCGTTCGCCGTCTGCGATCAGGCATATGAATCCATCAATGATTCGAATGCTTCGCAGGTGGGTGGATCGGGATTTATGGGCGGCACGCTGGCCGGCCGGCTCTATGGAAATCTGATTCACGACAACGAAATGTACGGCACGGCGGTGGTTTATCTGCGGCTGAAAGGGATCGTGCCCCCCTCGAGCGAAGGCCGCGGCGGTCGCTGAAGCACATGAACCGCCGGAAGTTCATTAGTGCGTCCGCGCTCGCTGGTTCGGCGGCACTGGCCGCGCCGCAGGCCGGCCCTTCCAAAAGAGACGCTCCTCAAGCCGCGTTATCTAAAAAGGAAGCCGCTCCGCCCAAAGAAGCCCCGAACAAAGACGTCACGCGCATTCTGGCAGCGTACGTCGTCTCCGCGAAATTCGAAGATCTTCCGGCGCCCGCGCGCAAAGAGGCCGCGCGCACTCTTCTGAACTGGGTGGGATGCACGATCGGCGGATCGCGAAATGACGCAGTCGAGTTTGCTGTCTCCGCTCTCTCGCCCTTCTTCGGAAGCGAACAGGCATCTTTGCTGGGCCGCAAAGAACGTGTGGATGTCTTCCATGCCGCGCTGCTGAACGGCATCAGCTCACACATCCTGGATTTCGACGACACTCATTTGCGCACGGTCATTCATCCGGCGGGTCCGGTAGCCTCGGCGATTCTGGCGTTGTCCGAATATCAGCCGGTATCGGGGAGCGATTTCCTGAACGCCATGATTCTCGGCATCGAGACCGAGTGCCGCATCGGCAATGCCGTTTATCCCGCGCATTACGATGTCGGCTGGCACATCACCGGCACCACGGGCGTCTTCGGCGCGGCGGCGGCCGCCGGGAAACTGCTGGGCTTATCCGAGCAACAGATGGTCTGGGCCCTGAGCATCGCAGCGACACAGCCGGTGGGGCTCCGCGAGATGTTCGGCACCATGACGAAAGCGTTTCATCCGGGACGCGCGGCGCAGAACGGACTCACGGCCGCATTTCTGGCGTCGAAGAACTACACCAGTTCCGATCACGGCATCGAAGCCAAATCGGGATGGGCCAACGTCCTCAGTACGGAACGGAATTACGCCGAAATCACCGAAAAGCTGGGCCGGACTTACGAAGTCTCATTGAATACTTACAAGCCGTTCGCGTGCGGTGTCGTAATTCATCCCACGATCGATGGCTGCATTCAGCTCCGGAATCAATATCACCTGACGGCGGACCAGATCGACCGCATCGAGCTGAAAGTTCACCCGCTCGTGCTGGAACTGACCGGCAAGAAAACTCCGCGGGCCGGGCTCGAAGGGAAGTTCAGTGTGTACCATGCGGCCGCCGTGGCGATTGTGGAAGGCGCGGCCGGTGAGCAGCAGTTCTCGGACAAAACCGTACGTGATCCGGTGATCGTCGCTCTGCGCGATCGCGTGACGGCCGTGGTCGATCCTGCCATCAACGAGGATCAGGTGCGAATTACGATTACGCTCAAAGACGGCCGCAGGCTTGAGAAGTACATCGAGCACACGGTCGGCAGCGTTGCCAACCCCATGAGCGACAAAGATCTGGAAGCGAAATTCCTGGGGCAGGCGGACGGCATCCTGCCCGCAGATCAGGCCCGCCGCGTCATGGACCTCTGCCGGCAAATCGAAACACTGCCCAACGCCGCGGCGCTGGCCGAAGCCGCCTCTGTTTGATGAAGCCGGCCGTGGGGCAGACGATCGTTGTCCGTCGTCTGTCTTTTTTTTCGCTGACTAAAGCAAAGCAGGCCACAAACGGCGATGACCTGCCCCACCAGGATGCTCCTCAGTTCTTCTTCAACAGGCTCTGCCAGTTAAGCATCACAGTAATGGGCACCGGGCCGGTGGGCTGGCCCTGCGGCACCGCGAGCAGGAAGCGCTTGCCGTCCCCTGTAACGTCCCACGAGAAATCACTTGGTATCTGCGGCGTTCGGAGCAGGCGTTGTGGTGCTCCGGCCTCCAATGAGCTGCCATTCACCTTCACATCCACAGCCACCCGGAAGGTGGCAAGGGACTCGGTATAGGTTGAAGAAAAGATGATTTGTTTTCCGTCCGCGGTCCATTTGGGAGCGGCCCCGCCATCCCGCGATACCTGCCATTTGCCATCACCGAGCGATGGCGCGCCCGAAGGTCCCGAAGCGAGGAACGGGCGGACATATATTTCGTACCGACCGGATTCGTTGGAAGTATACGTGATCCACCGCGAATCCGGCGAGAAGGTAGCTTCGAGTTCGTTAAACTCGGTAGCCAGCAGGCTCACCGGCTTCCGGTCGCCCTCCAGTGGCAGTACCCACAGGTCTGATCCTGTCTTTGGGCCGGGGCTGAAGTAGAAAAGCAGGAATCGCCCGTCGCGCGACCAACTAGTGGCGTAGAGATTCTGCCCGGGCATCTTCAAAAGTACCTTCTCATCGCCCGCTCCGGAAGATGACTTTTCATAAAGTGTGTCCAGCGGAGTGCGTGGATTGCCGGTCGAGAACACGATACGGTTACCGTCCGGCGACCAGACGCCCCCCGAACCTAAGGTCTTGCGGAACGTGACACGGCTGCGCACGCCGCGCGCAAAGTCGATTGTCCAGAGATCGCCTGGCGTGATAACGCTGCCGTCGCGGACAACTACACGTGTTCCGTCGGGCGAGAGCGCAACCAACTGGTCGGCGCCGGTTTGCCCGAATGTTTTTCGAAGTCTTTCCGTCGCGGTCGAACCAGGTGAGCTGATACTGGCTGTTTTCTATTCCCCGTTGCCAGGCCAGAACGCCGCCGGGAGAAACTGAAAAGACTCCGATAGCCCCGGTAGTTGCAACGTGCTCGGCAACCGGGGCCGGCTCGCCGCTTAGTTGCATCCGGCCCGTATCGAACGGTTGGGCCATCAGCGTGCCTTCCTGCACGAAGAAGAGATATCGGTCTGTCTGCAATGCCGCGAACGCGTCTGTCAGAATACGCTGCCGGGATTGCTCCGCGGGTTTGGCGTCCAGAGAACCGGCGTAGACGCCTGCGACCGCGGGGCCTCCCTGCTGGAAGTAGATGAAGCGCTTCCCATCAGGCATGAAGATGGGCAGCGTATGAAACGCTTCCCCTCTTGAGCCGTCGACGGTAGTAACAACAGTCGGAACGCCACCAGCCTGCGAAACCCTGAGAATGCCGCCGGACGGGCGATTGCCGAAGATGATGACGCCCTCCCGGCTCCAGGAACCTGATCCGACAGTCCCCTCCGATACTTTGCTCAGCGTCTGCGCAGGGCCGCCTGCGATATCGATTTTCTTCAACTGGTTTTGAACGGCGAAGGCAAGGAATCGGCCGTCCGGAGACCAGAATGGACTTGCCGCTCCTTCGGTATCGGCCAATCGCCGCCACTCCAGCGAGTCCAGATCGCGAATCCAAAGGCTGCCCCTGCCGGTATTGACGAACAGCTTGCGGCCGTCCGGCGACAGCGAAAGATACTGCCCGGAAGTCATCTCGTCAGGCAATGGGATCTGAAAACGGGTGATGGGAGCCAGCTGCTCCTTCTTCGGCCAGAACATCCAGCCCGCGAGCCCCAGCGCGACCAGCGCCAGCACTGCAGCCACAAGCTGCCATAGCCGGCTGTTTTTCGCTGTCGCAGCCGTGGTAGCGGCGGCTTGAGCCGCCATAGGCGCTGCATTGCTCGTCATCCACGTCAGCGCATGCTTCACTTCGCGCGCCGATTGCCAGCGTTTGTCCGGATCTTTTTCGAGGCAGGTCTGCAATACCGAATCCAGACCCGGCGGCGTCAGCGGCTGCAGTTCGCGCAGCGGGACCGGCTTGTCCTTCATGATCGACGCGATGGTATTGGCGGGGCTGTCGCCGGCGAAAGGCCGTTTGCCGCTGATCAGCTCATATAGCACCAGTCCGAAGGAGAAAATGTCGCTCCGCGCATCGGCCGCCTTGCCCTCGAGCTGCTCGGGCGCCATATATTGCAGGGTGCCGGAGATCTGTCCTTCCACGCTCAGCGCGGCCATCGTTACGTCTTCGGAACCCGCAGCCGCGCCCGCGGCAGATACGAGACCGGACTGTTTCGCGAGGCCGAAATCGAGGAGCTTAATCCCCTGCTTCGTGACAAAAATGTTGTCGGGCTTCAGGTCTCTGTGGACGATGCCTTTGCGATGCGCGGCGTCGAGAGCGTCCAGAATCTGCCCGGCGTATTCCAGCGCTTGTTCCACCGGCAGTGGACCCTTCAGCGGCGTGCCCTCGACGAACTCCATCACCAGGTAGTTCGGCCCCACGTCGTGAAGCGTGCAGACGTTTGGGTGGTTCAGTTGTGCGACGGTCCGGGCTTCGCGCGAAAAACGCTCCGTGAATTCGGCCTTCGAAACTTTGAGCGCGACAATACGGTCGAGCCGCCCGTCACGTGCCTTATACACTTCACCCATCCCGCCCGCGCCAAGCGGCGAGACGATTTCGTAAGGACCGAGACGATCACCCGGAGAGAGCGGCATTTCAGCCGATTTTACGACACGATCCCGGCGGGCATCGTCAGAAAGGAGCGTACCGCGTGCCAGGTCTGCCGCCGGTTGATATTCGACACCAGCGAATGCGCCGCCCCGGGCAGGATTACAAACTGGCGATCGCCATTCGGAAGCCGTTTGTAAAACTCGCTGAGATCGTCGATCGTCGCGATGCCGTCGTACTCGCCGCGCAGCAAAAGTACCGGCGCGCGCACCTTCGCCGGATCGACCACCGGCAGGTTCGCGGTCATGTCGAGATAAGTTCCGGTGGGTACCTGATCGCCGAACTTCAACTCCATATCGGCGACGGCATCTGCGACTGCCGGGTCCGTCGTGCCCGCCTTGTCGCGCGTGTAAATTCCACGGATCATCTCCCGATCCCGCAGGCGCGTATTGTGCGTGCGGTAATAGTCCAGTTGTTCGGCGCGCTTCGCCAGCGTGGGAGATCCCTCGCCTTTGTAAGTAAACGCCGCCAGCACCATCCGATCGACAGTTTCGCGCTGCTCCATCGCATACAGCCCGGCGCGCAAGCCACCCGACGATTCGCCGAACAAGTGAACCTTCTTTACGCCCGTTTCGCGCTGCACAAGCTCGATGCCGGCCTTCAGATCCTCGGCTCCGCTTTTGATATCGGAGTTGCCGGACGTTCGGCTGGATTTGCCGTAGTTCTCGTGATCCATGGTCCAGACGTCGAAGCCGTAACCCGCGAAAACATTCATCATCGAATACTCTTCCGCGCCGGGAACCGTAAGATCGTAGCTCGCTCGCGCGGAAAGTGACGACCCATGCACCAGGAACAGAACGGGTTGACGTGCGGCGGGAGATCCTCCTCTTTTTCGGTACATCGCGAGCGAGACGTCGCCCTTCTTTGCGGTATATTCCGTCAGCCGGATTTTGGTCGCCGGTGCGGCCTGCAGGAAGCGCGTTCCCGCGAGCATTCCAGCGCCGGTGACGACCGCGCGGCGTGACAGATTAGGGCGTTCTTCGACCATCCCCACACTGTATCGAAAACGGCCGAAATTTGTGTTACGGTGATTTCGGCATGCTGATTCGTGCGCATCGGCCCGCGGCGCAGGCTCTCGCTGCATTCGTGGAGCAGTTCTGGTATTGCGAAGGATACGATGTGCCGCACCGCAAAGAGCGCGTGGTCCCGAGCGGCCGATTCCAGTTAATCATCGATCTTTCGGAATCCACCGCGCTGCCTCTGGTGGTGGGGATGCGCTCCCGGTACAGCGTGGTTGATACGGCGCAGCTCCAATGCATGATGGGCATCGTCTTTTGCGCCGGCGGAGCACGTTCGCTGCTCGACGTTTCCGCCGACGAATTCTATAACCGCGAAGTCCCGCTCGATCTGATCGTGGGACGAACAGCCGCTGCGGATCTGCGTGATCGCCTGCGCGAAGCGGCGACACCGTCGGAGCGGTTTCACATCCTGGAGATGAGCATGCTCGACGCTGTGCGCGCACGCGCGGAGAAGAAGTTCGCGCTGCATCCCGCCGTCCGCTATGCGCTGCGCGAGTTTCAGGACGCCCCTCATATCCGCCGCGTGCTGGGCGTGACTCACGACGCCGGTCTCAGCCGCCGCCGATTTGCCCAGTTATTCCGCGAACAGATCGGGCTGACACCCAAGCTGTATTGCCGACTGCACCGGTTCCAGGATGTCGTGAAGCGGATCGGCTCTGGTGGTTCGGTGGATTGGGCGGATGTGGCCGTAGCCGGTGGTTACTGCGATCAGGCCCACCTCGCTCACGAGTTCCATTCTTTCTCCGGCCTTGCACCGGGTGCATGGCTGGCCCATCGGCGTCCGTTCACCAACCATGCGGTGATGGACTGAGCGCCCGCTGGCGTGATCAGCAGACCCCCTTCACATTTTTACAAGACAACGGAACTTCGATCTGAGAATCTTCTGACATGAGCGACAACAAACCACATCGCAGTTCAGTAATTCCTGGCATGGCCTATCGGAATGCGCCCGCTGCTATCGAATGGCTCTGCCAGGTTTTCGGCTTCGAAAAGCACGCCGTATATCCAGGGCCGGGTAACACCATCCTGCATGCGGAATTGACCTTGGGCGATGGCATGATCATGCTTGGAACGGCGCGGGACGAGAACAGCCGATTGATGAAGCATCCGGACGAAATCGGCGGCGCCGAAACGCGCAGCGACAACCTGGTCGTCCCCGACGCCGACGCCGTTTATGCGCGCGCCAAAGCCGCAGGGGCGGAAATCATCTTCGATATCGAGGACAAGCACCAGGGCGGCCGCGGCTTCACCTGCCGCGACCTCGAAGGCCGCATCTGGAACGTAGGAACTTACGATCCCTGGGCTTCTAAGTAGATAAGCTTTAGTGCTTGCGGCCCAAAAGCCGGTCCAGGCTCCACTGACCCGCGCCCGCGGAACTGAGCCACAGGTAAAAGAAGCAATAGAACACCGCGAGTTCTCCGCCGTTTTTAATCGGCCAGAATCCGCGCGGCGCGTGCGTCCGGAAATAACCGATTGCCATTTCTCCCGCGAGCAGAAACGCAACGGGCCTCGTGAACAATCCGAGGATGATCAAAGCTCCGCCTATGGTCTCAATGGCTCCCGCCGCGCCGAGCATGGATGACAACGGCGGTGTCGTTCCCCCCAAGCCTCCGAATGCGCCGAACAACTTCTGCCACCCGTGAAGGGAGAATGTAAAGCCGATCATCACGCGCGCCACGGATCTCAGGCGGGATTCGTAGCGCGTAAGGAAAGACATGTCTAAGGCCATTGGGAAACCACCTAATCACGCGCGCAAACTCCTTGTGGGGCGGCGCTTCGGCGCTGTTGGCCAGGCGCAGCCTACTGGGCAGGCCTTATCCCCGCACAAGGTGACCGAGCCCTTTCACCTCGCGTCAGGGGCTTCTGCCCGGCGCGGAGCTTTACGTTCGTGACGGATGGATTTGCCGATGCCGCCGCCCGGCGTTTTTGGGATCGCCCCTACACCAGCTTCTGTTTGCGGATCGGCAATTCTCGAATTCGCTTGCCCGTCGCCGCGAAGATGGCATTGCAGATGGCCGGCGCCATCACCGGAACTCCGGGCTCACCCACACCTGCCGGCGGCGCACCCGAGATCACGAAATGAACATGCGTTTCAAACGGCGCTTCCGGCATCCTCGCCACCGGATAGTTGTTGAAGTTCGATTGCCGGATGCGACCGTCCTTCGCGGTGATTTCGCCCATCATCGCGATGCTGGTCCCGAACACCGCCGCGCCTTCGAACTGCGCGCGCACCCGATCCGGATGGATTACCTGGCCGGTATCGACCGCGAGATCGACCCGCGGAATCGTCACCTTTCCCTCTGCGTCGATCTTCACTTCTACAACCGCCGCAATATACGAGAGGAAGCTCCAGTGAGCCGCGAAGCCGTAGCCGTGCCCCGGAGTGGACTTCTTTGAAGCCCAGCCGGACTTATCCGCAACGGTTTCCACCACGCGGCGCATGCGGCCGGTATCCAGCGGAAACTTCCCGGCAGTCGCCGCGAACGTCGGTCCCAGATCGACAACACGCTCTGGTCCCAGTACGTCGAGATAGTATTCGATCCGGTCGCGGTTTGCCGCAGCAGCCAGTTCATCGAGGAACGACTGCACCGCGAACGCATGATAAACGTTGGCCACGCTGCGCATCCAGCCGATGCGGACATGGGGTACGGCCGGCCCGTTTTCCGCCTGATGGTTCGGAATGTCGAACGGCAGGTCGTTCCAGCCCATGGTCATTTCGAGATCGCCATAGATGGTCTTCGAATCGAATGTTGAGAAAATGGGCGGAAACGCGCTGCGCTGCAGCCAGGCGGTGGGTCTGCCCTTTGCGTCGGTTGCGGCCTTCAGGTACATTGCCGAAACGGAGTGATAGAAGTCGTGGTGAATGTCGTCTTCGCGGCTCCACGCCACTTTCACCGGCTTGCCGATTTTCTTCGACAGAAGCGCCGCCTCCGCCGCATAATCCGGCTTCGATTTGCGCCCGAACGCGCCGCCCAGCAGAGTTACATGGCAGGCGACATCTTCCGGCTTGATGCCCAAGACCTGGGAAACGGTGTCCTGCACGGCCTGCGGGTTCTGCGTCGCCGTCCGGATTTCCACTTTGCCGTTCCTGAATTCGGCTACCGCGGCGGGCGGTTCCATCGGTGCGTGCGCAAGGTGCGGGCAGTAGTACTCGGCCTCATGTGTTTTCGATGCCGCCGCGAAAGCTTTATCGACATCGCCGACCTGGCGCGCTATTTTGCACGGTTTGCGCACCGTCTCCGAGAGTTGGGCGCGATAGGAATCGGAATCGTATTTCGCATTCGCCCCGAGATCCCAATCGACTTTCAGTTTCTTCCGCCCCTGCATCGCGGCCCAGGTGTTGTCCGCAATCACGGCAACACCGCCGAGCGGCTGAAACCCATACGTATCCTTATATTTCTCGATCTGCACGGTCTGCTTCACGCCGCGCACCTTCAGCGCTTCGGAATCGTCGACTGTTTTGACGGTTCCCCCAACCACAGGCGGATGCTCGATCGACGCGTACACCATGCCTGGCATCTTTGCATCTATCCCGAAAATTCCGTGGCCTGAAACCAGATTGTCGAGGTCCGTGATCGGCACGCCCTTGCCGATGTAGCGATACTCGGAGGGCAGCTTGAACTTCAGCGTCTCCGGTTTAGGCACCGGCTGCTGTGCCGCCAACGACGCCAGCTCGCCGTAGCTCGCTTTTTCGGCGGCGTGAGTGACGTACCCGTTCACCGCTTTGCATTCGCCCGCCGGCACTCCCCATTTTGCTGCCGCCGCGCCGACCAGCATCGCGCGCGCCGTCGCGCCCGCAATCCGCAGGGGATCGTAAAAGCTGCGGATCGAGTTGGAGCCGTCCGTGTTCTGGTCTCCGTACTTCTTGTCGCCCAGCGCTTGCTCGATGCGAACCTTGCTCCACTCGACATCGAGTTCGTCGGCTGCCACCATTGGCAGAGCCGTGCGAATGCCGGTTCCCATCTCGGACCGGTGCGCCACAATAATGACTTCGCCGTTCGGCTGGACCCCGAGATAGACGGTCGGAAACCAGGCGCTCTTACCGGGCTCGACCTCCGCGCCGAACGCCTTGCCGGTCGAAAGAAGCGGTGCTCCCAGCACCAATGCGCCCGCGGAGAAAACGGTTCCAAGGAAGCCGCGGCGGCTGACAACGTCGACACGATTTACGGATGTTGTCTTCATGCCCGCACTCCCGCGGCCACTTTGACTGCCGCACGAATCCGCTGATACGTCCCGCAGCGGCAGATATTGCCCGCCATTGCTTCGTCGATATCGTGGTCAGTCGGCTTGGGTTTCTGTTTGAGCAGCGCCGCGGCCTGCATGATCTGGCCGCTCTGGCAGTATCCGCACTGCGGTACATTGCCCTCTCTCCAGGCTTTTTGCACCGGATGAGAATGCGTCTTGCTCAGCCCTTCAATAGTCGTAATCTCTTTGCCCGCGGCGTTCTGCAGCGATGTCACGCAGCTGCGGACCGCGGCGCCGTTCACATGAATCGTACATGCGCCGCACAAGCCCATTCCGCAGCCGAACTTCGTGCCCGTGAGATCGAGATCGTCACGTAAGTACCACAACAGCGGCATGTCGGGATCTCCCTCAAACCTGCGAGCGACCCCGTTCACTCTTAGCTCAATCATCCAAATCCTCCACCCGTAAAAGGTGACCCCAATTATATCTGCGATTCACGGGCCATGCCCCTTCGGCAGTCCCATGCGGAAAAATACTATAATGCAATCCGAAATGGGGGCAAAAACGGGGAAATGGCCGCGCATAAAACAAAATTGGGTTATTCTGCTGCCCTGATAAGCCCGGAAGTCGCCGGCTTTCGCGGTAAAGCAGCCGGTTCCGGACACAGCGTTGCAGCCCCGCGTCGGCTCACGAAGCCGTCTCGTTATCCGGCCCTGACGGCAGTATTGCGCCAGCAGCTGCATATTGTCGAAACCATAACCTCCACCGCGGCCGACGGCATCTTCATGACCGATAGAAATCATCGCGTGATGTTTGCAAATCCCGCTGCGGAGCGGATGTTCGGTTTCACCTCCGCGGAGCTGCGCGGCAAAAGTCTGCACGCGATGATTCACCACAGCCGCCCGGACGGAAGTGTGTATCCCGCTTCCGAATGTCCGGTGGCTGCGGTATACGCAATCGGGGAAACGATGCACGATCATCGCGATGTGTATTTCCGTAAAGATGGCACTCCGGTCCACATCTCGGTTTCGAACGCACCGCTCATTCGCGGTGAGAAGACGGTGGCGGTTGTCATCATCGTTCGCGACGTCACGGAAGCCGAAACGGCGCGCCGCGAGCTGACCAGGACTAACGAACGGCTCGCATCGGCTCTCGCGACAGCGGCGCTGGGAGTCTGGAGCGTCAATTTCGAAACCGGCGAAAATACCTGGGACGATCGCATGCGGTCCCTCTTCGGCGTCCCGCCCGGCGAGCGCCTTGGCTTCGCCGAAGCGATGGAATTGGTCCATCCCGCGGATAGGGTTCGGACCGAGGATATTCTGAACCGGCCACCGGAGTCGGACGGCGATATTCAGTGGGAATGGCGCGTCACCCGTCGTGACGGGGCCACGCGTTGCCATCAGGTTCGCGGTCGCGTATGTCGGGACGCACACGGCAAAGCTCTCAGCGTCCACGGTGTGACCAGGGACATAACGGACCTGAAGCACGCGCAGGACGTGCAGGCGCGATTCGAAGCGATCATCGAGAGCTCGGACGATTCCATCAGCAGCTCGACTCTGGAAGGAGTCATCCTCAGTTGGAACCGCGGCGCCCAGGCAATCTTCGGATATTCGCCCGCGGAAATCATCGGCCGTTCCGCCGCCATGGTGATTCCACGTCAGCGCGCTGCGGAAATGCCGATGCTTCTGGGCCGGATCGCGAGAGGCGAAACGGTCGAGCGTTTCGAGACGGAACGTTTGACAAAGGATGGCCGGTTGATTGAGGTCTCAATCAGTCTGTCGCCGATGCGCAATGAAGCCGGACAGATAGTTGCCGTATCGGCCATCGCGCGCGATCTCACGTGGCAAAAACTGCTCGAAGAACAGCTCCGGCAGGCGGAGAAGATGGAAGCGATCGGGCAGTTGGCCGGAGGTATCGCGCACGACTTCAACAATCTTCTGACCGTTGTGAACGGATACGCGGGCATCGCTTTGCTGAGTGTTCCGGAAGGTCCGCTCCGGGAGCAACTCCAGGCAATCCAGGCCGCCGGGGAGCGCGCCACCGCGTTAACCGGCCAGTTGCTGGCGTTCAGCCGGAAGCAGATGCTGCAGCCCCAGGTGCTGGATATCAACTCCGTTGTTGCGGCGATACATCCGCTGTTGCGGCGAGTGATTCGGGAAGACATCGAGTGCGTCATGGCTCTCGCCCCGCGGCTTTCTCGTGTTAAAGCCGACCGCCATCAAATCGAGCAGGTTCTGCTGAACCTCGTGGTCAACGCCGGCGACGCGATGGTCTCCGGCGGCTGGATCGCAATGGAAACGAAGGATGTGATGCTGGGTCGGGAATATGCGCAGTCGCATCCGGACGTTATTCCCGGAGCGTATGTGATGCTGGCCGTGAGCGACAGCGGAACCGGAATCGAGCCGGGCATACTCGCCCGCATCTTCGAGCCTTTCTTCACCACCAAGCCGGCGGGTAGAGGCACCGGTCTTGGTCTTTCCATGGCCTATGGAATCGTCCGGCAAAGCGGTGGTCACATTACCTGCTGCAGCGAGCGGGGGATCGGGACGACATTCCGCGTATATCTGCCGGTGTCCCATGAGCCTGGTTTGCCGATTTATTCGATCCCGGAAGAGACGGAACCCGAGTCGATTTGCGGAACGGAAACCATTCTCCTGGTGGAAGACGATCCCGGTCTCCGCACATATGCGGCCACCGTCCTGAAGGATTTGGGGTACAGCGTCTACGTTGCTTCCGACGGCGCGGAGGCGTTGCGGCTCGGAGAGGAAAACCGGAATATCAACCTTCTGATTACAGACATGGTCATGCCTGGAATCGGCGGACGCGAACTGGCGACGCGGCTCGTACCGCTGGCTGCCGGGATGAGAGTGCTCTTTGTTTCGGGCTATACCGAGAACGCGATTGTCCGCAGGGGTATTCTGGAGCCGGGACTGGCATTCCTGCCTAAGCCCTACAGCCCGCGCCAACTGGCGAAAAAAGTTCGGGAAACCCTGGCCGGATCGAAGTCAGTTCGCTGACAGCGCATTGAAGAACAACTTGAACGTAAGGTAGCTCTGCGCCCGATATTGAGGGCGCATCCCGAAAAGGATGACGTTACCGGCGCCGTATCGGGAACGAATCAGCGCGGTCTTTCCCGTGATGCGCTTCTCTCCCAGCAGCCAGCCCGACGCAAGCACGTTGCTGTCCGGGTATTTCGCGACCGGCTCCTCACCTTCGACATTCCAGGCCGGGCTTCCTTCGGACCAGATCGTAATCGCTTCCGGCAGACCGCGCGTCAGCGGATCGCGCAGATCCAGCTTCACATTGAGAAGCGATCCCGGCGAATAAAATTCCTGCGCCGGAACACCGGCGGTCACATTCTTCGCTTTTACGCCGAACTTCTCCGCGCCATACTCCGCCGCGCGGTTCAGAAAAACCGCCGTGCCGCCGCCCCGGACGAATTCGCGGATCGCGTCCGCGCCCTTCGCGCCGAGACCGCCGGTGAACTGTGGCGGCAGCGATCCGGGCGCGTGGCCGTTCTCGATCGCGCCCGGCAGTTCATCGGGGAACACGATCGTATCGAACCGCGCCCGTAGATTTCCAGCCTGCATGTCGGCATTATGCAGGGTCGTATAGGCGAAGCCGAACTGCTCCAGCAGCCAACGCGTCCATCCCTCATCGATGTTCGCCATCCAACTCTGATACAGACCGACGCGCGGACGCTTTACTTCCTGCCAGCCCGCCCCCTGCGCAACAGCGGCAAAATCGCCCGCTTCATTGCGCCACACGGGCTTGCCGGCCGCCCACCATATATTGGCCGCCTTCCATGCATCCGTATCCGAAGCCTTGTAGATATCCCGCGGCGCAGGTTCACGTAAATCGGCGGGAGTCAGGCGCTCAGCTTCCGCGCGTTCGACGAACTTCACATCTACTCCGAAAAGCAGGGGCAGAGTATGCGCGGTCACGTCGTAAGGCCTTTGCGGCGGCCCTCCTGGATAGAGCAGGATATCCGGATAGTGCTGCCGTTCCATCAGCGCCTTTGCATACCCTGAATACGGTTGCTTCATCGGGATCACGTAATCGCCCGCGCCGTTCTGCATAATCTCGACCGCACCCGCCGCCAGTGTCGACAACATCCGGCGCGTCGCGCCCGGATCGCGCTGGTTGCGGGAAATCACGATCTCCGCCGGAGAAGTTCGCTCAATCTGATGCTGCCCGATCTTGTAGAAATTCCGCAGCATCTCCTCACGATTCACTGCCGCATTGTGCAGCAACGATTCAAATGCCAGCTCCTGGTAGTCGATGATGTCCCGCAGTTTCCACACTCCGCCCAGCCACGGCTCGAGATAGTTCCAGCTCTTCTCGCGCGGCTTATAGCCCAGAGCATTTTCGTCGATCTGGTCCGGCGTGACCGTAAGCGGCGTTGCCAGTAGCGCGCTGGCGGATTCCGTCAGAATGCGCAGCCCTCCATGAAACGCCTGATAGTGCCGCGATGGGCTCCAGAAATCGTAGGCGGCGTGGATGGCGATCCCCGGCTTGCCCGCGGCCGTCAGATCCGCCGCCATCGACGTGCCCAGAGCATTCATCTCCTGTAACAGGATCGGATCGATGTTCGGCTCCGCCGGGTCGAGCCAAGGGGGAATGAACATCCGCGAAGCATAAGAGCCCTGTTGGTGTACGTCGTAAACGATCTCGGGGTGCCAGACATTATGCAGTTGCGAAATGGTGGCTCGCGTCTCCGGCTGCGAGAGGATATACCAGTCCCGGTTGTTGTCGTGCCCGACGTATTTGTGCCAAAGTTCGGGCGGATTCGTCCCTTCGAACTTCGTCCCCAGCGTGGACCGATACCAGCGGGTAACAATGTCCACCCCATCCGGGTTCAGCGACGGCGCCAGCAAAAGAATCGTGTTGTCGAGGATCGTCTGAAACCGTGGATTGTTTTCTGTAATCAGGCGGTATGCAAACTCAACGGCGCTGTGCGTAGATGCGACCTCGTTCGCATGAATCGAGCACGTCATCAGGACGATATTCTTGCCCTCTTTGAACATCGCTTCCGCCTGTGCCGGCGAGGTAATTCGCGGATCGGCCAGACGGCGCTGAATTTCCCGGTAGCGGTCGAGCCTGCGCAGCGTTTCCGGCGCGGCGATGGTGGCGACAATCATCGGCCGTCCTTCCGCCGATCGCCCGTATTCCGCGACTCGAATTTTGTCGCTGGAACGGGCTAATGCCTGAAAATACGAGACTACTTTGTCCCAATCCAGCAGTTGCCGGTCAACGCCGATCGGGTGTCCGAACCAGGATTCGGGCGTGGGAACGGCGGCAAAGGCGGGGACGAGGAAAAAACACGCGGCAAGGCACGAAAGTGTAAATGCACCGCTACGCCTTCGCACACCTTGAATTATAAGGTTTCTTGCCACTCCTTCACAGTCGCGGTTCTGAAAAGGCAAGCGCTGATTCCGTAGGGTTACTGAACCGCGCGCGTCAGCAAGGGCAACGAAAAGCCCCTGCTATGTCAGGCTGCCGCGAACGTGTGTTGCTTCTGCAGTGCCGCTTCCATCAGCCAGTGAATCTGGCGCGATTCAAACGGGGCCGCGCAGTAGTCGGTGGCTCCTGCTTCCAGGGCATTCAGCCATTCGTTGGTCTCCGGAACCCGCGTAACCACCACAAAAGGCAGCGTCGGACGCTGATCCCGCACCTGCCGCAGCAGCGACAAATACTGCGACGGCTCGCCGCCCGCGAATACGATATCGGCGGACATAATTTCGACCATTCCGAGGGTCTGGGGCTTTTGTTCGACCCGGTGCCGTTCCACTGCCAGCGCGCGGCTGATCTGCGCGGCTGTGGTTTGTTCCAGTCCAACCAGAAGTACGCTTGCCATGAGTCTTGTCTCCTTCTGAATCCTGCATCTCTCGGAGGGGAGATATTCCCTGGGAGTCTGGCCGCGACGCGACCCAAGACACACCAAATGTCGCACATCGCGAAGATGTAATCCAGTTAATGTCTGCTGAAGAGTTTGTTTCAAGCCTGGCTTTTGTATTCCAAGCCACACTTTCCTGTGTGAACCGGATTTAACGTTCTGTTCAGGGCGGTTTAATACTCGTTCCGTCAATAATGATAGAGGCCAAAAGAACAAAAGAGCGCCTCGAAAAAGGACCGGATAAAACACTATGAAAAAGATCAATTCAGTATTGCTTGGACTCTCCCTGACCTTGGCCATGGCCGGGTTGACATTTGCCGCTCAGACTGCCGCACCCGCGACAGGAACCACCGCCCCCGTGGCGAAGAAGCACGCGAAAAAACACAAGAAAGCCGCGAAACCCTCCACGGATGCCGCAAAGCCTGCCCCGGCTCCAGCGGCCAAGTAAATCGAATTATCGATCTCTCCCATCCGGCGAGGGTCCGGCCATTACGGTCGGCCCTCGCCGATTCTTGTCTTTGCGGCTGTTATGAGGTAGGACTACTATCGAAAGAGAATGCCTCAACAGGAAACAGTGGTTCTCGGCGGCGGGTGCTTCTGGTGCGTGGAAGCCGTTTACCTCGAAACCATTGGGGTAACGTCGGTGGTTTCCGGTTACATGGGAGGTCGTAATCCGAATCCCACCTATCAGGAAGTCTGCTCCGGAACATCAGGCCATGTGGAAGTAGCCCAGGTTACCTTCGACCCCTCACAGATCGATTATCGCGACATACTGGAGATTTTCTTTGCCACGCACGATCCCACCACGCTGAACCGGCAGGGCAACGACAGCGGAACCCAATACCGCTCGGTGATCTTCTATAACTCACCCGAACAGCGCGAGATCGCCGAAGACCTGATCCGTGAACTGACCGCGAAAAAGGCCTTCGCCGATCCCATCGTCACCGCGGTGGAACCGGCGGCCGAGTTCTATCCGGCCGAAGACTATCATCAGCAGTATTTCGAGAACCACCCCTACCAGCCTTATTGCGCTTTTGTTGTGGCGCCGAAGGTTCAGAAGTTCCGGAAGAAGTTCGCGGAGCGGGCCAAAGCCTGATCGTTCAAAGCGTGGGACAGGCCATCGTTTTATGTGGCCTGTCGCTCTTCTACAACAACCGGAAATTCACTTCGATGGTGGCGTGTACGTTCACGGGAGATCCGCCCCTCATGGCAGGCTTGAACTTCCACTTCCCCACCGCTTCGATGGCTTTTTCGTCCAGCCCCATCCCCAGGCTCTTGACGACGTGAATGTCGCGCGCCTTGCCTTCCACGTCCACAATCACCGCCAGTAAGACCGTGCCGCTGTACTTGGCTTTGCGTGCTTCTTCCGAATATTCCGGATCGGGCTTGTAAATCGGCACCGGCGCGCTGACTCCGCCGCCGACTTTGAACACTCCTCCACCCACGCCGCCGCCGGAACCGGGTCCAAATCCACCGCCGCTACCCGAACCCAGACCGCCGCCGTTGCCGTTGCCCATGCCGCCGCCAAAACCGGCGCCGTTCGACAGCTTCGACAGCTTGGCCAGCGGATCGCCCCAGTTCGGCAGAGCGTTCTGCGGAAGAACAGTATCCGGAGGCGCGATGATCGTCGGCGTCATCTCCAACTTCGGTTTCTCCTGCACGATCATCGGAGGCGTGAACTGTTTCATCGCCGGCCTCGGAGCCCGACCCTTTGTCACCGGCGCAACCTCCCGAGCCCCGCCACCCCCGCCGCCAGCCTGCTTCGGCGCGGGAGGCTTATAAGGCTCGATGTTGGGATCGATCAGATTCACCGTATCCTTCAGCTTCTGCTGCACCGCGTGGCTGGTAAATGTGACCATCAGCAGCGCAAAAACCGTGCCGAGCAGGGAAGCCGAAGTGTAAAAAGACCTGGGGTTCATCTCATAAAGTCCCCAAATGCTCTTCACTTCCACCGGCTTTGACGTGATCTCCAGCGGCGGCAGCTTCTCCGGCCGTATCAGATCATGGACAGTCCTGTATAAAGACACGTACCAGGGGATCTCAACTGCCGCCGGAGCCAGCAGCCGTGACAGGTGCGCGTCCATGCTGGATACCGCGTCGAGCCGCTCTACTTCGATCCGCGTCATCACCCGGGAGAAAGCGCCTGCGACATCAATCGCGAACCCATCATGCTGCGGCTCCAGTTCGGAGAGCCATGCGTTGACGCGCTGATGCGTCGCAACGATCTGATCGAATGCCGCGCGGCATTGAACGCAGGAAACCAGATGTCCCTCCACCCTCTGGCGGAGCGGGGTCTGCCCGGATTCTTCCAGGTATCCCTGCAGGTCGGACTCACTCAAACACGTTGTCATTCTGCCCTCCCGTAGAGCCTCACGTACTCTTTTTCGAACTGCGCCCGGGCTCGCGAAATCAGCACGTACAGCGATTCCGGCCGGGTGCCCAGCACCGCCGCGATCTCTTTGCAGGTGAAGCCGCTGCTTCCCATCAGCAGCACTTGGCCCTGAATCGGTTTCAGATGAGAAATCACGTTGCGCACCCGCTCGCGCTGTTCCTCCGCGAGCAGTGAGTAAAGCGGATTGCCGGGCGTTTCCCGCATCCGGTCCTCCCGTTGCGCCTGTTCCTCGCGGCGCGCCCGCCGCGAATTTGCCCGCAGCGCATCAAGGCCCAGATTCATTGCAGTCCGGTACAACCATCCGGCCGGATTCTCTTCGAGGCTTTGGTTTGCGTCCGTCTGACTCCGGTACCGGTAAAGCCGGCAGAACGCATCCGCCGCCAGTTCTTCAGCCTGCCCGGGATTTCCCACCAGCCGCAGCAGCGTTTTCACCAGTCGCGGGTAGTGTTCCACAAAGAGTTCTTCGAAGCCGCCGTCGGTGCCCGATCCCGGCTCGGTTCTCAAAAGGAGTGCCTCGTGACTTTGCTGCACACCCGGTAGACGTCACCGGCGGGAAAAACCTAACGCGAATTGTGAGGAAGCGGGGAAATCTCTCTCCGGTTGACGTGGCGGCCAATAAGTATCACAATGTAGACTATATGAGAAAAGTACTGATCCTGGCCTGTCTCGTTCCTTTGTTTCTGCTCGCCGATGTTGATCGCGAGAAAGCTCCTGACTTTACGCGAGTCGATGCGACCGGGCACAAGATACGCCTCTCGAAGTACAAGGGCAAGGTCGTGCTGCTCGATTTTTGGGCAACATGGTGCACCGGCTGCAAGCAGGAGATTCCCTGGTACATTGAGTTTGCCGGCAAGTACCGGAAGAGCGGCCTTGCCGTCGTCGGCGTTTCGATGGACGATGATGGCTGGAAGGTCGTGAAGCCTTTTCTGGCGGAAAAGATGAAGATCCCCTATCCGGTCGTCATTGGCGATAATGCGCTCGCGCGACAATTCGGTGGAATCGAGAGCATGCCGGTGACTATGCTGATCGATCGCCAGGGTCGTATTGCATACTCGCACGTCGGTGTCGTCGACAGGGCGAAATTCGAGGGAGAGATTCAGGAGCTGCTGACGCGTGCTCGGTGAGTTTGAATACCTGGTCATCAGTGCGGCCGTGCGGCGTGGCGAAAACGCCTATGGTGCGGCCATCCGCGAGGAGATCGAGCATACCGCGAAACGATCGTGTTCCATTGGCGCGCTCTATACGACGATCGACCGCCTGGAGTCGAAGGGTCTCATCGAGACCTGGATGGGTGAAGCCACGGCCGAGCGTGGCGGGCGGGCCAAGCGGATGGTCCGGGTCACGGGTAAGGGAGTCCGCGAAGCGACCGCGTTCTATCAGGCCATGACGCGGGCGACACGCGGGCTGTTATGGGAAGCCAAATGAACGGCCTCGTCCGGCTCACGGCACGTGCGCTGGAACCCGGCGAGCGCGAGATCGTCCTTGGCGATCTCGCCGAATGCGGCTCGTCGGGTACGCGGGCCTTGTTCGACGTTCTGGGTCTGGTGATAAGGCGTCAGCTCCTGATCTGGACAACCTGGCGCCCGTGGTTGGCCCTTGTCGGCATTGTTGGAGTCTCGGGCTTTTACCTGAGCAGAATGCTGAGCGGGCTTAGCGTTGGAATTTTCGAGCAGGTGACGGCATGGCGGCGTTACAGTGTTCACTACAACACAGGAGTGACAAGCTTTCGCGACGACGTGATCCAACTGAGTTGCCTTGCGGCTGCGATCTTTTGCTGGACAGCGGTAAACGCCTCTCTTCTGAGGCGCCTGTCAGGGCGCGTCGGTTGGCTGACGGGGCTGCTCTTCTATCTCGTGGTTTTCGATTCATCCGCTGCCTGGTCCTTCTTGTCCGGCGCTGTCGTCTATCGCGGCAATCCGCCGTGGTGGACCGCCGTCAGTTGGGTACTGCCTCTTAATCCCGAAGCCGCCAGCATCGTTATATTCCTGTTCGCGATTCCGGCCGTTTGCGGAGCTCTCGGAAGATTACCAGCAATGACTCCTGCAACCGTGCTTTGCACGCTTGCGGCTGCGGTCCTCGGCGGAAGACACGCGCACGATCTTCAGACATTCAGTAACGGAGCATTCCCCGCCGCCTCCTGGTCCGCCATCCTCGCTCCCTACGCGCTGGTCAGTTGGCCGGTCCTCACACAACTCAACAACCGCTGCGGAATCCGCGCGGCCTTTTCCGAACCGCGGCGGTAACAGAGCGGCAGGAAACTTCTGCACCAGGTACTACATCACCAGCCGCTCCCCCGTCCGGAGCTGTTCGAGCAGCAGGCGAGGCCGCTCCCCGGTGTCATGCCGGGCGTTCAATGAACGAGCGTGGCTAAACATAGATCCTGCACCCTCCTTCCGAGATATGCGGTCCGAACGCTTCATGGCGGATTGGGACCATAGGAGAGAGAGGCCTTATCGTTCATGGGCAGGGCCCCGAAAGGGGCTGACTAACCCCAGCCGGTTGCTGCTGCGTCATACAGTGCAGCGTCCCCAGACCCCAAATCAGTTCCACGCAGTCGATTCCGACCACCTTCCGGTCGGGGAAGCACTCTGCCAGGACGTTGAGAGCAACCCGGTCGTTCGGATCGTTGAACGTCGGCACCAGCACGGTCTGGTTGGCGATATAAAAGTTCGCGTAGCTCGCGGGCAGCCGCTGGCCCTCGAAATAGAGCGGCGTCGGCATCGGCAACTTCCGCGCCCGCAGGGGAAAGCGGCTCAGAATATCCCAGTTCTCGCGCAGCGGTTCGTAATTCGGGTCCGAGCGATCCTCCTCCGAAACGATCACCACGGTATCGCGATCGGTGAAGCGCGCCAGATCGTCGATGTGGCCGTGCGTGTCGTCGCCCGCGATTCCATTCCTCAGCCAAAGCACCCGATCGATCCCCAGGTAGTCGCCGAGGGCGGTTTCAATCTCTCCACGCGATAAATCCGGGTTCCGCGCCTGGATCGGACTCAACAGGCATTCCTCGGTGGTCAGCAGAAGTCCCGCGCCGTTGACATCCACGCTTCCACCTTCGAGCACCATCCCCGGCTTCCAGAAGTCGACGCACGCCAGCTCGGGTATTGCGTTGCCGGCCGCCTCGTCCAGCAGGTGATTGTCATATTTGGCCCAGCCGCTGAATCGCCATTTAATCGCCGCAACCTCACCGGTGTTGCTCTTGATAAACAGCGGAGCGAAGTCACGCGCCCATACGCGATCCGTAGGCATCGAATAGAACTCGATTGCTTCCCACTGCGCGCCGACCTTCTCCAGGACGTTGCGGGCGTTGTGCTCCACTTCATCGTTATGCAGGAGGATGCGCACCCGTTCGACCTGCGAAAGCTTCCGCACGATCTCGCCGTAAACCCACGGAATCGGCTCGAAGCGCCCCGGCCAGTCGTCCGCGTTGTGCGGCCATGCGATCCAGGTGGCGTCGTGCGGCTCCCACTCGGCGGGCATGCGGAAGCCAAGCGCCCGCGGCGGTTTTTCAGGAGTGGTCTGCGGAGTTTGTTCAGGCGTCACGACAAGAACCGGCTGGTGATGCCGCTGTAAGCATCGATGCGGCGGTCGCGCAGAAACGGCCAGTTGCGCCGGACTTCTTCCATCAACGCCGGGTCGCACTCGACGATCAGGATCTCTTCCTTATCGTGCGACGCCTCGGCCAGCACGCGGCCGAACGGATCGCTGACGAACGATGCGCCCCAAAACTCAAGCCCCTTTTCCGCCGGGCCTTCGAATCCAATGCGGTTCACCGCCGCGACGAAAATTCCGTTCGCGATGGCATGCGAGCGCTGCATGGTGCGCCAGGCGTCGTGTTGCGCCGCTCCATATTGAGCCTTCTCGGCCGGATGCCAGCCGATCGCTGTCGGATAAAAAAGGATGTTCGCGCCCGCGAGTGACGCGAGGCGCGCCGCTTCCGGATACCACTGGTCCCAGCAGACCAGCGTCGCGATGCGGCCGAACTTCGTATCGAAAGCGCGGAAGCCCAGGTCGCCCGGTGTGAAGTAGAACTTTTCGAAAAAGAGCGGGTCATCCGGGATGTGCATCTTGCGGTAGATGCCGAGCAGCGTTCCGTCCGCGTCAATAATCGCGGCCGTGTTGTGATAGAGCCCTGTCGTCCGCTTCTCAAAGAGCGACGCAACGATCACGACCCCCAACTCCTTCGCGAGCGGACAGAGCCGAGCGGTCGTTGGACCGGGGATCGTTTCCGCGAGATCGAACAACCGCGCGTCTTCCTCGCGGCAGAAATACTGCGATCGGAACAGCTCCTGCAGACAGACAATCTGCGCGCCTTTCCGCGCCGCTTCGCGAATCTTTTCCACGGCGCGATCGAGATTCGCCTGCGGATCGAGACCGCACGCCATCTGCACCAGACCGATCCGGAACTTTTCGGGAGTCACAGAAACCATTCTAATTGTTTGCGGCAAAAGTGCCCGTATTGTCCGGTCGGCGAAGTTACAATCGAGTAAACCTTGCCAGGCCTCATCCTCTTCGATATCGATGGCACTCTCGTTCGCCGTGCAGGTCCGCATCATCGCCAGGCGTTAGTGGATGCGGTCCGCGAAGTCCTGGGCATCGAAACAACTACCGAAGGCATACCAGTCCATGGGATGCTCGACCCGGATATTCTGACTCAGATGATGCGGGCGGGCGGAGTCGCCGACGACGCCATCGCATCGAAGATGCCGGCGATCATCGAGGCCGCGCAGGAAATCTATCAGACCAGCGTTCCCGATATCCGCGACAAGACATGCCCCGGCGTTGTGCCGCTGCTCGACCATCTGAAAGGGCGGGGAACAGTGCTCGCGCTCGTGACCGGCAACCTGACCCGCATCGGCTGGCGAAAGCTGGAACGCGCCGGCCTGCGGCACTACTTCCGCTTCGGAGCTTTCGGCGAGATGGCGTCAACACGAGGCGGCCTGGCTCGCCTTGCCATCGAACAGGCGCGCCGCGAGGGACTTGTCGATGGAACCATTTCCCTGATCGGCGATGCAACGCAGGATGTTCTCGCCGCGCGCGAAAACGGCATCCGCTCGATCGCCGTCCGCACCGGCATCACGCCACCCGAAGATCTCGAAGCGTGCGCACCGGATCTCCTGCTCGACGACCTGACTCAACTCGATCTCTCGATAATCTGAACGGACGCCTGCTGCGTCGCGCTCACCTGCGGATCGGTACCCGGACAGAGCCTGCCGCGCCCGTGGCGTGGTCCTGAACAACGATTCTGATCTCGCGGGCTTTGGCGTCGGCGGGGATCGAGTTGTCCACGGTTATGCCTGCATCCAGCGCGGCGGCGAACTGTGCCTCGGATAGGTCGATCTTATGGGTGATCGTGCGCACCGATCGGGCGTCGTCCACAAAAAAGGACACATCGACGTCGCCCGTGGCGCGGCCGTTTTCGTGGGAAAGTTCGAGGTCGTGGAGATCGATTATCGCGCGAACCACCCAGGAGCCCGTCTGCGATGCGTCCGGAACGGCATTGGCGCGGAGTCCGATCACAGTGGCATCGAGCGAATCGTCGAGCAACTGTGTGAGTGTGGGACGCGACGCAGCGGAATCGAGCCCTGCTTTCGAAGCGAAATAGCCGGATCGGGAGCGAACGTCCAGGCCTCTCCGATTCACCTTCACGGTCAATTTGTGGAACCCGCCATCGAAGGCGTCATCCGGCGGATAAAAACCGAGCGTATAAGTGACCTCCGCATCCTCAATCGCCTTCTGGATGGATTCGGCAATGCCGTTGTCGTGATAGAAGGCGCGGCCGCCGGTGAGCGCCGCGAGAGTGTTCATCGTGTCGAGGCCGGAATCCGGGGCTTTTGCGGGATCGGGAGGCGCAATGATCCGGCAGGGTCCTCGACCGCACTTACTGCCGGGGCCATCCTCCGCGTCGCCTATGCCGCCCACGGTCGCGGAGACGCCGCGCGGGTCCACTGGATAGACCGCGATGTTGGCTTCGGTCAGCAGACGAGCGGCGCGATCGACATCATGGCTGTAGTCAAGCACGTAATTAGGTCTGATGACGATGATGGGAAAGCTGGCGGAGATCCAGATGAGATTCTTGCGGCCCGGGACTTTCGCCAGATGCCGCGCGATGGCTTCGAGAGCGGAACGGGTGATCCCGGCCCGGTCCGCTGTTGCGAAATCCTGCAGATCGGTCAGCGCATGCGCCGCCATCATGTCGGTAAGAGGCTCCCCCGTAGCATCCATCGTGACGTCCGAAGCCATTCGTTTGGCATCCTGCGGGCGGATGCGCGCAACTGCTCTCAGGAGGCGCTCCGGATCGCTGGTCAGCTCCTGAATCACCCGCACGTCCGATCCCAAAGTATAGATTCCGAGGCGCTGGCCGTTGCCATGTTTCTGAAGGAATTCGATGACCTTGGCGTTCGTAAAGGGCTGATCGGTGACGGGTGTGTTAAGCCGATCGATCAGAAGCACGGTCGCGGTAGTGGGGGTTTCACCGCGGGCGTCGGACCGGTTGGAAATCATGCCGGGATCGGATTGCCGCTGGGGCGATTGCGGCAAAGGGCTGTTGGCATGGGCTTCGATGACCGAGAAGACTGAGATGGTGCGGGGTTTGCCGTCTTCCAGAAGTTTGAAGTCGTCTTTGGTCAGTCCTGTCGCCGGACCGGATTTACCGTGGACTACAACATTGACCTGCACGAGCCGCGTGCCGGAGCGGAAGACAGGTTCGTTCTGCGCGGAACACAGGGATGCCAGCGCGACGAGGCACATAACCGCGGTGCGGGTTCCTGAGATCTGGCGCGACTTCAATAAAGAAGTTTATCGCGATATTAGCTGCCATCGGGAAATCCGCCTCGGTGCAGCACCATCGGAAAGTGCGGCAGCGTTTCAGGCTTGCGCACCGATGCGCGCCATCCGCCAGGGTAGGGCTCCAATCCTTCGAAAAGCCGCGCGCCGATCTCCTCAAGCGCGGCGCGGAGATCGCCGATCGACTCATCGCCGAAATGCGCTGCCCAGCGCGCCTCAATGGTCTCGATCAATGGCGATAGCCCTCCTGCGTTTTCACCCCATTCGCGGTAAGCCGCACCACCTTCCCTCTGCTGCCGGCCGGATCGGGCTCCTCAACCGCGAGATACATCTTACGAAGAATGCCCGGCGCCATACTGATTGCCTCCTTCGACACACCGTTCAGTTGCTGGAGATCCCGAACCCGCATGCCCGTCTCATCCAGAACGCGCACGATGTTGGCGCAGATCGCAAGCGATACATCTGACTCCCGTTCGAACTCCATCGCGAACCTCAACAGCACTTTTGACAGGAGCGCCGACAGCGGCAGATCGCCGCGACCTTCGTCGCCCCTGACTGCCTTAGGTCCGCGGCTGAACAGTCCGTATTCCAGAGTCGGAAGACAGTCGGGCAACTCGACATCGATTTGCCTGACGATCGACCGCATCTTCACCGAAGCGCTCCCGCCAACGCTTCTCGATCTCGCCAAACAACGGACGCCAGACCTCCTGCGCTTTCCTGCCTGCCGTGGTGGCGTGAACGATCCCATCAGAGGAAACAACAACGTAGCCCCACCGCACCATGCCATTCAGGTTCGTCTTCGTGCGGGCGCGCTTCTCCAATTCGCCAACCCGGATTCCCTCCGTGCCGACAAACTGCATGCAGTTGGACCACATCGCGAGCGACACCAGCCACGGATCGAGCGGTGAGCCGCCGAGCACCGATGTCCGGTGCCGCATTCGATGCTCAGCCTCGTTGTCGAACTCGATCGTGAACGCTACCAGTGCCTGGGAGAGCAGCGAACACAAAGGCAAGCCTGTCTGTTTCATTGATAATCTAAAATAAAACGTTGCCCCACAGTTCTCCGGCCCGGCCTTCCAACTGGCCTCTGCTTTACACCGCGGTTGCCCTGACGACGCTTGCGACCCTCCTGCTGGAGCTTTCGCTGACGCGCATTTTTTCGGTCGTCTTTTACTATCATTTCGCGTTTCTGGCCATCTCCATCGCGCTCTTCGGCCTCGGCGTGGGAGGAGTTCTCTCCTATGTGATCTCCGGCTGGCCGGGTTCGCTGTACCGCAAACTCGGATTCGTCAGTCTGATCAGCGCGGCGCTCGCTCTCGCGGCGGTGCTGTTCGTACTTACGCGCGGTGCGGAAATTGGCACGTTCGATCTCGGAGTCATCTACTTCATGACCGCGCTGCCGTTTCTGGGATCGGGAATCGTTGTATCGATGGTGATCGCCGAAACCATCGAACGCGTGGACCGCATCTACTTCTTCGACCTTCTCGGCGCGGCGGGCGGTTGTCTGGCGCTGGTGCTGCTCCTGAACACCTTCGGTGGACCGAACACGGTGATCGCCGTTTCCGTGCTCTTCGCTTCCGCCGCCGCGATCTGGTTTACTCTCGCGGGCATGAGGTCCGGCAGAATCGTCAGCGTCTTCATCGGCCTGATGTTTACGATGCTGGTGATCGGCAATACGAAATATCACTTTGTGGAAGTCACCTACGCCAAAGGGCAGAAGCTACACAACGAGCAGTTCACCAGGTGGAACAGCATCTCGCGTATCGGTATGGCTAAACAAGACGGCGGCGAGATGATCTACATCGACGCCGATGCGTCCACCGGAATCGCGAATTTCAACTTCGACCATCTCAAGCCCGTCGATATCGAGTACCTGCTGCACCAGGGGCCGAGCATCCCTTATCTTTTACGGCCGGGCGCGAAAACGCTGGTGATCGGTCCCGGTGGCGGTTGGGACGTTTCACGCGCGCTCGCCTCCGGAAGCCATGATGTCACCGGCGTCGAGATCAATCCCATCATCGGCACGGACATCATGCGGAAGAAGTTCCCGCAACTGAGTCAGCAACTCTACCTCCGCCCGGACGTTCATATCCATATTGAAGACGGCCGCAGCTTCGTGCGCCGCAGCACAGAGAAGTATCAGGTGATTCAGGCAACGCTGGTGGATACCTGGGCGTCCACTGCCGCCGGCGCTTTCGCGCTTTCCGAGAACAATCTTTATACAACGGAAGCGTTTCACGATTACCTCTCGCATCTGACCGACGACGGTTTGCTCACCTTCACCCGTTGGGGATTCGATCCGCCGCGGGAGTCGCTCCGGCTGGTATCGCTGGCGATCGAAGCGCTGAGGCTTCTCGGCGAGAACGATCCGGCGCGGCACGTGTTGGCGGGAAGGTTCGGAGGAAAATCCGACCTTGCCGGATGGGGCGCGCAGGACACTGTGGTGATTTCGCGAAAGCCTCTTTCGGATGCGGATGCGGCCAAAGCCCGCGCGGCGTTCGAAGCCGCGCATCTGACCGCGGTCTATGTGCCCGGCGATCCGCCGCGCAACGAATTCGGCAAGCTCCTCCTCGCGAAAGACCCGCGCGAATACGAACGGCACTATCGCTTCGACATCACGCCGGTGAGCGACGATCGACCCTTCTTCTTTTACACAGTCCAGCCCCGCGATGTGGCAGGTTATCTTCTGCAGAACGGCGGTAAAGCGGCCGATGTGAAAGTGAATGCCGCTGTGCCGAAGCTGTTCTCTGCCCTGATTGTCAGTATCGTCGCGGTTGCGATAATCCTGCTGCTGCCGCCGCTTCTGCTGGGAACCCGGTTACCGCGCGAGCGTTCGGTGCGCTCGTTTCTGCTGTATTTCCTTGCCATCGGCGCGGGCTACATTCTGATCGAAGTCGCTCTGATCCAGAAGTTCGTGTTGTTCCTCGGGCACCCGACTTACGCGCTGACGGTCGTGATTTTCTCGATGCTGATCTCGAGCGGACTCGGCAGTTTTCTCAGCCGCAAACTGGTGAACGACCGGAACAACAGACTGGCCGTCGTGCTGGCGCTCGCAGCGGCGCTGGTTGCGGTTCTGGCTGCGATCATTCAGCCGGTTCTGACCGCGGGGATCGGTCTGCCGCTTGCCGTCAAGATGGCGGCGACAGTCCTGCTGATCGCGCCGATGGGTTTCGTCATGGGAATTCCGTTTCCGACGGGACTCAGGTTGCTGGAGCAGCGCCATGAACCTTCGGTGCGATGGGCCTGGTCGTTGAATGCCGCGGCGAGCGTGCTGGGATCGGTGGGAGCTTTGGTTCTCGCTCTGTATCTCGGGTTGGTGGAGACGCTGCTGATCGGCGGCGGCCTTTATCTCGTCGCGCTGGTTGTGATGTTTGCCAGCCCGATGGTGCGGCAGCGCGTTACGAACCCGGTTTCGGCTGGGGTCGCGGTGTAAGGACGTTGACCCGCGACGGCGCGGCGCCCGGCGCAACTTTGAGAATTCTGCAAACCACCTGAGCGGTACCCACGGGCGAAATCACGCGCGTGATATTGCCCTGGCCATCCAGGCCGGCGAACACCAGTACTTCCGGGTTGGGAACAATGATCTCCGTTACCCGCAGCATCTCCTCGCCCGCGCGAAACAGTACGGCCAGTTCCTGGTCTTCTTTCAGCGGACGCTGCATCGCCTGGATCTGTCCGACTATGGCTGCCCCGATGTCCGCTGTCGCAGGGGCAGTTGGCCTCGACTCCGCCGGCTTGTTCTCTCCCGGCTTCGCGGGTGCAGGCGTCCGCACCGCATCGAGAACCGAGTTCTTCGCCGTATCCATCGCCTGATTCGCAATCGCTTTGCCGATGCTGCCGATGTTCATGCGTCGATACCAGCCTGTGTTTCTACAATATACCTGTGCTGAATACTCTTCTTTCGCGGGTCTCGGTCAAAGCCGTTGGCGAGCCCGGTCCCGATGACGCGCAGTTGCGCACGATCCTCGAAGCCGCGGTTCGCGCGCCCGATCACGGCAAGCTGCGTCCCTGGCGGTTCTTTGTAGTGCGCGGCGAAGCCCGCAAACAATTGAGCGAACTGTTCGCTGCCGGAGTGAAGCGCCGCGAGCCGGGCGCGAACGAAGCGCAGATTGAAAAGGAACGCGAGAAGCCTTTGCGCGCCCCGGTGACGATTGCCGTGGTGGCGAAGATCGTCGTCGGGCACAAGATCCCCGAGATCGAGCAGGCGTTCTCGGCCGCGGCCGCCGCGATGAACATCCTGAACGCCGTTCATGCCGAGGGCTTCGGCGCGAGGTGGGTTACCGGCGGCAACTGCTACGACCCGGAGTTCAAACGTGAGTTCGGTCTCGAAGCCGCCGATCAGTTGATCGGCTTCATCCATATCGGGACCCCGCTGGAGGATTTTAAGCCGACGCGACCGGACCCGTCTGAGTTCGCTGTCGAGTGGGGCGCGAAACAGGGTTAGGTTTGCTCCAACAGAGCCCCGAAGCCCGCTGCTCTGCCGTCGAGTCCGGCCAGCTTCACCCCCGCGCGCAGTGCATGCGGCGTGGCGTTGACGACCGGAATCTGGCAGCGCTTCTCGATCGGCACAATCGAATCCAGTGTTGGCAGGTAACCGGAAGCGATCAGCATCGCATCCGTCTCCGGTCTGCTGTCGCGTAGTTGGAAGCAGAACTCCTGGAACTCTTCGCTCGTCACGCTGTCCGTTATCGGCGCACGCGCGTCGAAGGTCTCGATTCCGAGGCCCTTCACCGTCACCACTTCGAAGCCGGACTGTTCGAGGAAGTTCTGCAGGTGCAGACTGATCTCCTCCGTGTAGACGGTCGCGACCGCCAACCGACGCGCTCGCACGGCCTTCAGTCCTACGGCAATCGCAGCGCTCGCGGTGGTCGAGGGCAAGCCCGTCGCCTTCGTCATCGCATCGGAAATCTGCTGGTTGAACCGTGCGCCCCGGAAGAAACTCAGCGGCGGCGCCATCAGCACGAGGGCGCGAGAGCCGTCCTGCGCCAACTTCTTCGCCGCCGGAATGACGTGGTCGATCAGGTGATCGAACTCTTCCGGCAGCGTGCGCCCCAGCCCCATACCCTCCGTCAGGAAATGAACGCTCGGATATAGTGCAATCGCTTCCCGCGGCACAGGCCTGCTCGCCGAGGGAAAGATCAGCCCGACGGACGTTTCCGCGCTTGAGCCCAAAGACGAGCCCAAGGCGACTGAGGCGGCCGCGGCACTCGTTAATCTGAGGAACCGTCGCCGGCCAGTCATCTCTAACAATCCCGCAAGAGCCGGTATGTCGGCGCGACAGGCAGCCCGACCACGTTGCTGTACGAGCCTTCGATGCGGTCGATGAACTTCGATGCCAATCCCTGGATTCCGTAAGCGCCTGCCTTGTCCATGGGCTCACCGGATGCGACGTACTCGGCGATTTCGGCCTCACTCAGCCGTGCGAACCAAACCGAAGTTGTCGCGATGTCAGTAACGATATGTCCGGCGCGCTTCACGGCAATCGCCGTCAGCACTTCATGCCGATTCCCCGCCAGGGCTCGCAGCATGCGCGTGGCATCGGCGTCATCAACGGGCTTGCCCATGATCTCGTTCGCAAGCACGACGGTCGTATCGGCGGCGAGGATGACTTCTTCGTTACCTGCGTCGTTATTCACTTCCACCGCGCGCGCCTTGGTTTCCGCCATTCTTAGAACGTAATCGCGCGGTGCTTCACCGGCGAGTGGCGTTTCATCGATGTCCGTAACTCGAACGGTGAACTCGATACCCGCTGCGGCAAGCAACTCCGCGCGGCGCGGCGACCGCGATGCCAGCACCAGGCTCCCGCTCTTATACAAATCAGTGGTGGCCGTATGTCTTCTCGCCCGCTTCGATAGCGACGGCGAGTATGTTCTGCTTCGGAGGCAGCGGACAAGTCGCAAACGCTGTGAACGCGCACGGAGGATTGTGCGCCTTGTTGAAGTCGAGCTCGACTTCATTTCCTTTGGGTACTGATGCGTAAAGGAACCGTCCCGCGCCGTAAGTAGTGTGCGCGCTGGTCGTGTCCCTGAACATGAAGAAAAGCTCGCCATCATCGAGAACGGGCTCGAGCCGCAGGGTTTTGCCCCGCAGTGTGAACTCCGCGTAACCGGGCGACGGCTCCTGATCCATCATTCCGAGAATATTGACGATCGCGATGTTCTTCGGCTTCGGGTATGCGACCCACTTCGCTTTGATGTCCCAGGCAGCACTGGCGGGGAACCATGTACAGCCGGCGAAATCGCGCCGTGTCTCGGCTTTCGGATCGCGCAGACGGACGCCCATTTTTCCGTTGCGGTCGATGATGGTCAGGGTGACGCTGCCGAATTTCAGAACGTCGGGGTGGTCGGTGACATCGGACTTCAGATGCCGTTTCTCGTAGGTTACTTTGCCACCCGCGAGATTCAACCCAACCGTTTTCTGAGAGGCGCCGGCGGGGAGTTCAATGGTGTTCGCGCCTTCGTGAAGCCACGACAACCCGGCGACGGAGAGCCAGCCATCCGGCGCTTTGAGTGACGCCTCATAGTTTGCGCGCCACTCGGAATAGTTGGAAACCCCGCCGGTGGCAAAGACCGCCAGCGGTATAAGTACGGGTACGAATACGAGCAAAGACCGCATGTTACTTCAGACGCGAGAAGTCGGTCGGATTCATGTACGTGCTCTCCGGCGCCTTCGTCGTGAGAGGACCGCCTGCTTCCGATTCGGCGCGGACCTTTTTCCATTCATCGTCAGCCTGGAAAGCAGCCCAGTTCTTTGCGGCGTCTTCCTTGCTCTTGTGCTCCACGATGTAGATGAACTGGTTGTTCTTGTTGTCCTGCGGAATCCAGTAACCGATTGCGTGAAGGTTGTGGCGCTTGAAGATGGCTTCCGTGTGGTCGCGGAAGCGGGCTTCGAGAGCATCCAGTTTGCCTGCCGGCGCCGTGTAGATGCGCAGCTCGTAGACGTGGTTGGGCGATTGAGCGTCGGAGTTGGTGGCCATGCTCAATCCCAGAACGGCAAGGCCGCCACAGAGAAAGGAGAGGATGTGCGATTTGTTCATCTTGTTAAGATATCGCGAATTCGCGAACCAGTTTTGCCAGGAGAGCCACGCGATCCGGGATGCGGCCGATCAGGATGCTTTCGTGCGCTGCGTGCGCGCCTTCACCCACGGCGCCGATCCCGTCGAGCGTAGGAATCCCGAGGGCCGATGTGAAGTTGCCGTCCGACCCTCCGCCCGTGGAGGATTCTTCAAGGTCCACTCCGAGATCCGCTGCGAGGGTCCGCGCCAGCCGGAACAACGCAACCGTACCTTTCGTGCGCTCCATCGGCGGACGATTGAGGCCGCCGGTCAATTCGAGAGTGCATCGTTTATCGAACGGTTTCAGCGCGCGGAATTTACGTTCGATAGCCTTCGCATCGGCGAGGCAAGGCACCCGCATGTCGATTTCCGCCGACGCTTCCGAAGCAATCACGTTCGAGCGGGTTCCTCCGGCGATTACGCCGGGGTTGACCGTGATCCCGCGTTTGAGATCGGTGAAGCCCGAGATGCGCTCGATCTGGCGCGCCAGTTCGATCACCGCGCTTGCGCCTTTGGCGAAATCGACTCCGGCGTGAGAGGCAACGCCGCGGACCTTGAGATCCCAGGCGCCGATTCCCTTGCGCGCCGTCTTGGCTTTGCCTTCGAGACCGGTTCCCGGTTCGAGCACCAGAACTGCTTTGCTCTGCTTCGCCAGCTTCTCGGTGCCCGCGCGCGACCTTTTGCTGCCGGTCTCCTCATCCGGGTTGACCAGCAGCACGACCTCATGCGGCACTTCGATATCGAGCTCGATGAGCGCACGCATCGCAAAGATGAAGAAGACCAAGCCCGCTTTCATATCGAGCACGCCGGGTCCCCAGAGGCGGCCTTTGGCGCTGCGGAATGGCATCGTGCTCAGCGTGCCGAGCGGCCATACGGTATCGGCATGGCCCAGCGCGAGAATGCGGCCTGTGGTTTGCCTCCCCGGCTTCTTTTTATCAGGCAGGCGGAAGTGGCAGACGAATGCTCCGGCGGCGCTCCTTTGCACCGATGCGATATCGGAGACCGAGTCGCCGAGCAGCGTCATGAAACGATCGATAGCTTCGGGCGAATCGCTCGGTGACTCGCACTCCACAAACGTCCGGATCAGATCGATAATCGCGGATTGCTTCCGGCGTGACCAGCTCAGGAACGGGTCCATTTATTTAAGGTTGTCTTCGAAGAACTTCGTTTCCGCTTCGAGGAGATGCTTGTACTCGGGCCCCGTGACGCCGTGCGTTTTCTGCGGGTAGACCAGCATGAAGAACTGCTTGCCGGCTTTCTCCAGCGCATCCGCCATCTGAATCGAATTCTGGAAATGGACGTTGTCGTCTTCCACGTTGTGAATCATCAGGAGCTTGGTGCCGTCGAGGCCTCCCGCGCTCACGATGGGAGAGCTGTGCAGGTAACCGTCCTGATCTTCATCGGGAAGACCCATGTAACGCTCGGTGTAAATGCTGTCGTAATTCCGCCAATTGGTGACCGGAGCGCCGGCGATCGCCGCTTTGATCAAGCCCGGCGCATGCGTGATGGTGTAGAGCGTCATGTAGCCGCCGTAGCTCCAGCCATAGAGGCCGATGCGGGCGGGATCGACAAAACCCTGCGAGACGAGATATTGAATGCCGTCCTTCTGATCGCTGAGCTCGTGCTCGCCCATGTCGTGATAGAGCGGCGTCTCGAACTTGTGACCGCGGCCGGTCGAACCGCGATTGTCGACCTGCCAGACGACGAAGCCTTTGTGGGCGAGCACCTGGTCCCAGGTCAGCCCGGACCAGTGGTTGAGAGCATATTGAGCGCCGGGTCCGCCGTAAACGACCACGACCGCCGGGTATTTCTTCGCCGCGTTGAATCCGGCCGGCTTGATCATGCGGGCGTAAAGCGGAGTGCCATCGGAAGCTTTCAACTGCACGATCTCTGTGGGGAGGATATCGAAATCGTCGGGTGACAGGCTGTCCGCGGTATTGTCTCCGGACCCATCGTACCTTTCATCTTCATGCGCACGAAAACGGCGGACTTCCGTGCCGTCGCTCTTGTAGAAAGTCCGTTGGCGGGGAGTGGTGAGGCTGCTGTAATCGTCCGAATAATATCCGGCATTCGGCGCCAGCGAGATGGAATGAGTGCCGGCGCCTTTGCTCAGGCGCTGCTTGTTCGATCCGTCCAGTCCTACTGCATAAAGCTGCCGCTCCGTGGGACTATCTTCCGTTGAAGTGAACAGCACACGGCGATGTGCTTCATCGACGCCATCCACGTTGTCCACCTGCCAGTCGCCACTGGTGAGTTGTTTTTCCGACTTGCCGTCGACGTCACATAGATAAAGGTGGCGGAAGCCGGAGCGCTCGCTGGTCCAGAGGAATTGATTGCCGCCTTTCAGAAAAATGGGCGTACCCTTGACGTTGATCCATTGCGGATCTTCCTCATGCAGGACCGGGTGTGACGCGCCGGTCGAGGCGTCGGCGAGAAGCAGATCGAGCTTGTTCTGCACGCGGTTGAGACGTTCGGCCAGAACCGTGTGGCTGTCCGGCGACCACACCACGCGCGCCAGAAGAAAGTCGCGGGTTTCGCCGAGGTTCATCCACTTCGTCGGACCGCCGCCGGCGGACACAATACCGACGCGCACCTCCGCATTCGGATCGCCGGCCTTCGGATAGCGTTCCGGTTCGAGCAGCCCGCGCGCATTGAGCAGAGAAACCTGCGGATAAATCGGCTCGCGCGCGGTGTCGAACTGAAGGTAGGCGATCGAGCGGCTGTCGGGCGACCACCAGTGCGCGGTGTCGAGATCGAGTTCCTCGGGATAGACCCAGTCGGCCTGGCCGTTCAGCAGAGTATCGGAGCCGTTGGTGGTCAGACGCGTGACCACCTTCGAGGCGATTTCAATGACGTAAAGGTCGGAACCGCGGCGGAAGGAAACGAAGCGGTCATCGGGGGAAAGTTTGGGATCGCGTTCGACGTCGGCGGTCTGCGTCAGAGGTTCGAAGCGGCCTTTGGCGACGTCGACGATGAACAGATCGCCGCCCTCCGCGACGAGGAGCCGTTTGCCGTCGGAGAACCACTGGGTTTCGTGCTCGCCGACGCGGCGGTTGGTCCAATCGAAAACCGCGGCGGGCGGGGCAGGGATGGCGGCGTCTTTTAACTTGTCGAGCGCGACGATGGACCGCTCTTTGCCGGAGCGGATTTCATACAGCGAGAGCTGGCCGCGGTCGGTGAAGAGGAAGCGTTCGCCGTCCGGCGCCCAGGTGATGGGGGTGAGCGGCGACGACGGCGCGTTCACGACGGCGTCGATGGTGACGGGCTTTTTTGCGCCGGAATTTTTCTGCGCGAGCAGGAGAGTGGCAACAAGCAGCGCGACTGCGGCGGTGCGGAGCATGGGAAGCCTTAATTGTAGTGCGGCGAATTGGAGTGGGGATGAACCGGGCGCTCTTTCCGTGGCTTGCGGGGCTTGCCGGAGGATCGCCACTCGAAGCCGGGGCGGCAAGGGCGAGCGATTTTGTTATTCGCAAATTCAAACCCATTTTGGCGGGGTGCGCCTTTGTTGTCAGCGGGTTGAGTGAGATGGTCCGGATTGGCGTTGAACGGGTCGTTGTTGAACAAATCGTTGCGGCGCTCGGCGATGATCTGCTTTTCGGTTGCCATATTTTAAGATGCGTTTTCAAGCTATGAGTAGCACGGCGAGGGGGGAAATCGAGGCCGCTCCAGCCGGGAGAGAGCCGGGTATTTGGGGCAATTTGAGGCGGGTGAAGAAGATGGCGGGAAATGAAATATATTTTCGGAGATTGTGACTAGCCCATCCGTGTGCCCGACAACGTGGGACGAAACGGGGCGCGAACGAGAGCAGACTACGCCTCCTCGTACCGGACCTCGGGGATTCTGGGCGTCCACTTCCCGGAATCTGCGCTACCTCGTCCATGTGGACGATTCCGGCTCAGCTCTTTACTCCGCCACCGCCCGAGCGGGAGGTCGAAAGAATCGTCCCCATTCTGCTGCAGAAACTAGCCGAGGTCCGCCGGCCGACCGCGTCTGCCCAACTCAATCTCCCGACACCCCCATTTGGGACATAGCCTACAGTTTCGTTATGCATACAATTGCCCAGCACTCGAACCTATCAATGAAATTTGGCTAAGGCCTGTGCCACCATCGAGTTGCAGGCGAGACCGCGAGTCCTTGGGTTTGCAGCCAGAGCCCGTGTACCCAAATAATTAAAGAATATCGCCATATCATTTAATTAACTCCAGTACAATTAAAAGTTGCGTGGGGTGCATGGAACCTTCCCAAAATCAGCGGCTTGGACGCTACATCGTCTCCACCTTCGGGGACGAGTCCGTCCGCGCGTTCGTTCCGTCGCCCCTCCCGCCCGCTCCGGCCCTGCAACTCGACCGCCTGCAGTTGCTCCTCGAGCAAGCCAATCACGCCCTCGGACGCCTCGACGGACTCACCTCCGCCCTCCCCGATCTCTCCCTCTTCATCTACGCCTGGGTCCGAAAAGAAGCCGTCTTGTCCTCCCAGATCGAAGGCACTCAGTCCAGCCTCTCCGACCTTCTGATGTATGAGAACGAAGAAGCGCCCGGCGTCCCCATCGAAGACGTCGAAGAAGTCTCGAACTACGTCCGCGCGCTCAATCACGGACTTCAGCGTTTGCGCGACGGCTTTCCGCTCTCGCTCCGCCTCATCCGTGAGATCCACGAAGTCCTTCTGACCGGCGCCCGTGGCGGTGACAAGGAACCGGGCGAGTTTCGCCGGAGCCAGAACTGGATCGGCGGTACTCGGCCGGGCAATGCTGCGTTCGTTCCCCCACCGCCCGATCTGGTGCTCGAATGCATGAGCGATCTGGAGAAGTTTCTCCACAATGAGGACCACGCTCTGCCCCTGCTGATCCGGGCCGGACTCGTTCATGTGCAGTTCGAGAGCATCCATCCGTTTCTCGACGGCAACGGCCGTCTGGGGCGTCTTCTCGTGACGTTTCTTCTTTGCACCGGCGGCGCCTTGCGGGAGCCGATCCTTTACCTGAGTCTCTTCTTCAAGACGCATCGCCAGCTTTATTACGATCTGCTCACGAGGGTACGGACGACAGGCGACTGGGAAGCCTGGCTCGACTTCTTTCTCACCGGTGTGAAACAGACCGCGGAACAGGCCATCGGCAACGCGCTGCGAATCGTCGCGCTGCTGGAAACCGACCGAAAAAAAATTGACGCAACAGGCCGGCCTGCGGCCTCAATTCTCCGCGTGCATGAGTACGCGCAGACGCATCCCATCTTTTCGATTGCGGCTGCCGCCGGGAAGGTCGGGATCACGTTTCCGACAGCTTCTGCCGCCATCGAGCACATGCAGCGCCTGGAAATCCTTCGTGAAGTTACCGGAAAGCTGCGCCACCGCCTGTTTGCCTACAGCGGATACCTCGATATCCTGAACGAAGGAATCGAACCGGCGCGCTGACGGCGGGACGTGGTAACTGCGATTGGTAATCCGGCGTGCATTCAAGAGCGCACAGGCCGCGGAGCGAGTCCATGGTGCGCGAGTTTCCGGAGAGCGCACAGGCCGAGGGTCCGTTCTGCGCGATCAATAGAGAGTGGATGTCAGTTGATCTTGTCGAGGCCCTCGGTCAGCTCAATTGAGACTCCCCAGGGATCGACGATCATCGCAGTTGCGATATTGTTCATGGCCGGATCTCTTTTCCTGTAAGGCCGAACGAGCTTGATGCCCTTCGCTTCGAGCGCCTTACAGAAAGCGTTCAGATTCTTCACTTCAAATCCCACGTGATCCACAACGCGGCCGGCGGTGGGGACGTGCGTGATGGACTGGTCGCCTTCCCAGCGGAAGAAGTTGAGGCTGTATCCGACGCCCGGCAGATCGGCGCCAATGAAGAAGTCGGTTTGTCCCGGACGCAAAGTCGCATCGAACGCCTTCATGTACCACTGCTGCATCTCGACGTACTGCTTGTTGATGAAGTGAATATGATGGGCCACGATAGGCGGCGCGTCTGTCTTTCGATCGCTGGTAACCAGTTCGATTTTCGCCCCGTCAGGGCCGATAAAATATGCAAAGCGTCCATACACGGCCGACGTGCCCGATGCCGCGGCAGATGCTTCACCCGGCTTCGGCTCCCGCCCGGTGGTTTCCTTATATCCCGCGGCTGCCAGCCTGGTCGCCATCGCCGGCACGTCCGGCACCGCGAAGCCGATGTGATCGAAGGCGGTGCCGCGCGTTGGGCCGGTCGGCTTCTGCACGTGCAGGAAAATAAACGCGTCGGGAAACTCAATGACATCGATGCTGCCGAACTTCATTGCTTTGCCGCCGAGCGTGTCGGCCCAAAACTTTTTATGGGCTTCGACGCTCGTGACGTTGAGGTGATAGTGGCCGATGCGGATCGGTGCGTCCGGATGACTCACGAGTTGCGCGAAAGCAGGCCGCGCCGCGCAAGATAGCAGCGCCGCGCATGACAGCACTGAGGCAAGAGCAGGAATAGCTGTTCTCATGTTTCGATCTAACCCTGTGACGTAATCCTACTTGATGTTGGCGAGTCCTTCGGTCATTTCGATATTCGTTCCCCAGGGATCCTTGATGAACGCGATCGCTATGCCAAGCTGCGGCACCTTAGTGTAAGGACGATCCAGTTTGATCCCCTGGGCTTCGAGCTTCTTCGTGAATGCCTCGAGGTTTTTGATCTCGAAGCCGATATGATCGATCGACCGGCCGGTCGTGCCGACGGTCGGCGTGGGCGACGGCGAGAAGTTCAGGAACACACCGGGCAGTTGATCCTGCACGAACGCGGCCCCCGGATTGGCCGGAAGCATCGTCGCGCCGAACGTCTTTGCGTACCACGCCTGCATCTCGGTGTTGTTTTGCCCGAAGAAGTGGATGTGATGAAGCTGAATCGGGGCCTTCTGCGATTTGACTTCGACGATCTCCACTTTGACATCCTCCGGGCCAAGCGCAAACGCGATGTTCGTGGTCGGACCGGCGGCCGCGATGTCGTCGGTCACCTTCACATTCGCGGCGACCGAATCGGCGGTGATCATTTTGAAGCCGTTCGCCTTGATCTTCGTCACGACCGGCCTGAGATCGGGCACGGAAAAGCCGATGTGGTTCACCGTCGTGCCGATCGAGCCGCCCGTCGGCGCCTGCATCGGACGGAAAAAGATCAGAACATTCGGGAAGCTGATGATCTCCTGCTGCCGGTCGCCGGAACCGATTTTGACCACGCTTCCGCCGAGCGTGTCGGCGAAGAATTTCTTCTGTGCGGCCATGTTCGTGGTGTTCAGATGGTGATGCCCGTACACGACCGGACCTTCGCCGGCAAGCAGAATCTGCGCACGGGCAACGGCCGGAATGAACACGGGGACGCCCAGCAGGATGGTCAGCCCGATTCCGGTCAATAAACGTTTCATGAACACCTCCGTATGGTGACGCGAAGCGTCACTGGCACAGACACGACGCCAAGTCTACACGATATCGCTTGGTGCTTCTTTCTGTTGCACCGCCGCCGCCTTAGGCTCAAGATAAATCTTGGGCGTCGAACGAAAATCGCGGGTTCAGTCCATCGACGCGCTGCGCGGGTTGGTGATGATCGTCATGGCCCTCGATCACACGCGCGAGTACTTTCATTCCGGCGCGATGATATTCCAGCCCGAGGATCTGTCCCGCACCACCGCCATTCTCTTCTTCACGCGCTGGATTACGCACTTCTGCGCTCCCGTGTTCTTCTTCACGGCGGGCACGGGGGCGTCCTTTCGGGTACGCGCGAACCGGACCACCGTGGAGCTGTCGCGATTTCTGTGGGCGCGAGGCCTCTGGCTGGTGTTCCTCGAACTGACCGTCCTTCGTCTGGCGATGAACTTCAGTTTGACCAGAGGCATCGTGCTGTTGTCGATTCTGTGGGCTCTCGGCTGGTCGATGGTGGCCCTCGGATTCCTGGTTCACTTGCCCGTGCGCATGCTCGCCGTGCTGAGCGTCGCGGTCATCGCCCTACATAATCTGGCGGATCCGGTCCAGGCCGCGCAATTCGGGAATGCGGCGTGGATCTGGAACGTCCTCCATCAACTGGGAACCTTTCGCGTGGGCTCTGTGACCGTGCTGGCCAATTATCCTCTGGCGCCGTGGATTTTCGTGATGTCGGCGGGCTTCTGCTTTGGAAGAATCGCCGTGCCCGGCACGGTGGAAGGACGCCGCATCGCATGGCGGCTCGGGTTGGTCCTGACACTTGCGTTCCTGGTGATCCGGGGAATCAACGTTTACGGGGATCCTCTGCCCTGGTCGCACCACTTTCCCGGAAGAACCGTGCTCTCCTTTTTGAAGTGCGCGAAGTATCCGCCGTCGCTCGATTTTCTGCTGATGACGCTCGGCCCCGCGCTTCTGCTGCTGGCATGGTTCGACCGGCGCACGCTGGGGGCGGCCAACCCGCTCCTGGTGTTTGGACGAACGCCGCTGTTCTATTTTCTGGGGCACTTTTTTCTGGTCCACGCTTTGACGGTGCCGTTCGCGATGGTTCGATATGGCCGTGCCGGTTTCCTGTTCGGGCCATTGCCGTCTCTCGGCGGAACCTGGCCGGCGCATTACGGATACGATCTGTGGGTGGTCTACGCGATTTGGATCGGTGTTGTGGTGGCCATGTATCCGCTGTGCCTGTGGTTTGCGCGGCTCAAAGACCGTCGGCGCGACTGGTGGCTCAGTTATCTGTAGAAGCGGCAGCCGAAGCTCAGGTCCGCCCGGCGCTCTCCGCCTGAGCGCGTTGCCGCAGCGCCCGCATGTAACCCACGGCAAACGCCTGGTACGTGCGATCGCCGCCCACCATGGGAACCGCATGGTCCAGGTGAACGATCCCGTCGTATTTCACATCCACCATCGCTTTCATCGCCTGGAACATGTCGTAGTAGCCGTTATCCACGTGCGTCTCCTGGAAGTGCGGCAAAGGAGAGCTCACATTCCGGAAGTGAACTTCGTAAATCTGCTTCCGCGCCCCGAACCAGCGGATCGCGCCGGCTGGATCGATACCCATTGCCGTCCCGCCCTCGGCCCACGTGCCGCAGCACAGGCAGATCCCCACGTTCGGACTGTTCGCGATTTTCAAAGCCTTCCTGCAATCGTTGAAATTCGCCATAATCCGCGGCACGCCAAACAGCGAAGGCACGGGCGGATCGTCCGGATGAAATGCGATGACAATCCCCGCCTCCTCCGCTACCGGCACGACTTGCCTGACGAAATACGTGTAGTTGGCCCAGATCTCTTCCGCGCTGTACTCGCGCCCGAAATATAACGACTTGGCGGAACCCATCACCGCCAACCCTCCGGGAACACCCGCCGGAATCCCCATCGTCGGACTGTTCAGGTCGAAATCGCGCGTCCTCGACCCGCGGGTCTCAATAAAGGAACTGGTCACGATCTGCGCGAGATTGAAGTTTGACAACGTGAAATGGAAGCCCGCCCCGCCGAGCGTCCGCAGCCATCTCTTATAGTCTTCGATCTTCTTATCGCGCCCGGGCCGGTTGAGAACAATCTCCACCTGATTGTTGGTCACGGCGAGGTTGCGAATATTGTGGACCGTAAGGCCGGCATCCGCGTAGCGCTTCCTGATGTGCAGCAGGCCGTCAACGCTGTTCAGATCCGGCGTGACCGCGCAGAATACGCAGTCCACGCCCAGTTGCCTGAAAAACAGCAGGTCGTCATCTGTCGGATTGGCCGGCGCTACGGAACCTATCTTGATCCCCGGAGGCTGCGGCCGCACCTTCGCATAAGCCGATCGCGGCGAGCTCAGCAGTTTCGCTCCCAATGCGGCGCCGATCGCCATTCTGCCCAAGTCCCGGCGAGTCGGTTGCTTTTGGAAGGAAATGCGCGGATGGGACATTCTTTCGACTCCGGATGAACCGGATTTTAACTTATCGGGACTGCGGGAGCACGCGAACACCTTCCAGTCTGACTCACTCCGATGGCGCGTAATACCCGTTTCGCCAATGGGCTCTGAGCTTCGGCAATCCGCGCGGCGGCGCTAATTGCACTTGGATGCGGTGATAACGGCCGTCGCGTTTCTGATCCCGAGGCGTATACCCGATCACGTAGCGATTGCGCAACTCGATGCCGATTTTCGCCGCGATGTCGGGCAGTTCGGCCGGGTTTGCATAGAACATGTGCGCGCCGCTTACTTCCGATACGCCTGTCATCCAGCGCAGGCCGGCTTCTGAATCGGCGTCATGACCTGCCCCGATAGCCACTGTGTAGATCAGGACATCGCTCTCTTTGACAACCTTCATGACTTCGGTCGGGGTATAGCGGCTGTTGTTCTCGCCTCCGTCGGAGATGAGGACCAGCGCCTTCTTTGTCTTTTTCGATTTGTGCATCTCGTGAATCCCCATAAACAGGGCGTCGACGAGCGCTGTGGAAGCCCCGTTTTTCGTCATCATGACCTCCAGACCGATCTCGCGGGTATCGGAACTGAGAGGAACCACCAGATGCGGCTGCGTGTCGAACTCCACGAGGAAGAACTCGTCCTCCGGATTGGCCTGCTTCAGCAGTTCCGAGGCAGCCGCGCGGCCTTGCGGCAACAGTCCTCTCATGCTGCCGCTGGTATCGAAAATGAAGCCCAGCGCGATGGGCTCGTCTTCGCTCGAGAACGAAGTGATGACCTGCTCCACTTTGTCTTCGAAAACTTTGAAGTTCTCTTTTTCCAGACCGGTGATGGGACGGTTGAACTCGTCGTTGACGGTGGCGGGGACGAGCACGAGATTGGTATCCACGCGCAGGTTGGCGCTCGGGAGCGCCGGCTGCACGGACCGCGGGCGCTGACGGGTCTGGATATCGATCTGCGCGCATAATTCGACAGGTTGCGGGAAAACAGTGAACAGCGCCGCCGCCAGGAAGAATCGGAGGATCACCGATCCCTCTAACCTCCTGTCGACGTGGGGCAGCCTTTCAGGCTGCGGACTCGCTTTCCAGCGACTCCGGCCGGCTGGAAAGCCGGCTGCGGGCCGGAAGGCCCACCCCACGATTCATTGTCAGGTTTTATCTGAGACATAACACCAGCTTCACGCGGAGCCGGAACACAACGCATAGTCAGTTTTCAGAAGGTTTTTCCAGACGATCGATAACGAACATCTCGACCTGCGTCTTCGCGGATTCCAGCCGCAAGCCTAACTGTTGCTGAACGGCCCCGTAAATATCCTGTAGAGCATCCAGATCGCTTGGGGTCGCTGGGTTATCTCCACGGCCGACGCCGGCCAGAGGCTCATTGGGCCTGTATATCATCCCGAAGTCGTATCGCCCGGCGAGTCCTGTCTGATCGACTACCGGCCGATCGACGACTCCTCCCTGGAGGAAACCCGCAAAGTCCGCCAGGGTCGCGTCCTTCGCAACAAATTTTCCAGGGCCATAGAAGAAAATTTGGGGATCCGCCTTCGGGTCGCCTTCAGCCGCCGTGAGCTTCGCGCCCGTTTTTCCGATAACAATCGTGTAGGCGGAGAGCTCCCGCTTTTCGCGATGGAACTTCAGGCCGAAGCGATCCGCCAGCACCTTCTGAATCAGTGCCTGCATCTGCCTTCGGTTGGGTTGACCCTCCACGTCGGGCTTGCCGAGAATGTCGTACTGGTCCTTTTCCATCCAGTCCGGCGCACCGATGAGCTGGCGCGGGTGAATCCCGTAGGCAGCCCGAATCAGATCGTTCACTGTCAAATTGATTATCTTGAACTGGCGGCCCTGTATCTGGATTCCTGCGTTTCGCTGGTCGGGGTTGCTGGGTTTAACGCTGGCCACTTCAAACGCCGGATCGGCATCGGGGGGCATCATGTGCGGCGGTGGCGGAGGTTCGGGAATCTTCCACGCGGTCTCGGCAGTGGCACGGGTGAGGTTCAGGGTCAGTGGTGCGCCTCCCCCGGTGGTGCTGCTCCACTTCCCGGTGATTGCGTTGCCGTCCCCACTCAGATTTCCTGTATAAGTAGCGCCGATGCCCGACATGACTATCTTCACGGCCGAGCCCTTCAGCGTGACCTCCGGCGTCGCGGTCTCACCGCCCTGGTCGATGCTGTACATGGTTCCCGTGAGGGCGCCCCCGACAGTGGTCGATAGCTTGAACATCACATGCAGCGTGTCTCCGGGAGTCTGCGAAACCAGCATCAGTCCCTGCCAGGCGCCGGCTAAACTTTGCGCGAATAGTGTGTCGCCCTGCAGCACCACGAGAGCAGCAACCCACAACAGCAACTTCTTCATGGCCGATCTCCTTGAAAAAGTCTAATGCATTTTTTTGCCGAATAACTGTACCGCCGGCGGTCGGAGCCGCCGGTGGGGTTAGTTAGGTAAAACCGGCCGCAGGCCGTCGGCGCGGGTCTCTGCGGAAGTTGCGCTTCCCCGTTAGTTCCCGATACCGTACGTTGCCTGACGTGGGGCAGCCTTTTCAGGCTGCGGACTCGCTTTCCAGCGAGTCCGGCCGGCTGGATGCCGGAAGTTATTTGAGACATGACACTAAACTGGCTGCCAGTTCGAAAAGCGATGGTTCTCATCGAGAACGACGATCACAGTTTTTACGCGTGGTGTCAGAACTGAAGGGTTGCCCATCGATAAGCGGGACACGCTCCTCAGCCGCGAAATCCTGACAACCGCTCTTGAAGTGAATGCCTGAAACTACCGCGGGGTAGTCAGCGCGCTCGCTGTGATTGAAGCGGCGGCATCCCGTTGCGCGGGGTCAATGTTGCGTCGTTTGTATGATATGGAACGGGGCGAAGGGTATTAATGATGATGAACCGCATGGGCATAACGGCTTTTGTGTTCGGCTCGCTTACGTTGGGTTCCGTTCCGATCGCTGCGCAATGGTCCGGTATCGCGGATTCGAAGGTCCCGCGCAATTCCAAAGGCGAAGTCCGTGGCGCTGCGCCAACTCCGCGGACACCCGATGGGAAGCCGGACTTTTCCGGCCTCTGGATGCACGCAAACAGTGGACCACCCCGCGGGCGCGGGGGCCGTGGCGGCGGGCGGGGTGGTGGACCCCCGGGAGGTCAAGCTCCTGGTGGCCCTGGTGCTTTTCGGCTTGAAGCGCCGACCCCACCGTTCCCCTACGATCCGAATGGCCCGCCCGTGGCTGCGTTCTTCGAGGCTGGCGCGAACATCGAGGGTGGGCTGCCGTACACCCAGTGGGCGCGGGACATCAAAAAGAAGCGGACGGATCTGCAGGCCCGCGAAAATCCCGACGCCAATTGTCTGCCGATGGGCTTTCTGCAGTTTCACCAACAGCCCCAGCCACGCAGGATTATGAACGTTTCGAATCCGAAGATGATCCTGATCGAGTATGAGGCCAACAACGGCCTCCGCCACATCTATATGGATGGCCGGAAACTTCCGCCGCAGGGCGAGCCGCAGCCGTGGTGGTACGGCTACTCGGTCGGTCATTGGGACGGGGATACGCTGATCGTCGAAACGAATAACCTGCGGGGCGCCGAAGACAGTTCCTTTGACGGCTGGCTTGACGTGAATGGCAGTCCGTACTCGGAGCAGGCAAAATTCACGGAGAAAATCCGCCGTCCGGCCTACGACCACCTGCAGATTGACCTGACGCTCGAAGATCCCAAGGCGTATACGAAGCCGTGGACTGTTCGGGTCGATCAGCGGCTGATCGTCGACCAGGATCTCATCGAATTCGAATGCAATGAGAACCAGCAATTCAGGCAGCACGCCAAGTAAGACGACTGAAGCGTGGTATGGGAGAGCCTCGCGTGATTACGAGCGCTCGGTCGCGATCGTATCGTCCAATCCACGACTTTTTGCGTTTCGCAGAAAAACGCGCTATTCGAGCTGAGATAGGTACCGATAAGTCGTTAGCGCCGTGCATCGGCGCTTCCCCGAACGGCGTTTCTTGGGAGTTTGCAGCCAGGAGACTTCGTCGATTGGCGACAACGTCAACTTGGATGCCTCCGAGGTCCGACAACCATGCAGCATCGAAGGATAAATGCCAATTTCAATTTTTGAGGCACGGTTATCAGTCACTGGGAGCGTTTTCCAATCTTGAGATGAGCCTGAAGGATGAGGGTAACAAGCGGGATTGATTCTCCTTTCGTTTTTGGATTTGGGAAACAGAAAACGAGCGTGGGAAAGTGGGAATCCTGCTTTTTGGATTTCCACTTT